>JAZQQH010000113.1:0-48639 GCA_045628985.1 Bacteroidales bacterium | reverse complement strand
GCCTCAGCGAGAGCCTCAGCGTCAGCCTTGATCTTAGCCATCTTGTTAGCCTGCTGCTTCTGCTTCTCAGCGAGCTGCTTGAGAGCTGACTCGGTAGCGAGGATAGCCTTCTTAGTAGGGAGGAGATAGTTGCGGCCGTAGCCGTTCTTAACCTCTACAACGTCGTCCTTATAACCAAGGTTCTGGACGTCTTCAATCAGAATAATCTTCATAATTCGTGTCTAAAATTTACTTGGTTAATAATTACTTCATCATATCGCAAACGTAAGGAAGGAGAGCGATCTGGCGTGCACGCTTAACAGCGGTAGCAACGCGACGCTGGAACTTCAAAGAAGTACCGGTGATGCGACGTGGGAGGATCTTACCCTGCTCGTTCAAGAACTTCTTGAGGAACTCAGGATCCTTGTAGTCGATATACTTGATGCCACTCTTCTTGAAACGGCAATACTTCTTCTTCTTAACATCAACTGACACTGGGGTCAGGTAACGGATTTCTGTATTCTCTGCCATGATTATGCCTCTTTAGATGCCTTGAGCGAACGACGCTTAGCAGCATACTCTGCAGCGTACTTCTCGTTCTTGACGGTCATGAAACGGATCACACGGTCGGTGCGACGGAAATAAGTCTCGAGCTTAGCGACAGCAGTGCCCTCGCCATCAAACTCCATGAAGAAGTAGAAGCCAGTTGATTTCTTCTCGATAGGGTAAGCAAGTTTCTTCATACCCCAAGCCTCCTCATTAACGAGGGTGCAACCATCGTTAGCGAGCTCAGCCTTTACAGCTTCTACCGTTTCCTTTACCTGTGCATCAGATAAAACGGGAGTCAAAATGAAAACGGTTTCGTAATGATTCATTTTAATTTGAACCTTAAGTTGTAAAATATTAATAATGCGTCAGCGCTTTTCTCTGGCCTTGACCGTCCGAATTTGCCGAAACGCGGGTGCAAAGATAGAAAATATTAGGGAAAAGGGAAAAAGGAAAAGGGAAAAATAAGAGATACAACCATAAATAAAATGTAGAAATAGCCATTTTGCCATTTCCACATTTAAATAATAATAGGTTAACACTATTTTTCCTTTTTCATTTTTCCCTTTTCCCTATTTCGTGAACCCATACGGAGTCGAACCGTAATCGAAGGAACCGGAATCCTTTATTCTATCCATTGAACTATGGGTCCTTTTTCTTTGATAGCGGCGCAAAGATAGGGCTAATTTGCGATATATCCAAATTTTCATTCCTAATTTTTGGTTTTTTGATAAAAACTACGTACTTTTGCAGTCATAAACAGAGCAACAAAATGAACGTACAGATAGAACCTTCCTGGCAACAGGTGCTGCAGCCACAGTTTGACAGCGCGTATTTCGAGATCCTGACCAAGTTTGTCAGGAATGCATACCAGACGAGCGTATGCTATCCTCCTGGCAAGAAGATCTTCGAGGCCTTCAATCGCACACCGTTTGACAAAGTCAAGGTCGTCATCCTCGGACAGGATCCTTACCACGGTCCTAATCAGGCGCATGGCTTGTGTTTCAGCGTGCAGCAAGGTATCCAGCCACCGCCTTCGCTCCAGAACATCTACAAGGAACTCTACGACGAATACAGCCAGCCAGGAGCTTACGGTACGACCTTTCCGCAGGCACCTCGCTCTACCTCGCTTCCTAATTGTGGAGATCTGACAGGTTGGGCCGATCAAGGCGTCCTCCTCCTCAACGCCACGCTCACCGTACAGGCCGGACAAGCCGGTAGTCACCAAGGCAAAGGATGGGAGACGTTCACCGATGCAGCCATCCAGGCGTTGGCCACACAGCGCGAACATCTCGTGTTCCTGCTATGGGGTAGCTACGCGCAACAGAAAGGCAAGTTCATTGACCGTAAGCGTCATCTGGTACTTGAGACGGCTCATCCATCGCCTCTCTCCGCCTATCGTGGCTTCATGGGATGTGGACATTTCGCCAAAGCCAACCAGTACCTCATCAGCCACGGTCAGGAGCCGATTATCTGGCTGTAAATTAGTATTCTCGTATTGCAAAAGACCAGACGTGCCTACGAATCAATGCATTCGCAGGCACTTTTTGGCATAAACGCTTTGTCATCTCCACATTATTTATTATTTTCGCGCTCGAAATTTTTAGACGCTATACAAAATATGAGCCAACTTACAGACGAAATCAATAAGCGACGCACCTTCGCCGTCATCGCACACCCTGATGCAGGTAAGACCTCCTTGACCGAGAAACTCCTGCTCTTCGGTGGTGCAATCCACGTGGCTGGTGCCGTCAAGAGCAATAAGATTAAGAAGACTGCAGCTTCGGACTTCATGGAGATCGAACGTCAGCGTGGTATTTCGGTTGCCACCTCTGTCATGTCGTTCGAATATGAGCTCGAAGGCAAGGAATATAAGATCAACATCCTCGATACTCCAGGTCACCAGGACTTCCAGGAGGACACCTTCCGTACCCTCACCGCCGTCGATTCGGTCATCATCGTGGTCGACTGTGCCAAGGGTGTCGAGAGCCAGACACGTAAGCTCATGGAGGTCTGTCGTATGCGCAACACTCCTGTCATCGTCTTCATCAACAAGATGGACCGTGAGGGTAAGAATCCTTTCGACCTCATCGACGAACTCGAGAGCGAGCTGCACATCAACTGCCGTCCGATGACCTGGCCAATCAATATCGGTGAGCGCTTCAAGGGTGTCTACAACCTCTACGAGCAGAGCCTCAACCTCTACACGCCTTCTAAGCAGACCATCTCTGAGAGCGTAGCTATCCAGAGCCTCGACGATCCTGAGCTCGATGCTCGTGTCGGAGAGCGTGACGCTGATCAGTTGCGCGAAGACGTAGAGCTCCTCTCTGGCGTCTATCCTGATTTCGACCAGCAGGCTTATCTCGACGGCCAGTTGGCACCAGTCTTCTTCGGTTCGGCGCTCAACAACTTCGGTGTGAAGGAGTTGCTCGACTGTTTCTGCAAGATCGCTCCATCGCCACGTCCTATCCAGACCGTCGAACGTCAGGTCAAGCCAGAGGAGGAAGGCTTCTCAGGCTTCGTCTTCAAGATCCACGCCAACATCGATCCTAACCACCGCTCTTGTATCGCCTTCGTCAAGATCTGTTCTGGCAAGTTCGAGCGTAACGCTTGGTACAAGCATATCCGCCTCGATCAGAAGATGCGATTCTCCGCTCCTACCTGCTTCATGGCTTCGAAGAAGGAAGTCGTCGACGAGGCTTATCCTGGCGATATCGTAGGTCTGCCAGATTCTGGTGGCACCTTCAAGATTGGCGATACGCTGACCTCTGGCGAGGCGCTCAACTTCCGTGGCATTCCTTCGTTCTCTCCAGAGCTCTTCAAGTACATCGAGAACGCAGATCCTATGAAGGCCAAGCAGTTGGCACGTGGCATCGAACAGCTCACCAACGAGGGTGTGGCACAGGTCTTCACCAACCAGTTCAATGGTCGCAAGGTCATCGGTACTGTCGGACAGTTGCAGTTCGAAGTCATCCAGTTCCGTCTGGAACACGAGTATAATGCCAAGTGTCGTTGGGAACCAATCAAACTCTATAAGGCTTGCTGGATGCAGAGCGACGACGAGGCCGAGCTCAAGGACTTCAAGCGTCGCAAGATGCAGTTCATGGCGGTCGACAAAGATGGTCGTGACGTCTTCCTCGCCGAGAGTGGCTACGTGCTGCAGATGGCACAGCAGGACTTCCCGCACATCAAGTTCCACTTTACTTCTGAGTTCTAATGAAAAATATCTGTTACGTAGTGGCCATGCAGGCCGAGGCTCAGCCATTCATCGAACATTATGGTGTCAAGGAGGTCGAAGGCTTCTTTGCTCCTCTCCCCTGCAAGCTCTATCAAGCCGAAGTCAATGGTGCGACGCTCAGTATCGTCCTCAATGGCCAGCAGCATGGCAGTGACCTCGTAGGATGCGAAGCCGCGGCTGTAGCCACGCTCTCAGCCATCCAGAAGCTCTCTCCTGACCTCGTCATCAACAGTGGCACCTGTGGCGCTTTTAAGGCCAATGACGCGCATATCGGCGATGTCTATCTTGGCAACGCTGTGATGTTCCATGACCGACGTGTCCCTGGCGACGACGCTTGGGGAACACAGGCGCTCGGCAACTATCCTGTCTGGGAAGGCGCTACCGCTCTGGCCGAGAAGCTTGGCTTGAAGATGGGTAAGGTCACCACCGGTAGTAGCCTTGACATGCAGCCATGCGACCTCCAGATCATCCAGGAGAATCACGGCGAACTCAAGGACATGGAAGGTGCAGCCGTCGCCTTCGTCT
Organism: Bacteroidales bacterium; assembly: GCA_045628985.1. Classification (GTDB taxonomy): domain Bacteria; phylum Bacteroidota; class Bacteroidia; order Bacteroidales; family UBA3663; genus Liminaster. Next base: position 44,351 of record JAZQQH010000113.1, on the reverse strand, counting down.
GTTCGCTCTTCAAGACGCCGATCCTCTTCGTCAAGTCCGTTACCGACCTCTGCGACAGCGGCGCTGAGACCTTCGAAGAGTTCAGCAAGAACCTCTCACTGGCTTGCGAGAAGCTCCGTGAGGCCAACATCAAGGTCATCGATGAGTTGTCGAAATAATTTAATTCCTTCATATATAGATTAAGGTCCTGGACGAAACCGTCCAAGACCTTTTTTGTTATAACAAGGTACAATAGTGATCTCTATGATACCTTCCTGCATCACGGAAGGTATCGCCCGAATCACTGGGATACCTTCTTGCATCACGGAAGGTACCGCAGGAATCACTGGGATACCTTCTTGCATCACGGAAGGTATCGCCGGAATCACCGGGATACCTTATTTCAGTGAGAATTACTTAAACAGTTTCTGTGCGAAGATCGTGAGGTAGGTGCGCCAGTTCTTCCAGATGTGGCCACCGTCTGACTCGTAGTATTCGCAAGGATAACCTTTCTCATTGCAATAGTCGCGGAGAGCGGAAGCGGAGACTTTGACGCCATCGGCCGAACCGACAGCAATCCAGTAGAGCTTAGGCTTGGCGGCGAAGAGAGCGGCGAGCTCCTTCTCGTTGTCAGGGCCACTGCCAGCGCCAGAGAACATGCCGACGTAGCCGATGGTACCCGGGTAGCGGCGCGAGATGGCGAACGAGTGACGGCCACCCATCGAGAGGCCTGCGACGGCGGTGTTGTACTGGCCGGTCTTGACGCGATAGGTCTTCTCGATGAACTTGCGGATCACAGGGAACTCATCCTCGAACGGACGGGTGTCCTGATCGCGGCTGTTGGTCATCGTCGGCTGGAACATGTTGGTCTCATTAACCTCAGGAGCCGAAGGATTGCGTACCACACCGTTTGGCATCACGACGATCATCGGCTCGGCCTTACCCTCTGCGATGAGGTTATCGAGGATCTGCGAAGCGCGACCGAGCTCTGACCACGCGTTCTCATCGCCACCCGAGCCGTGGAGGAGGTAGAAGACAGGATATTTCTTGCCTTTATTCTGCTCGTAACCGGCTGGGAGATAGACAGTGAGGCGACGATCCATCTTGGCGTTGTCGCTGTCGTACCAGACCTTGGTGAGGGTGCCGTGTGGCACGTTGTTGGTCATGTAGTAGTGGCCAGGATCGCCGGCTTCGGTACTCATGGTGAAGGTGTTGGTGAAGGTGGCGATGTCGCGGCTCAGATACACGTTCGAGGGATCGAGGCTACGCTGGCCGTCGACGACGAAGTTATACGAGTAGAAGTCGCCTTTGAGTGGCTGTGAGGTGAAGGTCCAGACGCCGTCTTTCTCCACGAGGTCGGCCTTGCCGGGAAGAGCGTACTTGCCGCCGCCAGGGATGTCGATCTCCTGCGATGGCAGGAAGTCGCCGGTGACCTGCACGGTGATGGCCTTAGGGTTGACGTAGCGGAAGGTGACGGAGTTGTCGGCGTTGATCTCTGGGGAGATGATGCCGGTACCGGGGCCGAGGGCCTGCTGGGCCATGGCTGCACTAACACACAATGTAGCAATGGCAAATGAAAGAAATTTTTTCATGATAAGGGGGAGTTTTATAACACGAATTATCATGAATTATCACGAATTGAATCATAAATTATTATTAATGAAAAATTCATGACCATTCATGATAATTCGTGTAAAAAAATTAAATGTCAAGAGCCGCATGATAGCCTTCATAGATGGCCTTGGTGATGTTGGCAGGACGTACACAGTCGCCGACCTCGCGGACGTATGGAGCCGAGAAGCGGAGCGCGTCGACATCCTTGCGGTTGGCACGCTGGCCGACAGCGCAGATGACGGTCTTGCCTGGCACGAGGACTTCCTGGCCTTCCTTGTCGCGACAGATGACGCCTTCAGGAGTGATGCGGAGGCCGGCGTACTCGGTGTGAGCCGTGGTGAACTCAGCCACCTTGCGCATGAGGATCGGACGGTTACGGATGTTGCAGTCAGGAGCCAGCGTGTCGCGCATCTCCACGAGGTGTACCTTCTTGCCTTCCATACCGAGATGCACAGCACATTCGCAGCCAGCGAGACCACCACCGAGGACGACGACCTCATCGCCGACCTTGTCCTTGTCGAGGTAGTAGTTGTTGACGATGACCACGTTGTCGCCATCAATGCCAGGGAGATTCGGCACCAGAGGCGTAGAACCTACGGCGAGGATCACTGCATCCGGCTTCTCGGTCTCAAGATATTCAGGAGTGACGGTGGTGTTGAGACGGATCTCAACGCCTTCGTCGAGACACTGACGCTCAAGGCTTGGACCGAGCTGATACATCTCATATTTAAAAGGTATAGCCTGTTCGGACTTGAGGATGCCACCTACGGCGTCGGACTTCTCGCACAGGATGACCTTGTGGCCACGGAGTGCAGCGGTATGAGCGGCCTTGAGGCCTGCTACGCCACCACCTACGACGATAACCTTCTTGCTGCGAGCGGCAGGGGTGACCTCCATACCTTCGATCTCACGGCCGATGACCGGATTGACGGCGCAACGACGGGTGAAGGTGACAGGACGCTCGGCCATGCAGGTATAGCAGCGGAGACAGCGGATAATGCGGTCATCCTGCTGAGCCATAACCTTCTGTGGCAGGAATGGATCGGCGAGCAACTGACGCGCCATATAGACGACGTCGGCCTTGCCAGAGGCGATGATCTCCTCCATCTGTGCAGGGTCGCTCAAGCCACCAATGGTAGCCACTGGCTTGGTGACGTGCTTCTTAATCTCGGCAGCCAGCCAGACGTTGACGCCGTGAGGATCGAACATCGGAGGTGTAGTGTTGAAGAAACCGAACTGATAAGAACCGGCAGAAACGTGGATCATATCGACCCAAGGCTCGATGGCCTTAGCGATCTCTATACCATCTTCAATGCCATAACCACCATCAAAGAGCTCACTGCCACTGATACGTGCCTCGATAGGGAATCCTGGGCCAACGGCCTCGCGGACAGCCTTAAGGACTTCGAGACAGAGGCGCATGCGGTTCTCCAATGAACCGCCATACTCGTCGGTACGATGATTGAGATAAGGCGAAAGGAACTGGTGGATGAGCCAGCCGTGGCCGCAATGCACCATGATCATCTCATAGCCGGCACGCTTGCAGAGGGTGGCAGCGTCGGCGTAAGACTTGACGATATCGGCAATCTGCTCCTTCGACAAAGCCTTGACAGGACGACCATCAGGACGGGTTCCTTCGCTTGGACCCCACTGACAGAGGCTGGCTTTCTTATTCTTGTCGGCCATGTAGGTTCCTGCATACTGGCCGGAGTGTGAGAGTTCGATACTTGGGATGGAGCCGTGGCGCTTGATGGCATCAGCAACGAAGACGTGAGCTGGCAGACAACCTACGGTCTCAAGGTTGAGGTGCAGCATGTGGCTGGCATCGGTCTCAGGATGTACGACCAATTCGCTGACGGTGACAGACGCTGCGCCACCTTTGGCGCGTAATTCATAAAAACCTTGTGTACGAGGACCTGGACAGCAATCGGCAGTGATGTCGGTAGCACCCATCGGTGCAGAGAACATGCGATTGCGGAAAGTGACACGCCCCAAAGTGATAGGACTGGTCAGATGAGGGTATTTGTTATTTCCCATCGTATTTGATAATAAGAAAAATGAAAAGAGTCGATCTGTATTGACAGAAGAACAATATAACCCAGGCTACGAAGCAATACGTAACCTGGGTCTATGATTGATGAATTACTTAAACAGCTTCTGAGCGAAGGTGTTGAGGTAGAGGCGCCAGTTGGCCCATACGTGACCACCCTCAGAAACATAGAACTCATGATCGAGGCCCTGCTCGGTGAGTGTAGCGTCAAGCTTCTTAGAACCCTCCCAGAGGAAGTCAGCCTTACCACAAGCAAGGAAGTAGAGCTTCACACCAGCCTTCTTGAGAGCGGCGATCTGCTCAGGAGTAGCAGAACCAGCTGCAGAGAGTGGGCAGATGTAGTCGAACATCTCAGGATAGAGGATCGAAGCGGTGATGGTGTGACCGCCACCCATTGAGAGACCTGCGATAGCTCGCTTCTCTGGCTTTGCGATGGTGCGATACTCCTTCTGGATGAATGGCACGATCTCCTCACAGAGGCTGCGGACGTATGCGTTGCGGTTCTCTGGATTACGCCAATCCATCTGAGTGGTAGGAAGACCCATGGTAGCAGCAGCCTGCTGGTTAGGGTTGCCGTTTGGCATAACTACGATCATTGGCTCAGCCTTACCCTGCTCGATGAGGTTGTCGAGGATCTGAGCGGCACGGCCCATTGATGACCAAGCCTCCTCATCACCACCTGCACCATGAAGGAGGTAGAGAACTGGATACTTCTTGCCAGACTTCTCATAGCCGTATGGAGTATAGACAGTCACGCGACGGTTGATGCCGAGGATCTTAGAGTCATACCACTTGTATGAGAGGGTACCGCGCTGGTTGCACTCAGAGTAGTTGGCCGAACGCTCGCCTGGGACGAGAAGCATGTTGAGGTAACGGGTACCATCGCGCTGCACCATGTAGTTTTGAGGATCGTTGACCGATACGCCATCAGCAAAGAAGTTGTAGGTATAGATCTCTGGCTCTGGGAGCGCGATAGTGGTCTCCCAAACGCCATCAGCACCTTTCTTGAGCTCGAGCTGATCGGTATAGTTTGGCATCCAGCTACCATAGAGTTTGACAACAGTTGCGTAGTTAGCGCTGAGACGGAAGGTTACAGAGTCGCCCTTGATCTCAGGAGAAACGACCTGCTTGCGGCCACCGAAGTTGAAGTTGGTGAGCTCCTGGGCCTGGGTAGCGCCGAACAACAATGTTGCAGCAGCTAATACAAAAAACTTTTTCATGATTTTAGGGGGATTAAATTCGCTGCGCGGTGCTGAAAAACTATAAAAACTGATAAAACTATAAAAACGTATTTATAATATTTATAGTATTTATCGTATTTCAGCACCGCGCAGCGAGAATTTATTAAAGGAATGCAGCGGTAGCAAGCACCTTGCTGACCTGTGTCTTCTGTGCAGCTACCTCAGCAGAAACCTCAGCGCGGATATCGCGGCTTGAAGCACCGATGTGGAGGTTGTACTGACCAGCTTCAACTACCCATGCAGACTCAGCCTCAGAGAAAGAAGCAAGGTCAGCGACTGGGATGGTGAGGGTAACGGTCTGTGACTCACCTGCTGCGAGAGCGTTGGTCTTAGCATAAGCCTTGAGCTCCTGAGCTGGCTTGTCGAGAGCGCCTGCAGGTGCAGTGACGTAAACCTCGACTACCTCCTTACCTGCTACAGCGCCAGTGTTCTTGACGTTGAGGGTAACGGTGAGGTTGGTACCATTGTTCTCAACCTTAGCATCGCTATACTCGAAGGTGGTGTATGAGAGACCGTAGCCGAATGGATAAGAAACCTGGAGCTTCTGGGTGTCGAACCAGCGGTAGCCGACATAGATACCCTCTTCGTAGTTGGTCCAGTCATAGGTCTCACGTGGCTCCTGCTTCTCGCTCTCCTTACCGATGAAGGTGCTGAGATCGAGCTGGAACTGCTCAGCGCGTGGGAAGTTCTCAGAAGACTTGTGATCGTTGAATGAGAGAGGCCAGGTCATGGTGAGCTTGCCTGAAGGAGACTGCTTGCCAGTGAGGACGTCAGCAACTGAGTTGCCACCCTCCTGACCAGCCTGCCAAGCGAGGAGGACAGCGTCTGGAGTGTTCTTCCAAGAAGCGGTCTCGATGACGCCACCGATGTTGAGGACTACGATGACCTTCTTGCCTGCAGCCTTGAAAGCCTTGCTGACCTGTGCGATGAGCTGCTGCTCCTCCTTAGAGAGGTTGAAGTTATCGACGGTACGATCAAGGAACTCGCCAGAGATACGGCCGAGGGTGATGATAGCAGCGTCGTTGTCTTTGACAGCTGCAGCGATAGAAGCTGCTGAAGGAAGGATCTCAGCTGGAAGTGGCTGTGGAAGGAATGATGACATGAAGTCACCAGCCTCACGAGCAGCCTTATCCTTAGCCTCCTTCTCCTCCTTGCACTTCTGCTGGTAAGCCATGTACTCAGCCTTGACGTTCTCGTCGACCTGGATACCTGCATTGTTCAAGCCATCAACGAGGCTGACAGTGTAAGCGCGGTTGACGTTGCCCGAACCGGTACCACCAGCGATGAAGTCGTATGAGGTGATGCCATAGAGAGCCATCTTCTTAACGTCGGCAGAAAGTGGAAGGGTGTTGTTCTTGTTCTCAAGAAGTACCATACCCTCAGCAGCACACTGACGGGTCACAGAAGCGTGAGCCTCGAGCTGTGGCTTGTTGCTGAAGTTATAACCCTTGAAGCGTGGAGTGCGAACGACGAACTCGAGGATACGCTTTACGTTACGGTCGAGGTCAGCAACGTCGAGTGTGCCATTGTTGACACCGTCGATGATCTCGTGATACTGGCTAGGACGACCTGGCTGGAGCATGTCGTTGCCAGCCTTCATCTGAGCCACTGCATCCTTACCACCGTACCAGTCGGTCATGACTACGCCTTTGTAGCCCCAGTCCTCACGGAGGACGGTCTCAACGAGGTCTTTCTCCTCTGAGGTGTAGGTACCGTTGATCTTATTATAAGAGGTCATGATGGTCCAAGGATCAGACTCCTTGACGGTGATCTCGAAGCCCTTGAGATAGATCTCGCGCATAGCACGGGTAGAGATACGAGCGTCGTTGCCAGTACGGTTGGTCTCCTGGTTGTTGAAAGCGAAGTGCTTGACCGAAGTACCTACGTTGTTGGCCTGTACGCCACGTACGTAAGCTGCAGCGGTCTTACCAGAGATCAATGGATCCTCTGAGTAATACTCGAAGTTACGACCGTTGAGTGGGTTACGATGGATGTTGAGTGCTGGAGCCAAGAGTACGTCTGCGCCATACTCGAGAACCTCCTCGCCCATGCTCTTACCAACCTCCTCTACGAGCTCCTGGTTCCAGGTGCTTGCCAAAAGGGTACCGATTGGGAAGTGGGTGCAGTAATAAGTCTGCTCGTCACCCTCACGGGTAGGATTGATACGGAGGCCTGCAGGGCCGTCAGCGAGGACGGTAGCAGGAATGCCAAGACGGGTGATAGCGTGGGTAGAACCAGCAGCGCCAGGAACGAGTTCGGCCTGTGCACCGATAGTTGCAGAGAGGCCTTCCTCTCCACTGTCCATACCTACTCCGACTACGAGAGCGGCCTTCTCCTCAAGGGTCATGGCCTTGACGATCTCGTCGATGTTGTTTTCCTGAAGCTTGAGCTCCTTAGATCCGCAGCTGGCCAGAAGAGTGGTAGCAGCGGCAGCAATGATAAGTTTTTTCATTATATTATAATGTTTAAAAAGGTTTTTAAGGGGAGTGAAAAGGGAGTGAAAGGGACGAATGTGTCAGATATCGAGAAGTGACAACTGGTAGTAATGTCCCTTTCACTACTCTTTCACTCCTCTTTCACTACCCTTATTAACTTTTACTTGAATACTTTTTGTGAGAATTCAATGAAGTAAGTACGCCAGTTGCGCCAGATGTGGCCACCTTCGGTCTCGCGGTACTCGTAAGGATAGCCGTGCTCGTCCATGTACTTGAGCATGCCGTCGTTAGCCTCCTTGAGGAAGTCGGTCTTACCGATGGCGATGTAGTAGAGGTATGGCATGTTCTTCTTGCTGAAGAGGTTGGCCATCTGCTCGTCGAAGTTAGAATAGACAGGACAGGTGCCTGGCTCATCCTTGCCACGACGGCCATCGCCAGCACTTGCACCAGAGAAGAGGCCGATGTAGCCATATTCACCAGCGTAGTACTTAGAGATATGCTCGGTGTGGAAAGAACCCATTGAGAGACCTGCCAATGCACGATGCTTCTTGTCGTTGATAGTGCGGAAATGGCTCTCAACATACTTGCGGACATCAGGGAAAGAGAGCTCGAAAGCAGCCTCCTTCATGCCAGGCTTCACGCCACCCATGACCATCTCTGGCTGCTTGAAACCACCAGGAACCTGACCAGCAGCAGCCTGCTCATAAGCATTGCCATTGGTCATAACGAGGATCATTGGCTCAGCCTTGCCTGTAGCGATGAGGTTGTCGAGGATCTGAGTGACACGACCTTGAGTATACCAAGCCTCCTCGTCGCCACCACTGCCGTGAAGGAGATAGAAGACAGGATACTTCTTATTGCTCTCCTCATAGCCAGCTGGAGTATAGACGGTCATACGACGCTTCATGCCGAGCGATGGAGAATCGTACCAGCAGGTGCGGACAGTGCCGTGAGGAACGTCGTTGACCGAGAAGAGATCTCCCTGATCACCTTTCTCGTTGGTAACGATAAAGTAGTTGGTAAGGGTCTTGACATCACGATTGACGAAAACGTTCATCATGTCAAGTTCCTTCTTGCCATCGACGATGAAGTTATAAGTATAGTAGTTTGCTTCGAGAGGTGCAGCGGTGGTGTACTCCCACACACCATTCTTCTCGGTCAGATCAGCAGGGATATTGATGGCCCACTTGCCCTGAGGAGTGTCAATGAGGGTCTCTGGCAGGAAGTCGCCACTCACCTGCACCTTGACAGCCTTAGGAGCAGCAATGCGGAAGGTCACAGTGTTGTCTGCATTGATCTGTGGCGACTGGATCTCTCCACCACCAAACAGCGCCTGCTGAGCGTTAGCAGCCATAGCCATCAGGCCACAAGCTGCAATAGCCATTATCTTTTTCATAGAAATATCGATAAAAATTAGTAACCACTCCCCTCCCTTGTGGAGGGGCCGGGGGAGGGTCTAAGAGGGTTCTTACTTGAACAACCGTGGCGCGAAATCATCCAGATAGATACGCCAGTTGCGCCAGATGTGGCCACCGTCGGTCTCCTTATAGACGAATGGATAGCCGTTAGCTTCGAGCTTAGCCTTATACTCCATATTGTCCTTATAGAGGAAGTCTGTGTTGCCGATAGCTATGTAGTAGAGTGCAGGACGGTTCTTAGCATTGAACTGGGTAGCGAGCTTCTCATCCACATTGGTATAGATCTCCGAGCCAGGAGTCTCCTTGCCGATAGCAGCAGAGAAGAGGCCGACATAATTGAACATCTCAGGATACTGACGTGAGATATTGCCAGAGTGGAAGCCACCCATTGACAGGCCACCGATAGCGCGGAACTTCTTCTGAGCCTTGGTGCGGAAGGTCTTGTCGACGAACTTGACAATCTCTGGGAAGCAGGTCTCGAAGGTACCCTCCATGGTCTTAGGAAGACCCATGGTGACAGGGATCATACCCTCAGGGCCCTCGCCAGGAGCTGCGTGCTGCGAGATGTTGCCATTGGTCATGACTACGATCATTGGTTCAGCCTTACCCTCTGCAATGAGGTTATCGAGAATCTGAGTAGCGCGGCCCTGGGTGTACCAAGCCTCCTCATCGCCACCGATGCCGTGAAGCAGGTAGAAGACAGGATACTTCTTGCCAGAAGTCTCGTAGCCTGCAGGAGTATAGACGGTGAGTCGACGATCCATATTCTCATGATCAGAGTGATACCAGATCTTAGAGACGGTGCCGTGAGGAACGTCCTTCACCTTGAAGTGCTCAGTAAGCTCGTTGCCATCAACCAAGAGAAGGCTGGTGAGGCTGCTGACGTCGCGGTTGATATAGACATTGGAAGGATCGATCATGGTCTGACCATCTACCTTAAATGTATAGGTATAGAGCTCAGGAGCTACAGGACCAGCGGTGGTATACTCCCAAACGCCATCCTTACCTTCCTTAAGTTCTCCTACGCCTGGCACATCGAAGGTGCCGAAGCCAGGAACCTCCATCTTAGTTGTTGGGAGGAAATCGCCAGTCACCTCAACCTTCACAGCCTTAGGAGCGTGAATGCGGAATGTGACGGTCTTATCTGCATTGATCTCAGGAGAAACGACTGCAGCCTTGCCCCAGAGGGCCTGCTGAGCGTTAGCAGCCATTGCCATCATGGCACACGCTGCAAGTGTTATATATTTCTTCATTGTATTTTCGGTCAAAAAATGTAACTACTCCCCTTCCCTAGCGAAGCGAACGGGTCCTCGAAGCGATAAGAAGGCTTCATAAGCCTTCAGCGAGAAGACGAGGCTTTAGCCGAGGGGCTAGGGTAAGGGGGATGGGTCTCCTTACTTAAAAATCTTCTGTGCGTACTCCACAAGGTAGTTACGCCAGTTGCGCCAGATGTGGCCACCCTCTGACTCACGCCACTCGTAAGGATAACCCTTCTCGTCCATATAAGCACGGAGCGCATTGACGCCACCGAGGACGAAGTCGGTCTTACCACAAGCGATGAAGTAGAGCTTAGGAGCCTTGCCCTTAGCGAACTGCTTAGCCATATCAGCATCGAACTGAGTATAGACAGGGCTGGTAGCAGGCTGGTTGCCCATAGCCTGAACGCCACCGGTAGCACCAGAGAAGAGACCTACGTAGCCGAACTTCTGGTTGTAGTAGCGAGAGATAGCCTGTGAGTGGAAGCCACCCATAGAGAGGCCTGCGATGGCGCGAGAGTTCTTATCGGTCTTGCAACGGAAGTTCTTCTCGATGAAGCTGATGACCTCTGGGAAATGAAGCTCGAAAGCAGCCTCCTTGACATTAGCACGGTTGCCACCAGCCATAGACGGCTGTACGAAGCCTGCAGACGACTCGCCAGGAGCAGCAGTATCCCAAGCGTTGCCATTGGTCATGACGAGGATCATTGGCTCAGCCTTGCCAGCTGCGATGAGGTTGTCGAGGATCTGAGTAGAGCGACCCTGGGTGTACCAGGCTGTCTCGTCGCCACCTGCACCGTGGAGGAGGTAGAAGACAGGATACTTCTCAGAAGAAGTCTCGTAGCCAGCAGGAGTATAGACGGTGATGCGACGATCAGTGCCGAGCTCCTTGCTGTGATACCACATGGTGCGGACTGTGCCGTGAGGAACGTCATTGACAGAGAAGAGGTCGCCATTGTCACCTTTCTCACGAGAGACGATGAGCTGGTTGGTGACAGTAGCCACGTCGCGGTTGATGTAGACATTGGCAGGATCGACGGTCTTGATGCCATCGACGGTCAATGTATAGGTATAGTAGTCGGCTGGCACAGGAGCTGGAGTGGTGTACTCCCAAAGGCCTGGCTGCGTCTCCTTGAGATCTACGGCTGGATGGATGGCCCATACGCCCTGTGGAGTCTCGATGAGCTGCTCTGGCAGGAAGTCGCCTTCTACCTTTACAGACTTGGCCTTAGGGCCCTGGAAACGGATGGTGATGGTGCCATCAGGATTGACTTCCGGCGACTTAGCCTGAGCTGCACCGAAGAGGTTTTGCTGTGCAAACACAGAACCGGCTGCAAGAGCCAGCGCTGCTATCATGGTTAACTTTTTCATGTATTAAAGATAGATTCGAAAGTAATTTGGTGGGGCAAATATAATGAAATATTGCAATCCCACCAAATTATCTCAGTATTTTTTGTAAATTAACGCTTTACTGCAGGATGAACAGTAATCTTCTGCTGAGGAGCCATAGCATTGTGAACCTTCTCGATGCGAGCCTTAGCCACCTTCTGAGTAGCCGAGCACTTGACATCAGCAGAAGAAGCAGCTGCCATGAACTCGTAGTTGCCCTTATCGAGCGACCAAGCTGAAGCCTTCTCGTCGAACGAAGCCATATCCATGGTCTTCCACTTGAGGGTCAGAGTCTGGCTCTCGCCAGGCTCGAGGCTCTTGGTCTTAGCGAAGGCCTTGAGCTCCTTAGCTGGCTTGTCGAGCTTGCCCTTAGGAGCCTTGACGTAAGCCTGTACAACCTCACGGCCAGCAACGCTACCATTGTTGGTCACCTTGACCTCCATCTGGCACTCATCGCCATTGATGCTCGAAGAAACGATCTCGTAGCCGAAGGTGGTGTAAGAGAGACCATGACCGAATGGGAAGGCAACAGCCTTGCCGAAGGTATCGAAGTAACGATAACCGATATAGATACCCTCCTGATACTCGGTATAGTCTACGTTACGCTTGAGCTCTGGAGCCTTGGTGATCTGAGCCTTCTCTGCAGCGTCCTTATTATATGCACGTGCAAACATGCTCATATCGAATACGTAGTCAGCTGGGAAGTTGTCATCAGCAGGAGCATCGCCAAAGGCAACCTGCCAGGTCATTGGCAGACGGCCACTTGGATTGACCTTACCGGTGAGGACATCCATGATGCTGTTACCACACTCCTGACCTGGCTCGAAAGCGCAGACGATAGCGTCAGCATACTCGGTGATAGCTGCAGTCTCAATAGGGCCACAGACGTTGAGGACGGCGATGACACGCTTGTCAGCCTTGTGATAAGCCTCTGCTACGACCTTCAGGAGGTCCTTCTCCTCATTGGTGAGGAAGAAGTGCTCACGCTTACGGTCAGCACCCTCACCGCTGGTACGACCCAGGGTGATGATAGCAATATCATTGTTCTTTACGTTCTCTGCAAGAACCTCAGCGGTTGGAACCCACTCACCAGCACGCAATGGAGCGGTGATAGAGAAGGCTGGCACGCCGTTAGGATAGTTCTCCTTGTTCTTCTCAGCGATATGCTTCTTATAGGTAGCTGCGAGGGTCATATCTGGAGCCATGCCAGCATTACGAGCAGCCTCTACCATGCTTACGATATATGGACCAACGTTGGTACCACCGAAACCCATTGCAGCAGGAACCATCTCATAGCTGGTCACGCCATAGAGAGCCACGCCACGCTTAGCAGCGAAGCCACGGTGAGCAGCAGGGTTGAATGGCAGGGTGTTGTCAGCATTCTTCAGGAGTACCATACTCTCAGCACCGAGCTGACGTACGAGAGCTGCGTGTGACTTGAGGTCGGTCTCGTTAGGATAGACATAACCATTAGGGGTGTGGCACTTGAGTACGAACTCAAGGGTGCGCTTTACGCTGAGGTCGATGAGAGCCAAGTCGAGGCTGCCATCCTTAGCAGCGTTGAGGATAGCCTCACGCTGACGTGGCTGGCCAGGCTGGAGCATATCGTTGCCGGCCTTGATGCTGGCAACAGCGTCCTTACCTGCATTCCAGTCGCTCATGACGAGGCCATTCCAGCCCCACTCTTCGCGAAGGATGGTCTCAGTAAGATCATGATCCTCGCAGGTATACTTACCCTGTGAGCGGTTGTATGAAGTCATGATCGACCAAGGGTTAGACTCCTTGACTGCGATCTCGAAGTTCTTGAGATAAAGCTCGCGGATGGCACGCTGTGAGAGACGAGAGTCGTTGTTGTTACGGTTGGTCTCCTGGCTGTTGATAGCGAAGTGCTTCAAGCAAGTACCTGAACCCTGGCTCTGGATACCGTTGATGTAGCCTGCAGCGATCTTACCAGCGAGGACAGGATCCTCTGAGTAGTACTCATTGTTACGGCCACAGAGGCTTGAGCGCATGAGGTTGACGCCTGGAGCGAGGAGCACATCAAGACCAAAGTCACGTACCTCAGCGCCGATGGCCTGACCGATCTGATAAGCAGCGTCAGTATCGAAGAGCGCAGCTACGTTGGTCTCTGAGAGGAACTCGGTGGTGATGTAGGTCTTGCTGTCCCAGTCGCGGGTCTTGTTCATGTGGAGGCGATGAGGACCGTCAGCCAGATAAGCCGAGATGACGCCAAGGCGTGGAATGTCACGGGTACGGCCAGCAGTGCCAGGGAACTTGACTTCGCCAAAGCTCTGACCACAGCCGATCAGCATATCGACCTTCTCTTCGAGGGTCATCGCTGCGATAACTTCATCGATATTGTTAGCGTTCAGCATAGGCTGAGCCATCACCTGCACGGTTGAGAGAGCGGCCAGTGCTGCTGCGCCAATCATTTTGATTGTCTGATTCTTCATAGGTAATATTGTTGTGTTAATAATAAGTTTACTCTTACTATATAACTCAAAAAATCACATTTTATTATCTTAGTAAGACGATAAGGAGGATGCGAGGGTTTTTGCACCCTCACATCCTTCACATAAGGATAACGGAAGATTACCAACCTGGGTTCTGTGGGAAGTCAGCACCAGTGTTGAGGTCAATGTAGGTCTGTGGGATAGGCCAGTTCTTGAACTCGATAGGACCCTGGAACTCTGACCAGCGACGTACCTCAGGATACTTCTTAGCCGAAGCAGCAGCGGTGTAGGTACCATAATCCATGATACGCTTCTGCCATTCCTCTGGCTTGTTGCGGAGGAGGGTTGCCCAACGGTCTTCCTCAAGGAGGAGCTCACGCTCACGCTCGTCGAGGATTACCTGGATATCGATGCTAGAAGCAGGATTTGCATTAGAACGTGCACGAACAGTATTCAATGCCTCAAGCGCCTCAGAAGTCTTGCCTGCGCGGAGGTTAGCCTCTGCGAGGAGGAGGTAAGCATCAGCAGAGCGAGCGATGTACTTGTTACGATAGAGACAAGCCTTTGGTACGAAGAAGAACCAAGGCCAGCCAGTGTTCTCGGTATCCCAGTCCCACTGATCCATTGGAGTCTCCTTATAGAAGATAGCACCGAACATTGAGAGCTCGTTCTCAGAGATACCATCGTAGCCAGAGATCTCCTCCCAGCCTACATACTTCTCATACATAGGGTGCTTCTCGTTGGTTACGAGATACTTGGTACGAACGCTGACGCCCTCATCATAACGGTAGTCATGCTCGGTACCGAAGTTACGCTTGGTCCACACATCATAGGTAGCATCCCAGGTGATGGTGTTCTGTGCCCAACCTGTACCACCATGGATATAAGGAGAAGCCTCACCGCCATACTTAGCAGCCACGTTCTCAGAGAATGGCTTGCCATAAGCATTGCCGGCAACGTCGCCCTTCAATCCGCCGTAGTCCTGAAGTGCAGGAGAGAGCGAAAGGGTGATTGAGCGGTTACCTTGGCTACCGTTAGCAGCATGAGTTCTGTAGTCAGGAGCAGCCATAGCAATCCAGATAGCCTCAGTATTCTGTGCATTGGTCATGTTCTGCGATACGAAGAGGTCGGTATAAGGTGTACCCTCTGGGAATGCATTGGCAATGCCGTTACGGTCACCAGGAGCACCAGGAGCACGCATACCGAAACGCTCAGTTACCAGTGGATGAGCAGCGGTGACAGCCTTGGCATAGTTAGCAGCCTCGGTGAATGCACTTGACTCGTTAGCCTCAACACCGAGAGCCAGATAAGCCTCAGCGAGGTAGAGAGCAGCAGCATACTTGCTGGCACGACCTGGCTGACCCATCTTGACGGTGTTCTCAGGAAGTGCATTGTAAGCCATCTTGAACTCCTCGATAGCATAACGATAAACCTCAGCACGTGGGTCACGGGTATAGTCAACCTTCAAGGTCTCAACGAACTCATTAGCAATAGGTACGTCACCATAGTACTCAGCCAGACGGAGGTGAGCAATGCCACGGAGGAAGTGAGCCTCAGCCTCAAGGCGGGTCTTGTCTGCCTCACTGTTCCAGGTCACATTGTCAATCTGTGAGATAGCGAGGTTAGCATAAGAGATCATCTTATAATAACCGTCCCACATTGACTTTACGAAACCAGAAGTGGTCATCCAGTTCTTCTTGAAGTCGCTATAGTGAGTATTTGACACTTTACAGTCAAGAATATCGGTACCAGCAGCACGATAGGTGAAGTTGTCTGAACCCATGCCCTGTGCAAAGAAGAACGACTCGTACTGTGTGTAAGCTGCCAGGACGGTAGCGAGGAGCTGGTCGCTGTTATCGAAGGCGTTCTGTGTGGTAACCTTATCTTTTGGCTTCTCTTCGAGGAAGTCACTATCGCTCTGGCAAGCAGCGAACATAAGAGCTGCAGCACCGAGAGTAAGGTATTTATTCAGTTTCATAATTGATTTTTCAAGAATTAGAATGATACATTAAGAGCCATGGTGAATGCACGTGGCAAGTAGCAGCTGGTAGCAGAAGCAGCCTGAGGGTCACTCATCTCCCAGTCAGGAGCGATGTAGAAGAGGTTACGGCCTGAGAAAGAAACCTTAGCATTCTTGATGCCGTAGTTCTTGACCCAAGGAGTAATGTTGTACGAAAGGCTCAAGTCCTGAAGACGGATATGAGTGATGCTGTTGTAGATCTGATAAGCGCCACTTGGGTTGGTGTAAGCAGGGCTTGGACGATCGGTGTTCTTGTTATCTGGAGCCCAGAATGGAACGTCGATAGCGCTCTTAGAGTGACCAGTGTTGTAAGTGGTGTAAGCGAAGGTATTGTTCTGCAAACCGTAGCCGCCGCCACCGAAGATACCGCTGAACATTACATACAACTGCCATCCCTTATAAGTAAAGGTGTTAGCAAGGTTCAGACGGAAGTTCTCCATGGTGTAACCGAGGATCTTACGATCGTCAGCCGAAGGAGTCTCAACCTCCTGACCATCCTTGTTGATGAAGAAAGGAGTACCATTCTCTGGGTTGATGCGCGAAACCTCATAGCCATAGATAGCACCGAGTGACTTGCCGAGGAAGAGTGAGCTTGAGATATCATCCTGACCATCACCATAGAGGTCAACGAGTTCGTTACGGTTGAGGGTGAAAGTGAGATCTGAGGTCCAACGGAAGTTCTTAGTCTTCATGTTGGTAGAGTTAGCATTGATCTCGATACCCCAGTTATCAACCTGACCCATGGTAGCCTTCTGGTTGGTAACACCACTACCCATTACAGGGATGTTACGGTTGAAGATCTGATCGGTAGTCTTAGACTTATAAGCATTGAGCTCGAAGTGGAGACGACGGTTGAGCACGTCAGCCTCGAAGCCACCGTTCCAAGATACGGTAGTCTGCCAGCCGAGACCAGCGTTACCCAGAGCGTTGATTGCCTGACCCCAGTGGATCAAACCATCGTAGAAGTTAGGGATACCACCTGCCTGACCGAGGACGATGGTCGAAAGTGTACCATAAGGAGCCAAGGTCTGTGCACCGTTCTTACCCCAAGAGAGCTTGAGCTTCAAGTTGTCGAGCCACTTCTTGGTGCCAGCCATAAACTTCTCGTTAGTGATGGTCCAAGCGCCACCGAATGCAGGGAAGTTACCCCACTTGTTATCCTTACCGAATACTGAAGAACCGTCACGACGGATAGAAGCATTCAAGTGATAGGTATCGCGGAGTGACCACATGACACGTGCCAGGTAGCCGACGTCAGTGTGGAGCTGATAGCTAGGGCTACCGACGGTCTGAGTAGAAGCATTGCCCAAGCCATACCAGCCGGTGAGGGTGTTACCTGCAGTAGAGAAGCCCTTACCGGAATAGCTCTCGCCTACGATCTCCTGGCTATCACGGGTGTAAACCAAAGAACCGCTGATATAGTGGTCACCGAATGACTTAGAGTAAGAGAGGATGTAGTCCATTACCCAGTTGATGTTCTCAGAGTGAGAGGTCGAACCAGCAGCCTCCTTGAGGTCATAGTACTGAGCGCTGTAGCCCTTGCCCTCCCAGTCGCTTGAGAGGAGTGCTGGATAGTAGCTCTCGTGTGTAAATGACTTGTTGTCGCTGTTAGACTTAGAATAAGAAAGGTTCGCGCGGAAGTTCAGGCCCTTAACCCAAGGGATGTTAACGCTTGCGAAACCACCGAGAGTCATGTGGGTACGACGGTTGTCCTTATCACGGGTGTTAGTTGCATCCCACAATGGGTTGAACTGAGTAGCATCCTGACCATCAGGGAACTTACGTACGTCACCGTTTGGCAGATAAGGCTCACCATAAGGAGTCATATCGAAGTTGCCCTGGCCCACTGCATACGAATCATCGATCGTATATGAGTAGTTGAAGTTGGTACCAACCTCAAGCCAGTCAGTAACCTTAGACGAAAGGTTGATTGCCATGTTGTAACGCTCGAACTCATTGCCCTTCAATACGCCACGCTGACCAGAGTGACCAGCGCTGATGAAGTAGTTGGTCTTCTCCGAAGCGCCAGAGAGGTTGAGGTTATAGTTCTGGGTATAGCCCATCTGAGTGCCGAGATCCTGCCAGTCAGTGATCTGGCCCTTATCGTAGTTAGCCTTCTCGAAAGCGGTCATGAAGCCGGTGTCGGTCAGGTCGCTCGAAGCGTTCTTGATGTTCTTATAGCGGATATAGTCCTTGCCAGAGAGATACTTCTGGGTGTAGGTCTTGCCAGAGAACTGGTGCGAGGTCGAGAAGTTGATCATTGGCTTACCGTCCTTACCCTTCTTGGTAGCCACCATGATTACACCATGAGCAGCCTTCGAACCGTAAGCAGCCAGTGAGGTAGCATCCTTGAGCACGCTGAGGCTCTCGATAGAGGTAGGATCGATATCGTCGAGGTGACCAGAGAAGATCACACCGTTGAGGATGATCAATGGCTCATCGTTGGTAGCATTGATGCTCTTCTTACCACGGACACGGATGCTTGAGCGTGAACCTACAGAAGCAGACTCAGCGCCCATCTCAACGCCGGTAAGACGACCACGGAGCAGGTCGGTAGTAGACGAAAGGTTCAAGTCAGCGACAGGCGACTCAGACATCTTAACCTGGTCGACAGAACCTGTAAAGTTCTTAGCCTTGGTAGTACCGTAACCGATGACTACAACCTCCTCAAGGCTCTCCTGATTCTCCGAGAGCTTGATCTTCATCTGAGGCTCAGCCTTCAGCTCGAGGGTGGTATAGCCCACGTATGAAACCACGAGGACGGCATCCTTGTTGACCTGGAGGGTAAAGTTGCCATCAATGTCCGTAACGTTACCGTTAGCGGTACCTTTTTCGAGGACGCTGACACCGATCAATGGCTCGTCAAGATCGTCCACGACTGTACCTGTTACAGTCACCTTAGCCTGTGCCCAGACTACAGGAGCCATAACGAGGAAGAACAGGAGAAGCATAAGGCTACGCTTCCAACCCGAATTCAATTTGTTAATCATAGATGTTGTGTTTATAATAAATAAATGTGTTATTGGCGCGTGTGTGGTTGCCCAATGTGTGTTGGCACGTGTTTTTCACACCTTTCCAATTTGCGGTGCAAAGGTACGCACTTTCCTCCACCGCGAGTTTGCATTAGTTAACAAAAAAGTTATCAAATCATTTTTCCCTATTTTCTATTTATCCAAAAAGTTTCAAATTTGTGCAAAATATGCTCTACAACATACTCTAGAATATAAAATACGCTCTTTGACATACGAACATGCGAATCTTCAAATAAAGGTAGGCATACACGAAATCACGGCGTCCAATCCTGCATGAAAGATCAGACGCCGTGATTACGGGTGTGCGAATCCTTCGTGAAGAATCAGACGCCGTGATTACAGGTGTGCGAATCCTCCTTGCAGGATTAGACGCCATGATTATGGGTGTACGAATCCTTCGTGAAGAATCAAATGCGAAAGGGGCAATGCATCACTGCAAGCCCCTTCCTAACCTATATACCACATACTATTTATTCTTGTTGCTTTTGATGGTGCAAAGGTAGTGGTTTTTGGAGAGATATTGTTTTCGAAAATGTGCAGAAAATTTACCATTTCGTCCAAATCGCATAAAAATGGTTATATTTTTGTGCAAAATGCTTGGAAAATCGGCTAAAAATCAGTAATTTTGTGCTGCATTAAATGAAATTAGCACCTGATTCATGAATAAATTTTCCCTAATCATCGGCCTAGTCCTGGCCGCTATCCTGAGTGGCTGTACGACCCAAAATACCGAGGGCGAGGAGGCGTTGAACCCCTCCGACCTCACCATCTCTGCATCCCTCTCGAACCTGCGCATCACCAGCATCGCTGAAGACAAGGAAGGCTATATCTGGATCGGAACCTCGCGCGGCCTGAACCGCTATAATGGCGCCGACATGCACCAGTACTTCTGTAACGATGAGCCGAACGCCATTCCTGACAACCGTATCAACGACGTGTTCTGCGATTCGAAAGGTCAGATCTGGATCACTACCAAGAACGGCGTGGCACGTCATACCGAGCAGGATGACTTCGAGCAGATTCCGATCAAGTTCACCAATCCTCGCTGCCAGCAGATGGTGGAGAACAGCCGCGGAGAGATCTTCGTGACACAGACCAATGCCATCCTCAAATATGACGAGGAGAAGAACGCCTTCAAGAAGGTCATCGAGGACGTGTCATACGTCGACCCGATCTTCCAGAGGACATTTATCGACGAGGAGGACAACCTCTGGCTTATCGACGACCGAGGCGCGGCTTGCTATAGTACGAGTTCCTACAACCAGCTGGAGCACCTCGACCTGGGTGAGAATCCGGAAATCCAGACGGCAGGCCTGATGATGCAGTATCTCTGGATGGTGGCAACGGACGGTCTGCACATCTATCATGTCAGGGAGCGCCGATGGGTGCCTATCCCCGACAATCTGCGCAACAACGCGTTGTTCAACAAGGCCCAGATCAAGTCGATCATCAGAACCAGCGATGAATATATATTGCTCTGCACGTCGGAAGGGCTGTTTCTCTACAGCCCGGAGAAAGATCTGCTGCTGCATCAGAGCCAGCCGAACTTCCCGTTCAGCCCAATCACTTTCGCGGCAGACCTGGCGCTCAATGACTCGCAGGGCAACCTGTGGTTCTGCTCTGATTCGCAAGGCTTTGCGGTGCGCAAGTTCGACAGTGAGAAGTTCAACTCCCACCCTACCCTCATCAACGCGCTGCGCGGACTTCCGGTAGCGTCATTAACCGTAGACAGTCAGCAGATGCTGTGGGTAGCCACGCAGGACGAGGGCATATGCAGCTACGACACAAAGAACGAGAAGATCACGGATTACGACCCGGAAGACTACGCTCCGCTCTCGCGCAACATGAGTCGTCGCATCAACAATATCTATGCCGACAGCCACGATAACCTCTGGGTGGCAGTCTCGCCGCGAGGCCTGCTGCAACTGAGGCACAAGGGGGAGCGCCTGGAGCTGATAAGACGTTATGACGTGCCTAATATCATCGTACTCAACGAAGACAAGGACGGTACGATCTGGGCAGGCTGCTATGGCAATTCGTACTTCTCAAAGCGTGCCACGGATCATCACTTCCAGGAGCATCACCTGTTCAGCAATACCTTCTCCTACCTCTCTTGCCTAGAGCTGCTCCGCGATGGAAGCATGGCGGCTCTGGTGCGCGAACAGGGATTGCGCCTCATCAACCCCGAGACGCAGGAACTCAACGCCCCAGTCATCACCGACTCATTGCTCAGCACCTGCATTGCACGCAGCACTTTCCTGCCAAGTACGCTCAAGGAAGGCCGCGATGGCCGCCTCTGGATTGGTACGATCAGCAATGGTCTGATGTGCTACGACCCTGAGAACCAGACACTGGAGAGCGTGAAGGGAACGTCGTGCGAGGACATTGCGTCGATAGAGATTGACCAGCAGGGAGACCTCTGGGTCAGCACACAGTACGGATTGGGCAAGTATAACATCGAGAGCAAGACATTCACCAACTACTATAGCGTGGATGGTCTGAATGGCGATGAGTACTATGACCGCGCGTCGTGCCAGCTGGCAGATGGCACGCTGGTCTTCGGTGGTCCTCATGGCCTGACGGTCTTCAATCCGCTCTTCATCCCGGAGACGCGCGAGGGCAAGATCATGCTCGAGGACCTGAAGGTGCACAACCGCCTCATCAGGCCTCGCCAGGACGAAGCCATCGAGAAGAAACTGAACCTGAGCGAGAAGGTGGTGCTCAACAGCGACGAGACGAGCTTCAGTATCTCGTTCTCGGCACTGGATTTCTATACCGAGAAGCGCTTCAACTACCAGTATATGCTCGAGGGTTTCAACTCGACGTGGGTAGATGCAAACAGCAACCACGAGGCGTTCTTTGCCAATCTGCAGCCGGGCAGCTATGTGTTCCGCGCACGTATTACGAATAAGGATCGCGACAAGATCATCGCCGAGACTTCCGTGCCAGTCATCATCACGCCTCCGGTATGGGGCACGTGGTGGGCCAAGCTGCTCTATCTGATACTCACGCTCTCGGTCATCTTTTATATCGTACGCGTGACACGCAGAGCGCGCAAGGAGAAGTGGAACCGCCTGCAGAGCCAGCGAGAGAAGGAGCAGGAGCATCGCATCAACCAGATGAATATGAGCTTCTTTGCCAACGTGAGCCATGAGTTCCGCACGCCATTGACCGTCATCTCGGGCCCGATCAGCCAGCTCTGCCAGAACCCGGAGATCAAGGGCGAGGAGCATCACTTGCTGCAAGTAGTGAACCGCAGCGTGAACCGTATGCTGCACCTGGTGAACCAGATGATGGACTTCCACAAGCTGGAGAACGACACACTGCGCCTGGAGGTGAAGCGCCAGGACATCATCGGCAATCTGAAACAGACGGCTGAGTTCTTTGCGGTCAATGCCAAGGACAAGAGCATCAGCTTCCATACCCACGGCCTGGACGACTATTTCCTGATGTGGATGGATGCGGATAAGCTGGATAAGATCATGCACAACCTACTGGGCAATGCAATGAAGTATACGCCAGCCAAGGGTGAGGTGTCGCTGAGTTTCGACGTAGTGACGCGTGACGAGGCGGCTTCGCTCTTCGGGCAGCCGGAGGAGATGACTGACAGCCAGTATGTCAAGATCTGCGTGACCGACAACGGTATGGGTATTCCTGCGGAGAAGCGCGAGAAGATCTTCGAGCGCTACTACCAGCTGCAGAGCACCAAGAATGGCAGCAACTTCAACTGGGGTACGGGCATTGGCCTGTATTACGCCCGCAGCCTGGCATTGTTGCACCACGGTGCGCTGAAGGTGCTGGATAATCCGGACGGTCAGGGCAGCCAGTTCGTATTGCTCCTGCCTATCAATAAGTCGGCGTATAAGGAGAGCGAGTATGCGGAGCAGGAGCAGAACCAGTCGGTACTCTTCCCGTTGCAACAGACGGCTTCGGCTTCGTCGGAGAATGGGTCATCGGACATGGATGCAGCTTCGCCGGAGACTTCGGATCAGAGCAAGCCGCATCTGCTCGTGGTGGATGATGACGTGGAGGTGATCCATTATCTCAAGTTATTGCTCGGCCAGCAGTATCGCGTGACTTGCCGCTTCGACGCGGAGTCGGCACTGGAGACCTTGCAGCGTCAGGACCAGGAGGTGGACTTGATCATGAGCGATGTAATGATGCCAGGAACGTCGGGCGTACAGCTCTGCCAACAGATCAAGGACGACCCGCAGCTCTGCCACATCCCAGTCATTCTCGTCACTGCCAAGACTACGGTCAAGGATCAGGTGGAGGGTTTGCAGGCAGGCGCAATGGCGTATGTTTCAAAGCCTTTCGACCCTGCTTATCTGCAAGCGCTCATCAAGAGCCTGCTCGACAGCCGCAACCATACACGCCAGTTACTGCAAGCAAACACACAGACGGACGCGCTGGAGGAGAACGCGCTTTCGAGCCAGGACAACGCCTTCATGACCGAGCTGTATAAGCTGATGGAGGAGGAATTGGCCAACCCGGACATGGACATCACGCGCATGACTGAGCTGCTGCACATCTCGCGCTCGAAGCTCTATTACAAGATCAAGGGCCTGACGGGCGAGAATCCGAGCGTCTTCTTCAAACAATACAAGCTCAACCGCGCGGCTGAGCTTCTCAAGGAAGGAAAGTACAATATTTCGGAGATCTCACTGCTGACAGGATTCAGCACGTTGTCGCACTTCTCGACGAGCTTCAAGAAGCAATTCGGAGTAACGCCGAGTGAGTACTGAGCATTTTTAATCAAATAAACAAACAAATGGCCAAATCTGAAAAAGATTTGGTCATTTTTATTACCTATATATATAAATAATGTAGTATCTTTGCAGCGACATTCTTAACTAAGTACTAACTTTAATCCTCCCTCCCTATGAGGAAGGGTTGGGGTGGGTCCCATAAACACAATCATTCTATGAAAACCCTCAAAACTATCGCAGCTGCGGCTCTTCTGGCAGCTGTAGCAATCCCTGCCTCTGCACAGTGGCAGCGTACTCCTACTCCGAACGACACACTGCAGTCAGTACGTGTGAATCCGAACGGAAGTGTCACTTACAGCATCTATGCGCCTAAGGCTCGCACCGTCTCTCTGGCTGGTGACGCTATGCCATGGGGCGCTAAGGTCGAGACCAAGGAAGCACCTAATGGAGTGTGGAGCTTCACCGTGCCAAACGTCACTCCGGGCGTCTATCGTTATCACTTCGTGGTGGACGGCGTACAGGTCTATGACCCTAAGGCTCCATCGACCGTAGAACTTGGCGCTACTGCCATGGTGGCTCCTAATGGTGATGAGTTCTTTGCCTATCGCAAGGACATCAAACACGGCGCTATGGCGGTTCGCAGCTATGAGTCGAAGACCCTTGGCACGACTCGTACCATGCGTGTCTGGACTCCTGCCGGCTATGAGAAGTCATCGCAGAAACTCCCTGTACTCTACCTGATTCACGGTGGTGGTGATACGGATACTTCTTGGCCAGGTGCAGGTGCAGCAGGCAACATCCTCGACAATCTCTTGGCCGAGGGTAAGATGAAGCCAATGATCGTGGTTATGCCAAATGGCAGCATTGACGTGGATGGTGACTTCACAGGCGAGGTGCCTCTCTTCGCGCAGGACATGATCACCGACATCATTCCTTTCATCGAGAATAACTATCGCGTCCTCACCGACCGTAAGAACCGCGCTATGGCCGGCCTTTCGATGGGTGGCATGGAGACGCTGGAGACTTGTCTGCAGAACATTGACCTCTTCAACTACGTGTGGGTGCTCAGCAGCAGCTTCAAGCCAGGTAGCGACTTCAAGACCGAAGCAGAGCGCCTCGGTGTCTTCAAGAATGCAGAGAAGATCAACAAGACCTGGAAGGAATTTGTCTTCACCCAGGGAGGTCCTACCGACATTGCTTATCAGAACGGTGTGAACTGCCGCAAGGTCTTTGACGAGGCGGGTGTCAAGTATGAGTACGGCGAGGTGTCAGGTGGTCACAGCTGGGAGGCTTGGAGACAGAATCTGTATGATCTGGCGCAGAGGATGTTTAAGTAAAGATGACAGTAAGGAAGTTATAGGGAAGTTATAAGGAAGTAAAAAAAAGAAGTTATAAGGACGTTACTATCAATGGGACTCATGTTCGGATAAACGTAACTATCGTCCTTATAACTTCCTTATAACTTCTTTTTACTTCCTTATAACTTCTTATTTACATTCTTATTTACATTCTTATAACTTCTTATTATCTACTTATATCCCATCGTATATCACCTTCACAATCAGGAAGGTCAATACGGTAATAATGACAGGGCGGGCAATGGTCTCGCCCTTCTTTATGAACGAACGTGCGCCGAGATAATTGCCAGCCACGCTGAAGACAGCGGCGGCAAGGCCGAGCTGCAGGACTACCGTGCCATTGAGCAGGAAGACGCAGAGCGACATGATGTTGGATGAGAGGTTGATGACCTTGGTGATTCCTGCCGACTGGCGCAGTGTGAGGTGTGCCATGCCGGTGAGCAACAGCATCAGGAAGGTGCCTGTACCCGGGCCATAGAAGCCATCGTACATGCCGATGAAGAAGGCCGAGGCAAGGACTATCACCCAGGTGCGCGTGTTTATAACTGGCTCTGTATCTCGCGCCAACGTCTTGTGTGTGAAGACATAGAAGGCGATGAGCGGCAACGCGATGAGCATCACAATCATAAACGCGCGGTCAGGGACGAGCAGCGAGAGTTGCGAGCCGACCCATGAGCCGAGCAAAGCAAGGATGCATGACGGCAAGGCCATGCTCCAGAGCATGTAACCTTTGCTGGCGTACTGAGCGGTGGCTACGGTAGTTCCTACAGCAGAACTGAGCTTATTGGTGCCAATAGCCATGTGAGGCGGAAGGCCGGCCAACAGGTAAGCTGGCAACGAGATCAGGCCTCCTCCTCCGGCAATAGCATCGATAAAGCCCGCCAGAAAAACCAGCGGGCATACTATGAGGTACTCCATTATCTTAAGGGGTTTTAAGGGGAGTGAAAGGGTTATGAAAGGGGAGTGAAAAGGACGATAGTATCAGCTATCTTGTAAAAGGGAGCCGCTGGTTGTAACGTCCCTTTCACTCCCTTTTCACTCCTCTTTCAAACCCTTAAAAACAATTACTTAACAGTAACGAGGAAGTAGTTCTTCTTACCCTTCTGGAGGATAAGATACTTACCCTGAAGCAAGTCAGCCTCAGTAATCTCCTGATCGAAGGCGCCGAGCTTCTGCTTGTTGAGGCTGATACCACCGCCCTGTGCGAGCTTGCGGAACTCACCCTTAGAAATGCCGATACCCTCAGCGAAGAGGTCAACAGCCTTGGCGCTCTCGGCCATCTGAGCCTTGGTTACCTCGAAGGTTGGAACTGACTCAAAGATCTGGAGGAGGGTCTGCTCATCGAACTTACGGAGCTCCTCAGCACCACCATTGCCGAAGAGAAGGTTTGAAGCTGCAACTGCCATCTCAAAGTCCTCCTGGCTGTGTACCATGACGGTGAGCTCCTGAGCGAGGCGCTTCTGGAGTGGACGCAAGTGAGCTGCCTCCTCCTGCTGCTTCTCGAGGTCGAGAATCTCCTCCTGAGTCAATGAGGTGAAGATACGGATGTAGCGCTTAGCATCCTCGTCGGTGACGTTGAGCCAGAACTGATAGAACTTGTAAGGAGAGGTACGCTTAGGGTCGAGCCATACGTTGCCGCTCTCGGTCTTGCCGAACTTCTTGCCGTCAGCCTTGGTGATGAGTGGGCAGGTGAGTGCGAAAGCCTCGTTGCCAGTGACCTTGCGGATGAGCTCAGTACCGGTGGTGATGTTGCCCCACTGATCTGCGCCACCGAGCTGGAGCTTACAGTTGGCTACCTCGTTGAGGTGGAGGAAGTCGTAACCCTGAAGGAGCTGGTAGGTGAACTCGGTGAAAGACATGCCGTCAGCACCATTCTCGCCGGTGAGACGACGCTTCACAGAGTCCTTAGACATCATGTAGTTGACGGTGATGAGCTTACCGATGTTGCGGATAAAGTCGAGGAAAGAGAACTCCTTCATCCAGTCGTAGTTGTTGACCATTACGGCTGCATTTGGAGCGTCACTATCGAAGTCGAGGAACTTAGAGAGCTGCTTGCGGATGCACTCCTGGTTGTGACGGAGCATAGCCTCATCGATGAGCACGCGCTCCTTAGACTTGCCCGATGGGTCACCGATCATACCGGTAGCACCACCAACGAGAGCATATGGCTTGTGACCGCACTTCTGGAAGTGACGGAGCATCATAACACCTACGAGGTGGCCGATGTGGAGGGAATCGGCAGTTGGGTCAATACCGAGGTAAGCGGAGGTCATCTCCTTCTGGAGCTGCTCTTCGGTGCCTGGCATCATGTCCTGGATCATGCCACGCCACTTGAGTTCCTGTACAAAATTCTGCATATTTTTGAGTATTATTGATTTATTTTTTGAGATATTAGGGACATTGGGGATATTGGGGATTTTAGGGACGATAGAATCAGATGAGCGAAGTCCTTTGCGAAACAAGAACTAACGTCCCTAATATCCCTAAAATCTCTATTATCACTAATATCTATTTATTAGCGGGCGCAAATATACACATTATATATAATAATACCAAATATTTGATGCAAAAAGTGTTTCACAATCAAATATTTGGTATCTGTTATCGGAGATTTGTTATTTGCTATTTGCTATTTGATACTTGATATACTTACGCCTGCTGGCTGCTGCTGTTTCCACTGACGCACCCAGTCGAACCACTTGAGATAATCCCATCGGCCATCAGCGGTTGGCGCGAAAGTCTCAAGGTCAGGAGCGGCACAGGCGGCGCGGTAGATGAGTGAGCCGTCAGCATTGAGCTTCACGCCATAGAGGATCTGCTCGCGGCGGTCAATGGCACGGGTGACGTTGGCAGCTGGCAGGTCAACGGCCAGGGCAGCCTTGCTCATGTATGGGAAGTTCTTGCGATTACCATCCGGCCAGTCCTTGCCATACGAAGCGCAGAGGCCTTCTCCATCGAACATATACTCATTGATGGCCACATCCACGCTGTCATGATTGAGGGAACCGACTTTCATGACGCCAGTGACGAATTCGAGACTGGCAAATCCCTCCCCCTTGGGGGAGCCGGAGGGGGCTATTTGCTGCACAATCTGGTGCTCACGATTGCCCGCATACAAGATATAACGGCTCTTGACATTAAGCGTCTGGCCTTTGTACTGCCAGCCTTCTACATTCATATCCACGATGGTGCGGACAGGACCTTTGGCCACAATCTTTGCCTGTCGCCACTCAAAAGGCTTGAGCATGACCATGCAAGGATCTGCCAGCTTGGCGCCAGATGGTGTGTTGAGATAGTTAGGATCATCCTTCGAATCATCCCAGCCACGGAGCGTACCGAGGGTAGCTGTCTGACCGACGATGATATAGTCCTCGCCATAGTTATAGATAGCTGCCGAATCGCGGATCTCAGGAGTATACCACATAGAGCGCTCCAACTCGAGCTGTGGCACACGCTTGCCGTAGAGATCAGTACCCTGGTCGCTGCGGAAATAGACACGGTAACCCATGATCTCGTTCTCGAAGCAAAGTCCATGCGGGAAGACCTCGTTGTAATATGCATCAGAGGTACAAGAGATGGTGTCGATGAGCGGATTCTGCTCTGTAAGGTCGATGGTGCGACCTTTCTTCACATTACGGCGGCGCATGGTGGTGAAGACGCGGCTCTCGTAACGGTCAGCCGAGAGAGGTTTCTTGCCGAAGGTCACCTCCAACGACTTGCTCTCGTTGGCAGCAAGATCCACGACCAAGGCCAGCTCATCGAAGAGGCCATCGCCATTGAGATCATCAAGCTGAGAAGGAATCTCCACTCCATCTACACGTACGGTGGCTGACTTATATTTGAGCGAGGCAGGGAGCTTGACGCAGACAGGAGCGTCCTTATATTCCGTCGCATTCGGATTGGTAACCTGCAGAGTGACAACACCTTTCTTGCCAACATTATCCAGGGTCAGCTGTGCAGTCGAGGCTACGTATGCCATCTCCTGATGCTCCTGAGCCATGGCACAAGTGGCGGCCAAGGCGAGTGTTGAGAATAAGAGTTTCTTCATAAGACTAAGGGCTAATAATGAAGAATTACTGATTAAAGGGCCTTGCCATTGACCGTAAGGCCTGAGATATTGACATTCTCAGCATATTCGGTCATCACCGGGTCAATACCCTCTGGCAAGTAGAGCTGCACGTTAGAGATCTGGATATCCTTGCTCTCGTTGATCTCAATACCGAAGTCGGCAGTCACCTGGGTGTTGGTGATGTTGATGTTGGTGACTGGCATTTCTGGCAAGCCGTTGAAGTAGAACGCGCGGAGAGCACCCTGGCAAGTCACATTATTTATATATATATCCTTGAACTGAGGGGTTTCCTCGCTCACTGGCTGCATGTCACGCTCTGGTACGATACCCTTGGCTGCCATTTCCTGCTTGAGCTTCATCGCATCGCTGGCCGAAAGGCCGGTGTAGTGAAGGTCAAAGAGGATACAGTCGGTAGGGATATTGATCATGTTGACATTGTCGATGTGGATATTCTCCACCACACCGCCACGGCCACGAGCTGACTTGAAGCGGAGGCCTACGTCCGTGCCGAGGAACATACAGTTCTTGACGCTGACGTTCTTGACGCCGCTCGACATTTCCGAACCGACGACGAAACCGCCATGTCCATGATAGACGGCGCAGTTGCTGACTACCACATTCTCGCAAGGAGTCTTCAAGTCACGGCCATCCTGGTTCTTGCCGCTCTTGACGCAGATAGCATCATCGCCGACGTCGAACTTGGTATTGACCACCAGCACGTTTTTACAAGCCTCAATATCAAGGCCGTCGCCGTTCTGGCTGTTCCAAGGATTGATCACCATCACGTCGCGGATGATGACATTCTCGCACATGAATGGGTGGAGGTTCCACGCTGGTGAGTTCTGGAAGCAGACGCCTTCGAGGAGGACGTTCTGGCACTTCTTGAAGTCGAGCAAGGTTGGACGGAGGAAGTCGCGAGCCAACTCCCAGTCCTTCTCTGTCTGGCACCAGTTAGGTACGTTCATGTCGCACTTCTGGAGTTCTTCGAGGATGGCTTGGGTAGGAGCCCAAAGTTCGAAGCCTTGAGCCTCACCAGTCACGCCACCTTGCTTCTGGAGCGCCTTCCACTGGCCGTCGGTGAGCTTCGAGCGCTTGATCCAGCGCCAAGCATCGCCATTGCCATCAATCGTGCCAAAGCCGGTGATGGCAATATTCTGCTTGCCGTCAGCGTTGAGCGGACTCTGGCAACGCTTGGTCTTGAGGCCTTCGAAGTAAGTATTGACGATTGGGTACTTGTCATAATCGCCAGAGAAGAGGATGACGGCGCCGTCCTCCAAGTGCAGGTCAACATTGCTCTCGAAAGTGATAGGACCCGTGAACCATACGCCACGAGGTACGACAAGGTGGCCACCACCCTGCTCATCGAGCTGTCGCATAGCGTCGGCGAAAGCGCGGGTGTTGTCAGCATGGCCATCGCCAATACCGCCACACTCGGTGATGGAGAGACGGGTAGCAGGGAAAACGGGAGCCTGCATAGCTGGCATCTCAAAAGGCAGGTCCTTGAGATAAGACTGCAGAGACGCATTAAGATCCTGATCGGATGAAGGGGTTTGGCAAGAGCTTAGGCCACAGGCGGCAGCTATTGCCAGCAAAAACAAAGAGGATTTGGTACGTTTCATAGTATGTATGTTGTGTGTTATGTTTTTAGTTTCAGATGTTTATTCTGATAGTATTGCTTTGACCGGTGAGATTCGTGCCACCAGCGCCGACGGGCCTAAGAGCACCAGCAGCGTAATGGCCACCGTACCGAGGTTGATCAGCAGGATCATCGGTACGCTCAAGTCAATAGGTACCCACTCCAAATAGTAGGTGGTTGGATCGAGCTTCATCACGTGCCACTGCCATTGCACATAGCAGGCGGCGAGGCCAATGGCATTGCCCCAGAGCATGCCCTGACCCGTCAGGAAAAGCGCGACCCAGAGGAAGACGTGGCGCAGGCGGCCATTGTCAAGACCTTGCGCCTTGAGGATGCCAATCATCTGCGTACGCTCCAGGATGATAATCAGCAAACCGCTGATCATCGTGAATGCTGCCACCACGGCGATGAGGATCAGGATGACCCAGACGTTGGTGTCGAGCAATGCGAGCCAGCTGAAGATCGTCGGATTCAGCTGTTCGACGGTTTGTACATAGAAGGGAGTTCCCTCCCTATCGGTAGTCGTAATGAGACGGTCAATGAGTGCAAACTGGCGTTCTTCCAGTCGCTCAAAATCATCGATGTTGATGGAGAGGCCACTCACCATGTCTTCGTCCCAGCCACTGATCTGCTGCAACAGCGGGAGGCTGGCAAAGACCATCTGCTGATCCACCTCCGAGAAGTGTGTCTGATAGATGTCCGCTACGTGCAGCTTGCGCACCTTCACCTTGGCATTCTCAGCACCTAAGGCAAAAGGATCAGCGTCCCTGTCGGCTTGGATGAAGTAGAAAGGAACCTCATCCCCCACCTTCAGCTGTAGCTTATCGGCGATAGGGCGACTGAGGATGACGTCACGATCAGACAAAAGGCTCTCTTGCTCGCTGTGAGAACCCAACTCCTCACTCCTCACTCCTAACTCCTCACTAAAATCCACCCCTTTCACCACCACGCTGAGAAAGTCCGTCTCCGACTTGATAATCGACGGCTTGGTGATAAACGGTTCGACACACTCCACACCCTCCATGGCCGAGATCTCTCCGAGCAAGCTGTCGCTCACGCAGATAGGAGGCAACTCATACGTCTGGTTATTGACCAGCGCCTGCACCTGCAGATGACCACCGAAGCCAATGACCTTCTGCCGGATCTCCTCCTTGAAACCCACCACGATACCCACCGTGATGAGCATCACAGCCACACCGATGGCTATACCCGCAATGGCAATCCTGACCGCCGGCCTTGAAACACGGTAGGCGCTCCCGCCATCGGTCGGAACGCCTGAGTCAAAATGGATGCGCTTGGCTATGTCGAAAGCTAAAGACAAAATTATGAATTATGAATTCGTAATTATGAATTATTCCTCCTGCGCCATGACCGTTGCTTGGTAGACCTTGATGGCCTTACCCAGCACGATGAGTGCATGCTTGAGGTCTTCCTTATTGAGCACGTAAGCCATACGCACCTCATTCTTACCGAGGCCTGGAGTGACATAGAAGCCATTGCCCGGAGCCATCATGACGGTGCAGCCTTCGAACTCAAAGTCGCTCAGACACCACGCACAGAACTTCTCAGCATCGTCTACTGGCAACTTCACCATCGTATAGAATGCACCCATTGGCACTGGCGAATAGACTCCGTCGATACGGTTCAATCCATCAATCAGGAACTTACGGCGCTCCACGTACTCATCGTATGTATCGAGCATGTACTCAGGATCAGCGTCGATAGAAGCCTCAGCCACAATCTGTCCGAGCAACGGTGGAGACAGACGAGCCTGGCAGAACTTCATGATATTCTGGCGCACAGCAGCGTTCTTGGTGACGATAGAGCCGACACGGATACCCGTCTCAGAGTAGCGCTTTGACACAGAGTCGATGAGGATGACGTTCTGCTCAATGCCCTCGAGGTGCATGGCCGAAATGTATGGCGAACCGGTATAGATGAACTCGCGGTACACCTCATCGGAGAAGAGGAAAAGGTCATGCTTCTCCACGATGTCGCGCAGCTGGTTCATCTCTTTGCGGCTGTAGAGGTAGCCGGTCGGGTTGTTAGGGTTGCAGATCAGGATACCCTTGGTGCGAGGAGTGATAAGCTTCTCAAACTCCTCCATCGGTGGCAATGCAAAGCCTTCGTCGATGCGGGTAGGAATACTCTTAATCACCGCACCGGCAACGATAGCGAACGACATATAGTTGGCATACGCTGGCTCTGGCACAATGAGCTCGTCACCCGGATTGAGGCAAGACATGAAGGCAAACAGCACAGCCTCCGAGCCACCAGTAGTGACAATGATATCCTCGAGGTCAACGTTGATCTTGAAGCGGCGATAGTAGCCGAGCAACTTCTCACGCAGAGACTTGATACCCTCTGATGGTGAGTACTCCAGGATCTTACGGTCAATCTTCTTCAAAGAATCCAAGCCAGCTTGCATGGTGTTCAAGTCTGGCTGACCGATGTTAAGATGATACACCTTCACGCCACGAGCCTTGGCAGCATTAGCCAATGGCACGAGCTTACGGATAGGTGAGAGTGGCATTTGTTTGCCACGTTCTGATATATCTGGCATCTTGTATAATTACAAATTACGAATTACCAATTATTTATTTTTGCGCGCAAAGATAATTTTTTTCCATCAATCTACCAAATTATCAGGCAAAAAAACTATCCAAAGGCCCGAGTTCGTGCCGAATTGTCATCTTCGAACCTCGAAACTCTTTACCTTTTTTACCTTTTCCTTCATCGAGCATCCAGTGCACGATGATACGCCGCCGCATTGCGCAGGTGCTCGCTGTAGGTTGTAGCGAAATTATGCTTACCCGAGAAGTCCGGTTTTGCGCACATATAAAGATAGGTATGGATGCGGGCGTTGAGGATGGTATCGAGCGTTGCCTTGTCGACCATGCGGATTGGTCCTGGAGGCAAGCCGGCGTACTTGTAGGTGTTGTATGGCGACTCCACCTCGAGGTGCTTGTTGAGGATACGCTTCAATCCGAAGTCCTTCAGAGCAAACTTCACCGTCGGGTCGGCTTGCAGAGGCATGTCGAACTGCAGACGGTTCCAATAGAGCATGGCCACTACGCCGCGCTCCGAACGGTTCTGTGTCTCTTCCTCGGCGATACTTCCCAGGATGGTCACCTCCTGTGGCGTCAATCCCCAACCGTCGGCCTTGGCCACACGCGCTTCGCTCCAGAACTTGCGATATTCCTTGAGCATACGCTGCATCAGGTCCTTCGGTTTGACATTCCAGTACACCTCGTAAGTATCTGGCAATAAGATACCGATGACATTCTGTTCATCCGTCTCCGCCTCCTGCAGGAACTCTGGATCGAGCATCGCCGCCATGACTGAAGCGCTGTCGCACATCAGCTTCTCGCTCACCTTGCCGGCCCACTGCTCCTTGAGTCGCATCTCGTGAAAGGTGATACGCACCGGTGTCTGCTGGTGGAAACAGATCTTCTGCGCCACCGCTCTGGCCGTCATGCCACTGTCAATGCGATAAGCTCCCTCCAGGCTTCCTGCCTGCAGTTTCTCGTCGAACTTATAGAACTCCAGCGCCTGCTTGATACGGCTGTCCGTCAGCACTTCAGGCGTCTTCAGCTCATTGCCTTCGATGTAAACCCACTCGGTCTTCTCGACAGCTGGCATACGCGTCAGGCGGTTCCACATCCAGTAGCCGATACCTCCTGCCGCCAGCAGCACCACGGCCACCACCGCCAGGATCACCTTCTTGACGTTACCGCCTTGCTTCTTATCCTTCTTATCTTTACTTTCTTTCTTTGCCATATTGCAATTATCTTTTATTATCGGGTGCAAAGATACTAATTTTCTACCGAAAACAACTCTCTCCCCTCCTATTTTTCGCACAATCTCCCCCTTTTTCACATTTTTTTGACCAAAAAATTTGGAAGTATCGTTATTATCCCTTATCTTTGCACCCGCTTAATCACCAGAAGACGTGATTCTGCATAATCAGATACAATCCTGTATCCTCTGACTGGAGAGGTGGGTGAGTGGCTGAAACCACCGGTTTGCTAAACCGACGAGCCTGATTAGGGCTCCACGAGTTCGAATCTCGTCCTCTCCGCTGAAAACGTCTGCAATTATTTTGCGGACGTTTTTTGTTTTTGTTTTGAGCCACCGACATTACAAAATCACACAAAAATAGCATTTATGTACAACTCATGGACCACAAGTTTTTGAGATGAGGCTTTTATAGTATCTTTGTGCACATAAAACCAATGATCCAGACAATGGCCAAAAAGATGAATTAAAATAGCTTTTTAAATGTGGTGTATTTGTATCGGAGATAATTTTACTGATCGAGTAAAAGAAGCTCGTCGCGGGAAGATATGACATAGAAAGAACTG
The DNA here is from genome assembly GCA_045628985.1 of Bacteroidales bacterium. GTDB lineage: Bacteria > Bacteroidota > Bacteroidia > Bacteroidales > UBA3663 > Liminaster. The sequence goes on along the minus strand of JAZQQH010000113.1, from coordinate 9,328 downwards.
AAATAATGAGTAAAACATTTACACATATTGATTGTTTTGCAGGTCCTGGTGGCATTTGTACTGGATTACATGCTGCTGGATTCACAACTCTTGTTGCTATTGAGTATATAAAGAGTTGCTGCGAAACATATTCTGCCAATCATCCAGAAGTACACGTAATACACTCTGACATTCGCAATGTGACAGAAGATATGATATTACCGTACATTCCTGAAGACGGAGTTGATTTGGTAACATCGGGTATGCCTTGTGAAACATTTTCAACGGCAGGGAATACTTCTCGCTCATTCTATGATGATCGTCAGTTTTTATTTCGGGAAGGAATACGTATTGCTCAAATAGCAAATGCAAAGATGATCCTCTTTGAGAATGTACCTGCAATAACTTCAAAGAAAGCGCACAAGGATTCACCTACATTAATTGTTGAAATCCTTCGCAAAGAGCTCATCGAAGCTGGCTATAAGAATATGATTCAAGTTGTTTTGGATGCAACGAAATTTGGCGTTCCACAAAAACGTAATCGATTCTTTATTCTAGCGACTCGTTACGATGAATGGTGGCTTTCTGAACCAAATCAGACACGAAAACCGACAACCGTGGGTGATGCACTTATTGGATTGCCAAATGTAATACCGAACACTGGCACAGAAGGAACAGAGTACATTGAAAATAATAATGCTTATTGCGCTTTGATGCGCGATGACAAGTTCTGGAAACGAGAAGGCATGGGAAGTAAAGAAATTACGAATCACTTACCTATGAAACATCGCGAATGCACATTAAAGCGCTTTGCATTACTTGGACCTGGAGAAAGTCTAAAGACTTTATTTGACCGTTACCAAGGAGAGGAGCGTGAAAAGTTACAGGAACAGCGCATCATGCCAAAGAAGATGTTCATTAAGCGGAATTTACGCTTAAAAGAAAACGAGGCTGCACCAACTGTAACAAGTCATTGCTTGGATGAATTTGTACATCCTAAACATGATAGATGTTTAACCGTTCGTGAATGTGCACGACTTCAATCTTTTCCGGATTCATACAACTTTGTTGGCGGGCCTTATATCGTTCCTCACATTGACAGAACCGTACAAGACAAATACGAGCAAATAGGAGATGCCGTTCCACCATTGCTCGCGTATGCGTGGGGACTTCAAATTATTAATCTATTCAACATTAACAACAATGGCAACATTTAACTACTATAAATTCTGCCTCAACACCTATCAAAAAGAGTATAAACGCTGTTTGGCGTCCCTCAGAAAAGAGTTCAAAGGAAAAACGATTTCGGAGAAGTTAGAGGATGATTGGGATAAAGAATCACAGAAATCCGCAATACGCGTATGTGTCATTGTGGGATTACGCCAAATAGATAATCCAGATGTGGAAGAACTTTGGAACTCTATTTATCGAGTTCATCTGTATAAGAAGTCAGGAATCCACAATCTTGAGACTATACAGAAGGTTATAAGTGCCGATCAGAGTTGGAAGAAATCAAGTGGTCATGCTTTTGAAGAGATGATAAAGGAGCTTGCGACGCTATCACTTCATGGTACTAATATTGAGATAATACTTCAACGTGATCTCAATACCCTTATAAAGGCAGAAGAGTTGGGCAATGAGCCTCGTGATATTAGTTGGTTGAAGGAACAGATTAAAGGCAACATCTTTGACCTTTATGCTGTTGCTAATATAAACGGTAAGAAACAATGTTTCGGATGCGTACAGGCAAAAACGAGTATTCGTGACAGAGTTACACGCGATCGAGAACCGTCACTTCATGCAATGCAGTCATTTTTCTGGAGTGTTGTATTTGTTCTTGATGGCGATTTCTTAAAGTTGCCAAAATTCAAAGCAATGGTAAATGGTGGAACTGACGAATTTCCTTCCAACGGATGGCATGGAATGTATGTTCTTTCCGCAAAAGATGAAATTGATAGAATTTATCCAATAACAATTGACTTTGACACGTTCCGTGCTCATGCTCTTCAAGCACTTGAACAATGGCAAAAACGTCGTCATTGGTTCAATCCTGATTGGAAAGCAGAATAATTCTCCAACACATTCCGTAATGTGGCTTGTAAAACGACCTTGAGATCAGAAATTGCCATACGAAAGATAATACTACATAAATATGGCCAACCCTATTAAAGAAACTGTCCATTGCCAAATTCAAGTTTTAGCACAGAGAGTTATGTTGCGCCATTCTTTCAACAAGCTCTTATAACCCGGTACTCGTCTATGGTTTTGTGCTTGAACACAATATCAATAGAAGGTTCATTTATTATAATATGATTTTTTCCAGTGTGGGTTTTCATACCCTAGTATTGTTATTAGTCCCCCCTAAAGGGGACAATAACTAATACTAAGGGGTTCAGAACCCACACTGGAAGTCTCAGATAGACAATCCTCGTACGGTAAGCAAAGAAGAGGTTAAGGCACTCCAACAAGTAAAGACAAGAATCTCAAATATCGGCGATAAAAATACGAAATCGGCGATAAATCGGCGACAAATCCAGAAATTGGTGATAAAAAGAGGCTGAGTCTTGCTATAAAAAAGGGGCCACTATATGCATCTCCCGACGAATATAGTAGCTATAATGAAAAAAACAATGTGCTATTTCATACGATCTAACACGTCCTTGCCTGCACCTGTTCCTCTATACTTGCTCTTTACCGAATTGAATGCGTACCGCATCGAGAAACAGAGTCGCTGACTGGCATATTTGTTTGCTTGTCGCATCTGACTGTCGCCACAATCAAGGATCAGGTCTTCGCCCGTATGATAGAGGATATCGTTTAGCGAAAGGCGAAGAGTCAGAGCTTTGTCGCGCAATAGTTGTTTCTGTACCACCGCATTAAGGCCAATTGTCCACGTCATGAGTCGGTAATTGTTTACGTGTCCTGGAGTATTGGCATTGAGATTGCATTCCAGCTGCCAATCATGAGGCAGACGCAGAGTATTATTGGCAGACCCAAAGAAGATGGGATCATTGAACGACTGATGACGCTTGCCATTCACACGAGGATCGTCGAGCATCATTGTCAGAAATTGCTGCTGATAACCGAGCGTATAATTCATTGTAAGACAACCGAATGTCGGTGAAGCATTGACAAAAGTGACCAGAGTGCGAACAGGAACCGGTAGGTTGATGCGACGATAGACGATCACGCCTTGCTCTACTGGCACATTATCATCAACGTAAGGATAGGTCCATTGCGAGATCTGATGATCGTTCTGCACAAAGTTCACCGCACCACTCATCCATCGCCAGCGTGCATTGATGCCCATTTCATGTCTGATCTGGTTCCGCAACTGCGAGTTGCCTTGCATCAGGATCGAAGGACTGGCATAAGTAGTAGCATCATTGAGATGAAAAAAGACGGGACGGATGGTTTTGATAGCATAACTCATCGAAAGGTCAACACCATGTATCGATACTGAATAGGCGACAGATGGATACAATCCGTGTCGAGTATCAAGCACATCTGCTTTCGAATCAGGATGATCCTGATCTTTGTAAAGAATGACTTTAGGATCGAGGAGATTCTTGTAATCGAAAATGACTTGTTCATATCGAACGCCAGCTTTTATCATACCATAATCCCCCAAGTTAGCTGAATATTCAACGAAACCAGAATAGGTATTCTCGTGTGTCTTAGACAGCGAATTTGCAATATACTCTTTATTAATGCGATAATCAATATCTCGACTGATCCACGTCATCTCTGTACCAGCAGACAGCAAACCTTTCCAGAGCGGATAATTCAATACCAGTTTAGTTGCCAGCAGATTGCTAGAAGCATGGTTTGACGATCGCACGGTTCCTGCCTCGCCTTCCATCTCCTCCGTTCCACCTTTGCGATGCCAGTCGAAATTCCAATCCACAGAGAGCTTTCCCCATTGACCATTATAATAAGTATTGAGGTTATAACCAAGTGGAAGTCTGGAAATAGTATTCGTCATAGAGTGAATCTGCTGGTAGAAAACTCCATTATTATAAATGTCTTCATCGAGAACAATCGACTCCTTGCTGCTCAGCATCTTGTCAAGCTGCAATCGAAAACCCATACCATGCTTCTCGCTAGCCATCCAGTTGGTTCCCAGGGCATAATTCATACCGCTACCAGCAAACCTGCTTTCACCGCCGCCCACTTGTCGGTTATCGTTGTGAGACGTATAGATGTGCTGGTCAGCCGTACTGATCTGTTGTGTATGCGAAGTCCATCCATTGATCATCCCGAAAAGGTCAAGACCTTTATGCCGATAGTTCAGGTTAAGTGTGGCCGAAGGATCTGCGTTTCTGGCTTGACGGATGTCCTGATTATGCTGAGCAGAGAGGTCGAAGCCGAAACCTTCGCCTTGTGGTCGGCGTGTTCGGATGCGCACTACAGCACTAACCGTAGCATCATATTGAGCTCCTGGATTGTTGATGACCTCCACATCAAGCACTTCCTCACTCCGTAGACGTTTCAGTTCTTCTACGTCATTCAATTTACGGCCATTGAGATAGTAGAGAGGAGCACCTTTACCAATCACCTCCAGCGTCTCACCTCGCTGCATCATTCCAGGCACTTTGCCCAGCATCTCATAAGCAGTACCCGACTGGCCAAGCACAGACCCAAGAATTTTCGTGACCAAGGCTCCTGCTTTGAGTTTGGTGCGAGGCAAGGTCGTAGATACCGTAATGTCGTGCAATAGGAAGGTGGTATCGGTCATGAGTGTCTGGGTGGAATCAGTGACGATACGACGCTGGCCATCTGTGTTCTGTGCCGACAATGCTGCTGGTAGCAGCGCCATAGTAAGGAATAAGAAACTGTTTCTTTTCATCTTTTAGGGTTTGATTAATATTATATAAATGTGTCATTTTTGACCTCGCAAAGATAGCTCCATAAAACGAGATCTCCAACCCTGAGGGATAATTGCCCATACAGAGGGATATTCGGTAAGCTCTATGGGGATAAATGGGTAGGAAAAGGGATGAATCGCATGCTATTTATCCCTAAACGAGCCATATTATCCCTAAAATTTGGGTGTTTTACGAAATAACGGTACCTTTGCATCAAAAAATATAATATGGATTCACGTACCTTCAAAAAGATTCTCTTCGATTCCTTGTGGCCATGCGCCGTGCTTGTTCTGGCATTCTACTTTCTGAGGCCATACGGTATGAGCCGTGTGCCCGATATCTTTCAGTTTATCTACATTGCCTCATGTGAGAGTTCTGCCTGTTTCTTGGGGCGTTTCTTTACTTTATTAATCGGTTATTACTTGTTCCGTTTCAGATACGACACTCGCACCCCGATGCATCGGTTGCTCATTAATCTTTCCCTTTTGTATCTGCTTTATATACCGCTGACGGGCATATTACTTTGTGTGATTCACTACTTCTTTATGCCAGAAGACAATCCCTTTATTCCAGGCGTATGGCACTCATTTTGTGGCAACAGCAGTATGGTGATGATGTACTCCGTGTTCTTTTTCATCATTGATTTACTTCTCTTCCGGTTCAGACAGACAAATGAAGAACTGGAGGATATCCGTCAGATCAATCAAATGCTCGAACAGCACCAACAGTGTATTGCAGATATTACGGAGAGCGAATCTCCTGTTTCCAGTTCAACCTATGCATCGTCTGATTGTGTCCTACATAGTCATTACGGAGACATTATGCTGGAAGTCTCTTCGACGAATATCCTCTACGTAGAGTCAGTGGCCAATTATACCGAGGTTTGTTATCTGGCAGAAGACAGCGTTCGCAAGACAACACTTCGGTCCACATTAAAGCAGATCAAGGAAGATATCGGCAGGCAAGACCAGATTATACAGTGTCACCGAGGATTCCTGGTCAATCTCAACTTCGTCGAATCGATAGAGAACATACAAGGCTCCATGCGTCTCAACCTCTTTTATATCGATAAAAAGATTCCTGTCTCACGCGCAAATAAAGCAGAAATCAAGGATGCGCTCTCGATACTTCACTAACATCTATCCCTATATAACCTACAATATGTCCCTGACTATTGCAAGAGAAGAAAAAACTACGTATCTTTGCGCCAGATTTCGATAACAATAATACATCAATGACGCCTTGTCTATGATCAAATAATTGCTATAAGTAATAAAAGTATAGAAATGAAAAAGATCAATCCATTCAAAACGATCCGTGAGTGGTGTCAACGACATCATCAGACTTTCAGCTCATTCATGACCGATTTCATTGCCACCGTCCTTGGCATTGTCCTGACCTTTGGCACCACCATGTGGTACGAGAAGCAGCAGAAAGCAGAAGCAGCTGATGCGCTGGTGGAGCGATGTCTCTCGAACATGGAGTCAAGACTCTCGAATCTGGAAAAAGTGGTGCAATACTACGACCGGAAGGACCACCTCTATTGGATGGCAACCCATCAGTCACTTGATTCATTGAGCAATGAAGACATCTACCAGCTTATCGATGTCTTTACTTGGCCAAACTCACTGATCGTCAATCACGCCTACGAGAACTCATTCTCGCAGAGCGTCAACAGCCATGAGATTCTGGGATCATTTGCCAATGTGATAGCCATCGGATTTGAGGATCTGCGTGTGGCAGAAGAGAACCACGAGGAAATCAACCAACTGAAGAAAGAACTTCGTCGCAATCAGATTGTGGAGCATCACGCTTCGTGGGACCAAAGCAACATGCGCCAGTTTGTGACAACCGTACTTGTTGACCCAGAATTCGTGTATATGCAACAGGAATATTCCCAACATGAGCAGTATATACGCGTGCTCTATAGCTACCTTCAGTTCTTCGTCCCAGAAGCCCACCGTCTGTGGAACAAGGAAATCACAGAGGAGGAATTCTGGAAGACGACCCAGGATCGATGGAATTCCTCCACTTCTCAATAATCTCCTTAAATCTCCCGACATTAGCCTTAGAGACAGGTAGCACTTTATCCGTGCCGAAAAGCTGGAGTTTATATCCAGCTGCATTGCCAGAAACCTGAGTGATATAATTCAGGTTGACGAGAAATGCGCGATGAATGTGGAAGATGAAAGGATAAGGACTCAGCGTTTCTTCGAGATCTCTCAAAGAAATTCTGAGTCTTTTCTGCGTCAAGTCAGATGCGGAAAAGAAAACGATATTGACATAATTGGACAGCGACTCGACATAAAGGATGTCTGAGGGATTGATAATAATAGATTCGCGGCTCTCTCCCTGTAACACGATCTTTTCTGGCTCGGCTTGATTACGAGCAGAGTCATGTTCGGCTTCGAGCAGATTATTGATCGATTGCAGTTCTTCAATCTGGTATCGCTGCATACGGTTATTGGTGACAAAGATCTGATACGCGATGATAAATGCACCGACAGAAATAGCCTCCTTCAGATCATGAAAGAACCACTTCAGTGTGAAGCAGCCATCATAATCCTGCCATAGATAATACCATCGTTTCCAACCCCAACGGATAATGACAAAGAACTCTCCATCGAACACTGTATTTATAAAGATACAGGGGATGGCGAAGTAAAGCAGACGTCTTATCTGATACTCTCTCGGTTGCGAATAATCAGCAGGAAGATGAAATACATAGGATGTCAGACACTCACACAATAGCAAGATGAGGATGAAGCAGACAGCCTCAACCACATAGAAATAATACGGATTCACATTGGCCTGGATAAAGTCCCGTGTACCAAATGGTTCGAGCAGAACGATAAACAAGAAGAATCCGACGCCGTAACACAGATAGTCAGAAATGACGATGCGAGGAATAGGTTTCATAAATGACAATTAAAAACAGCGCAAAGATACGACATACTAAGGAAAAACACAAAAACCTGGCTCTAAATATCGTTAAACGGGATATTTGGAAAGGAAAAACTGTCTTTTGGAAAAGAGAATCCCACTTTTGTAACATCATGTATCATCCTGAGAGAAGCTTTCCTTCTGTCCCACCCTTGGCAAATATCCCACATTCCGAGGTGTCTGTCCCGAGACCTTGCAGGGGTTGACGAAAGGTTTTATCTTTGCGCCGCAATTCTGCCAGATGCGCACTGCCAGATTGCAGCGTACTCTTTATGAGTGCATAAATCCTAAACAAACTACAAAATGAAAAAGTATTATTTTTTACTTGCAGCTCTTGCAATGGCAAACTTTGCCTGTTGCAAATCCCAGAATCCTGAACGTGAAGATTATGTCTGTCAGGATGGTTTTTATTTTTCTCGTGAGGGCGGATCAACGATTCCGATAGATACCGCCTTGCATCAAGGATTCCTTTCGGACGGTACCCGTTATTTCCTTTACAAGAATGAGCGCGAGGATTATCCGCAAGATTCATGCATTGTGCAACGAGTGGTTCGTGAGGCAGAGCAGGCGGTAATCGCGGTGGGAAACATTGAATATGAAAAAGCGCTCCGTCGTATTGAAGAGAACCGTTTCAGTGGCATCATGTCGCAATTTGAAGGTCGGATTGACTTGCGTATTCCTATCGTTCCGTCCGTGCATCCAGACCTCAGATCCACCTCGTTCTCCATCCAGCATTTGGCTAATTTCTGTCTCTTATCGTTGTACACGGATTTTCGCTTTACAGATCTGAAAAGTAAGGAAGGGTTGCCTGAAGCTGTGAAAAATGTCATAGTTTATCCAAACTTTATCCTCGATGGGAAAGACCGAGAGTGCCTATGCTTCCACATTGAAGCAAAACCTGGTATGGAAGAACAGGCGCAAAAAGATGTCCGTCGTTGCCTCGAAATGTTCGCTCGAGAACCGTGTACGGAATTGCAGTTGAATCTGCTGCGCGAGCATTTCCGCCAGATGGTCAAGTTGGAATATTTCGGTGCATCCGTTTATCGTGACAAGAATGGGGAATTAGGCAATCATGGTATTCTTAAACGAATTGCAGATGCTTATGTTCTAGGCAATGAGCTTTATGATTATAATGCCGAAGGTGAGTATCTTATCCAGTGTTCAAACTCTATGTACACCGAGTTTATTAATGCAATGTATGACGCCACAATTCTTCACAACCCATACTCTACAAAACAATAAACCCTACCCATCACAATATGAAAGATTATAATACCTCTGCCTGGCGAGCCGTAATACTCGCTATCTTATCCCTTTTCTATAACTTTAACCACCTCCATGCCCAGAGCGATGGTAAGCGCCATGTACTCACGGATAGCACGCAAGTCAGCATCACCGAGCAGACGCAACTTCTTGATCAAGTAACCGTTACAAGCAACGCACCTCGCACCCGCATGAAAGGAAATTCTATTGAGACGCGTATCGTAGGTTCTATCCTTGAGCATGCAGGTTCAGCAGCAGATGTCTTGGCCAAGACG
>JAZQQH010000112.1:0-1833 GCA_045628985.1 Bacteroidales bacterium | reverse complement strand
CGGACACGCACAGGCCAATGATGACCAAGAATACACCGGAGAAGCCGTTTGTCCACAGAAACAGCAATGCGCCATCACGGCAGTCTTTCACAACAGATGCGGTATCAGAGCAGAGACAGGACATCGGACCGTGCGCCTGCTACCCTCCGGAATTTATCCGACTCCAAATACGAAACTTCGCAGATGAGAAAACAGTATATGAAGACCCGTATTCCGCAGAGTGCTGCACAGAGGTACTGCAGCAGATATCACAAGAGGCAAACGTGGCTGATGAACACTTTTTCTGAAATGATTTTGAAAAATGTATTACAGTTATCAAAAGTCTTATTACCTTTGCAGCCGCAAGCAAAAGGAAAGCAGTATGGCGGAAAAGACGGAGAAACGCGGTGGCCGAAGGGCTGGCGCAGGAAGACCCAAAGGAGACAGCAGGCTGTTCTCGTTCAGGTGCTCTGGAGAGCTGGCAGAAAGGATCGGCTCGATGGAGAACCGGACAGAGTTCATCAATGCCAGTCTCAGCCGTGCGCTGGATGAGACAGAAGGCCTTTCCCAGATAGGGAAAGTCATCAAACCGTCCGGTGTGGCTCCCATGCATCTGCCCTACTTCGACCAGAGAGTAACGGCGGGCTTCCCTATCCCGCTCGACAATGATGAGAGGTCGCAGGACATAGAGCTGCTCCGCATGCTCTGTCCACACCCGGAAGCCTCATACCTGATAAGGGTGAAGGGTGATTCCATGATTGACGCGGGAGTCATGAATGGTGACATCATCATTGTGGACAAAAGCAACAGGGAACCGTCACCGAAAGAAATCGCCGTATGCGAGATCAACGGGGAATACACGTTGAAACACTTCGTCAAGGACGGTGAGACCGGTTGGCTTATTCCCGCCAATCCGGCTTACAAGAAAAGGGAGATCACTCCCGAAGACGAGTTCTGTGTCTGGGGAACAGTCACGTATATCATTCACAGAGCAAGAGACTAGACGGCCATGTGGGCGCTTATCGACTGCAACAGCTTCTTCGCGAATGTGGAGAGGGTCTTCCATCCCGGTCTTCGTCACAAGCCCGTATGCGTCCTCTCAAGCAATGACGGCATCATTGTGGCCCTCACTCCGGAAGCGAAGGCGCTGGGGCTGCACAGGGGCGATGCGCTTTTCAAGGTGCGTGACACCGTTGAGAAGGGCGGAGTCGCAGTGTTTTCAACAAACATGATGCTGTATTCGGCGATGTCACAGAGAGTGACGAACATCATTCGGCAGTCCGTGGACATTGTGGAAAACTACAGCATCGATGAGAGCTTTGCGAATCTTGCCGGCTACGAGATTCACTTTGACATCGAGGAGTACATGCGCAGCGTCGCCGACAGGATATGTCTCTGGACTGACATTCCCGTCAGCGTCGGTGTCGCGCCTACGAAGACCTTGGCCAAGATAGGCAGCAAGTTTGCAAAGCAGTACCCTGGGTATCGGTCAGTCTGTATGATCGATTCTGATGAGAAGAGAAGAAAGGCCCTTGAGATCTTCGACCTGTCGGATGTCTGGGGCATTGGCAGACGGTCATTCGAAAAGCTCAAAAGCCTCGGTGTAAATACCCCTCTGGAGTTTGCCGACAAGCCTGGAGACTGGGTCCGCAGGCATTTCAGCAAACCCGGTGTGGAGACGTGGAAGGAACTGAACGGCTATTCCTGTATCGATACCTCAGAGATTCTCATGAGACAGAACATAACGACCAGCCGAAGCTTCGGTGACATGATCACCACCATTGAGCAAGTCAAGGCTTCAGTGGCCACATTTGCGGCCAGCTGCGCCAACAAGCTGAGGGGCCAGAGTTCGGC
>JAZQQH010000111.1:0-45655 GCA_045628985.1 Bacteroidales bacterium | reverse complement strand
AGGCTATGAGCCGGTATTAAGCCCAGATTTGACCAAAATCAAAGATTTCAGTCCTGAAGAATACTTCTCAATAAAGATAGTGGCTTGAAAATAAAAAGAGGACGTACAAAAGTCTAATCATGGACTTTTGACACGCCCTCTTCTTGTTTATTATCTGATCGTGACAGGGATTTTCTTGTCTCCAAAGCTCTCCTCGTAGGCTCCATGCACATCGAAATCCACTTTATCGCAGGTGAAGTCTGGCACATTGTAGCTATAGATGGAGTTGTGATAGTATTGCCAAGGATTCTTCTGAGGCAGCAGGAAAGGCTTCGAGGCGCGTCCCTGATCATCGACACAAGTCAGGTAGAGGAGGCTGTAGAGGCTATCTTCGCGACGAGAAGAGAAGACGATCCAGCGACTGTCGCTGCTCCAGTTGTGATAGCTCTCGGTCTCGTCAGAGTTGGCTTCTGCCAAGGCGTGACGCTCACCCGTGCTGAGGTTGAGCATCCAGAGATCGCTCTCCTTGTGGTCAATCGGGAAGTTGCCAAAATCTGACCAGCAGTAGAGCAGCCACTTGCCGTCGTAAGAAGGGCGTGGAAGGGTGACGCAATGGCCCTCAGCCGCCGCGTTGATCAGCGTGTCGAGGCGATTGCCGAACGTGCCGTCCTCCTCATTGAAGGCTATCGAGCAGAGGTTATACTGCACAGAATCAGCGTAAGTAGGAACCGAGAAGGCGTGTGATGCGCAGAAATAGAGCGTCTTGCCGTCGACGGAGAAGGCCGGGTAGGTCTCATACACATCCTGGGTACGCTCGATGAGTGGTGAGCGGAGGATTTCCTTCGTGCGGACGTCGAGGACGATGACGTCCGAAGCGTCGTCGAAGACCTCGATGAGGCGCTCCTTGCCTGTCCAGAAGAGCTGGTGGATGTGGTTGAGCGAGTAGGCGCAATAGTTGCCTGATGGGTGCCAGTAAGGATAGACACACTTCGAGAGCGTAGAGTCATGGTCGCTCTTGAGCCACTCACGAGCGATAGGCTTGCCATTGGCACGACCGTTGGCAGCAGGATCTCCCTCAGCCACCTCGCGCTGCACAAGCGTAGCGCCATGCTTGCCACGGAGCTGGAAGGTGAATTGCGCAGGATTGGTGCGATTGGCCGTATGGCAGCTCATGCACTGACCCGGGATGGATTGAGACTCGATGATGGCCTCCTCGTCCCACGAGTGAATGTCGCGCTGGAAGTTTCCGATGTGGCTATAAGTCTCATACCCAGGCGCAATCTTGCGATAGGTCAAGCCATAATCCTCCAGTTTGTATTCAGAGATCTGAACCTTGAAGTCCTTGTACTGCAGCCACTTGCCATTCTTCTTTGCGCTGACGGTGAAGGTCAGGTCGCCACCCTTGTTCTGTTCGGTCAGCTCCTTCCAGTCATCAATATCAAAGTCGGCATACTTGCCATTGGCCATGATCTCACCACCCTTGCTGCCACGGACGACGACATCGACTACTTCCACGTCAGCCTCCTTGCGGAGCTCGCCTTCGGCCATGAGGTTGAAGTTGAGAGGAGCCAGGCCTGCTGGGATGGTCACGTCGACATAATCCGGATAGATGTTGGGTAGCTGATCAATGCACAAAGCATCTTTCGGACGGTCGGTGCAAGCCACGGTCAGCATGGCGGCTGCCACCATACACATTATATATAATATATAGCGTTTCATTGATCTCAAAATATATTTTTTACATGAATTATCATGAATGGTCATGAATTTCTCAAAAATAATTTATGATATAATTCGTGATAATTTATGATAATTCGTGTTTGAGTGTTAGTAAGAGGCTCCTGTGACGGCATCGGTAGGATTAGCGTGAGTCTTCATGTACTCTACGTATTCCTTGTAACCATGCGGGAAAGGATCCTGGCCTTCAAGTGGATGCGATGGCAGATTAAACACGAAGCTGCGAGTGTCGCCAGTCAGTAGGAGGGAGGCCATGAAGTAGTTGTAAGCAAGCAGATTATCCCTGTTGTGAAGCACGAGCTGACCAAGCATCTTCGGCATCTCTGGATAGTAGTAGAGGAAGTCGTTGGTGAGGCGGTTCTGCAATTTCTTGTTCCATTGCGGGAAGCCTTTGATCTTGTCTTCATTGTAGAGATAGGTCTCGGCCTGCTCGGCCCATTGGTCATAAAACAGGGTCTGTTTCAGCAGATCGATGTATTTCGAAGCCACATCGTATCGACCGTTGAGTATGTTACATTCGGCCAATCTTTGCGTGAAGCGAGCGCTCTTGCGACAGTTGGGGATACTCTCCTGCGTGTCGAAGGCGTAGCGGAGGCTCTCGTTGATGAATCCGAGCTGCCAGAAGACTTCCATCGAGGTGACATTGCTCACATTGTCACGGACACGTGGCATGATCAGGCCCTGGATACCTGTCTGTGGAAACTCGAACATGCGGGTTGCCAGTTGTCCTCTCATCGCCAGCGAGAGGTTGACGGCATTGGCACTCAGCGGTGACTCCAAAGCAGGTAGTTTCTCCTTTTTATATTCTTCGGCCTTGGCAATGATACCATTCCAATCTCCACGTCGCATCTGATAGAGCTGCTCCAGGATGACGTGTGTATTCTTGTCATGATGGTTATTGCTGATATTCGGAGCGAGGAAGAGGCCGCCATAGATACAAGCAAAGACGGTGGCGGTAGTCACATCGAGAGACTTTATTTTAGGGGATATCTGCTCGACGACATGCAGCAGTGGCAGGATCAGTGCAAAGGAAACCATGGCTCCAAGGATGGCATTCTGCAATGCTGGAGCCTCCATGTTCATGATGGTGAGGCGATGATAGTTGATACCTGCCAGCACCGTGTCCCAAGGATATTGAGCGATCCAGAGCATACGGCAAGCATAGAAACCGCCAGCAGCAACAAGGATCAAGGCGCAAGAGGGGAGGATGGCAGCCTTCCAGCTCTTCGCTCTCCAGCTATCGGCAATAGCCAGTGCGACCTGAATGATAAATGCAGGACCTGCCAGCCAATAGAGAGGCAGAGTGGCGATGAGCTGACCGATCCAACCTCCGCGTCGGCAAGCCAGATAGGTGAGTAGGGAGAGGATAATAGCAATAGGGAAGGAGAGCAAGGTGTTCTCGTCCATCATGTGAGCTCCCATCAGGAGTGTGATGAGCCATGACATGATGTAAGGTGTGATGTGCCAGGCTTCATTGACTGTCTTGAGCGCCTTATAAGAGAGAATTTGAAGCAAAACAAGTACAATTGCTACGATGGCGGCACCGGCAGAGATATAGAAATAGAACTGCACGAGATACTCACTCACGTAGTTTGCCAAGCCTCCAGCCACGCTGATTGAGTTCGTGAAATAGTCGCTTGAAAACAGGAACATCTGGTTCTGCTCGTGGAAGGAGAGCAGCTCAGGATGCGATTTCCAGGCGAATAAGAAAGCGAAGATGCCGAATAGCAGCGCTATGGCTCCTGGTATAATGACGGTTAGTTTTTTCATTGTCGTTGAACAAGAGTTTTCTTGATAATCTTATGTTTTGATGATAAGACGATGCACTCATAAAGAGCACGCTGCAAAGATAATACTTTCTTGCGACACTGCCAAACATTGAGTTACTATAGTATAAGGAAAGGATAAAGAAATACTCCGTGCAAGCCTGAATGACCTGCACGGAGTATTTCTATAAATGATTTACTTAAATCTAATTACTTCTTCTTGAAGGTCCAGTAGGTAGCCTCCTGCCAGCCTGACCACTTGCCACCGTCTGGATAGACGAGGAGCATCTGCTGGGTGTTGAGCTTGTGGATCTCAAAGTCGGTAACGAACTTGCCACCAGCATTGATCTCGTATGGGAAGAGAGTAGCACCTTCAGAGGTCTTGAGGATACCAGCCTTCCAAGCATCCTTGGTGAAGGTAGGATCCCAGTTCTGAATCTCGTAAGTACCCTTACGGATCTGGTTGCCATCCTTATCGAAGCAAACAACGTTGCCCTCATCATCGAAGGTCATGTAAGCATCGTTGTCATACTCGCCTGCGATCTTGTCACCGGCTACGTGTCCATCCTGACCAGCGAGGTCAGCAGCGTTCTCAACGCCCCACCACTTGAAGCCACCACCAGCGATGTCGTTGCCGCCCCATGATGCATCAGCACCCATGTTGCCCCAGCAAGTACCCATCTGGTCGAAGTCCCAAGTCCAGTCGCCTGAGAGCATACCCTCAGCATCGCTGTTAGAAGAGAAGGTCCAGTAAGTAGCCTCCTGCCAGCCAGACCACTTGCCACCGTCTGGGTAGACGAGGAGCATCTTGTCAGCAGTAAGAGCGTGGATCTCGTACTCTGTGACGAACTTGCCGCCAGCATTGATCTCGTATGGGAAGAGCATAGCGCCTTCAGAGGTCTTGAGAGTACCAGCCTTCCAAGGATCCTTGCCGAAGGTAGGATCCCAGTTCTGGATCTCAACAGAGCCTGAACGGATTACATTGCCCTTTGCATCGTAGCACTTTACAGTACCATCCTCAGCAAATACCATGTAAGCGTCATTGTCTGCCTCACCTGGCTTGAAGTCACCAGCTACTGCATGGTTTGCCTGGTCAGCAAGGTCAGCAGCGTTCTCAACGCCCCACCATTTGAAGCCACCACCAGGGATGTCGTTACCACCCCATGATGCATCAGCGCCCATGTTACCCCAGCAGGTACCAAGCTGCTCGAAGTCCCACTTCCAGGTCTTCTCACCCTTGTTAGAGCAAAGGAGAATCATCTCTGGAGAAAGAGCTGTAGCTGCCTGGATCTCAAGGGTCTTAGAAGCAGTTACTGAAGAACCATCGAACTCGAGGGTCTCAAAATAGAGAGTCTGCTGTGGTTCAGAACCACGAGCTGGCTTCAGGAAGAAGAGGCCATTAGCCTTACCATTAGAAAGATCCTGAATGCTGCCATCCTTCTTCTTGTAGTAAACACGGACAACCTTACTTGGGTTGGTAGTGAACTCAATCCAGTTGCCACCAGCTGTCTCAGTGCCGTCGCAAGCTGACTTATCGCCACCGTACTGCTTTACAACAATACCGCTAGACAGCTGCTCCTCTGACATTGTCTCACCGCTCCAGCTCTTGTCGTCCACGAGAGGATCACAAGAAGCGAGAACTGCAAGTGCAGTCACCAGACCAAAATATATTTTTTTCATTTTTGTTTGTCTTTTAATTATAGGTGTAACAATTACTCAGCCCAGCCACCGTAGTTGCTGTTGTTGTCATCCCAACCTGGGTTCTGCTTTACAGTGCCGTTCTCGATCTGAGTCTCAGGCATCTTTGCAAAACCTGCAGTTGCCTCATAACGAGCCTTATAGCCAGGACCCTGCTTCTTGTTGGTACTTGGAATACCACAGTAGACAACGTCTGTGTCGGTCTGCTTCTCAAGAGCGGAAGCAGCAATGTGCCAACGGCGCATATCGTTCCAGCGGAGACCCTCGCAAGCGAACTCCCAACGACGCTCGTTCTGAAGAGCTGCAAGTGAATAACCTACTGGAGCAAGACCTGCACGAGCACGTACCTCATTAAGAGGAGCTGCATCATCGTTGAGCTCAGCCTTCATGAGAAGGACATCAGAGAAACGAACGAGGATCAAGTCATGGATATTACCGAGCTGGAAGTTCTCAACACCTGAGGTCTCCCACATGCCTGGGTACATATCGTTCTCGAAAGTACAGAAGTAAGTGCCGTCATCCTTCTTGCTGGTGACAGGAGACCACTTCTTGTTATAGAACTGAGTAGCCTGTACATAGTCGTCATTGTACTCATAGAGAGGAGATTCTGCCCAGTCATGGATGGTAGCGTCACGACGAAGATCTTCTGGCTCAGAAGCCTTCCAGTCAGCAACAAGGTTAGCAGCAACAGGACCTGCGCCCCAGCCCTGACCGAATGGGAAGGTGTGGCCATAATCCTGACCGCCACGAGCACCGAAGTGGAGTGCGATACCATTAGCATAACCGATGGTGGTTGACCATGAAGCCTGCTTGTTGAACTTGATAGCGAACATTGACTCAGGGTTGACGCCTGCATTGTCCTCTACCCAAGCAGCACCAGCTGCATAAGCGTAGTCCTTCTTGGTCTTCTCGTTAGAGTAAGCCCAGAGGCTACGGAAGTCCGTAACGAGAGAGTAGTAACCTGGCTTATCCTTTACTGAAGCAGCCTCGTTGATGTAAGCGATAACATCAGCCTTGGTCATCTTGGTCTCATCGTTCAAAGTAACCTCAGTAAGAGGATTGTAAGTAGTGCTGGTAAGAGCAGCGATGTCCTCACCATTGCCATACATACCTGTGTAGAAAAGCCATGCACGACCGAGGAGAGCCTCTACAGCATAGCGGTCAAGGTGACCGTCATGACGTGGGGTCTCATCCATGAGCTCAATAGCGTCACGATAGTCCTGGAGAATCTGACCCCAGAGAACCTTTACGTCACCCTGAACAGCGTCAGCTTCTTCTGCGCTACGTACCAGAGGTACATTGCCATACATTGAAGCGAGCTCATAGTAGTAGAATGCACGGAGGGCAAGAGCCTCGCCCTTAGCCTGCTTCTGAACTGGTGTCTGAGGATCGTCAAGCACGTTGATGAGAACGTTTGCACGAGATACACCCTTGTATCGGTCATTGTAGAACTGATTGGTCATATCAGTACCATTGTTGAGCATAAGGTCCTCAGCCTGCATCAACTTATCGTTGGTGCCACCACCACCGAGCTGATCATCACTGGCAAGACAAGCCAAATACAGATAAGAGCACTGTGGGTTAGCGTGTGTCTCGTTCAGGTTCTGATAGATACCAGCGAGCACTGCAGCAGCATCTTCCTCGGTTGCAGGGAAGGTCGACTGTGACAACTCAGTGATGTTCTCTACATCATCGATGTCGCAGGAAGTGATACCCATTGCCAGAGTGGCAGCTGCTAATAAAAATATCTTTTTCATTATATGTGAAATCACTTTTAGATTAGAACTTGATGTTTACACCAACAACGAAGGTGCGTGGGTTAGGATAGTTACCTACGTCAACACCAGTTACCCACTGCTCATTACAGATTGACTTACCGTTCTCAGGATCCATACCCTCGTAACCAGTGATGGTGAAGAGGTTCTGAGCCTGAACGTAGAGACGGCACTGGGTGAGTGGCATGCTCTTCAGAAGCTTCTTGAAGTCATAGCCGAGGGTAATGTTCTGGAGACGGAAGTAACCAGCATCCTGCATGTAGATATCTGAGATTTCCTGCCAGTTTGCACCAGTGTTCATTACGTTGAGCTGTGGATACTTGTTAGAAGTACCCTCGCCAAGCCAGTAATCAAAGATCTGAGTGGTGAAGTTATCCTGACCAGAATCAGCAAAACGACGATAGCCACCATAAGCAACCTGCTGGCCAAGAGCTGCATAACCAGTCAAAGAGAAGTCAAGACCCTTCCAGTCGAAGCCAAGGTTGATACCCATGGTAACGTCTGGGTTTGGATTACCGATGTTGGTCTTGTCATCAACATTGATAACGCCATCACCGTTGTTGTCTACGAACTTGAGGTCACCTACCTTCAATGCATCGCCCTGGAGAGCGTTTGCCTTGTTGCCACCGAGTGAAGCGAGATATGCATCAAGATCTGAAGCGTTCTGGATAACGCCATCAGTCTTATAACCCCAGAAGTAACCGATAGGCTGACCTTCCTCGAAGCGAGCGAGGTAGGTGGTACCCTGAGAGAGTACATTGTTGCCACCAGGGTTGTACTTACGATCTGAGTTAACCTTGGTTACCTTATTATTATTATATGCAATGTTGTAACCGATGTTGTAGTGGAAATCGCTGCCAATCTTATCGTTCCAAGTTGCAGCGAACTCGATACCGGTGTTGCGTACAGTACCAGCGTTCTTCAAAGCCTGGTCGAAACCTGTGGTTGGAGATACTGGAACGTAAACGAGAAGGTCCTTAGTGGTCTTCTGATACCAGTCGAAGTTTACATTCAAGCGGCTTGCGAGGAAGCGGGCATCAAGACCGATGTTGATCTGCTCAGAAGTCTCCCAGGTAAGATCAGGATTAGCCAGACGAGAGAGAGAAGCACCTGAAGTAGGAACGTCATACTTGCCGGCATCAGTACCGAATGAGTAGTTAGAATATGGATCGTATGCGAAAGCTGCCTCATAAGCGAATGCACCTGCTACGTTCTTGTTACCATTCTGACCCCAGCCAGCACGGAGCTTCAAGTAATCCATCCATGACTCTACGCTCTCCATGAACTTCTCTGAAGAAACTACCCAGCCTGCAGAGAATGAAGGGAAGTAACCCCAACGATGACCAGGAGCGAAGACTGAAGAACCATCAGCACGGAAGATTGCAGAAAGCATATACTTCTCAGCATAGTTGTAGTTGATACGACCGAAGTAAGACATGCCACGTGAGTCACCGTAAGGAGTACCACCGACAGATGCGGTTGTATTGTTCTTCATTAATGACATATAAGCATGATCCATGTCTGCTACAACAGAACCAGAAGCCTTAGCATTGAGCGAGAAGCCATAGCTTGGCTTGCTGATGCCATACTCGGTACCGAAGAGTACATCGAAGTTGTTCTTGCCAAGATCGAACTTATAGTTCAAGGTATTGGTGGTGTTCCAACCCCAGCCCATACCCATCTGGTTTGTAGCCTCATCATTGGTACGGAAGTCACCCTGCTCATTGATAGCATATACTGGCAAGTAGTTGCGATAGCTCCAAGAAGACTGGTTGTAAGCAACCTGGCCACGGTAAATGAGACCCTTGATTGGCTGAATCTCCAAATAACCTACAGCGTTGAGGCCGAATGACTGGCTGTCATTGTCACCATACTGAGTACGCATCATCATGACTGGGTTGCTCAGGTAGGTGCTATAGTTGAAGAGGCCAGTTGACTTGTAGTCCTCGAGGTCGAAGTAGGTACCATCCTTAGCGTAAACAGGAACGATTGGGGTATGGCGGATAGCAGTTGCCAATGGGTTAGCATACTGGTTGCTATTATTGATGCCCTGGCTCTTCTTCTGCTGCCAGTACAGGTTCTCACCTACCTTGATGACATCGAAGCCCTTAGAGCTGCGAGCAATCACGTGCTCAGAGTTGAGACGGATGGTGAAACGACCGAAGTCTGATGGAGCCTCCTTAGTACCGATGATACCATCCTGATACTGATAGCCGAGACCCATAGAGAACTTGCTGCGGTCAGTACCACCAGCGACGTTAAGAGCGTGGCTGGTAGTTACAGCGTTCTTGTTACGGATTTCCTCTACCCAGTTGGTGCCAGGGTTAGAACCGTCGATATATGACTGATAGAGATCCTCATAGCCCTTGAAGTAAGAAGCCCAGTTCCAAGCTGGAAGACCAGAGTTGAAACGTGCGAGATCCTGAGCCTGCATATACTCCTTAGCAGTGAGCATCTGTGGGAGACGATAGATATCCTGCCAACCTACATTGCCGTCGTAAGAAACCTGGATCTTACCAGCCTTACCCTGCTTGGTGGTAACAAGAATTACACCGTTAGCAGCTGCAGAACCGTAAATTGCACAAGAAGCAGCATCCTTCAAAACGTCGATTGACTCAATATCTGCTGGGTTGATGTTGTTGATGTCGCCACCAGAAACACCATCGATAACGTAGAGAGGCTTGGTATCACCGTTGGTACCAGCACCACGGATAGCAACCTTAAAGCCTTCACCTGGCTTACCAGAAAGAGCCTGGATAGTTACACCAGGAGTCTGTGACTGGAGAGCGCCGAGAGCCTGTGTGGTGTTCATCTTAGCAATGTCGTCACCCTTAACCTGTATGGTAGCACCGGTAACGAGCTTCTTCTTCTGAACACCGTAACCTACGACTACAACGTCCTCAAGTGACTGTGAGTCCTCCTTGAGAGTTACCATAAGGCCATTAGCAGCCTTGACTGTCTGTGTTGCGTAGCCGATGAACGAGATCTCGAGGGTCTCGCCTGCAGCAGCGTCGAGTGAGAACTTACCATCGAGGTCAGTAATGGTGCCTCGGGTAGTACCCTTTACGCGGATGTTGGCGCCAGTAACTGGCTCACCAAGATCGTCAACGACAGTACCTGTGATCTTCTGGTTCTGAGCCTGCACGGTATTCATCATACCAGGAGCTACAAAGCCAGGAGCACCACCAGCGAGCAGTACGGTTGCACCGACTGCCAGCCATGTTTGTTTAGTTTTGATACTCATTGATTAGTAAATTAGTTAAAAGATATTGATAGTAAAAAACTATTTTCGCTTTAGTATGTCTCCAGAAAACCGTTCTATCTCCTCAATAGAATCGTTTTCTCCATAATCCAATTAATAAAAATCTTAAATAGGATGTAGCTTTTAGTATGTGTGGAGGACATGCGTTTTTTTCTTCTTGTAATGTGGTTCGTCGGGTCTTTATGCAATAAAAAACACCGATTTTGCCCATTTCAAGCGTTGCAAAGATAGTATATTTAAATATGTCTTTATGGTTTTATTAAAAATTTAACGTAACGGATTAACAATTTTAACAGTTAACAATTCGTATAGGAATAGTTATTGCAAAGATAGTACAATTCTGGTTTGAAGCAAGGTATCAAAGTATATTTTTTTGGTTGATAACTTTGCTAAATACAATATAATATTACCATTCTCTCCTTATTTGCAAAAAAAGCATCCTCCACACGGTACCGTGTAAGGGATGCCGTGATGCAGGATTTCAACGTTTGGTACAGAACGTCAAATTCCGTGATGTAGGATTTCAACATCTGGTACCAAATGTCAATTTCCGCGATGCAGGATTTCAACATCTGGAACCAGATGTCAATATTTATGAAGCAAAATCACAAATCACAAATCACAATAAGAAAAACAGTGTACATGCAGCTGGATTTTACGGGAAATTTCTAAGGAGTTTTAAATACACCTATTATATATATAGGATTTATTTAAGAATATATTAATACTTCCTTAAGACTAAATTATCCGATTTTGCTGTCAGAGTGCACTATTTTTCTTATTGTGATTTGTGATTTGTGACAAAGAGGTTTTTGGCCTCCTAAAGTTATGTCAAGACGGTGTGATTACTTGGTCAATTGCTCGGCCATCTCGCGGATGATAGCGAGGGTAGTTGTGTCACAAGCGAAGACAGAGTTGAGGCCTTGCTCTTCCTGTGCAGGATCACATACATAGTCGTCGTATGGCTGCCAGATGACGTTCTTGACGTTGGCGCGGCCACCCCATCCCCAGAAGTTACAGCCAGCAATCTTGCCACTATCGCGGATGATAGAGAAGACGTACTTGTAGTAAGCGTCGCGGCCCTGGGTTGGTGAGCCTGGGGTGAAGACGAAGCGGTCACGTGGGTAGCCGAACTCCTCAAGAACCATCGGACGACCGGCCTTCTGCATGTAGCTGTAAGCCTCGTCGATGTATGCCAAGGTCTTCTCGCATGCTACGCTGACGTTGTCTACGATAGGATCTGGAGCGTCGTCTGAGATGGTCTTGTCAGCGTCATAGTTCTGGTTGAACTTGCCGAGCCAGCCCCAGTTGTTTGGCCAGATGTGGATGCAGGCGTAGTCGATGTTTGGTAGGGTGTGGATGGCGTTGAAGAGCTCGATGTCCTCCTCACAGCCGTTGCGGCCTTCGCTGCCGGTGGTGACGAGGTGGTTAGGGTCGAGGCTCTTGATGAGAGTTGACTGATCGTCGATCCACTCTACGAACTTAGTCTTGTGCAATGAGTCAGTACCGAAGGCGCGTGGCTCGTTGGCAATCTCCCACGCCATGATGGCTGGTGACTGGGTGTATGGCTGGCCGTTGAGGGTGTTGACACGGGTCACGATGTTGCGTACGTGGTTGGCTGCGAGGGCCTTGGCAGAGTCGTTGAGCACGAAGTTGCCAGCATACTGCATGTACTCATACCAGCCTTCGAGGCTTGGCACAGGGGTGCGGTCGAAGTGCTTCATGAGACGGCCGTCAGGACCTGGAGTTCCTTCGTCGTTGCTCGAATAGACGTCGCCTGTGAAGCCTACCCAGTCGAGGTAAGCACCGTAGCCGCCTGACCATTCCCAGGCGTTGTTGAAGTAGAGGATAGCCTTCATGTCGCGCTTCTCGAGCTCGACCATGAGGTAGTCGAGGCCCTGGAGGATGGTGTCGTTGTAGACACCTGGCTCGAGCTGGAGCTTAGGAGCGATGTGGCTTGGGATACCCTCTCGGCCGTCGCCGCCGACGAGGACGCGGACGTTGTCAATACCTGTCTGCTTCATGTCGTCGAGCTCCTGGATGAGGCGCTCACGGTTGCCGCCACGTCCCTCAGAGGCGAGGATGGCGCCATACCAGAAGTTGGTGCCGACGTAGCGATACTCTTTTTCTCCCTGATAGAAGTGGCCGTCACGGACGGTGACGTAGGTTGGCTGTTCTGTCTGGCTGGTGCATGAGGCGGCCAGGGCGAGGACAGCGGCGTAGATAGAAAGTTTCATGTGGTAAGGATATGATAATTAATAATGAATAAGTAATAATTGAATGAATAATGACCGCCGTCACGCGAAGTGCGGTGACAATTATTCATTATTCATTAATCATTATTCATTTAAGATTACACCATAATCTTGTTCTTATGATAGTTCTCGCGGAAGGTGGTAGGGGAGCAACCCTTGCGCTTCTTGAAGATACGGTTGAAGTTAGAGACGTTGTTGAAGCCTGACTCGTAGCAGATCTCGACGACTGAGGTGGTGGTGTCGACGAGTTGACGTGCTGCATAGCCGAGTCGGATGTCGATGATGTAGTCGGAGAGGGTCTTGCCGGTGCGCAGCTTGAAGAAGCGGCTGAAGGCGGTAGGGGTCATGCCGGCCAGGTCAGAGACGGTCTGGAGGCGGACTTCCTCCTTGAAGTGCTGGTCGATATATTCCTCGACTTTGCGGACGCGGCGGCTGTCTGGTGTCTGCTTGGTATGCGCAAAGCTGTTGCTGGCCAGGATGTGGTAGTCGTCTTCGAGCGAGAGTTCATGCAGGATTTCGAGCAGCTTGATGAAGCGGTAAAAACCCGGCTTGGCCTGTGCTACCTCATTGATCTTGGCATAGATGCGCATGATGGCATTCATGCCGAAGGCCACGCCGTTGCGTGCGCGTTCAAGGAGCTGGTGGATAGACGACATCTGGTCTTTATTGAGCAGATTGTCGCTGAAAAGTTCTGGCGAGAACTGGATGGTCACCTCACGCATGTGGCGGCTCTGGCCAATGTTCTGTTCCCAGGTATGTTCCAGGTTGCTGCCAATGAGTGCAAGGTCAAACTTGCCAAGGGTCTCGATGCTGTCGCCGACGATGCGACGAGTTCCTTCGCAATTTTCCTCGAATGTAAGTTCCAACTCCTCATGCTTGTGCAGAGGGTAGTCAAAAACTTCCTTGTTGCGATCCACGAGATAGAAACAATCTTTCTCTTCGAGTGGGGTAATTTCGGTTATGATCTTGTCCATGGTGAGGTTTATTTATGCAGTTCTGGATATTCGATTCGAGCGTGATAGATAGATTCGAGGTCGTGGATGAAAGAATCCTTACACGTTTGAATCTCTCTAAGGGTAATCTTGGCATTGTTCAGTCGGCCGGTGCTGACCATATTATCGATCATGCCATTGACCAACTTGGCGATACTTTCGTGGGTGTATTCCTTGAGGGAGCGTGAGGCGGCCTCAATGCCATCGCCCATCATCAGCAGCGCCTGCTCCTTGGTGACAGGGTCGGGATAAGGGTAGGTGAACAGCTGAGTATCAGGCTCCTCGTTAGGATGCGCGTTGCACCAGGTGACGTAGAAGTACTTGATGAGGCTGTTGCCGTGGTGCGACTGGATGAACTCTGAGATCTCGCGAGGGAGCTTCTCCTTCTCGGCCAGCTTGAGACCCTCGGCGACGTGGCGCTTGATGATCTCTACGCTCTCTTCGGTCTTCAGCTTGTCGTGCGGATTAGGTCCCTGCTGATTCTCGGTATACATGTTCGGATTCCAGAGCTTGCCAATGTCGTGATACATAGCTCCGGTGCGAACCAGTGAGGCGTTAGCGCCGATGGCCTTGGCTGCGCTGGCGGTGAGATTGGCTACCTGCAGCGAGTGCTGGAAGGTGCCAGGAGCCTCCTGTGAGAGGCGGAGGAGCAAGCCTCGGCCAAGGTTGCAGAGCTCAACCAGCGTCACACCGCTCATGAAGCCGAACGAACGCTCCATCATATATATAATAAGGTATGACATGAGGAGCAGCACGGCATTGATCACCATCATGGTGACGATAGGGAGGGAGATATTGGTCAACGAACCCTCGGTGGCCAGGGTGTAGAGCGCGTAGAGGCCGGTATAGCCGATGGCCGAGAAGATGGTGACGTGCATGAGCTGGCTTCGGTCGGTCAAGCCGTCCTTGAGGCTGAAGACGATGATCATGCCGACGATGCACTGGATGACCAGATACTCAAAGTGCGATGGCGCGATGAACGAGCAGAGAAGTACCATGACGATGTGACAGTAGTAAGCTGTACGCGAGCCATGGAACGTACTCAGCAGGATGGTGACTATGCCGATCGGTACGAGATAGACACCACCGACCACCATCTTGCTGGCTTCGGCCGTGAGTATCACCATGAGGGTGACGGCTGCTACGGCTACGAAGACCTCGGCCTGCTGAATGTAGAGCCACGGCCGATAGAGCGCCAGGAAGAGCAGGATGCTGCAGAGGACCAATGCCACGATGCAGGTGCGGCTCAGGAAGATGGTCAGCTCCGAACCGGCAAGCGAGAGTCGGTCCTGCTGCTCACGACGGTAGGACTCAAGGATCTCGTAGGTGCGAGGCGTGACAATCTCACCTTGATCGATGATACGGCTCTCGGCCAGGATGACGCCACTGGTGGCGCTGACCTGCTGACGGATACGGGCATATTCCATGTGCATGGCAGCCGTGTCGAGCTCGAGATTGCTATGGATAAACTCTCGTAGATTGACAGCGCTATATGCGTGGCTGTAGAGGGAGTCGTTCTTCAGTTGCTCGTAAACTTCACGTTCGGTAGGAATCTGGGACAAAGGAAGAATGACAGAACTGGTGTCGACCTTCAGGATAGCCTGCTGGCAGCCCTCACGAAGCAACTGGTCTTTCTTCTCTCCCAGCAGAATGCCATTATTATATATGACCTCTAATCGATGGCGCAGGTGGCGATACGCCTCGCTCTGTACTTGCTCCCTTGCCGCATGTGACTGACGGAGCGCTTCGTCTGCAATTCCCGGAGTATGGATGAACCTCGGGACAATCTGACTACGAAGACTATCTTCCATCACATGCAGCGCGCTGTCACTTCGATAGATGGCAAAGTCATAAGGAGCTGTGAGTCGGCCATAACGCCAAGGTTTGCCTACTTCATATTCGTAGCGGAAGGCTTCGTTGTGGGGGAAGAACCAGCTCACAAGAAGTATCGCGGCAATCATGAAGAGCGTGCGGATGACGATCTGACGGACAGAGAGTTTATGTTTTGGCATTCTGTTTTTGATGTTTAGAAGTGGATGGTGCCGTCAGGATAGTTGGCAGGATTGCCAATAACCTTTGGTGTGGCAGGAGTGCGAGACACGGCTTTGAGCTGACCCAGGTCCTCAAGGGTGCGATTGTAAGCAGGAAGCTGCTCCAGACGCTCGATGAGTGCTTCGTTAGAGAGTTCCTGGTCGTCGAGAACGTAATAAGCCTTGCGCTGATTGTCGAGCAACATCTTGTTGGCAGCCTCGTCGCCATAGAAGCGACGGATCTCCTCGATACCCTTCAGTGGAGTTGACTGTGGACGAGCGGTAGGAGTTGAGGGTGCGACTGTTGCTGCAGCCTCTGCCTCACGCTGCTTGACAGGGTCTGGAGTAACGACAGGAGTTGCAGTCTCTTCAACCTTAGGCGCAGGAGTAGCAGTTGCTGCGGAGTTGGCAGCCTTGAGTTTCTCCTGAAGCTGCTTGATCTGCTCCTCGATAGCCTTCTTTTCTGCTTCTTCCTTCTCCTTGCGACGGCGTTCCTGTTCATCGGCCTCAATCTTGGCCTGCATGTTGGCGCGAGCTGCATCAACAGCTTGGGTGAGCTTGGTGAACTCCTCTTCAAGATCGGTGTCGAGGGTCATATTGTCGGCCTTGTTGGTGGCCAGACGGATAGCAGACATCAGGATGTTTGAAGCCTCAGGGTAGTCGGTGAACTCATTGATACGGTTCTGCGTGCGGCAGATAGCGTCGCGGAGCTCGAGTTCCATCTCGCGCACCTTACGTTCCATGCCACTATCAGCAATTACGCCACCGGTGGTATGATCCATGGCAAAACCGCTGGCCAGAAGGATGATACGGACATCGTCGCCGAGGTTGTCATCGTACATGGCACCCCAGATGACTTCTATCTCAGGGTTGAGGCTCTCGACGAACTTGTTCATCTCGCCAATCTCAGCCATTGAGATAGGATTGTCGTGGCTGAAGCAGAGCTCAAAGAGGAGGTGCTTGGCGTCAGTGATCTTGTTGTCCTGGAGCAATGGGGAGGTGATACTCTCCTGGATGGCCTTGGTGAGTCGGCCCTCGCCAGAAGCCTGACCGGTAGAGATCAGAGCTACGCCACCATTACGGAGGGTGGTGCTGACGTCTGCAAAGTCGAGGTTGATATAACCCTGGATGTTGATGATGTCTGAGATTGACTTAGCTGCCACGGTGAGGGTGTCATCGGCCTTGCCGAAAGCGTTGTCGAAGGTCAGATCCGGATAGATGCTGATGAGGCGGTTGTTATTGACCACGAGGAGTGCATCGCACCAGCGCTCAATGGCACGGACACCTTCGAGAGCTGCAGTGATCTTGCGACGACCCTCAAACTGGAATGGGATGGTGACGATACCCACGGTGAGGAGTCCCATCTCATGAGCGATCTGCGCAACGACTGGCGAAGCACCTGTGCCGGTGCCACCACCCATGCCGGCGGTGATGAAGACCATCTCAGTGCCATCGCTCAAAGCCTGACGGATGGCGTCAGTATACTGAACTGCACACTCGCGTGCTACCTCTGGACGCGCACCGGCTCCGAGACCCTTCTCGCTGATGAGCAGCTTGTTAGGGATTGAGGAACCCTTGAGCGCCTGCTTGTCTGTATTGACGATGAGGAAAGAGACGTCCTGGATGCCAGCCTCATACATGTGCTGTACGGCATTCGATCCGCCGCCACCGACACCGACCACCTTGATGATGGAGTGGTTCTCCTGCGCAGGCTGATAATCGAACTCGAGCGTTGCGTTGTTGATTTCGTTCTGATTTTCCATATATATGTAATAAAGGAGTTTAAAAGGGAAGTGAAAGGGAGTGAAAAGGGAGTGAAAGGGACGATAGCATCAGCCTTTTAGTTCTGTCCAGAAACTAAGTCTCCGAGGAAATGCTTCAAGCCGCGGAATAGGGTGCTGCTCTTAGGTTCCTCCATCGTCGGATCCTTGAACTCTGGTTCTGGTTCCGGATCTGGCTGAGGGATATCCAGCGTAAGCTGCGAAGACTGAGTCTTGCTGGCTGCTGGTTCTGCGACAGGTGTCGCTGTTGCTGCTGGCTTTGCTGCAATAGGAGTCTCGGCGATGGAAGTCTTGACGACAGGGGTCATGCAGTCCTCCGTACAGAAATTGAGCATGGCGAGCAGATTGGTCAGATGAGGCTTGCGCTCACTGCCGACGAATGCACGCTCAGCGTATGCGCGGATCTCGACACGGCTGATGTCGAGGCGCTTGCTCATCAGCGAGGTGATGCCACGCTGCATGGCTGCACCACCGGTGAGGATGACACCTGCTCCAAGATTGCTCTTCAGACCGGTCTTGTTGATCTGATGCAGGATGTTGGCAGCGATCTCCTCATAACGGCAGATGACGATGGTGTTGAGCGTCTCTTGCGACATAGAGAGCGCCTTCTCGGCAAACACGGCGTTGGCTGCTGCCTGCTGAGCCGCTGCTGCTACTTCGGCCGAGTCTTCTGAGGCGTTGCTCCACTCGATCTTGTTGCGCTCTGCCTCTTCCTCCGAACAACCATTTGACTGGATGTCGCTGGTCACGGCGTCGCCACCCAATGGGATGACGGCCATGTGCTGGAGATCTCCGTTCTTATAGACAGAGACGGTGGTCGTACCTGCTCCCATATCGATCAATGCACAGCCACGCTGACGCTCGGTCTCGGTCAGGATGCGAGCTGAAGCCTGTGGCAGGACGATGACGTCGAGCAACTTGATGCCGGCACGTTCCATGGCAGCTACGACACCTTGACGCAGACGCTTCTCGCCGACGATGAGCTGATGCTGGCCACCGCTGATAGGTTCGGCCTGCAGCACGTCATAGCCAGGAATCTGCACCGATGGCAGCTGGATGAGCGAGTGTAACGAGATGCCACCCATGCCGACGTATGCGGCTGAGATGGTGGTGCGCATGCGGTTGCCGAGCTTCTGCATGACGCTCTTGATGTGCATGGCGGTCTGTTCGACATTCGAGACACAACCATGGGTAATGCAACCCTTGGCGTTCTCGCTTTCTATTTCGATATTCTCCAGCGTACCTGTCTCCGTATTCTTCCAGGCAGCAACGGCCATGATACGAGAGGTTCCAAGCTGGATGGCACAGGTAAGTATTTTCATCTTGTATTAATTGTTTTTTTCTCCGATAATCTGTCCGTCAAACTTTGCATTGATCACCTTGTAAGCGTTCCATCCTTTCTTCGGTAGGACTTTTTTATAGAAGGTACGGACGTGCTTGAGTTTGGTCTCGATGTTCTCAAAGTCACCGATTAGGATGGTATGTTCGCCAATGCGAGGAATCAGTTCGATGTCTCCATTTTCGCGTACATAGATCTGAGTGATCTCGTCGCTCCAGAAGTCATTATCCTTGAGGAACAACGCAAAATCGTGCAGCGGCATGATGTGGCGATCACGGATGTAGCCAGTGGCCAATGGCAATCGGATGGCTGATCCTAACTGAGCCGGCATGAGTTCGCCGTCGAGGTCGATATAGAAGTCGCTCACGGCTGACCCCTTCGAGTCCTTGACCGTTGTGGCGCTCTTGACACGGATAATCGGATTGCGCTGTGTGATGTCGATGCGAAGGAGACTGTCTGGCGTGTGGTAGACAGCGGCGTTGCGTACCAACTTGTTCTGCTCTACGAACTGGCTGATCTCCATTGTGTTGACCTCGCTGAAAGGTTTGCCGATCGGATTGAGCTTCGATGGAATAATCTTGGAACGGATGTCGGCTGGGTTGACGAAGTGAGCGTCGTCATTCGGATAGTCCACGTTGACCTGAAGGCCTTTGTATACAGGTTCCTCACGCCAACCGCCATACATCAGTCCTGCCGCCAGCAGGTAGCCTAAGATGAGCAATATGCCTATGACCTTGAAGATGGTCTTGATCATTCAGATTACGATTTGTTAAGTTTATGCCAAAGCTTCAGCAGTTGGCTTGACGAGGCGTTCAATGTCGACGCCTGCACCCATCATGACTACAACATCCAGTTCGCCCTGTGCACGCAGGTCCTTCAGCCTTACTACGAGATCTTCTTTGGCTACGACTTCCAGTTCGTTGGCCAATGTCTCATTCCCTTGACTGAGCGCCTGGGTGCGGATCTTCTCAAGCAGCCACTCGCTGGTGACGCCAGGGATAGGCAATTCTCGTGCTGGATAGATAGGCAACAACAGCGTGCGGTCAGGGAGTGCCAAAGCCTCGGCAAAACCATCGACCAAGTCATGAGTGCGGCTGTAGAGGTGTGGCTGAAAGCAGACGGTCACCTTACGACCAGCAAAGAGCTTCATGACCGATGAGAGCGAAGCCTTGACCTCGTCAGGATGGTGAGCGTAGTCGTCCATGACTACCAGATCGTCGCGCTTGATGTAGAAGTCGAAGCGGCGCTTGGCTCCACCGAAGGTCTTCATGCCGGCGCGGAGTTCGTCGTCGGTACAGCCATTGAGCCAGCAGATGGCCAAAGCTGCTACCGCATTATCTATATTAATAGGAGCAGGGACACCGAGCTCGATATCCTTGATGTAGAGGACTTCTGTATCGTTCTTACCCCAGCGCTGAGGCTCGCGGATGGCGAAGTCGAAGACGATGGTCCCGTTGCCGATGCGGACATTTGTTGCATAGAAATCTGCCTCCTCGGTACTACTGTACTCAGCGTTTTTTGCACTTACTGCCAGCTGGCTATGATCGACCTTGATACCCTTATGCTTGAGCAGGAGACCGTCTGGACGGATCAGCGAGACATAATGAGCGAACGAAGCGCGGTAGGCCTCTTCAGTGCCATAGATGTCGAGGTGATCAGGATCACAGCTGGTGATGACGCTCATGTATGGGCTCAGCGTGTGGAAGGAACGGTCGAACTCATCGGCCTCAATGACAGTAAGATCGCTCTTCTCCGAAAGCATCAGGTTGCTCTCGTAAGGTTTGAGGATACCGCCGAGGAATGCATTACAATCCACATGGCTCTGCTTAAGCACATGGGCGATCATGCTACTGGTGGTGGTCTTGCCATGAGTGCCAGCCACACAGAGACCGCGCTTCTGCTCGGTGACGATACCGAGGATCTTGCTGCGCTTCATGACCTGGAAACCATTCTGCTGGAAGTAGCAGAGTTCTCCATGATCCTTTGGGATGGCAGGTGTATAGCAGACGATACACTGAGTAGGATCCTTGAATTCTGGAGCAACAGCGTCGATATTATCTTCGAAGTGAATGTCGATTCCTTCTTGGATCAAAGCCTCGGTCAGTGGCGATGGTGTCTTGTCGTAGCCGCCTACCTTATAGCCATTGGCCTTGAAATAGCGTTCAAGGGCAGACATGCCGATGCCACCGGCTCCTACAAAATATATTGATTTCATGATCAAATTTCAAATTACGAATTACAAAATACAGATTACGATTTCTTCTCTGCAATTTTGATGACGATGTCTGCGATGGTGTCCGCTGCGTCGAACTTACCCATGGCCTTGGCATTGCGCTCAAAGCGAGCGATACGTGCATTGTCCTTAACCAGTGCGATAGCATCTTTGACGAGTCGGGTAGGAGCCACATGATCGGGGATCAGGATGGCTGCATCACGGGTAGCGAGGCTACGCGCGTTAGCTGTCTGATGGTCCTCAGCTGCGGTTGGCAGTGGGACGAAGATGGCGGCCTTGCCTAAGAGACAGACCTCATTGACGGCACCTGCTCCAGAGCGCGACACGACGATGTCGGCAGCGCGATAGGCCTTAGCCATATCCGAAACAAAGATGGTAGGGTGTACGTGTTTGGCTTCTGCATGACGGACGGCGTTCTCCCACTTGTCACCATCGGCCTTGCCGGTCTGCCAGAGCACCTGTACGCCAGCAGCCTCAAACTCCTTGATACCAGCTGCAATGGCGTTGTTGACGCTACGAGCGCCGAGGCTACCACCCGTCACAAAAATGGTTGGGAGATTCGGATCCAGGCCGAAAGCCTCACGAGACTCCTCGACCGAAGCCTTGCATTCGAGCAACGACTGACGGACAGGGTTGCCGGTCATCACGATGCGGTCGGCAGGGAAGAATCGATCCATATTTGGGTAGGCCACACAGATCTTCTGTGCATTGTAAGCCAGCTTCTGGTTGGTCACACCCGCAAAACCGTTCTGCTCCTGGAGGATATAAGGGACACCGAGCTTGGCGGCGGCCTTGAGTGCAGCAGCACTGGCATAGCCACCTACGCCGACGGCTGCATCCGGCTTGAACTCGCGGATGATCTTCTTGGCCTGACGGATGCTCTTGAATAGATCGATCAGCACCATGAGATTGCCAGGATGGAACAAAGGTCGGATAAAGCCACGGACGGGCAATCCGATGATCTTGTATCCTTCGGCAGGGACCTTCTCCATCTCCATACGACCCAGTGCACCGATGAAGAGAATCTCTGCATCCGGCTGGGCCTTCTTGATGGCGTTGGCTATAGAGACAGCGGGGAAAATGTGGCCACCCGTGCCACCACCGCTAATAAGAAATCGCATGTTTTATTCTTGTTCGTTTGTATTCTGTTCAACCATTAATATTGCTTCTTCACGCTGCTGCTTCTCCTGCATAATCAGTCGGCTCAGTGCCAACATCATGCCGAAGGAAGCGCTTGTGGCCATGATGCTCGATCCGCCTCGACTGATCAGCGGTAGCGGCTGGCCGGTGACGAACATGGCTCCTGTACAGACTCCTACATGGATCAGCGCCTGTATAACCATGATGAGCGGCAGGCCGATGATGATCAGTCGGATATAGGTACTCTCCGTTTGCCGCGACAGATAGTAGCATCGTGCCAGCAACAGCAAGTAGAGCAACGGAATCAGCGAGGCCGGGAAGAATCCCCATTCCTCGAAAATAATGGCGTAGATATAGTCAGAGAACGCCTCTGGCAGGAAGTCACGCAGACGGCTTCGGCCGATGAACTGACCCAACGGATAACCGTTGGCTATGGCCATGTGCGAGTAGATCTCCTGCGCCTTCTTGCCACCCATGTCCTCCTCCCAGAGAGGGAGATCAGAGTGGTCATAAAGTCGGTTGGCCCAAGTGGTGGCACGACCCATGAATTTGTCGAGCGTATAGCTGCTGGCATTCACTCCGCTGTCCGCCATGGCATCAGCGTCCATGTGATGGGTCTTGTAAACCAGGAAAAGTGCTCCAGCAAAGACCGCACCAAGAGCTCCACCGATCAAGACCGTATTGAGCAGATATTTACCCTTGACCCCGGCAATGAAGAGAATGCCAAAACTGGCCATGATGATGATCATCGCACTTGAGAGATTCTGTCCTATAATAAATAATAGTGGCAGTGCGATGATAAAGATATAAGTCCAGTATCGTTTGAGCGTAGTCCTCGACCGATAGAAAGAGAGGCGCTGATAGGTATAATCCTTGGCCGTCACGGCTGCACATAGCATGGTGATGACGCCGATCTTACACAGCTCTACCGGCTGGAAACCCGCAATGGAGCGCGCTGCACCTTTCTGTTGTGCACCCAAGAAGACTGTCGCGGCAAAGAATCCCAAGCCGAGGATATAGAACATCTTGTCCCATGCCTTGAAAGACCTGAGGCTCATACTTTGAGTCAGGAGCAGGATGATGAATCCTGTCAGCAGGTTCTTGATATGACTGAACGCAGGGTCACTGGCATTGGCCGCCTTATTGGCCAACTGAGCTGTAGCACTGAAGATCTCGACGAACGAGATGCAGATCAGGATCACATAGATGATCCAGATCTTGCTGTCGCCACGCATGATGCTACCTGCGAAAGTCTGTTTTTTCTGTTCTCCAGCCATGGAAAATCTGTTTCTATTACATTATTATATTATATAAGGTCTCGGAATGAATTAGAGCCACTCCTTGACGATGGCCTTCATCTGGTCGCCACGATCCTCGTATGACTTGAAGAGGTCAAACGATGCGCAGCAAGGTGAGAGGAGTACGGTGTCGCCAGGACGAGCGAACTCTCGGCACTTCTCGAGTGCTTCGCGCATAGAGAGCGCGTCGGCTACTGGCTTACCCTGCTTGTCGAAGAAGTCGTGCAACTTCTCGTTGTGCAGGCCCATGTAGACGAGTGCGGTACACTTGTCCTTGACGAGCTGCTCGATCTCGGTATAGTCGTTACCCTTGTCCTTGCCGCCGAGGATGAGAACGGTAGGCTTGTCCATCGACATCAGCGCGTACCAGCATGAATTGACGTTGGTGGCTTTCGAGTCATTGATGTACTGCACGCCATCTACGACACCACACTTCTCCAGACGGTGCTCCACACCCTTGAAGGTGGCAAGCGCCTTGCGGATCTGCTCCTTCTTCAAACCGCTCAAACGAGCCGAGAGGGTAGCAGCCATGGTATTGTAGAGGTTGTGAGGACCAGGCAAAGGGAGTTCGTCGAGAGGAATCTCGGTGGTGTCAACGCTCATGGCAGCATCGAGTACGTTGATCACGAGGTTCCCGTCCTTGATGTATGCGCCAGGAACGAGAGGCTTTTCGCCCATCTCCTTCAGACTCATGCCGGTGAAAGGAATGAGGTTGGCCTTGAGAGGCTCGATGCGTCCGCTGAATGGATACATGCGCGAACCGTCTGGCATGGTGAGATCCGGACGTTCATTGTTGGTGCCTGTATAGTCGAGACCCTCTACTGGAGCCTTGAGTCGGCGCTCAATTTCTTCTGCCACGATAGGATCACCGTTCCAGTAGATGACGTGGTCACCGGCGGTCATATTCTGTACAATGCGGAGCTTGGAGTTGATATAGTTCTGCATCTGGTGATCATAACGGTCCATGTGGTCAGGAGTGATGTTCATGATCACGGCGATGTTGGCGCGGAACTTATACATGTTGTCCAGCTGGAAGCTTGAGAGCTCTATTACATAGTAGTCGAAGTTCTCGGTAGCTACCTGCAGTGCCAATGACTTGCCTACATTACCTGCCAGGCCAACGTTGAGGCCAGAGGTCTTGAGAATGTGGTAGGTCATCATCGTGGTCGTGGTCTTGCCGTTCGAACCGGTGATACAGATCATCTTGGCATCGGTATATCGGCCAGCGAACTCAATCTCACTGATGATAGGAGTACCCTGCACCATCAGCTTTACGATGAGCGGAGCGGTGAGAGGGATACCTGGCGACTTGATTACCTCATCGGCATTGAGAATGAGTTCCTCGGTGTGAGGATGGCCTTCCTCGTAAGGAATCTGGTACTGATCGAGCAGCGCCTTATATTTGTCCTTGATAGGCGACATGTCTGAAAGGAATACGTCGAACCCCTTCACCTTGGCGAGTACTGCAGCACCTGCGCCACTCTCGCCACCACCTAATACAACTATGCGTGACATATCAATTGTAAATTGTAAATTATCAATTATGAATTATCTTATCGGATCTTCAGCGTCATGATGGCAAATGAAGCCAGGATGATGGTCAAAATCCAGAATCTTGCGGTTACCTTGTTCTCGTGGAACGAGCTCTTTGGCCACTTCAGCATGATCTTGTCCATGTTGCGAAGCTGTGTCAGCTGCTCTGGCTTCAGTCGGAAAGCGTCATGGATAGGAGCACGGTTGACAAAGCGGAACTTCTTGCCGATACGATTACCTTTCTTGGCGATAAAGTTCTGGCCGAGGACAGAAACACTTTCGATCAGGAAGACAAAGCAGATGATCGGGATAAGCAACTCCTTATGGATGATGACCGCAATCACCGCGATGATGCCACCGATAGGCAATGAACCTGTATCGCCCATGAAGATCTGAGCCGGATAGGCGTTGTACCAAAGGAAACCAACCAACGCTCCGACGAATGCCATGATAAAGACTACCAGCTCCTGCGAGCCTGGGATATACATGATATTGAAGTAATGTGCATACTCCACGTGGCTGCTGAAGTAGGCCAGCATACCCAAAGCAATGCACATGATAGCCGAATTTCCTGCGCAAAGACCGTCCATGCCATCGTTGAGATTCGAACCATTACTTACCGCCATCATGACAAAGGTGGTCATGCAAACGAAGAATACCCATCCTGCCGCCTGCTGCCAGCTTCCCATCCATCCGAAGAGACCGGCGTAGTCGAGGTTATGATCCTTGATAAATGGCAGAGTTGTAACGGTCGACTTAATCAGCTCTCCACCTTCGCGAACCACCGCATCAGGAGAGAGCCACAGCACCAGACCGACCCCCAATCCTAACGACGCTTGTCCGACAAGCTTCATGATCGGACGCATACCGTTCTTATTTTTCTCGCGATAAGCGTCAGACGCTCCGTAGAACTCGCTGATCAGCTTCAGCCATTTTGGCATCTTGTCATATGATTTGCTATGACCTTTGAGATAGTCGTCAATGAATCCGAGGAATCCGAGCCAGACTGTTGTGACCAGCATCATGATCATATAGATATTGCGGAGACGCCCCATCAGTAGGCAAGGAATCAACGTCGCTACGATGATAATGATGCCACCCATGGTAGGTACGCCACGCTTCTCCACTCCGAACGGATCAATTTCTGCATTGCGCTGAGCCTCGACTCGGTTCTTGCGACGAGAGTAGCGGATAAACCACTCACCGAAAACCATAGAGATGATCAGCGCCAGGATCAATGCAGTGATGGCACGTGTAGAGATATATCCCCACATACCAGCACCTGGAATGTTGAAGGCTTCATCGAGATATCGGAAGAAATAATATAACATTTCTACGAATTACAAATTACGAATTACAAATTACAGACCCATAGCCTCGCGTACCACCTCATGATCGTCGAAATGGTGCTTTACGCCCTGGATGATTTGATAGTCCTCATGACCCTTGCCTGCGACGAGGATCACGTCACCCTTCTGTGCCAGCATGACGGCGGTACGGATGGCCTCTCGACGGTCGCAGATGGTGAGCGCCTTGCAACGGAGTTCATCGGTGTCGAGACCAGCCTGCATATCCTTGAGGATCTCTTCTGGTTCCTCAAAGCGAGGATTGTCCGAAGTCAGAATCAGTCGGTCACTACGTATAGCGGCTTCCTTGGCCATGATCGGACGCTTCCCCTTATCACGGTTGCCTCCACAACCCACTACAGTGATAATCTGTCCGGATGGCTTGGTGTCGAGAATCTCGCGGATGGTACCCAGTACGTTGATGAGTGCATCTGGCGTATGAGCATAGTCGATGATAGCGCTGAATCCCTTTGGCGAGCGGATGCTCTCAAAGCGTCCATTGACAGGGACGAGTTCCGATACCTTGACCAGCAGATCCTCGTGGCAGACCCCCAGGTCATGACCTTCGTTCTTGGCATTTTCAAGAATTTCGCAGGCTGCAGAGTAAACAGCGATGAGGTTCGATGCATTGAATCGACCTACGAAATGTGTCTGTACCTCCTGGCCTTCGAGCATGAGCGACATGCCCTCGAAATCCTCTTCTACGATACGTGTAGTGTAGTCTGCCATCGAACGGACGCTATAAAGCTTGCGGCGAGCGCGAGTATTCTGCAACATAACCTCACCATTCTTGTCATCGAGGTTACTGATGGCAAATGCTTCCTTCTTGAGTCCGTCGAAGAACGACTTCTTTGCCTTGAGATAGTTCTCGACGGTCTTGTGATAGTCCATGTGGTCACGGGTCAGGTTGGTAAAGATACCGCCGTCGAAGTCCAGTCCTCCGATACGCTTCTGATCAGCGCTGTGCGACGATACCTCCATGAAAGCAAAGGCGCAACCTTCCTCCACCATCTGGCGGAGCAGATCATTCAGCGCTAATGGATCAGGTGTGGTATGTGTAGCAGGAACTGCACGGTCGATGACGTAGTTGCAGACGGTACTGAGCAAGCCACAAGGATAGCCGAGCTTCATGAAGAGGTTATAAAGCAAGGTGGCAATGGTGGTCTTGCCATTGGTGCCAGTTACGCCGACGAGCGTCAACTGCTCGCTTGGATAGCCATTCCATGCAGAAGCCAGCAGAGCCAGAGCGAGGTTACAGTCCTCTACTACTACATAAGTCTTACTATTGTCGATAGTTGCTGTATTCTCTGCCATCCACTGCTGGTCACAAACCACAGCGCAAGCACCAGCTGCCAACACTTGTGGAATGAAAGAGTGTCCGTCCACATTGGTGCCACGAACAGCCACGAAGAGACTTCCCTCTTTCACCTGTCGGCTGTCCTGCTCAATGCTGCAGATTTCTATATCGGTCTGTTGGAGTCCAGCCAGCGTGTAGCTGACGCGCTCCAGAAGCGTATTCAGTTTCATATTGGGTTAATAAATGTGTTTTCTATTTTTTTTCGATAGTGTCATACTTATTATTTCAGCGTGATGCTGATGGTTTGTCCGCGACTGCAGTTGCTGCCGGCAGGCATACTCTGACTGACTACGGTTCCCTTGCCATAGACAGAGACTCGTAAACCGGCATTCTCCAGCATGTAAAGCGCATCAGCGGCACCCATGCCATGTACATCCGGTACACGACCTGGCTTGGCACTGCTCAGGTCGACCTCCTGGAAGTGCAGCATGTCACGCTGCTTGCCGAGGTCGAGTTCGTCGATCACCTCGCTGGTCATACCCACAGGGCCTCGTTTGGCCTTTGGTAGCATACCATGGTTGGCCACATTAGCAGAATCAGGTACTACTTCTTTCAGTTTGCGCGAACAGCTACGAGCATAGACCTGTTCGGCAAAGTTGCGGAATACCGGTCCTGCCATATAGCCACCACCTGGACGGCCAAAGTTGCCACCCGGACGTGCATCAATTACCACAACGCAGGTATACTGTGGCTCGTCCGCAGGGAAGTATCCTGCAAACGAGACGTAGTGACCATTGCCAATATATGAACCGTTGGCATAACGCTGAGCCGTTCCTGTCTTGCCGGCAATCTTGAGCTTCTTGCTCTTAGCGCCTTCCCGGAGGATACGTCCATCAGCATACCATTGTGTCGCAGCCGTGCCATGATCAACGACGCCTTCCAGTGCATGACGGATGGCTTTGATGGTTGATGACTTGCAGATGCTCGAATTGATTACTTCTGGTTCGTATTCCACGATGGTTTCGCCTTCTTTGACGATCTTGTCGACGATATAAGGTTTCATCAGCTTGCCGTCATTGGCAATTGCATTGTAGAAGTTGAGGATATACATACCAGGGATCTGAGTCTCGTAACCATAGGAGATCTGTCCGAGCGATACTTTACTCCAGGTCGGATCACCTACCTTGCGCTGGCGAGGACGTTGAGCACCATAGAACTCTTCGTTCAGGTTTTGGTCCTCGAAGATCTTGGTCTTGTCGATCAGATCCAGATAACGCTGAGGATTCTTCTCATACGCCTGGGTGGTCAGTTTGGCCAAAGAAATGTTCGACGACTGCACCATGGCCTCGTCGGCAGTCACCTCACCTACAGGGTGGTCATCACGAATCTCCTTGCCGTGGTAATTCCATGAAGAAGGATGCTCGGCTGTATTGCCGGTATTTACACGGGTATCAGGTGTGATCTTCTCATCGTCGAGCAGAACCATATAACTAACGGTCTTGAAGGTCGAACCTGGATCATAGATGTCGGTGACAAAGTGGTTATAGTCCTCGCTGCATCGGTCACCGAAGCGCTTGAGGTTCGAGATGGCTTTGATCTTGCCAGTCTTCACCTCCATGACAGCGGCCCAACCACCAGCGGCATTCAGCTCGAGGATGCGCTTGTTGAGCTCGTAGTCAAGAATCATCTGCATCTCCATGTCGAGAGTTGTGTAGACATCTGCACCATCCTCAGGTTCCTGCTGCACGATGGTGATGCGACGCGACTTGACCTTCTGGATGAATCCGATGCCTTCTCTTCCTGAGAGATATTTGTCAAAGGTCGCTTCCAAACCGTTACGGCCGTGGCCCTTCATGTTGATCTTTTGTCCTTCCTCGTTGGCGCGGAGTGTGTCAGCGGGGAAGACGCCACCAATGGTCGATGAGGCCATGCGGTATTCTCCGTATGGACGATAACGATGTGGACGCTCCTCGCCGATGAGTCCGATATGATTTGGATTCTTAGAGAAGAAAGGCGCGCTCTTCTTCATCTCCTTGAAGTCAAGGTACGATACAGCGCGGAAAGTCAGATAGCGACCCTTGCCAGCCTTGTATGCGTTGCGGAAAGCTGCAGCATGGTCTGCCGCACTGCGGTGTGGTGCCAGCTTATGCATATATTGAGCTGCAGGACCGTTGGGTGCAAAGTAGTGTGCTACGGTGTCCGAAGGTAGCAGTTTCACCATGATGGTGCGCTTCTTGTGCTCCAAAGAGTCATAGATACGTTTTGGCATCTCTTTGTCCTTGGTGCGGAAGTCGAAATAGACGTCATACTGTGGCAATGACGCTGCTATCATGTCGCCCGTCTCGCTATAGATGACACCACGAATCTGCTGTATCGAAATGCTATCTTTCTTGAGGTTCTTGACCAGTCCACGGTACTTGTCGCCATGCACTACCATCGTATTGAAAGAGCAAAGGCAAATGAACCCTACATACGCCAAAAGCACTCCGCATACGATACCGAAGCGGAGACTATAGCTAGGATTCCATTGCTTGAGTTTGTCCCAAAGAAACATAATCTTTATCAATACGTTTTATTAGTCGATGACTACAGGAGGCTCGTCACTCTCGATGAGTTCGATATCGCTCTTCGATACCTGCTCGATGATATATTCCGGACGGTTCTTCATCGTCAGGATTCCCCATTTCTCGATGCTGGTATATCGTTGGTCATTACGCTGCGCCTTGAGTTTGCTGATCTCTGAGAGACAGTCCTCATACTCATAGCGCAACTGGATGAATCCCATCAGCAGCAGAACTACAACCAGGATCTTCTTGAAGTTGCGATGCAAGAACTCCTTGCCACCCGCATCGTTGCTCTGGATGAGGCTGGAGACTTCTTCAAATATGTTGCCAAATGTACTCACGTTCTCTTTCGTTTATTTGTCGGTTGCCGATTTCTCGGCGATGCGGAGCTTAGCACTACGAGAGCGAGGATTGCGCTCCACTTCCTCGTCTGTTGCCTCGATGACTTTGTTGTTGAATGCTTTGAGAGGAGCTATGACACGTCCGTAGAAGTCTTTCTCAACTTGTCCGTCCACTTTGCCGCTCTTGATGAAATTCTTGACGATGCGATCTTCCAGTGAATGATAAGTCATCACCACTAGTCGTCCGGCGTTCTCTCCGTTCTTGTCAGGAGGTGTCAGTAGGCCGATGGCTGCATTGAGCATCTCCTCCAGCGCCTGCATCTCATGATTCACTTCGATGCGCAACGCCTGGAATACCTGCGCCAGTTCCTTCTTCTCGGCCTTAGGACTGATCATCGGCTTCACTACCGCCATCAAGTCTCCCGTTGTGGCAATGGCTTTCTGTTGGCGTTGCTTCACGATAGCCTGAGCCATACGTCTCGCCTGTCGGAGTTCTCCATAAAGCGTGAAGATGCGTGCCAGCTCCTGTTCGTCGGCCTCCTGCAGAATGTCCGCTGCCGTCTTGCCGGCTCGCGTATTCATTCGCATGTCCAATGGTGCATCAAATCGGAAAGCAAAGCCACGCTCAGCATCATCCAGATGGTGGCTCGAAACTCCCAGATCCGCCAGCAATCCGTCAATATGCTTCACGCCATGGTAGCGCATCCAGTTCTTGAGGTAACGGAAATTGGAACGGATGAAAGTGAAATTGTCAGGAGTTTTCTCGTCCTTTTCAGCAGCAGATAATTCCTCACTCCTCACTCCACACTCCTCACTGAAAATGTTTTTCTCCGCATCCGGATCCTGATCAAAACTGTACAGATGTCCCTTCTTGCCTAATTTCTGAAGTATGGCTCTGCTATGGCCTCCTCCGCCGAAAGTGACATCCACATAGACGCCGTCCGGACGGATCTGCAACCCCTCCAGACATTCGTTCAGCATTACCGGTACGTGATACTCCATTTTGTGACGTTAAAAATTATATTTTTATTATAGCTAAGTCAATAAAAAGCGGTCAAAGGTACGTATTTTTCTGCAATTTTACAAATTATAGCATATAAAATTAAAACTTTTTTAATCTTGTTGCTCATTTTGCCATTCTATTTGCCCCTTTTCTGGCAAAAATCAATGTTTTTTGATAGGAAAATGATAAGATTTTTTTATTTTTCCGAAAATATTCTTTATCTTTGCGTCGCGTTATAGGTCGAATACATTTGCGTTATTTGGCAAAAAAATCTCACTTTTATACAACCGAATATGTCACAGTCAAGCAATAATTCTGAGTCTCGTGCTACCTTTGCAACCCGTCTTGGAGCGGTAGCGGCCGCTGTAGGTTCTGCTGTAGGTTTAGGTAATATCTGGCGTTTCCCTTACGAGGTAGGCGACAATGGTGGTGGAGCATTCTTGATCATCTATCTGTTCTCTGTTCTGCTGCTGGGTATGCCATTGCTCATTGCCGAGTTCGTCATCGGTCGTTCCTCGCATAGCAATGTCGCCAGCGCTTTCCGTCGCCTCAATCCGGGTTCGCAGTGGTACTGGATCGGTGTCCTCGGTATTCTCGTAGCCGTCTTTATCCTTGGTTTCTACGTCGTTGTTCTTGGCTGGACACTCTATTATACTTGGCTTTCGTTGATCAACGGATTCCCACAGGGTGCTGAGGCTATTTCCTCACATTTCGGTGAGTTTACACAGAGTACCGATATGCTGGCATGGATGCTTTTGGCCATCTGTCTCAACGCTGTAATCCTGTTGGGTGGCGTACAGAAAGGTATCGAACGCGCTTCACGCTTTATGATGCCATTGTTGGCTGTTCTGCTTCTCGGGTTGGTCTTCAATAGCTTTACGCTCGATAACGCTTCAGAGGGTCTCAACTTCCTCTTTATGCCAGATTTCTCTCGTATTACAGGTGAGACCTTCATTGCCGCCATGGGACAGGCTTTCTTCAGCCTCAGTGTCGCTATGGGTATTATGATTGCTTACGGTAGCTATCTAGGCGACAATACCAAGATTGGTAAGACTGCTATGCAGGTTTCTTTGCTCGATACTTTGATTGCCATTTTAGCAGGCGTTGTTATTTTCCCAGCTTGCTTTACCTACTTCGATATGCCTGCAGATATCACCACTGGTATGCCTGCCGATTTGGCTGGTCCGAGCCTCGTTTTCAAGACTTTGCCTATTGTCTTCCAGCAGATGCCTGGCGGCTATATCTGGTGTCTTTTGTTCTTCCTGCTCATTACCGTAGCCGGTCTCACCTCATGTATGAGTATCTTCGAGGTGCCTATCTCTTTCGTGCAGGAAGTCTTCCACACCAGTCGTCGTATCGCTACCTGGAGCTGCTGCGTCGTATCGCTCGTCCTGGGTCTCTGCTGTCTGCCAATCATGGGCCAGTGGATGGGAGTTTCGTTCTTCGGCGATCAGATGTTCGATTTCCTCGATACCGCTACCTCTAAATATATGATGCCGATCGGAGCCTTCTTCACCTCACTCTATGTAGGCTGGCGTCTCGATAAGGACATCATCCACGATGCGATTTCTAACTGGCGCAACGACTCTGGTTGGTATCTCAAACCACTCCTCTGGTTGCTCCGCGTGTTTGCTCCTATTTGTATCATGCTCATCTTCTTGGGCGGTATCGGAGTCCTCTAATCCTTTC
Organism: Bacteroidales bacterium; assembly: GCA_045628985.1. Classification (GTDB taxonomy): domain Bacteria; phylum Bacteroidota; class Bacteroidia; order Bacteroidales; family UBA3663; genus Liminaster. The sequence goes on along the minus strand of JAZQQH010000111.1, from coordinate 12,597 downwards.
TAAATATGGCTAACGAACGCGCGCTTTTCGTCACCAAACTCGGTGGCATCCTTGCTGCAGTAGGTTCAGCGGTAGGCTTAGGCAATATCTGGCGATTCCCGACCGAGACGGGTGCCAATGGTGGCGCCGCCTTCATCCTTATATATTTGTTATGTGTCCTGCTGTTGGGTACTCCACTGATGCTGGCCGAGCTCTCTTTGGGCCGCACCACACATAGCAATCCTGTCGGTACTTATCGCAAGCTCTCTCCGGGTACAGCCTGGCCGATCTTGGGTTATCTCGGAGCCATTGCACAGCTACTCGTCCTCGGTTTCTACTCAGTCGTAGCGGGTTGGACGCTCTACTATGCAGTCACCGCCTTGCTCGATATGCTGCCAGACTTTGCGCAGTTCAGTACTGGTTTGACCACACCACTTTTCTGCACCGTCATCTTCATCCTGCTCAATGCCGTCATCGTCTTAGGCGGTGTGCAGAAGGGTATTGAGCGAGCTTCTAACATCATGATGCCAGTCCTCGGCTTCCTGCTCGTAGTCCTGTGTGTCAACTCGCTGCTGCTCCCTGGTGCGGGCGAAGGCTTGTCTTTCCTCTTCCATCCTGATTTCTCTAAGATCGACGCTTCTGTAGTCGTCTCGGCCATGGGTCAGTCGTTCTTCAGTATCTCCGTTGGTATTGGCTGCCTGCTGACATACGGCTCTTACCTCACCGATAAGACCATCATGGGCAAGACCGCGTTGAGTATCACTTTGCTTGATACGCTCATCGCCATCCTCTCGGGAGTTGTCATCTTCCCAGCCTGCTTCTCGTACGGCGTCATGCCAGATGCAGGTCCTGGCCTGGCATTCATCACTTTGCCAGAGGTCTTCAGCCAGATGCTCGGTGGCTATTTCTGGTGTGTCCTGTTCTTCCTCCTGCTTTCTCTGGCAGCGTTGACCAGCACCATCTCGATGTTCGAGACACCTATCGCCATCTTCCATGAGGAGTTCCACATGACACGTCGCAAGTCCGTCCTTTGCACTACGGGTATCGGACTTTTTCTTGGCATCCTCTGCTGCTTCTCGTTCTGTCCTGTCTATAGCGAACAGCTGAGCGTCTTCGGCATGACTTTCTTCGACTTGTTCGACAACCTCACGGCCAACTACCTCATGCCAGGTTGTGGTATGCTGATGTCGCTCTATGTCGGTTGGGTATTGCCAAAAGATAAGTTCGTCGCAACGCTCACCAACAATGGTGCTACCTCTGGATGGTATGTCCCAGCGTTTTATTTCGTTGTCCGATACTTCGCTCCACTTTGCATTTTGCTGATTTTCTTGAGCGGATTAGGCGTGTTCTAAACTTTTTTGCACAAAATATTTGCGGCGCAGAGATATTTTTCCTATCTTTGCGCCCGCATTTTTATAAATGCACACGAGTTATTATTCTTTTATTATCAACAATGATTGGCAACCATTGTAATAAAGTTATGCTTACATACCTTCGTTCCAAAGTTATGCTGCGCATCACTTATTAAAAGTTGCTGATGATTAACAACCATCTAAAAAGTTGAACTACTTATTCACTTCTGAATCGGTGTCAAAAGGACACCCAGACAAAGTCGCTGACCAGATCAGTGACACAGTACTTGACAATCTTCTCGCTTGGGATCCACAGAGCAAGGTAGCTTGTGAGACCCTCGTTACTACCGGTCAGGTAGTCATTGCCGGTGAGATTAAGACCAAGGCCGACGTCGAGCTGCGTGATGCTGTTCGCGAGACCATCAAGGAGATCGGTTACACCAAGGCCGAGTACAAGTTTGACAGCGAGAGCTGTGGTATCTTCTCTGCTCTTCATGCACAGAGCGTTGACATCAACCGTGGCGTTGAGCGTAGCGTGCCAGAGGAGCAGGGTGCTGGCGATCAAGGTATGATGTTCGGTTATGCTACCAACGAGACCCACAACCGCATGCCATTGACCCTCGAGCTGAGCCACCTCCTCCTCATCGAGCTCGACAAGATCCGTCGCGAGGAGCCTTCTCCAATGCCATACCTCCGTCCTGATGCCAAGAGCCAGGTGACCGTAGAGTATGACGGTGAGACCAACCAGCCAGTACGCGTCCACACCATCGTTATCTCTACTCAGCACGATGAGTTCGACGCTGATGATGAGAAGATGCTTGCCAAAATCCGTCAGGACGTCAAGGACATCCTCATCCCACGTGTCATCAACAATCGTCTCAACGAGAAGGAACGCGCTCTCTTCGACGACAAGTTCACCCTCTTTGTCAACCCTACCGGCAAGTTCGACATCGGTGGTCCTCACGGCGATACCGGTCTCACAGGTCGTAAGATCATTGTCGATACTTACGGCGGCCATGGTGCTCACGGTGGTGGCGCATTCTCTGGCAAAGACCCTTCAAAGGTCGATCGTTCAGCCGCTTACGCAGCTCGCCACATCGCCAATAACCTCGTGGCAGCAGGCGTTGCCGACAAGGCGCTCGTACAGGTAGCTTACGCCATCGGTGTAGCACAGCCAGTGAGCCTTTTCGTCAATACCTATGGCACAGCCAAGGTCAATCTCTCCGACGCTGAGATCTCTGCTAAGGTCAGCAAGGTGTTCGATATGACTCCACGCGCCATCGAGCAGCGCCTCAAGCTTCGCAATCCTATTTACACTGAGACAGCAGCTTACGGTCACTTCGGTCGTCCAAGCGAGGTAGTGAAGAAGACCTTCACCGACCGTCTCGGTCACCAGAAGACCGTCGAGGTAGAGCTCTTCACCTGGGAGAAGCTCGACTACGTTGACGCTGTCAAGAAGGAATTTGCTCTTTAAGGCAGCAACTGCGTCAAAAGCACGATACGTGTGCGAATTTATAAATAAAAATAAGTATACCCAAAATCAGGGCGTCCGATCTTTCATGCAGGATCAGACGCCCTGATTTCGGGTATGCGAATCTGTTGAGCAGGATCAGATGCCCTGATTTCGGTTGTGCGAATCCTGCTTACAATATCAGTTATTTGAACAACAGCTGTGAGAAGGTGTTGAGATAGAGACGCCAGTTCTTCCACTCATGACCGCCGTCGCTGGTATAGAGGGTGTGTTCCATGCCGTTGCGGGTCAGTGCAAATATACGCGATTTTATCTCATCTGCCAAATATTTCTCATTTTTTGTGCAGAAAGCAGCGATTTAGAAGAGAAAGCGACCTCTTTTTTTGGTCATTTGCCGAAGAGTTGCTATCTTTGCTGCTATAATATGGTATCATTCAAAGGTCTGGATATGAATAATAATGAATTTATCAGCGAGCGCGCAGAGACAGTTCTCTCGTGGCTCGACGAGCATAACATCCCTTACACCTGCTACAGTCACCCCGAAGGCAAGACCATCGAGGAAGCCAAGCGCTGGTGGAAAGACGACGGCAGCGTCCACTGTAAGAATCTTTTTTTCCGCAATCACAAAGGCAACCAGCACTACCTCGTCTGCTTCCACTGCGACCATGACATGGACATCCATGACATGGAGCATCGCCTCAAGGAGCGCCTCATGGCCGCCGGCTTCAACTCTCCCGGCAAGCTCAGCTTCGCCTCTCCCGAGCGCATGATGAAGTACCTCGGCCTCGAGCCAGGTAGTGTCTCTCCCTTCGGATTGATCAATGACGAGGAGCATCACGTCATCCTCTTCCTCGATGCGAACCTCCAGCAAGCCGAGACGCTCTCCTTCCATCCCAACGACTGCCGCGGCACCGTCGTCATCCGTCGCACCGATCTGGAGCGTTGCCTTGAGATTTTAGGAAATACTTACGAATATACAGAGCTCTACTCGCAAGACCAGTAGTCGAATTGCAGCGTCTTGCCTCTCATTACGAAGACAATGTCCTGCTCCCCTTTGGCCGAAAGGGAACACTTGACCGGACGCCAATCCGCAGAGCTGGCATTGACCTTACCCAGCAGCTTGCCCGTGTGCGAGCCTTGACGGATTTCTACCGAACCCTTGCCTCGCAGCATCAGCTGCATTCGACGTGCACCTTTGCCGAAATCAATGCCACTGACCTTGAGTACGGCCAGATCCTTATTGATTAAGGTCGTCTGCTTACTGCCTATACTAGCCACCATATTGCCCTGAGCTCCAGCAGGATCAAAGCTGGCATTGTTCGTCGCACAGACCGTTTCTGCTTCGACGCGCTGATAAGGATTGAGCGCCTTGATCTGCTTGACACCCTGTCGGGTCATGGTCACTTTTTTGATCTCAAGCGGGTGTTCTACGACCTCGATCTCATCGACCGTCATACAGCGGAATCCTCCGGTCGTTCCATGGTGGCGCTGGATGTCCTGCGTGTGATTGAAGAGATACCACTTGCCCATGTACTTGTGCAGATGCGTGTGATTATTACCGTAATCCATGCCATAGAGACCTGGATTGTCGCAGTAGTCATGCTCGTATCGCCACGAGTCAGTCACCAGAGGCGTCTTGCTGGTCATATAAGCCATGCAGCAGATGCTTGGAGCCTCGCCGTGGAAGTTCCATGGCTCATGCTTGCTCCAGTCGAGATTGTAGGTATAGACGAACGTACTGTCGATGTAATTCAGCTCATTAGCCTCGAAAAGAAATGCCGTTGGCAGCGTCATCATGTCCGATGCGATAGAGGTCATATCCTGTCCCAGTCGGGCAATGCGGGAATGTCCTCCAGCACCGAAAGCCAAATAGGCGGTCGTGTCATCGACTACCACCACACCAGGATCGAACGGCACCTTGCAGTCACCTAAACCTGGCGTATGCGCATCCACCACGCTCTTCTGCAGCGGACTTGACCAAGGACCGACAGGCGAGGTAGCCGTAAGCACGCCCACGCCATATCCACTATTAGAGAAATACAGGTAGAAATGAGTCTTGCCATCCGCCTCGACTCGCTTGTCGACCGATGGAGCCCAGGAATTGATGATCCAAGGAGCCAGTTCTCCCGTCGGGATCAATCCGTGATACGTCCAGTTGACCATATCGTCAGTCGACATCATGGCCAATGACTTTATCTTCTCGTACGAGTTCTTGCCATGAACGCCCACGCTGTCAAATTGCTCATGATCGTTCGTACCATAGACGTAGAGCCTTCCCTCATGCTCCACGGCAGTTGGATCAGCTGTAAATAGGAAGTCCAGTATCGGATTATGATTGCCCGTAGCCAGCTTGGTGCTGTCTGCCAGCGTCTGACAATCTGCATGGCTCGATCCTGCCATGACTAGAGAAAGAATCGTAAAAACTGATAATAGTTGCTTCATTTCATGCGTGTGTTTTATCTGACTTGGCCTTAGCTCATCTGCTGAGCCACACTCTCTTCCACAGCTTTCATAGCGTCGAGCGTACGCTGCTGCAGCACTTCCAGCTCCCATCCGAGCTGCTCTGCACCACGCTCAATCACCTCGCGTGAGCAACCTGCAGCGAAAGCCTTATTCTTATACTTCTTCTTGAGCGACTTGAGCTCCATATCCTGGCAGCTCTTCGATGGTCGCATCAGCGCGGTGGCCCAGATCAGGCCAGTCAATTCATCGGCAGCAAAGAGCACCTTCTCCATCTCATGCTCAGGAGCAATGTCCGTGGAGAGCCCATATGCATGGCTGCAGATCGCATGGATCATCTGCTCTCCCACACCACCTTCGCGCAACAACTCAGGTGCCTTGATGCAATGCTGCTCCGGATATTCCTCGAAATCAATGTCATGCAGGAGTCCTACCAGACCCCAGAAATCCACATCCTCTCCATAGCCGAGCTCGACGGCATACCATCGCATCACACCCTCCACGGTGTATGCATGCTGCAGATGAAAAGGATCCTTGTTATACTTCTTAAGCAGCTCAATAGCTGCCTCGCGTGAGATATGTTCTTCCATATTATTTAAGATGATTATTTGTGTCTGCTTAACAAAATGTTCAATCCTGCGTGCAAATATATGTATTTTATTCCAATCCTTTCTTTAGGAATTCTCTGAGATGGATATGAGTTACACCTTCATCATCACTTCGTTTCAAAAGCGGAGATGCTGATATAACATATTTGGGGTAATCATCTGCAATTAGGCGCAGATTTCCGAATTCGCGGCTCCGAGTTTCCTCGTTTGCAATGAGATAGGATACTTGCACGTATGCCTTCTTTCCTGTTTTCGAACAAACGAAATCTATCTCGCCAGCCCGCAACTGACCGACCTTCACCTCATATCCAAGTCGCAACAGATGAAGGAAAACGACATTCTCCATCACCTTCTCTATGTCATGTGTGCGCTCTCCGCCAACGATATAGTTTCTTAGCCCGACATCACCGAAATAGCATTTGTCGTTTGACTCCAGCAACTTCTTGCCATGAATTTCATAGCGCCCGACAGAATAAGTCAGGAAAGCTTCATCAAAATAAGACATATAGTTCAGCACAACATTCGTAGAGACATCCTGCCCCTGCGACTTCATATATTTTGCGATACTGCTTGCAGAGTTCAGCTTACCCACGGTATCTGCCATAAAGGCAATCAAGTTGTTCAGGAATGGTATGTTGCGGATTGTATGTCGCTCAACAACATCTTTCAACATGATGGTATTGAACACACCTGATAGGTATTCATTTACCATATCCTCATTGTCAAGTCCGATGTTTCTCAATCCAGGCAGGCCTCCATAGTTCAGGTATTGCCATAAGGCCTCTTCGCCATCCTCCAATGCATGAAATTCAAGAAACTCCAGATAGCTTAGGCTCTGAATATGAATCTCTTCATATCTTCCCCCCAGAAGCGTACTTAGTTCTCCAGAAAGCATCTTCGAGTTAGACCCCGTTATGATGACATCTGTATTCTCTTCTGTACGATAGCTTCTCACTGAATGTTCCCACCCCTCGATATCCTGCACTTCGTCTATCAGGATGTAGTTGTGTCGATCTGACATAAAATGCTCATCGATGTAGGTATTAAGATCCTCATGATTCTGTATGAAGTTGAACGCCTTCTTCTCCTTATCTATATAAATAATATTTGAGCCAACCTCTTCCTTATGGCGAGCCACAAAATCCTTCATCACAAAGCTCTTGCCCACACGACGTTGACCCACAAGGACAATAATCTGCTCCTTGCCCAGCCAGGCGTCAATACGCTCAGCATAGTCCTTTCTTGATATTATCTTCATAGTTTTTAGCATTTTTCGCCCACAAAGATAGTAATTTTATTTTGTATGGACAATAAAACTGTAAATATTTTAATTTTTATTGTCTATAAACAACATTTCTTACGACAAAATAAAGATAAAATAGCCCCTACCCTCATCCTGCCACGGTTATACTATGCACCGAAAGGTGGTCAATGCTTGCCAACAGGTCATTGATCAGCTGGAAGAGGCGTAAAAAAGTTATATTATTACTCGTCCCTAACTGTCAAAAAATAGATGTTAGGGACGAGTAATAGTTTAGAATAATAAGTAATGCGGACTTTTGATTACTCATTCAGTTGAAACATAAAAACCGTCTGATTGTCAGAATTAGAATTAGAAATTACTTGTACTTTATCAGCTTCGTCAGTACATTCCTGTAGCAAGAATTTGCCAAGGCCATAAGCCTTAGCTCCAAATCGGTATGCATCAGCTATGGTATCAAAGACATCGACTTCCAGATTCTCTGATATCACAAGGTATTTGCCATTGTAATCCGGAATGAATGATGACATATTTCTTTTGAAATACTCATACTGCTTAATGAGCTGACACATAATAATTATTATTAAGCGGTTAAACTGATGCCGCAAATATACTAATTATTTCAATACCCACCTCTTTTTCTCGTAAATTTTCATCATGCTATGATTATTATTGCTGACAAATACATCAGAAAAGGACTCTATTTGAAGAAAAAACGACGAGAATTACGGTAAGTTCGTGCAGAATCCTTGTCTTGCTTAGCTCGCGATTCATCAAATTCCGGCAGTATGTGCAAAAATTGCACATACTGGATCTTACAAGATTCCTTCTTGCTACAAGTTAAGTGGTTAAAATCTCCTTTGTGGCGAATAATAATTTAAGCGATTATAATGTCTTCTAAACAAAACTGGAGACGGTTCCGAGATACCTTCGGATAGCTATGAATCGGAACCATTCCATTTTTGTAAGTAATTTGTAGTACCCATGCCCAAGGTAAATTCAACATAGGTCAATTGGAACCGTCCCAGTTGCCCTTTAGATAACAGATAATCCTTTAAAAGTATTTGACGGTCATTGCTTCTATTTACGAGATATATAATTGGCGTGCAACGCGAATGTTAACTATGCAATCTGCGTTATTTCTTAATTATCTTTGTTAATTATTCATAAAATTTATTCTTGCATTTGCGTATAACGCGATTGCTTTATTATCTTTGCAGCAAAAAAATATAATTTTCAATATAAATACTTAAAATTGTATACGATAAAATGAGTAAAGAAGAGAGTGTAGCGCATAATGAGCGAGAATGGAGCTCAAAATTGCACTTCAAATTCGATGAAGGATGTATGCCAAGGATTATTCCTTTACTTGGTGTCACAAAAAACGAGATAGCAACAAAGATAATGCACTCACGTAACTCGGAGCGTGCCGTCAAAGTGATGAATGGTGCTTCGACCGATATGAAGGATATGTTGGCACTCTGCGCCCGCTATGACATAGATTTGGCTCAACTATTACTGCTCCCTAACGGGAAGCATCCTGTAATCATTACAGAGGAAGATTATTATCGGCTTCTTAAGACGCCAAATTCTTCAGTGGATGATAATAATAGTGAGGAGTTAGAAAGTATGTTTGAGGAATTATTGCCTCGCCGCACTGAAGATCCTATCGAAATGCCAAAACTGCACTTTGACAACAGTAACGCTGCTTCCTTAATTAATAATGCTCGCGAGAGTACCACGAAGATTTACTCGTTGTATGAACGTATTATAGAGCTCACTGCGGAGAATGCACGTATAAAGGCTTTGCTGAGTTGTTATGAGAGCAAGGGATAGTGTTGTCTGGAATGCTTTATCGTGTAGGTGTGAAGATGGCAGATGCTGGATGAGAATTCTCGTCGATAGTGATTGTTTTCATTCAACCTTTGTTGTCTATTGCACTTTCATACTTTGGGTTTGTCACAAAGTGAATGTTTATTTTGGTGATGAAAAGGAGGCGTAAACTAAACATATATAAAGATTATGATTACAAAGAAAGAATTTGATATAATGGTCAAGAAATACAATCAAAGCCAATATAATAGCAGAAGCATTCATTCTGGACAATGGGTCCTTTTCGATGGAAGTGAAACCAAAAATATTTGTTTTGTTTGTCGCTATGAAAAGACAAGAGAACAAACGGAACCATGGGTAGTATATGGCAGAAGTCGTGGCTATACAGATAGATGTTATTTCGCAAAGATTGATCAACTAACCCCATGTGCAATACGTGTGAAAAACAGACTTGTAGAGTTTGCTCTTTACAAACTTTACAGCAAACTGTTCGCGAACAGTAATAGCGGTTCATTAAATGATATTTTATTTCGATCAGAAACTTCAATGTTTGAAGATCTGGAAACTAATGTGTTAGTTGATATATTGTTGATACCAAAAGTTAGAAATGCTGCATCAGACGAAGAAGCAATTGAAGTTGTTAATAAAGCCCTTGATAAAACAATGAGAAGCAAAATAAACACGAATCCTTTTGATCATGTCTTTTCTAGTGCATGTGTCGTAACAAAAAAAGATATGGAAATATTGTATAGAAATGAAACGGCAACAATTATCAGACGTTTTTTGGAAGATTTTGAAATTGCTAGTAAATGGTGTGGACTTCTGTAATTTATGATTTATAACGTCTGCGTGACATAGGGCAATAGTTCTCGTCCCTGTTGCGCTTCAGAATGCGGCATAGAATCTCATTCTCATCAGAATGGATTTTTTGCATGATAAATACGTTTTAGTTCCTAACTTGATTTGATAACTCCCCAAAATGCGTATATATATGAAACCAAATAGGTATTGGCATAATTTTGAAAACTGTAGAGTTGTTGCAGAAACTTGTTCTTCGAAGTCTGAATTTCACAAAAAATATCGTGCAGCTTATCGAGCATCGAAGCAAGAAGGGTGGTTTGAAAAACTCGTAGAAATGTTTTGGAATTATGATGAATGGACATTTGATATGTGCCAATCAGAAGCTGCTAAATTTGAAGACATAGGGGAATTTTTTGTACATTCTAGGTTTGCATATAATGCTGCAAACAAGAATGGATGGCTTGATATTATATGCGCGCATATGCCTGCTTCTAGACGATATTGGACTTTAGATAGAATTAAAGAGGATATAAGAAAGAATAGATATAAATCAAGGACAGATTTCGCAAAACAGAATGAGCCAGCTTACCGTTCTGCACTAAATAATGGATGGTTAGATGATTTGTGTTCTTATATGAAAGTTATACGCAGGAAAAAATTTAATAAAGAAGATTGTATAAAAGCTGCACAACCATATAATTTCATCGTTGAATTTATAAATGCAGAGCCATCTATGTATAATGCGGCTAGAAGAAATGGATGGCTTGTTGATGTATGCGCACATATGCATCATAAGGTGAAAGAATGGACAGATGAACTACTTGAATGTGAAGCAAAGAAGTATAAACACAAAATTGATTTCTCAAAAGAATGTCCAAGTGCATATGTCGTAGCATCAAGAAAAGGAATTATTGATAAGATATGTGCTCACATGAACGATTTGGGAGATTTATACAACAGAGCGATTTATGCATGGGAGTTTCCAGATAAGACAGTCTATGTGGGTCTAACATGCGATCTTGAAAGACGGGAGCAACAACATCTTTCAGATCATAATTCACCTGTATATAAACATATAAAATCAACTGGATTTATACCTTCTTATGTTCTGAAATATGATTATGTATTTGTTGGTGAGGCGAAGCGTCTTGAAGGAGAAGTTCTCGCGGAATATATACATAATGGTTGGAAAAAATTAAACACGTTAAAAACCGGTGGAATTGGTGCTACAAAATTAATCTATACTGAAGAGCTGATACGACGACTTCTTGCCACTTGCAAATCAAGAGAGGAGTTTAGATTGTCATATTCAGCGGCTTATTCGGCTTGTAGCAAGAGAAAACTAATGCATTTGATTGATGAATTTTTTCCGAAAATTGTTAGAAAAAACAAATACGGTAAAGTATATCTATCTACTTTTAAAAAATGGGATGATAATTTAATATGGGATGAAGTAAAGAAGTATACGTCTTGTAAGGAACTTCTTGCTAACTGTAGAAAGGCCTATCGAGCAGCTGAAAAATGGGGATTACTTGATGATGTTAAAGTTTATTATAAGAATCTTCCCAAGTAAACTATACAAAAAACTGGGAGGGTACCGATTTACTTTGTTTGGGTGTGGTGAAATCGGGAACCATTTATTTTATGTATGGCTTCCACCTAATGGTGGAGGCTTTTTTATAACTCAACGTTCTCCGCCACCCACGCTGCCGCCTCTGCCTTTACCTCCTGAATGTCATTATACACGTCATCAGGATTCAGCCTTTCCATTGGCACATGCTGCATATTGCCTTCTAGTGTGAGGAATGCCAGTTGACCGGGTACTCTCTGCACGTTCAGCCGATCGGCAGGATCGAACTGATTGAGTAGAGCTGCTTCGAGTGCTACCTGGGAGTCAAACTTGTGCACCTTAAATATATATTGAGCGCCTACGGTCTGCATTACACGTAATTTGCTCGTCACCTTGCCTTTCTGTGCGAATGAGATAAGGCAGAAGGGAAATTGGTGTTGTAAGGAACTGATCATCTGTTTATCTGTGATTTGTTATTACCTTATTCATCTTCCTCAAAAGGCAACTCCAGCAGACTTGCATCATTCCCTAATTTGTCAAAGTCGCTCTGGAACAATCGGTCCTGAATGATACGATACTTCTCAAACTCGGTCTCAGCAAACTCCTTGGCATACTCGTGGCTCACGGTTCCTCCATCGGTAAGTAAAGGACGCTCGTCGCTCGAAAGGTAGGCGTCTATTCGCTTTGCCCAGTCTTCCATGGTCATTGGGATGTGGCGCTTGGCTCGCGATTCGGCAAACTCCAGCACAGCGGTTACTATACGACCCATGTCTTCCAACTCCAACGCGTTGAGGTAATTCTTGGCATTGCTAACATCGGTCTTGACAATCTTGCCATCAGGGGCATTCTCCCAGGTAGTCAAGCCCATGTGCTCCTTCTCCGCATTGGCTCGCTCCACAATGAGTTCGGCAGCAGTGTGCTGATGAACGGCGAAATGCATCTTGTTCTGGATTCGGCGAAAGAAGAGGCGTGTAGTGGGAGCGTCCTTATTATAGTCGATAGAGGTGGCATAGATGTCGGTGAGTTTCTGGTAGAATCGACGTTCGGACAGGCGGATCTCTCGGATCTCGGCCAACAGGTGCTCGAAATAATCCTCTCCGATGAACGAACCGTTCTCCATACGCTTCTTGTCGATAACGTAGCCTCGAAGTGCATATTGGCGAAGTACATAAGTACACCATTGGCGGAACTGTGTGGCACGGATGCTATTGACTCGATAGCCAACGCTGATGATGGCATCGAGGTTGTAGAATAAAGGTTCA
>JAZQQH010000110.1:0-7876 GCA_045628985.1 Bacteroidales bacterium | reverse complement strand
GTTTGCTCTTGTGACAACATATCTTCAGATTTTCTCTGCAAAGATACGAAAAAGAATGCACATATGCAACACTTGAGCTGCATTTGTGCATCCTTTTTTATGAACGATGCTATATGGAGAGTTTTTCAGTACCCTCGTGATTCGTGCGATACCTTCCGTCATCACGGCATCTCTTCCACTGTACCGTGTAAGGGATGCCACGATCGCGAAATTCGTCACCTGAAACCTGGTGACGAATTTTTGCGTCGCGGCATCCTCTCCAGTGTACCGTGTAGAGGATGACTTCTTTTATGAAGCGTACTTATCGTTAATATTGGTAGAAAAACTTTTGGTAACTCGAAGAATTTGGAGTAAAAAGGGTAGGAAAGAGAAAAATGTACTGGAAATGTGAAAAAAGTGGCGCAAAAGTTTGGAGATATTGAAAAAACACCGTATCTTTGCGCCGCATTTCTAATAATGCATCTGTGATATGAACAATTTGTTTGGCCGATTTTATTATTACTTTTATTACTTTGCAGATTGTAAGGTCGGGTAAGCGTGTGCAGATGTTTATGCAAAGCAAATAGAGAACAAAACAAGAAACATGATGATCCCGACCGCTTGAGGTTGGGTTTTTTGTTATATAGACATCCCTTGATCATCATGGTATATTGATATACATTATTATATATATGAGTCAGAAAATCAGAGTCGTCATTCAGGGCCAGAAAGGCTGCTATCATGAGATAGCTGCTCGTGAGTACTTCAAGGATTATGACGTGGAGATCGTCCCAAGTAAGAACTTCCAGACCGAATTTGACGCGATGGCTGCGGATCCTGATCTGTTGGGTATCATGGCCATTGAGAATACGATAGCAGGTAACCTCCTGGGTAATCATGAGTTGCTCCGTCAGAGCCAGCGACAGGTGGTAGGTGAGCAGCGACTGCATATCAGCCACGTGCTTTGCGCCGTCCCTGGCCAGAAGCTGGAGGACATCGTGGAGGTCAACAGTCACCCGATCGCATTGCTCCAGTGCCGAGTCTTCCTCGATAACACTTTGCCGAATGCCAAGGTGGTGGAGATGGCCGATACCGCAGGTTCTGCCAAGATTATCAAGGAGAACAATATGATGGGTCATGCTGCTATCTGCTCTGAGTTCGCTGCCAACCTCTATGGCATGGAGATCCTGGCTCGTAGCATCGAGACGAACAAGCGCAACTTCACCCGCTTCCTCGTCCTGCAGGACAAGTACGCAGACATCGCTACTCCTGAGCGCAGCAAGGTCAACAAGGCCAGCATTGAGTTCTGCGTGCGCCACCAGCAGGGTAGCCTTACCAAGGTGCTCACCATCCTCTCATTCTATGAGATGAATCTCACCAAGATCCAATCCATGCCAATCATCGGCCGTGAGTGGGAGTATCGTTTCTTCGTCGACCTGACGTTCACGGATTATCTGCAGTATCGCAAGGCGCTCGATGCTATCATGCCATTCACGACCGACTTTATGATCTTAGGCGAATACGTTGAGAATCAGATCGATTGACATCCCATCCTGTCATTCTTCTCAGGATGACAAGTAAAAAAAATTACTTTAATGAAAGAGATTAAGCCCGCTGAGCGAATCAGCCACGTAGAGGAATACTACTTCAGTCGCAAGCTCAAGGAGGTGGCGCAGATGAATGCTGACGGTGGCAAACCGGTGATCAGCTTAGGTATCGGAGGCCCGGACTTCATGCCATCGAACGCCACCATCATGGCCTTGATGCAGGACGCTATGCAACCCGATGCTCACAGCTATCAGAACTATGCAGGCCTGCCAGCTTTGCGCGAAGCTTGGAGCGGATTCTATAAGCGCTGGTACGATGTAGACATTGACGCGAAGACCGAGATGCTGCCACTCATTGGTTCGAAGGAAGGTATCATGCACGTGAGCATGGCGTTCCTCAATCCGGGCGACAAGGTGCTTGTGCCAGATCCAGGTTATCCGACTTATTCTTCTGTCAGCAAGCTCGTTGGCGCAGAAATCGTCAAGTATGATCTGACTTACGAGAATGACTGGGAACCTGACTTCGAGGCGCTTGAGGCCATGCCAGACATCGATGAGGTGAAGATCATGTGGGTCAACTATCCTCACATGCCGACGGGTCATTGCGCTTCACGCGAGCTCCTGAAGAAGATTGTCGATTTTGGCAAGCGTCATAACATCGTAATCATCAATGACAATCCTTATTCATTTATATTGAATGACGAGCCTCTCTCGATCATGCAGATTGAAGGCGCTAAGGATATCTGCTTGGAGTTCAACTCCATGTCGAAGAGCCACTCTATGGCCGGTTGGCGACAGGGTATTGTCATCGGTAAGAAGGAATTTATTGATTGGGTGATGCGAGTCAAGTCGAATGTCGACAGTGGTATGTTCCGTCCGATGATGAAGGCGGCAATCACAGCGCTCAATAATCCTGTGAGCTTCTTCCAGGAACTCAACGAGGCTTATCGCGTGCGCCGCATCGCTGCAGAGCGTATCATGGAATATCTCGGATGCGAGTTTGATCCGAAACAGCGAGGTCTCTTCCTTTGGGGAAGAATTCCTGATCATTTCGCTAACTGTGAGGAACTTACCGAACCGATCCTGCACAAGGCGAGAGTGTTTATGACACCAGGATTTATCTTCGGAAAGAATGGAGAGCGTTTCGTCCGCATAAGTTTATGTGCTCCTTTTGAGAAAATGCAGGAGGCTTTACTTCGCATTCGCAAGGCAGGCTTCTAATGAATATAGAATAAAAAGATAGAAAAAGATGGATATGATTTTTGAACCGCTGCTTCCGCAGCTTGACTGCAAGCGACCTTTGGTGATCTCTGGCCCTTGTAGTGCAGAGAGTGAAGAACAGGTACTTGCTACTGGCCGTGCACTGGCCGCACAGGGAGTGAAGATCTTCCGTGCCGGCATCTGGAAGCCACGTACCAAGCCAGGAGGCTTCGAGGGTGTTGGTGTCATCGGTTTGCCTTGGCTGCAGAAGCTGAAGCAGGAGACGGGTATGCTCGTCGGCGTGGAGGTTGCTACTAAGGCTCACGTCGATGCAGCGCTGGCTTTCGGCGTAGATCTGTTGTGGATCGGTGCTCGTACTACTGCTAATCCTTTCGCTATGCAGGAGCTTGCTGACGCGCTGCAAGGTAAGGACGTGCCAGTGTTGATCAAGAACCCTGTCAATCCGGACGTAGAGCTCTGGATCGGTGGCATTGAGCGTATCTATCGTGCTGGTATTCACCGCATCGGTGTCATCCATCGTGGTTTCTCTTCAGCCGATAAGACCATCTATCGCAACGTGCCACAGTGGCACATCGCCATCGAGTTGCGCCGTCGCTATCCTAACCTCCCGATCATCTGCGACCCATCGCACATCGCTGGTCGCCGCGACCTCATCCAGCCACTCTCGCAGCAGGCCATGGACCTCGGCTTCGACGGCTTGATCATCGAGAGCCACTGCACTCCTGATACTGCATGGAGCGACGCTAAGCAGCAGATCACGCCTGAGACGCTGAAGGAGATTCTTGGCAACCTGATCATCCGTGATTCTGTGCATACCGAGAGCCTTTCTGACCTCCGTATGCAGATCGATGAGATTGATGACAAGATCATCGAGATCCTGGCTAAGCGTATGCGTATCTCGAAGGAGATCGCTGAGTTCAAGAAGGAGCATAACATGCCTGTCCTCCAGGCTGGTCGCTATGATGAGATCCTGACCAAGCGCTCGCAGCAGGGTGCAGCACTCGGCATGAGCGAGGAGTTTATGAAGGAGGTCTTCGAGGCCATCCATGGAGAGTCGGTACGTCATCAGATGCAGTTGATTAATAAGTGGAGCTAATATGAAAATCGTTATTTTAGGTGCTGGCAAGATGGGCCTGTTCATGGCCGATACCTTGTGTATGGATCATGATGTTGCCGTCTATGCGCGTCATCCTGAGAAGTTGCGTTACTGTTTGAATACCCGTCGTTTCACTACGATGGAGGAGATTAAGGAGTTCGATCCTGACCTGCTGATCAATGCAGTGACGATCAAGAATACGTTGCCAGCTTTCGAGCAGGTTTTGCCATACGTTGGTCCTAAGTGTATGCTTTCGGACATCGCGTCGGTCAAGACGGGATTGCCTGAGTTCTATGCATCATCGGGTCATCCTTTTGTGTCGACACACCCGATGTTCGGTCCTACATTCGCCAACCTCAGCGACTTGAGCCAGAATTATACGGTCATCATCAAGGAGTCAGATCCATTCGGCAAGGCCTTCTTCCGCGAGGTCTATGCATCGCTCAATCTCAATATCTACGACTATACTTTCGAGGAGCATGACGAGACAATCGCGTACTCCTTGAGTATTCCTTTTGTTTCGACGCTGGCCTTCACCGGAGTGATGAAACCTCAGGATGCTCCTGGTACGACCTTCAAGAAGCACATGGCCATCGCTCGTGGTTTGCTGAGCGAGGATGATTATCTCTTGACCGAGATCCTCTTCAATCCGAATTCTCCTAAGCAGATTGACCTGATTTGTGATCGACTTTCTGAGCTTTCGGATATCATCAAGAAGCATGACTCTGAGCGACTGCTTGCCTACATCAATCAGTGCAGAGCCAATATCAAGGATCAGAAGTAATCCCGCTTTGTCATCCTGAGCGAAGCGATGGATCTCACGCGAAGATAGGCTTTTATGCGAAAACTATTTATCATCTATATCGTATTAATAGGAGTGTTTCTGTTGGAGACACTCCTATTCATGCTTTATCATCAGGATGTCTATGGCGCGTTCGGTAGCAGCGACTGGCTGCAGGTGTTGTGGCATAGTATCCCACAGGATTTGACTCTTGCCGGCTATGTCGTGGCTCTTCCGCTGGTGCTGAAGCTGGTGCATTACTGGGTGCCAGGAGCATGGTATCGCACCTTCTGTGTGTGGTTCTTCACCATCATGAGTATTCCGCTGGCCTTGCTGTGGATGGTCGATCTCGTACTGTTCGGCTACTGGGGTTTCCGCCTCGATGCTACTCCTTTGATCTACTTGCTCGATTCTCCAGGCGAGACGCTTGCTCAGGCTTCTTGGTGGCAATATGTCTTAGCCGTGGCTGTCCTCTCTCTGCTTGGCTGGTTGGCAAATAAAGGTCTTCGTAGGCTTTATCCAGCTGCTCCTAAGTCATATAGCCATCTGTGGCGTGAAGCTGCGGCCAAGAAACCACTTCCTTTGCGCAATCGCATCATTTATACCTGTGGTGGAGTATTGTTGGCAGGACTTTGTTTCGTCGCCATCCGTGGTGGCGTGACTGAGTCGACAATGAATATTGGTCGAGCTTACTTCAGCAATGAGATGATGTTGAACCAAGCCGCAGTCAATCCCGCTTTCTCATTCGTCTATTCTGTGACGCGCAGGAAGAACTATGGACAGATGTATCGGTTCATGAGCAAGGAAGAGTGCGAATCTGCTCTTGCAGAACTGATTCGGAATGAGGAATTAGGAGTGAGGAATGAGGAATTGTTAGTTAAGTCGCGCCCCAATGTTTTATTGCTAATTCTTGAAGGTTTTTCTGGTAAGGCGTTAAGCGCCTTATATCCCGACGAAGCAGATCCTCGCGTCATGCCAAATCTCACGCGATTGAGTGAGGAAGGCGTTTTCTTCTCGCGCTTCTATGCAAATTCCTGGCGCACTGACCGCGGAGTAGCCTCGATCTTAGCAGCTTATCCCGCTCAACCAAAGACGACGGTGATGAAGGAGCAGAACAAGTGTAATCATCTGCAATACATCACCAAGAGTATGGCCGAGGAAGGTTACGATCTGGAGTTTGTCTATGGCGGTGACGTCAACTTCACCAATATGCAGGGATTCCTGCGAGCCGGTGGCATTGACAGAATCTACGGTAATACGGATTTTCCGTCGGAGCAGCAGATCCAGAAATGGGGTGTGCCAGATGAGTTTATGTACGATTTTCTCTATGACGAGATCAAGCAGCAATCCTCTTCTCCTTGGATGAAGATCGCGCTGACCTTGAGTAGTCACGAGCCTTTTGACGTCCCGAATTTCCATCGCATTCCGGAGCATGAGTTCGCTAATTCCCTGGCTTATGCCGATTCCTGCTTAGGCGCTTTCATCGATCGCCTGAAGGCCGATGAGGACCTCTGGGAGAACCTTCTCGTCATTGCTTTGCCTGACCATTGCAGCAAGTATCCCGAGCTGGAGATGCAGGATCCTCAGCGCTATCACATCCCGATGTTGTGGCTCGGTGGAGCCATTGCGGAACCAAGAAAGATAGATGTCCTTGGTCAGCAGACAGACTTGGCTGCAACGCTCCTCGCTCAGCTTGGCATCGATCATAGCGAGTTTAATTTCAGCCACGATCTCCTATCCAACGATCATCGACCATTTGCTTTCTATGACTTCCCTGACGGGCTCGGATTGATTACCGACTCCTGCCAGTATGTGCAAGATAATCAGCAGGATGGTGTGCCACTCAAGTGGAGCAACGATCCTGACGGTAAGGCGCAGCGATGGGGTAAGGCTTATCTGCAGCATCTGTTTGATGATCTGGATAAGCGATAGAATCAAAAGCGGTGTTTTTCTGTTGATTAGAACGTTCTTTTGAAAAAAACTTTGTGTTTCGATTGGTCATGTTAGAAAAAAGTTCTATCTTTGCCGCCATAAAACATCAAGTCATTAACATAAAATACTGAGATATGAAAAAGTTACAAATCCTTGTTGCCTCTATAGTCATCCTGATGGCTGGTACCGAATGTGCTTCTGGCCAGGGCTTGTTCAAGCGTATTGGTGAAGCTGTGAAGAAAACCGCTGAAAATGTAGTGGAGAGTAAGGCCGTGCAGAAAACGACCGATGTGATAGAAGGCGCTATTGAAGGTGCTAAGAATGGTGCCAGAAAGAGCGATAATACTGACGAGGAGGAGTCGGCTGAGGCTTCTTCAGCTCAGGCCGTCGCTGATGACACTCCTGCTGAGGCTGCCGGTGAGCAGAAGAAGAGTGACTTCGTGACAGGTGCTGTTACTCTATTCGAAGACAAGATCACTGGCGAGCAGGTTGGCGAATTCCCAAGCAAGTGGAACCTTATAGAGGGTAACTGCGAAGTGAGCAAACTCGGCGGCGAGACCGTTATCAGTCTGCCTCCTGCTACCACACAGGACGAGTATGTGGATAGTCAGATCCAGCCATTGATGAAGGACATCTACAACTATCTGCCAGAGGAATATACCATCGAATTCGACTGGTATGTATATGCAAAGCAGGATGACTGCAATGAAATCAAGGTTTATGGTCGTACTGGAGATAAGGGAGGCGAAGAAGCATTCCAAGTTAGTCTTTCTTCCCAAGACGATCCTAAGTTCCAAGGCACCTCACGCATTTTCTTCAAGAATGCTGTGACTGATAATAATAGTGAAGTTGACGCTTCATACAATCTGAAGAAAAATGCCTGGAACCATTTTGCTCTCTCGTTCAACAAGCGTGCACTGAAGGTTTATGTTAATGATTATCGCATTGCAAACATTCCTAATGCCAAACCTGCTAGCTGTATGACTCTTTGGTCTATTTCGCGTTATCTGGGCAATGGCATTCAGAACAAGAAGGGTACCCAGTTCAAGAACTTCCGCATTGCTCAGGGTGCCGTGGCTCTCTACGACCAGAACACCACCGATGCCGTTGCAAGGGCAATGGAAGAGACCGGCAAGTTCGTGACCAACAACATCAACTTCGAGACCGGCAAGGCCACTCTCCTTCCAGAGTCAATGGAGGAAATCCAGAAGGTGGCTGACTATATGCTCAAGAACAAGAGCGTACGCTTCGAGGTACAGGGCCACTGCGACAACCAGGGTTCAGACAAGGTGAACGACCCGCTCTCTCAGCAGCGTGCCG
>JAZQQH010000109.1:0-14868 GCA_045628985.1 Bacteroidales bacterium | reverse complement strand
ATTGATAGGCTACAGGTGTACGCATGGTGACGTGTTCAGCCGAGTAGTACTAATCACCCGAACACTTCTTTTCAAAAACAACAACAAAGTTTTCAAACAATCTATTTTCTTCTTAAACTTTTCAATAGGTCAAAACTTATAGTCAAAACAAGACTAAAACATAAGGCCGTTATAGCACAAGGGCTCCACCTCTTACCATTCCGAACAGAGAAGTTAAACCTTGTAACGCCGATGGTACTGCCAACGCGGGAGAGTAGGAAGCGGCCACCTTACAGGTAGCTTTCAACGCAACTTAAGTTGAAGCGGCCACCTTACATGAGACTCGAACAGCTATAGTTCGGGTCTCTTTTTTGTGTTTCTTTGTCTATATTTGTACTTTCTCCTTTTAAATATATATATAGGACCTTTTTAATTTATCAAGAGTGTATTATTCTTGCTGAAAATTTTTTTATCCCAAAAAAACTGATTATCTTTGCAGCGTAATATCCTCTTAGTTGATTTATGTCAGATTACATTGTCTCTGCAAGAAAATATCGTCCATCGACCTTTAACACGGTTGTTGGTCAGAAAGCGTTGGTTCAGACGCTAAAGAATGCGATTGCTAATAATAAACTTGCGCATGCCTACCTGTTCTGCGGTCCTCGTGGAGTAGGTAAAACTACTTGTGCACGTATCTTTGCAAAGACGATCAATTGTGAACATCGCACTGCTGATGGTGAAGCATGTAATGAGTGCGAAAGCTGTCGCGCGATGGGAGAACAGCGCTCGTATAATGTCTATGAGCTCGATGCTGCTTCGAATAATTCTGTCGATAATATCCGAGAGCTGATCGATCAAGTTCAGATTCCGCCTCAGATCGGTAAGTACAAGGTCTTTATCATCGATGAGGTACACATGCTTTCTACTGCAGCCTTCAATGCATTCCTCAAGACATTGGAGGAACCACCAAAGCATGCTATCTTCGTGATGTGTACCACTGAGAAACAGAAGATCTTGCCGACAATCTTAAGTCGTTGCCAGACTTATGATTTTCAGCGCATCTCAATGCAGGACATTGCTGATCAGTTGTCCTATATTGCTGGCCGGGAGGGTATTAAGACAGAACCTCAGGCGTTGCTTACCATTGCGCGTAAGGCTGATGGCGGTATGCGAGATGCTCTTTCGGTCTTCGATCAGATCTCATCATTTACCAGTGGCAATGTTACCTATCAAGCGACGATTGAGAATCTGAACATTCTCGATTATGAGTTGTTCTTCCGATTGACTGATGCTGCATTGCAAGGCAATATTCCTGCTGCGATGGTGATGCTCGATGAGGTTATTCGCAAGGGATTTGATCCTCAGTATTTCATCGGAGGATGGGCAAGTCATCTGCGAGACTTGATGGTGAGTCAGGATCCTGCTACCTTGAAGTTGATCGAGGCTGGTCCTGAAGTTGCTGTACGTTATCAGCAGCAGGCGGCTAATTGCAAGCCTTACTTCCTTTACAATGCGGTGATGATTGCCAATGACTGCGACTTTAATTATCGCAATTCACGCAACAAGCGCTTGTCTGTTGAGATTGCTATTGTGAGGATTTGCCAGCTGCTGAATCCCATTGCAGCACCACAGCAGCCACAGAAGGCTCCGATGCAGTCGACTTCTGCACCTCAGACACCATCAGCACAACCCGTGCAACCGGCTCCTGCTGTCCGACAGATGCCTCCACAAGCACCTATGCCACAGCAGGTACAGCCTTCTACTCCGCAAGTAACTGCTACACAACAACCTTCTACTATAACATCTCGTCAGGTCATACCTGTTGCTCAACGACAGGCTCCAGCTCCGCCAGTAGCACAAAGAGGAGCTCCAATGCCAGGAAGGGGAGTGTCGATGATGGCTTCCTTGCACACATCTGGTGCTACGAATGCGCCTGTAGCAGCACGTCAAGCAGGACCTGCGCAGGTACAGCCAGAAGATCAGAACGAACCTGTCGATGAACCTGCGCTAAAAAATCAATGGACTGAATATACGCAGACAATTCCTTCGGAGAAGATCCTGATTACTGCCATGCTCAATAGTCGTGTGCAACTTTTGGAAGACACGCATGTGGCTGTGACCGTCATGAGCGAGGAGCAACAGCAGCGTATCGAGGAGCATAGCGAGGAGATTCTCCAGTATCTGCGTCGGCAATTGCGAAATTCTCACCTTCAGATTTCGTTTGCAGTGTCGCAAGGAGAGGGCGTGAAGTTGGCCTTTACTCCACGTGAGAGAATGGATGAGATACAGAATGAGAATCCGGAGCTAATCCAGGATTTGCTCGATACCTTCGGGTTGGAATTGTCTTAAAGATTCAAACCATACATTTAAAAAAGAAACACCCGGCAGTCGAAACTGTCGGGTGTTATTGTTGTCGAAGGGAAGATGATTATCGACGGAGACCGAGCTCCTTATCGCTAATCAAAGGATTAATTATCGACGGAGACCGAGCTCCTTGATAATTGCGCGGTAGCGGTTGATGTCCTTCTTTGCGAGGTAGTCAAGCATACGACGACGCTTACCTACGAGCATCTTCATTGAGCGGCTGGTAGCGTAATCCTTGTGGTTTGCGCGGAGGTGCTCAGTGAGGTGTGCAATACGGAAAGAGAAGAGAGCAACCTGAGCTTCTGGAGAACCAGTATCAGTAGCACCCTTGCCATACTTTGCGAAGATCTCTGCCTTCTTAGCTGAATCAAGATACATAATTGTAAATGATTAAAATGTTAATAATGTAGGTCGAGCCGTAACTCTTCCAGATTAAGTAGATGGAAGTCAAGCCGAAACTTTAATCCATTCTTGCCTTTAGTGACCTAAAAAGCGTCGCAAAGATAGCAATAATTTTTGTAAAAAAGAAAAATTGTGAGCGAAAAATAATTTTGATCAGCCAAAATTTTGATTATTACGCGAAATATGATATCTTTGTTGCTCAAAATAAGTAACCTTACACCCATGAATCAGTTACAGCATATCCATCCGCCTTTCTGGTGGGCCGGCATGAAATACTCCAAGATACAGATCCTCCTGCATGGTCCTGGCATTGGTCGATACCAGTTGCATCTCAAGGAAGCGCGAGGTGTATACTTGACATCGTACAATGCAGCACCTAATCCCAATTATCTTCTTGCCTATATCCAGACAGAAGGCGCGCCGGCTCAGACCCTCCATTTCGTCCTTTGGAAAGAAGGCGAAGAAGATATCCTTTTCGACTACGAACTGAAAGATCGCGAGCATCAGAAGATTGAGACTTTCGATGCTTCGGACGTCGTGTATCTGCTCATGCCTGACCGATGGATCATGGGTGACAACACCGAAAAGAAGCAACATGCTTATCAAGGTATGAAAGAATCTACATGGGATATCCACGGCGTAGAGAAACGTCATGGCGGTGACCTCACTGGCATGCTGCAAGGCCTTGATTATCTGCAAGATCTTGGTGTGACTGCCGTCTGGCCAACTTCCATGCTTTGCAATGATAATGACCGACTTACTTATCACGGTTACGCTATCACGGATTTCTATTCCATTGACCCAAGATTAGGTTCGAATGAAGAATATAAAACCTGGGTGAACGAAGCCAATCAGAAAGGCCTGAAGGTCATTATGGACATGGTTTTCAATCATTGCTCGCGCCAGTGTTTCCTCTTCGAAGACCGCATCAGCGATGACTGGTTCTTCCTTTATCCACGCTTCACTCGCACCAACTACAAGACGCAGACGGCCACCGACCCTTATGCTTCGGCCAAGGACTTCGAACTGACAAAGAAGGCTTGGTTCGACACGATGATGCCGAGCCTCGCCGGAACCAATCCTCAGGTGGCACAGTACCTCACGCAGAACAGCCTCTGGTGGATAGAGTACGCCGGCATCAATGGTATCCGTATGGACACTTATCCTTACAATGACTGGCAGCAGATGTCCGACTGGTGCCAGACGATAGAACGAGAATACCCGGGCTTTAACATCGTCGGCGAGACGTGGACAGAGAGCAACGTCAGCATTAGTATCTGGCAGAAAGACAGCAAGTTGGCTGCACCGCGCAACAGCCACCTGCCTTCGGTCATGGACTTCCCGCTCTTCACGATGCTCAATGGCGTGTGTGACGAGGAGACCGACGACTGGTTCTCCGGTTTGGCTCGCATCAGCAACTATCTGAGTCAGGATGTCGTCTATTCGGATCCTTCGCATTTGCTCATCTTTTTGGCCAATCATGACGTCAATCGCTTTGCCTCTAATCCGGAGAAGGCCAAGCGTTTCTCGCGCTACCGTCAGGCGCTCACCCTATTGCTCACACTCCGTGGCATTCCGCAGCTCTATTATGGCGATGAACTTTGCATGGTCGGCGAGAAAGACCCGCTTGACGATGGCCAGCGTCAAAACTTCCCAGGAGGCTTTCCTGGCGACAAGGTCAATGCACTGACTGGCAAAAGACTCACTGCCACCATGCGCAAGCATCTGGAATTTACGCGCAAGCTCTTGCAATGGCGCAAGCAGCCTTCGGTCAATCCAATCCTTGCCAAAGGAGACCTCGTTCACTTCAATCCTCGCTCCGGTTTCTACGTCTATGCACGTCGTTTTCAGGGCAGAATGATTACCGTCGTTCTCAATGGCACGAGCCGTAGCCAGACGCTGCATCTCGAGCCTTTCAGGGAGGTGATTCCTTGTCAGAAAGTACAGGAAGTCCTGTCTTCGCGAGAAGTAGATTTGACCAAAAAGACCTGCCGAATGAAAGCTCGGGAAGTCTATATTCTCGAATTTGGATATTAGAATTCAAATAATTGATTGAATTTTTGGTCCTTTGCCAAAATCATTGTATCTTTGTACGCTTAAAACAAACCATTATGCCAACAAAAAAAGAGAATCTCAGCTATGCCAGCGCCATGAAGGAACTGGAGGAAATCGTGCAGAAACTGCAGCGTCCTGACTGTGAGATTGACCAATTGTGCCAACTCACCGAACGCTCCGTCGAACTCCTGGCGTTCTGCAAAGATAAGCTCACCAAGACCGATGAGGAACTGGTCAAGCTGCTCGATAAGATTGAGTGATGTCGGCAATGGTTTGATAGGGTTCAATAGCGATTGCGACCCTACATGATTTGATAACAAAAATACAATAGAAAATATGAATCGTCCTGTTGTGGTGCGCTTTGCACCATCACCTACTGGCCCACTGCACATCGGTGGTGTCCGCACTTGTCTTTATAACTATCTCTTTGCTCGCCAGCATGGCGGCAAGCTCCTTTTCCGCATCGAGGATACTGACTCACAGCGCTTCGTGCCAGGAGCAGAGGAATATATCATCGAGTCATTCAAGTGGCTCGGTATTCAGTTCGACGAAGGCGTAAGCTTCGGCGGTGACCATGGTCCTTACCGTCAGTCGGAGCGTCGCGACATCTATAAGAAGTACGTTCAGGTCTTGATCGATGCCGACAAGGCTTACTATGCATTTGATACCAAGGAGGAGCTCGACGCTGCACGCGCTGCTACTCCAAACTTCCAGTACGACGCTTCTACCCGTGGCCAGATGCGCAACAGCATCAGCCTCGGCATGGAGAAGGCGCAGGAGCTCATCGCTGCTGGCGAACCATACGTCGTCCGTTTCCGCATCGAGCCAGGTGAGGAGGTTTTGGTCAATGACCAGATCCGTGGCGAGGTTCGCATCAACTCTTCTATCCTCGACGATAAGGTACTTTATAAGAGTGCTGACGAGCTGCCAACCTATCATCTCGCAAACATTGTCGATGACCACTTGATGGAGGTTACCCATGTTATCCGTGGCGAGGAGTGGTTGCCAAGTTCTCCACTTCACGTATTGCTTTACCGCGCCTTCGGTTGGGAGGCTCCACAGTTCGCACACCTTCCATTGCTCCTTGCTCCAGAAGGCAACGGCAAGCTCTCTAAGCGCGATGGCGATAAGTATGGCTTCCCTGTCTTCCCACTTCAGTGGAACTTCACCGACAAGGAGACTGGCGAGCCAAAGTCATACAGCGGCTATCGCGAGAGCGGTTATCTGCCAGAGGCTGTCGTCAACTTCCTCGCTCTCCTCGGCTGGAATCCAGGCAACGATCAGGACTTCATGACCATGGATGAGATGATCAAGATGTTCGACCTCAGCAAGTGCTCAAAGAATGGTGCACACTTCGACGTGAAGCGTCTCCTCTGGTTCAACCATCACTATCTGCAGGAGTGCGACGAGCAGATCCTTGTCGAGTCGCTCAAGAAGCAGGTCATCGAGAATGGTGCTGATCCTAAGAGCGATGCATACGTCCTCAAGGCTGTGCAGCTCATGAAGGAGCGTATCAACCTTCCACAGGAGCTATGGCCACAGTGCTGCTTCTTCTTCGCTGCACCAACCTCATACGATGAGAAGTCAATGAAGAAGTGGTGGAAGCCAGCCAGCGTCAGCCAGGAAGGCGTCGAGGTTCCAGCTTCGAAGCAGATGGTTGCCGAACTCTGCGAGTTCCTTGAGGCTCAGGAGGATTGGACAGGTGTCAACCTCGAGCCAAAGGTCATGGAGTGGATTGCCGGCAAGGGTTATAAAGTAGGTGCTGTGATGAACGCTTTCCGCTGCACCATCGTCGGCGAGGCTCGTGGTCCTCAGATCTTTGATATCACCGATATGCTCGGCAAGGAGGAGTCATTGCGCCGCGCTCGTGTCGCTGTTGAGAAATTATAATTCTATCATTCCACAACGTGAATATCTTATATAACATCGGTACGAGCGCCTATTTCCTCGGCATCAAGCTCGCAGCAGCCTTCGGTCATCGCAAGGCCAAGCTCATGGAGGAAGGCCGCAAGGATTGGCAGGCTCGTCTGATGACACAAGTAAATACGGTCAAGCAGAAGATCGGCAAGGAGCCACGTTTCATCTGGTTCCACGCTGCCTCGCTTGGCGAGTTCGAGCAAGGCCGACCATTGATCGAGGCTTTGCGCGAACGCTATCCTGACTATCAGATCCTTCAGACCTTTTTCAGTCCTTCTGGTTATGAGGTTCGCAAGAACTACAAGGGTGCCGACGTCATCTGCTACCTGCCATACGACAAGCCTGCAGAGTGCCGTCAGTTCCTCGATATTGTCAAGCCAGAGATCTCCTTCTTCGTCAAGTATGAGTTCTGGGGCAATATCCTCGAAGAACTGGAGCGTCGCAACGTCCCTACCTACCTTGTCAGCGGCATCTTCCGCCAGCGTCAGGGCTTCTTCCAGTGGTACGGAGGCTTGCTCCGTCCTGTTTTGTCCAACTTCCGTCACCTCTTTGTGCAAGACGAGGAGTCGCGTCGCCTGTTGCAAAGCATCGGTTATGGCGATAAGACCAGCATCTGTGGCGACACACGCTTTGACCGAGTCATTGCCATCCAGCAGCAGGCCAAGGAGTTCCCATGGGTAGCTACCTTCAGTGGCCGCGAGAATGGCATCAATCCGAATACTCCATTTACGCTCGTGGCTGGTTCTTCCTGGCCAAAGGATGAAGACATCATCCTTGATCATTTCAATCAGCACCCAGAGATGAAGCTCATCCTCGCACCTCACGAGATTCACGAGGAGCACGTGCAGGGTATCATCAGCAAGCTCAAGCGTCCTTATCTCCGCTACTCAGAGCTCAAGAAACTATGGGACGAAGGCAAAGTCTCAGAAGGTCAGTTGCCTACGACAGAAATCTCCGCTCTCATCATCGACGCCATCGGCTTCCTCAGCAGCATCTATCGCTACGGTGACGTGGCTTATATCGGTGGTGGCTTCGGTGTCGGTATTCACAACACGCTCGAGGCCGCTGTCTATGGCATGCCCGTCATCTTCGGTCCTAACCACACGGCCTTCCGTGAGGCTTTAGGCCTGATCGATACCAAAGGCGGATTCCCGATCACCTCTTCTGAAGATTACGCCCAGATCATCACCCGTTTCATGACCGATGCAGCGGCTCTCAAGACTGCTGGCCAGAATGCCGGACGTTATGTGCAAGAGGGTAGCGGTGCTTCAGAGATGATCTTTAAGGCTGTCTTCGGATGACAAAACCTAACCACTGGCCCTGGGTCATCAGCTCCAACTTTGCAGAAGGTCTTCCTTATGCTGTCATCACCACCCTGAGTGTCGTGATGCTGGCCGACATGGGGTTAGGCAATGCCGAAGTCGCTGCATACACCTCGCTGCTGGCCATGCCATGGTCGCTCAAAGCGCTGTGGAGCCCAGTCGTCGAGATCTGGCGAGGCAAGCGCTGGTGGATGTGGATGATGCAGATCATCCTGGCATGTTGCTTCGTCGGTGTGGCTCTCGGATTGCTCACCGCCACCGCACAGGGTACCAACCTCTGGCTCGCATGGGTACTTGCGTTCTTCGCCATTGGCGCCTTTACCTCAGCTACTTACGACATCGCATGCGATGGCTTCTACATGCAGGTGCTCGATACCGACGAGCAATCCTTCTTTGTCGGCATCCGTAGCACCGCTTATCGTCTCAGCATGATCTTTGCCAGTGGCTTGCTCACCTCTTTGGTCGGATTACTGGCCAGACGTTCAGGGGGCGATCTGAATACCGCTTGGGTGCAAGTCATGATAGGTGTCGGTGTGCTGATGTTCCTCTTTGCGCTCTTGCACGCCTGGTTCTTACCCAAGCCACAAAAAAAGCTGGCAGAGATCCCCAATGATTCTGCCAGCAGTACTTTTCTCTCTACCTTGACCTCCTTTATCCAGAAGCCAGGTCTTTGGTTCATCCTTCTCTTCTTGTTATTTTATCGCTTAGGCGAAGCATTGCTCAGCAAGATGACCATCCTTTTCCTCAAGGCTCCAGTCGAGTCAGGAGGATTAGGGTTAGATAATGCTGAGTATGGCTTGATCTATGGCACCATCGGCGTAGGAGCCTTGACCATCGGCGGCATCCTCGGCGGCATGCTTGTCTCTAAATATGGCTTGCGCAAATGTGTCATTCCGTTGGCCTTAGCGCTCAATGTCCCTGACCTTCTCTATGTCTGGCTCTCCATCGCACAACCCGTAGATCGTTGGCTCATTGGTACTTGCGTCGGCATCGAACAGTTAGGCTACGGCTTAGGATTCACCGCCTACATGGTCTTCATGCTTCAGTCGGCCAAAGGCTCCTTTGCCACAGCTCATTATGCCATCCTCACCGCCTTGATGGCCATTGGCATGAACATCCCATCCATGCTCTCTGGCTGGCTGCAGGAGTTCCTGGGTTATACCGATTTCTTCTGGGTCGTCATCGCCTGCACCATTCCGGGCCTTCTCGCCTCCGTCTGGCTTTACTTCTCGCCGAGAAGCTCGTCGATCATCGCTACCAACTCCGAGAACTCCTCCTCGTTATAGAGGCGTGTGAGCTTGACGATGCGACCCTCGCGGTCGATGAGTACGTTGCGCGTGATACCCGATTGCTTCAGCGCGTAGCGTACATAGATGCCAGCGTCAGGATCAAGGCCTAAAGGATAGGTGATGCCGACCTGCGAAGCGAAAGCCTCGACGGTAGGGAGCGGTTCATCACGGTCGATACCCATGAGCACGAAGTCATCGTTATCCTTGTGTTTCATCCAGATATCACGCTCGATGAATGGCATCTCACGGCGGCAGACAGAACACCAGCTGGCGGTGAACTGCAGCATGACGACCTTGCCACGCAACTCGGAGAGCTTGACCGTGCGACCATCGGCCAAGGTGACGGTGAAGTCAGGAGCCATCTCGCCGACACGTACCAGATAACCGGTCTCATCAGCATCGGCCAGCTTCACGATAGAGTCGACCTTTGGTTCGCCTTCGCCCTCAAGAGGTTGGAAGACCTTCACCTCGACCGACGAGTAAGTGCTATCTGCATTCATCTGCTCGCAGCGGAACCAGTAGTTAGTGCCAGCTACGACCTGTGAGCTGACCAGCACAGGCTTGAGATTCTCATTGTCTTTCACCGCTGAGGCAAAAGCCAATGAGTCATCGGCCGTAAGGAGGCGAAGCTCGGAATAACCACCACATACTACGTCTTGATTGTCAGAAGACTGAGTCTTTCCTCCGCATGAGGAAAGCGCTGCCATAAGAATGGCCAAAGTTGGGAATAGAATCTTTTTCATGGCCACAAAGATAGCAAGAATTACTCAATCCGCAAAATATTATTCATGAGAATCAGTCGATGGCCGATGTTTTGAGGCCGATTTGATAAGAAATGCTTCCTTTTCTATCTCATCTTTCCATACACATTCTTCATTTCGATGACTTTTTTGCCCTATCTTTGCATCGCCAAAAGGCAAAATCTTAAACCTTAAACAACAAAGTGTATGGAAACGAAATTTTATCAGTGCAACACCTGCGGCAACCTCATTGTCAAGGTGATTGATGGAGGCCCAGTGCCTGTATGCTGTGGAGAAGAGATGGTGGAACTCCGTCCGAACACCTCTGAAGGCAAGAACGAGTACCACCTGCCAGTCGTAGTTAAGTGCGACGACAAGAAACTGAAGATCAAGATCGGACAGGAGCCTCACCCGATGACCGAAGCCCATCACATCTGCTTCATCTACATCCAGACAGAACATGGCGGCCAGTGCATCCTCCTCAAGGAAGGTCATCCAGCCGAAGTCACGATCACCCTATGCGAGAAGCCTACCGCCATCTACGCCTACTGCAATCTCCACGGATTGTGGAAGATGTCGCCGACTTGCGAAAAGTCTGAATGTTGCAAATAAGGGGTAGAAAAGGAGTGTTTATGAAACTTCCAGTGTGGGTTCTGAACCCCTCAGTATTAGTTATTGTCCCCCGGGGGACTAATAACAATACTAGGGTATGAAGACCCACACTGGAAACTTGTTATGGCTTCGTTCAAGTGCAAAGCCATAGACGAGAACCTGTTTATGGTTTCGTTCAAGCGCAAAACCATAGACGACAACCGGGTTATGGTTTCGTTCAAGTGCAAAACCATAGACGAGAACCAGGTTATGGTTTCGTCCAAACACAAAACCATAGACGTGAACCTGTTTATGGTTTAGTGCAAGGACTTTATCTTTCTATCGAGAAATGTTTACTGACAAATGATCAGTAGCGGGATGGGGGATTGGGCCATCGGTGGTTTGGATGATATCAGAGGTGTTTTTGAAGCGGCCGCGATAGAAATACCTGCCATCGTAGGTATAGAGGATATCCGAGGTGTTGGTGAAGCGACCGCGATAGAGGTGCTGACCATCCCAGGTATAGAGGATGTCCGAAGTGTTGGTGAAGCGACCGCGATAGAGGTGTCGACCATCGTAGGTATAGAGGATATCGGAGGTGTTTTTGAAGCGACCACGATAGAGGTGTCGGCCATCCCAGGTATATAGGATGTCCGACGTGTTAGTGAAGCGGCCACGATAGAGGTGCTCTCCATCCCAAGTATAGAGGATTTCCGAAGTGTTGGTGAATCGGCCACGATAGAGATGAGTACTTCCCATACTTTGTGCGAAACTTAGAGTTATAATCTGTAGGAATGCCAATAAGGCAATCAGTCGGAATTTGAACATAGGGTCTTGATTTCAGATATTTCTCCATCCACGAGGTGATCTCATACAGGCTTTGTTTTATTTTTCTTGGGTTTCGGATAGGGGAGGACTTCCACGAGCCGTCTTACCACCGCTACCGCTATATCGCGATGCTCGATGTCGAGGACATAATGCTCCTTGGCTCCATCGTACGGGAATCCCACCAGAGCCTCTTGCATTAGTTCGGCTATTGCCTCATGCTTTTTGACGTAGCATTGCTCATCGCACACTAGCATTACAGGCTTTTCGTCGACATAGATGCACCAGTCGCCAAACATCTTGCGCGCTCTGATTACCCCTACGCCATGCAGCTGAGTGCAGACAAAATCAATATATTCTTGTGAACTTGCCATAAATTACTTTTTGCTTGTGTCATCCGGTAACGAAGTCTTTATATTCCGTTCATGACCTTGAACGTTTGATCACCCATCTTGATGAGTACAAGCGATTCGGTCGTTGTGAAGCTGGCACCACCTGAGATGACAGGCTCCGATCCGAGATAACGTCCGTCGGGAGCATAGAATTCGACATGCGAGAGGCTGGTGGCTCCTTCAATCATGATTGTGTTTCCGATACACTTGATCAAGACGGGCTTGGCATCGGCCACGATAGGCGTTGAGAGGCTTGCATCGGCATTGAGCCAACAGAGTGTGGCAACGACGGAGGGCGAGACATTATAGCCTTCGGCATGAGCAAAAGCTTTGATCTGATAGGTGCCTTTCAGTGGCAGTATTCCGTCACATACCAATGTCGATGAGGTGGCATCGGCCGCCTCGATGGTATAGTGGTATTGAGCGCCTGGCGTAGGACTGTAGAAATGGAGCTCGCCATCTGCATAGGAGATTTCGGGAGCTTCGCAGATCTTGCCTTCGGGTGCCGTAGAATCCTCAACGACAATTCTCTGGAAGTCGCTCCATCCCAGTGCCGTAGCGTATGCTTCTTTTGAACCTATTGGCACATAGAGGATGCTCTGTTCGCGATCGATATCGCCGAAACTTGTGGGATGTGCATACGGAGGGATGGGGTTCTGTATGTGGATGTCGCACAGACCTTTACAACCCTTCATGGCATTCGGCGCAATCGAGCGGATCGAGGCGGGCAGAACGAGAGATCTTAATTCCTGTTGATTGCTCAGCGCCTCCTTTTCGATTGAAACTATTGAGAAGTCAGCATCGAAATGATGGATTATCTCAGGGAGTACAAGGTTCCTGTATGGCTCATTTACCTTATTTAGTTGAACCGTTCCGAGCGAGAATCGCTGGACCTCATACTCCATATTATTGATAGTGAATGGACTCCGATCTTTCCACACAACTTCTGGTATTTCGGTATGATTGTCGTTGTGGTTCATCAACACAATATCGGAGATGGTGATATCGACATCATCGACCAACGTAGTGCCAGAAAAAGTCATAGTATAAAGGACTTGGAACCCATAGGCTGTCTGTTCGGTTTGGAACAAAACATATTCGGTCTCAGTATCCGATCCTAAGTAGAAAGTGGGAAACATGATCGGGTTTCCATTTCCATATCGGTCAAAAGGGGACAGATGGACGGTTAGTTCCTCAACCGGGCGAGAGATACGCACGCGAAATGACAGATCATACTTTTCTCCAGGGATCAGATCGTTTTGTGTAAGATCCGTTTCTAATGATATAAAAGCTTGCCGGCCAGATCCAGGGAACTCTGATTCAGTTGTCGCCTTGGGAATGTGGATGTTGTATCCATTTTCCGTCTGGGTGCAATCTGTGCCCGTATAAACCGCAAGCTTTACATTCGCACGCTTCCAGATATTGTACTCACTGTTCACGTCGAATCCAGAGAATTGATTGTCATTGGCCAAGAGCGAAGTTGCAACCAGCATTAGGAATGCAGCCAGAATATGTTTTACGTAACTCATGTTTTCTAACGTATTATATTATTTTTCTGCCAATATTCTTTTGAACTTGCCATAACTTACTTCTTGCTTGTGTCATCCGGTAACGGAGACTTACTATTGAGCTCATTTTCAATTTGCTCTATCGTCGGCAATGTATTCTGCAATTCCTCTGGAAGGGACTTGCGTACAACTTCATACTCTGCAATGCCAAGAGGATTGCTATATCCGTCCATTGCCACTTGAGCCAATTCAGAATCTTTCTTCTTGCAGATCAGTAAGCCTATTGCGCGTTCTTCCCGGTCAGTATTGAGATAGCGGTTAACAGAAGATACGTATCCATTGAGCTGACCTAAATCTTCGAAGTCAAGTTCTGTGGTTTTGACTTCTATCACGCAATATCTGTGCAGTGGAACAATATAGAATAGAAGATCGATGTACTTGTCTTTCTGTCCGACTTTAATATGGTACTCTTCGCCCATAAATCCGAACCCTTTTCCCAATTCCATAAAGAAGTGCTTCAGATCTTGAACCAGAGCTTTTTTGAGCTGAGCTTCTGTATGCTTCTCCTTGACTCCAGCTGGAAGGAAATTAAAGCAGTAAGGATCTTTAGTGATCTCATTGATTAGTTCGCTATCAATCTCTGGCATGGTTAGTGCAAAGTTATTGACAGCTTTTCCCTCTCGTTCATACAAATCGGTTTCTATGAAGTTGAGTAGCACGGCTCGTGACCATCCATTTGCCCAAGTCTTACGGACAAAGAACATACCTTTCTTTGCATCACCTTTGACTTTGTCAATGATAGTACGGTGATGTCCCCATGGGATGCTCATCAAAATTGAGAAGTCATTTACAAGTTGAGATCTGCTTGAGACATCATTATTTTTTCCCACAAGTTGTGGGATATTTTCGCTTTGACTATAAGATTCAAATTGTCCCCCAACTTGTGGGACAATTGAAAAAAGACAAGAATAAAGGGTATAGAAACTCTTGATATAGTATAAACTTGTACGTGAAAAACAAGAGGCATCAGGAGCAAGAGATTTCAAATCTTCTTCCAGATTCTTCATAACACTTTGTCCCCAGCGTTCCTCAATGTGCATGTCGGCCATATCCTTGCCAAGGCTCCAATAGAACCTTAACATCTCATCGTTGACTTTCATGGCCATCTTGATTTGTGTCTTCCGGTAACGGAGGCTCAAATCTGCAATCCAATGCTTATACTCAGCATCTATGTGAATCAGTTCACTCATGATTAAAGTTTTGATGGGTGCAAAGATAGTCTTTTTCTGATAATTCAGCAAGAATAATGGGGAAATTTATATATTCACATACGATCTTTCGCATCTTTACCTGCACCACTGCCACGATACTTACTCTTTGTAGCATTGAACCGATAATGAACAGAAAACTCAAGCGCCTGGTTCTGAAGATCCCTATATTGATAAACCAGATAGTTACCATAATCGACAAAGGCATCTTCCTGC
>JAZQQH010000108.1:0-13909 GCA_045628985.1 Bacteroidales bacterium | reverse complement strand
AAATGCTCCTCCAGCCATTCGTCCTTCTCAATGTTGTCCCGGATGAAGAGCAGTGCCAGCTCTCTTGTTATCTCCACACTTGCTTCACCTTCCTTGCGGTTGTTGAACCATGCCTTCGTCCACCATCGTATTCCCGCCTGGTCCGGATAGACGCTCACTGTCCTTGGGATGTCAAAGCTCTGTACCTCGATGTCCAGATCAGCAAGCGGGTCTATCATCCCGCTGTCCGCTACTGCTTGCCCGTAAACTTTTTTTTTACTTCATCGTTCCACGTTGAGAGGTAGGTCCCGTGTTGCAGGGCCAGATAGCTGAGGAAGTCCTCAATCAGGAGGTTCTGCACCTTCTCGGCCAGCGGAACGCTCCTGCGTCCCAGTCCCATGGGATTCTCCATGGACGGAATCATCTCGAAGAAGTAGTTCCTGGCCGATGCCATCGTCAGTATGTTGCGCAGCATCTGCTCTGTCCGCTGGGGCAGGGCATAGGCTCCGCTGGTAAGGTCATTCATGTAGGTCGGGAAGAAACGCAGCATCAGCTGCTCTATCTCCTCACTGTCCCTGTCATATCGGGTATGGATGCCGTCGCCGATGGTGGCGAAATCCGTCGCCTCGAACGGCTTGCTGCGGCTCTCCATGGACCTGATATTGCCGTAAATCATGGTCAGGAACTCAATGGGGTTGAGCTCTTCGCCCTTGTATCTGGCCTCCATGTGAAGGAAGTCACCGCTAACACTGACCACCTGACCGGCCTTCACCTCCTTGCCGAATCCGGAGAAGATGTTGCTCAGATGGCTGTAGGTGACATCGTAGTCACCATATCGTATTATCTGATATGCCCCGTGTACGGGGTCGTTGCCTATGCCTGACACCGTACCGCTGGCAATGGCAGAAAGCAGATAGCGTGGTGCCTTGAAGTCCACTCCGTGATGGAAGAACTCCTTTCCTGTCTCAGGGTTGGTCTGCTTGCCGTACCCAAGAATCATTTCAACCTCCTTCTCACGCTCCTCGAAGGGCATGCAGTACCCTGACTGCGACTGAAGGATCATTTCCTGTGTATATTTCATAATGCTGTCATTTGTTTGTTATCTGCGTGACCTGTGAATCTCTTCCGGAACAGGAACGGTCTGAACGGCCACATTCTCAGGAAGAACCTGTGTCAGGGCTGGCTGCTGGCTGACGGCCTGTCGGACGACCTGCTTCGAGTTATTTCCGATGGTAAGCATGCCGAGCAGTGCTCCGGCAAGCTTTCCCATCCAGCCGAACCTGCCGAAGATGAGGAATGCGGACATGACAAGTCCGGCTATTCCGAGTCCCGACACATTGCCGTGTACGACGTTATTCAGGAATCCTCCCATCATTTCGCCGCCGTTGCCGGAAGTCATTTCTCCGAGGAAGGTGGAAACGCCGTTCATCTTCTCGCTGGCATCGCTCATGGTGGTAGAGACGCTCTCCGTCATGCCGCTGACGGACTCTTTGAGGTCCTTTACACCTTGAACGGCTCCATGTACGGTGTCGCTGACTGCCTGTGTGTTCTTCTCACCGATGAGCGCATCGCTGACGATGCCGACCACGCTGTCATCGGTTGTCAGTTTCTTCCATCCGACATAACCTAACGAGCCTCCGACGACGGCGGTCTTCACCGCTGTGCCGGCTCCCTTGAGGGTCTGCTGCGGATGGAGAGCCGTCTTGCCGACGGTCTCGACGGTGGCCTTCGCCCCCTTGCCGAGCCATTTTGCAGATGTCTTTGCACCTGCCTTCAATACTGTTGCCCAAGACATAATCGTATGCTTTTGTTTGTTTATGGTCTAACTGTTCTGCCGAGTCTCTTCCAGCGCAGGAAGGCTTCCTTCGTTATGGAAGACTTGTCTGCCCTTGCGCTGGGACGGCCTGTAATCTCGTTCCATACGTCACCCATGGTGGTGTACTTCACGGCCTTTGCGAGACGCAGCAGTTTCTTGTTGTAGAGCTGGAGCTTGGGCCTGATACCGAACAGGACTTCAATGCGTTCCTTTTCGGTCATCTTTCCGCCGTCAAAACATACCAGTCGTATGTCATTGACAATCTCCACGCTCTGCAGTATGATTTCTCTGTATATCTTGTTCCTGTTGGTTGACAGGGCGACGGCCAGTGCATTCATGGGCGCTTCGCCTATCTGCTTGGTCAGCGAATCCATGTAGCCGACCATCTTATCTATTTCGTAATAGAATCCGTATATCTGTGCTGCAAAGACAAGCACGCCACGGAAGCTGTCCAGATACTCGTTGAACTCCTTCTGGATCTGATACGTGGCATCCACCTCTTCCTCGATGAGAAGATGGCCGGTGCTTTCAAGCAGCATGATCTTGTTCTGGGACTCAAGCGAGTTGCCCATGCGCTCGGTATATACGGCGATGAGACCGGCCAGGGTGGGGTCGATGGACTGCGCCCCGGCCTTCACCGTGACTGTCATGGCGATAAGTGCCATTGCCGTATATCTGAGGAACGTCTTCATAATCTATGCTGTCAGAATGCCCTTGCTACCTTTGCGGCTCTCATCCATCTGGCCTGAGCCTGATTTGCTATATCACCGTTGGATCGCTCGATGAGCCCTTCCGTGACGTTGTTCCATACGTCCGTCAGTGTGTAGTAACGGAGGGAAAGAGAAAGAAGCGAGAGCTTGTGATTGAAGGCATCCAGCTTGTCGTTCAGGGCCCAGAGCGTCTCGGAACGCTCGGCTCCCGTGAGCATGTTGACATTGCCTCCGGAGTCGATGGCATCCCGCAGAGTGGTATAGACTGAGACAAGTTCCGCAGCCGTCTCCACATAGAGATTATTCATGCTGAACGTGGCGACTATGCCCTGGGGATTGCTCTCGACAGCCTTCTTAACGTTACACAGATTGATGAACAGCATCACACCGTCATTGTACAGATGGGAGGCTGCTTTGATGGAGGATGCATAGCCGTCCACGCATTTCAGATAACCGTTATATTTCTTCTCCCAATTTTTGATCTGACTGAACTCGGCAGCGATGGTGTTCTGCAGGACGGCCGTCTCGGTCTCACCCTGAATCTCGTCTTTCATCTCTGCATGCATCACTTCGTTTCCCTCGATGAGCGCAGCCCATTCCAAAGGATTGACAACGACAATCTGGGCACTGGCCCTAACGCTGGAAAGGACAGTAGCCAATACCGCAAGGAAGGTGAGCAGAACCCATTTCCCCGTGCCTTTGAGCAGGCTTCTCTTATCAGATGTAGTTTGCGAACTCATGGATATTCATTCTAGAACGGTTGAACGCAACCCTCTCACGAAGGGTGTTTACTATTTCGGTGCGTTCCCTCACACCGACAATTTTCAGATTCGGAGTGGTCCTGTCTCCGGAGTGGATGATGATGGTCTTCAGCCCCAGTATCATCTGAAGGAAGGAACGTCTCTCATCGTAGTCCACAATCCTGTACAACTCTACAAAGTCACGGCTTCTGGAGAAGACCCCGTGCTCATAGACCAGTTGCTGGTCGGTTATGGTGTATCTCATACCCCTCAGGTACACGTAGCGGTAGTACATCAGGAAGGTGAGAGCCAGGCCGATGCAGAAGGATATGGATGAGAACGATATGCTGTCCAGTCCTCCGATGATGTACATCGCTAGGGCGAACAGCAGAGTCCAAAACTCATCCGCCATGAACTGCCTCCAGTCTGGTCTGAGAGTAATTGTGCTGTAATTCATATCATCTGTGATAATGGTGTTTCTCCTCATTGGACTCCTCAATCTCCACCTCTCCGTCTCCGTCGATGTCTGAGCCGACAGCCTTCTTCGTCGTTTCCTCCATCTCACCAAGGAGCTCGTCGTTCCAGTCCTTGTAGCCTTCTGACGGGGTCTCCCTCTGGATGGTGATGAAACAGTTGTCAACAGCCTTGTTGAACTCCTTGTACATCTCACGAATCTCTTTCCTCATGTCATCCTTGTCTTCCTGACAGAGATAGGCAGTGGCAAGTTCCTCTGCCTTGTCGTAGGCGGCATAGTATTTCTTTCTGACATCTTCCGGAAGCTTGTCAAAAGCTGCCTCCTTCTCCTGGTCAATCTCAATATTGCCAGGAGTATTCCTGAAGTTGATTGCTGCATGGCTGTAAGGCATCTCCTTAGCCGCAAGGTTCTCGAAGTTTACGACGAACTGCTTACCGGCATCGTCATTGTCGAAGCAGAGATGAAAAGCCGCTGAAGGAGCGATTTTGATCAGTCCCTTCATCTGGCTCACCGTTGGTGTGCCGCCTGTGGAGACGAATACTGCATCCTTGATTTCCTTGTCATCCTTACGCTTCAACTGATAATAGGCCATGGCATCGTAGGCACTCTCGAAGAGGAGGATTCGACCGGCGTTCTCCAGCTTCGTTCCTGCCGGTGATGCTATCCACAGTCCTTCGCTGGCATTGCTGCCCTCGGCCTTTCCCTTGTAGGCTTTCTCGCCGTCGCGCCTCATGCGGCCACGCTCCTCGAACCCAACAACAGTGTCTTCCTTGCCTGGTATGGTTAGAGGAAAGGAGAGGTTTTTGATGCTTGATCCGGAAGCCGTCGTTCTGGATGCAAGAACGAAGTTCCGCCTGAAGGCAAACTGTGTCGAGAGGTCAATGCCTCTATGCTTGAAATAAGGATAGAAGGCCTTCTGGCTTTCTTTGTCCTTACCTTCGAAGCGGTGGATGTCATAGTCTTCCATACTGAACGGCTTTGGTTCTCTGACAGGTTCCTTTACTTCTGTCTGATGTTCATCGTAAGTGGTGTTCAGTAGTCTGCTGCATACCTTATTTACGAGAAGATCCAGATTCATTCCGGCAGTGTAGTCTCGGAACAGCTCGGGATGTTCCTTGATGAAGGATATGATGTTGTAGGACTTCTGGACAGGTGGATGGAAGCAGCACTGGCTGTTCTGGGTGACGATGTACTTGTCACCTCGGATTCGTCTTCCATCCTCATCAAGCCTGACATACGACGGATAACGGAGACCGTCACGACGGTTCCTGATATATCCGGCTTCCACTAATATATCTTGTATATTCAGCCTCTGCTTGTAGTCTTCGTAAGTGAGATTTGCCATGTCGTCTTTGTTTATCGTCCTAATCCTACACCATGTTCTGCGGCATTGATGCCCGCCTCGAAAGCACGGCTTGCTATATCCTGCGGCGAGTCAACGCCCGGCTTCATGTAGATGGGGCCTCCGGCATGACGCTCCATGTAGAGGTCCGGGGCTGAGTGATGCATCATCGGTCCTCTTGCCAGCTCTCCTGCGACAGTGAGTGCGGCCAACAATCTTATTCCGAAATGCCGTCCTTCACGCTCTTGAGGAAGATCTTTCATATCCACCTCTTTGAAGACCTGTGAGAACAGCTTCATACGATGGTAGTCATCGACGGCCATGAACTTGTCATACTGCTTCTGTGATATCTCATGCGTTATGGCCTCGCCGTTGATGACAGCAGTCATCCGGTATTTCATGCTGGATTGCCGTTTTCCATCATCCTGAGCCTGTACACGTACCGGCTCGACCTTGATATCCTGGACAGTCACCTCACGGCCATACTGACCTTCACGGAACCAGCCCTTGCCGTTGTCATAGGCAGTCTGGCCGTCCACGTGAGCCACATCGCGGCTTTCTTCCATCGGAAGGATGAAAGGGGAGAGAGATTCCATAATCTGAGGCTCCAGAACGAAATTGTCCTGCTGCTGGATTCTGTATGTCTCCTTTTCCTGTGCGGTGATTTCGGCAATGACATCCGGTTTGACAGCGATATTGATCTGTTCTTTCTGGTTCAGCATTTCCATCGTCACGCCTTTCGTGTAGTCCGGGCCGATAATGCCGTTCAGAACATCCAGACGTTTCTCCAGTGAAACATCCTTGATTGAAGTGTTCATTAGGGTGCTCAGCTCGTCATCAGAGAGGTCATAGACAAAATCCCTGTTGATGGCCATCGACTGCACCGTCAGTGTCTTCGCGTTCTCATCCACAACCAGGCCATGACTATCCAGAATCTCCTTCCAACTGTCCTTGGTAAAATACACGTCAGATGTTATCCTGTCGCAGTAGGCAACGGCAGTCTTATCGGATTTCGGTCTTTCCTGAATCTGGGGAACGATGTCCTTCAGATCATTGAGCACATCATAAGCCTGTTGACGATTTCCGGCAGTCTGTGTCTGCTGAGCCGATTGCCCTTTGTAGTAGAACCCGTACCCGCCGTTCTGAAGCTCACCCGGCTTAATCCTTCCGTCCGGCCTGTTAGCCACCATCGGTGCGCCGCCCATATACAGAGAGCCTCCGACCCTTCGCATATGAAAACCGTCCTGCATTCTCGGAGTCCATCCGAGGATTCCGTAACGTCCCCACATACCTGCCGGACGGCCATATTCGCCGACACCGATACGATAGCCGTGAATACCCATCACCACACGCCCGTTGGCATTCCTGGCATGGACAAAGTCCTTAGGCATATGGAAGTTCTCCGATACGAGTGATGCGAACGTGTCATAGGCGTGTTTGTTGGCGTATGTCGTACCCCAGTCGGTCAGGGCTTTCAACTGCTGAGCGGTGAGGTCATAGGTGAGGAGAGGGGAGTCATGCCCCTGAACGGCAAGCTTCACATTCTCTCCATCAGAGATGATGTGTGCCTGCATGCCGTTCTTCCTCAGAAGAGACTGCAACTCAGGTGCAAGGTCCCCATAATATCCCAGTGCGTTTGTCCTGATTGACATGGCTTTCCGGATTAAGCGTCACCATTCTCAATGGCTGTCTCCAGCTCGCTTTCCTTCATGTCGAGGAAGTCCATGGCACTCTTCTCGTCGGCCTGGACACCGGATTCCATGCAGAATGCCTCATATTCCTTCTTCCACTCATCAGAGTGCATGCTGATGTATTCCATCAGACTTATACGGCCGTCCTGATACATCTGGACGAGCTCGTCTTCCGCGTAATATTTCTTTTCCATGATGCTTATTGTTTATCGTTTCATTCCACTGTTCCTGGAGATGATTT
Source organism: Bacteroidales bacterium (assembly GCA_045628985.1). Lineage (GTDB taxonomy): Bacteria > Bacteroidota > Bacteroidia > Bacteroidales > UBA3663 > Liminaster. The sequence continues at coordinate 6,915 of JAZQQH010000108.1, read as the reverse complement.
TCTGCTGTTCCTCCCATAGATCTTCGGTGTAATCCTCCTCATTGATATAGTCGAGGTTCCCCTTGTCATCCCTTATCCAGCATCCGTAGATGCCGAAGTTGTACTTGTCAAGCTGGCAGTCCTGCTGTGAGCGCCAGCGTCCGACATCGCCGGTGGACATGCGTATGCCTGTCCTCTCGTTAAGGTCAATGCCAGCTGTCACCATCTCATCTGACTCCATGAACGTGACGGGGTCGCCGTCCTGTATCATCTGGATTTCAGCAGAGGTGAGGCGGAAACTGTCCATCAGGGAACGGAGGTTCCTTCCGATGACAGGTGTCGGGACATACATCACCTGGTTGGTGTCCATGTCGATCTGAACGAAACATTTGGTGTTGCCGTCATCGGGAGACTGCGCCACGATAGCCTTTCCCTCACGGAGAGCGTCCTGCTGCTCCTTTGAGTACTGGTCAATATCACAGCGCTGGAGCTGCGGATAGAAAAGCACATCCACACCTCCGTCATCCTGGCGGCAGAGCATGAAGCGTGTGCGACTGGTGATGACATTGCCGTCCTCATCCTTGATACGGATTGGCAGGACCGGCGAACGCCGCCCGTCCATGATGGCCTCCCCGACAGACATGGGCAAGTCCTCAATCATCTCCTGTGTGAGACCATACTGCGACAGGATGCCGTAAGGGATCTCTTCTTCTTTGAATGCTTTGTATTCCATAATTATCAGTATTTTGGATTCATTATTTCTTTGCGAACTGTGTGATTGTGCGGCACATCTCCTCGACCTCCCTGTTGACGTTCACGAAATTCTCATAGAGAATATGCTCACGAGCCTCCCTTGACGAGAATGTGTAGAACTTCGGAAGAGGCATGTACTGCTTCTCCTCGTCGGCAATCTCCTTCATGTTGAAGTCGGTCTTGCAGTAGAATTTGGAAGTCTGGAACTCAGCGCTCTCCTGTATGTTCATCGAGTCCTTGTGCCCGGTCTTGGTCTTCACGAAATCACGTGCAGTCTGCCCGCATATCCAGCCTGTAGGCATGTCCGAAATCTTCGATGCCGGGACAAGGTTGTCCATGTTCTCGTTCAGATTGATGGATGTCCTGTCACGGTCGATGGTCACGCCCTTCTTGAGCTGCACCACCTTGCCGAAGATGTCGTTGGACAGCCATTCAAGCGTCTCCTTGGCTCTGGCCGAACCGCTGACGACATTGCCGACGGTCGTGATGACTTTCTGCATTCCAACCTTGCCGTAGTCGCTCTCCAGCTGCGGCAGTTCCTGGAAGCCGAGAGTCACGCTAACCTTGTTGCTTCGCGCTGTTCCGATGAGACGGTCAATCTTGTGGAAATACAGTGTAGGCAGCTCATCGACGATGATGCTGACTGGTACGTTCTTTCCCTGACCGGTGTTCACTCGTGTGACAAGACGGTTAAGGATAAGGGCATTGAGGGCTCCGATGATGCTCTCCATCTCAGGGTCGTTGGCGATAAGCAGATAACTAGGGTGCTCAGGATCACTTACCTTCAGGTCGAAGTCGTCACCGTCCTTGTGGAATATCCAGTACGACTCCTTCGTGGCCAGACGGCTGGTATAGACTCGCAGTGTGCCGATCATACCTTCCAACTGCTCCATGGCCTTGTTCTTCATGGCTGTCTGGAAGGGTCCCAACAGCGGTGCGACCTCAGGATCCGTCTGGAGTACATCAAAGATGGTCTGGTAATCCAGGTTCAGGAATGACAGGATATGAGGCATGTCGGAGTACTGGCCGAGCCAGTGGTCAGGCTCAACATAGAGTCCTTCCTTGTTCTTGGCCCTTCCCGTTAGTCTCTTCTGACCGGTCTGCCTGTCCTCGTCATATTCAGCGACAAGCACATTGCCGTCCTTGTCATAAGGCAGCTTGTTGTGGTTGCAGAAAAAGAAGATGCATGCTGCAAGGAAGTTCACGGCAGATGTCTGGAAGAACTGGTCGGAACCGCCGCCACCTTCCTTCTTGCCCTTCTGGAGGGAATCCAGCAGGGTCTCAGCCGTCTCACTGGCAGCTGCAAGATTGTTGATGTATTTCAGCTGTATAGGATTGACACGACGTGAATACTCGATGTCAACGAAATTGATGATGTTGAACTGGCAGCCCTTTGGCAGCTTCCCTTTCTTTTCATTGAGCTTATAGTGGTAATAGAGCTTTGTCGCAAGTGTCGGAAACTTGTAGTCATAGACCACCATGGCAAAGCCCTTAGCACTGTGCTGACGGATGAAAGGCTCAATGATGGAGAATGTCTTACCTGAACCCGGAGTACCGACGACCCATGTCCCTCTGAAGGGATTGACGATATTGACCCATCCCTTGCGGAACTTGCCCTTGTAGTAGTATCGCATCGGGATATTGACGCTGTATTTGTTCTCCATCTTTTCCTCGCACTGCTCGAAAGACTCGTTCTCGAAATTGAAGCGGTCCTTCAGAAGACCTTCCTTCAGGAACTTCGAGATATTGTCCAGAGCCTTATGCACGAGAATGGTTCCTATCACAGAGGCGGCCATGTACAGCCACCTGTTCAGCGTGATGGAATAGATGCGTGTCTCCATGGTATGACCGAAAAGCCAAACGGAGAGTACGATGATGAAGATGCCGCTGACCAGAGGATAGAGAACCATCCTGCGTGCGTCAAACTCAAGGGCCTTGCGGTTCCTGGTACCTATGCAGGTTATGCAGATGGCAAGCAGTGTCGCCGTCTTGCTCCATATGAGGTTGCCGTCGTTGTATATGAACCACCGCTTCATCCGGCTGTGGATGTCGCACAGTATTCCTCCCCAGAAGTTCAGCATCTGGGGGTCGATGGCATACATGAAGAACTCCAGTATGACTGATACATAAACCAGTGAACGGAATATCTTGTACGCGGTGATAAGGTCCTTGCTCTCTTCCATGGTAGATTAGTAGATTGTTACTACAGGTCTTACTTTGTGGCTCTCGTCCTTCGGCGTTTCCTGACGGGCTCCCGTCACGATGCTGTAGAGCCAAGCCTTGGCTGTCTCCTGTCCGCTGACCTCGGTGCTGGTCCAGTACCAGCAGTCATCCGGAGAGTCGGAGAGGGGAGTGCCGCCGCACTTCTTCAGACAGTCGTTGACATGCTCCTTTGAGGCATACATTAGCTGCATCTGAGCCACTGACGGCACATAGGCACTCTGTCCGTATCTCCACATGGAAAAGACGGCATCGGCCATTGGAGAGCCGATAGCAGCGGTGCTGAATATGGCGTATGTATTTGCGTTGCCGTCCCTTTCGAGGATGTCAGCAGAGGTGTTCTGCTTGATTCCGATGCTGTCGGCAAATGCTACCGGGGAAAGGTCATCAAGATAGACAGCGTATGCTGTTCCTTCCTCCGTCTCGGGGTCGCAGAGATGAAAGACAACTGCGATGGGCACAAGGCCGTTGCTGGCACATTTGTTCTGTGGAACGACGCTACCGTCCGTACACAGCACATCACCAATCTTGGTCGAGGTGTCCGGGAGATCCATATGCTTCGTGCAGGAAGCGAATGCCATCATAGTTGAAAGCGCCGTCAGTATCATATATCTATTCATATCCTTTTCATTAATGTGTTCTGTTGAAGCTAGGGAACTTTATACCCAGAGAGACACCGGCTCTGAGCATATGGCTCTTGTCCGGAAACATGACATCCGCTCTGGCTGACCAGAAGAAACGCCACCCGTGCCGGAGTGCATAGTCATGCTCATAACCGGCATGAAGTCCGGCAATGAACCGTTCCGTGTCAGTACCGGCTGATGCGCCGAGACGCAGACTGCCGTAATTGTTGCGGAAACGCAGAATGCATGGTTTCCAGGCAAATCCGGCTGTCCAGTTGTTGTAATTGTTAAAGAAGGACTCATTACAGACCGTTCCGCAGACAGGACACTTATCCCACTGGAGATAACTGTTGACAAAGAATTCCCAAGCATTATGATAGGTGGTCTCATGCTCCCAGGAAAGCGTCGCGTCCAGTCCTCTCTCTACGAGGGCACCTGCGCTGATGGCTATCCTGTCGCTGCGGTTCTGTGCTCCTGCGCTGACAACTGCTGCCAATGCAATCAGCATCATGATCATCTTTCTCATGGTCAGTCCTCCTTCAGCAATACCTTGTTGAACGTATCAGCGGAAAGGACATCCTCATAGTCTATGGATAGTCCTATGGTGCGTCCGCTTATCTGCTTCTCCGCCATCTCTATGGTCAGTACCTTGTCATTCGGGAACGTGAGCTTCGGAACGACAATCACGTTCCTGTAGCCGTGACCGAAAGATTCCCTGTCCTCAAGGACGAAGACAGGAGAGACTTCCAGCGTCTGGCAGTTGGTGGACTTGGACTGCTTCTTGTCAGAGAGCTTTATCCTTAACTCATCGATATCGAAGCGGATGTGCGTCCTGTTGTCAACGCTGAAATCGAGGAAGAAATAGTCCCCGGCAGTGTAGATGTTGTTAAGGCGCATCGTCATGTGATGCATCTTGGTGCTAACGTTCCTGAATCGGGCAGGGGAGCGCCAGATCTGACGTGCAAAAGCTGCCATGTCCTCGGTTGACAGAGAAACAGCAGGGTTATGATACGGTGTGGTCTCATAATGCAGCACAGCCTTATCTGATACGGCTTCTTGCATCCGAGTCGTATATACCAGAGCATACTGGACCCTGTATCTCTCCGTCACTATGGTCACTATAGCGAGGATGTCGCCGTCGGCATGGACATCGGCCCCTTCCTTGGGCTTCAACCTGACCGTGTTGTTTATCGGCTGGTCGCCAGCCACAAAGTCTGTACTGATGTCAACGAAACGTATAGGTTCCGTTGCTGTTATGACCGTTGTCACATGCTCGTTCACGGTCAGCTGCTCCAACTCCATGAAGGTCTCCTGTGCCATCATGGCCGTTGCTGCAGTCATACACATGCAGAGTGTAAAGAATCTCTTGATATTCATAATTGTCATTGATTATTCGTTCAGTTCTTTCCGTTGACCAGATAGACGAAAGTGCCGTACTTGAGCTTGGCACTGTTCTTCTTGATTGACTTGCTGACAGCATTCGTCGTCCTTGTATAGGCGTTCTGGATGGCCTGCATACCCCATTGAGAGAAGCTGTTTGAATAGCCACCCTGATTGAGGTTCATATTGCTGCTCAATGCACCGCTGGCCACGTCCTTGGCCGTCTCGCGGAAACTGCTTCCAGGCACGTACAGGCCTTCCAGACCGTCTGTGTCATAGACGGACAGACTGACCTTGATGATATTGTCGCCGACAAGCACGCTGGTGACATTGCCTTTCACCCTCTGGCTTCCGAAGCCGTTCATGATGGCATATATGTAACTGCCTTTCTGCATTGTCACCTCACCGACCTGAACGTCATCAATAAGACGAAGCCTTACCCTGCTTCCATCCACGGCCTTGATGTCCTCGTCGATGATGGCCTTTATGAGATTGGGCTGTGGGTCATTCTCAGCAATCGTATGGAAGTAATCCGACGGCTGCATGATGCGCTTAACCACCTGCTGCACCTCATCATCTTCCGTCGGTGCCGACACGGCATTTTCTGCATCGGTGATGGCCTTTTCGGTAGGAGAGTCAGCGGTGATTGCTTCCGTGACAGAAGACTGTACCTGGCTTCTCAGACTTGCCAGTTCAGCCTCCAGTTCCTGCTCGCGTTTCAGACTTGCCGCAAGCCTTTCGTCATCAGTCATCTGAAGGTCTGCCAGTCCGACATTCATGGACTGGCCACGCTCCGCACTCTGCCTGAGTTGTTCCTGCATCTCTTGCATCCTGGCCTGGTTGCGTGCATGTTCCATGGCAAGCGAATCCATTGCTGCCATGTCCTCCTCGCTGTATTGTGACTGGTACTCCTCCTTCGGCTCGTCCGTTCCGTCACGCTCGATGTTGCCGATGGCGCTCAGGTCACTGATCTTGCCGTATGATTTGAGCATACTCTCGTACTTTCCTTCCAGTTCGTCCTTCACCTTTGCCTGGGGCAGGTTCGGATTGATGTAATCCGTGGTCTCCATTTCAGGATCGGCAACTTCTGCCTTCTTGGTGTGGAAGGTGTCTATGAGAAAATATCCCGTGAACAGTAGGGGAAAGTATATCAGAGCCGGAATCATGTATTTCGGTCTCTTGAACTCAATCTTCTTCAGTGGATTCATATTCCTTCATTGTTATTGTTCTATCATTGTCAAGCCGTCTGGCCTTCAGCCTTTCTTCCTGAATCTTGGTGGCGCTCACCGTGTCCTGCCGCTGTTTGTATGCCCTTGCCAGATGGTAGATGTTCAGAGCAAAGCAGCCTATAACGAAACCGAACACGATGGCAAGGAAGAGCTTGCCGTGTTTTGTTGCGAACTTCTGGACATGACCGGCCAGACTGTCAATCTTGGTGGCACGGGCGAACCTGCGCCCGGCTTCCACATCCTTCTCATACTTGTCCCTGTATTTCGGGTCATCCTTATCCGGCATCTTCTCGCCGAGAATCATTTTCTTCAGGTTTCCCATGGCATCAGTAATTAATCTTGTTCTTCTGCTCAATATCCTTGTTGATGAGAGTCCTCCAGTTCACGATAAGAAGGCCGTGAGGATTGTTGTCTGTCCTCGGAACTCTCTGGAGCTGTCCTGCGGTCACAAGTTCACGCATGAGGATGCTGCTGCGGCGCTCAATCCTCTGACGACCGTAATAGGTGAACTCCATATTCTTGGTGTCCACCCTGATGCTGTCGCAGTAGATGCTGAACACTGCACTGGTTCCCATGATGTTGGAGTAGAAGCCTTTCTCCTTGAGGGTGTTGTACTGGGCAAGGCCGGTCTCATCGACCAGATACATGGCCTTCTCCATGGTGTACTTGATGTACTTGTCATCCGGAGCGAGCGTGAAGAAATAGTGATGGAACATCTCTATGTGACTCTT
>JAZQQH010000107.1:0-1765 GCA_045628985.1 Bacteroidales bacterium | reverse complement strand
TAACGCGGAACTTGTCTCCGGCGGACCCTTCCCCCTGCCCGTGTCCGGGGGTGGACACGCCTCTCAGAGGCAGCTGCTGACCGCATTGCTGCGCATCCGCTCTAGAGCAATGTATTTCCTGAGATTATGTGCCAGAGCCACAAGCCCGAACTCGACCTTGACTTTAGTGTTGGACTTCAGTTTGAAGCGCTTGAAGCCGTGATTCTGCTTGATGTCCCCGAAGACAGCCTCGGGTTCTATAGGACGATTACTTCTGTGATATAGTCCTCTCTCGCTTGTGAGAAGGCGTTTTGCTTCAGACCTGTAAGCATTTGCCCGATGATTCACCTCGATTGTTCTGCGGTCCGACATCCCTTTATAACACATACCCCTCAATGGGCATCCGGTGCAGTTCTGCGCCCTGTATCGGCTGACAGTGGACTCATATCCGAGATCCGATGTTGACCTCACATCACCGATATGCTCCAGATGCTGCCCCATCGGGCACACATAGTAGTCCTCATCAGCGTTGTAGAACATGTTTTGCGTTAGGAACGGATTGTTCTTGTACTTCCGATGTTCCTCGGCGTGGAACATGTTATACTTGACATACGGCTCGATTCCGTTGCCGAACATATGTGCATAGTTCTGCTCGCTGCCGTATCCTGAGTCCGCGCACACTTCGTCACTTTGCATTCCATATCGGTCACTGAACGAAGTCAGGAACGGTATAAGCGTACCCTGGTCCGTAGGCCTCCAGAAGATATCGTAGTTGGTGATGAACTGGTTCTCGGTGGCTATCTGGATATTGTATCCGGGCTTCGTCTGTCCGTTGTTCATGGCATCCTCCTTCATGCGCATGAACGTGGCGTCGGGGTCGGTCTTGCTGTAGCTGTTCCTGTCCCCGAGGATGTCAAGTTTGTCCTCGTATTCCTTCATCTTGGGCGCGCTTGCCGATTTCACCTTCTCGACGGTCTTCCTCAGTTTCTTGTCGCTGATGCCATCCTCGTCCATCTTCTTCAATATACGGTCAGCCCTCTTTGCCATCTCTTCTGACGAGAGTTCCTGCTGCTCCTCTGCATTTTCCATGGCCAATGCGCTCTCAGCAGCCTCCAGGACCGATCTGACATTCGCCTCAAGCTTCGCCTTGTTCTTCTCCGTGCTGCCTTTCCATACGAAGGTGTACTTGTTGGCTACCGACTCTATCTTCGTGCCGTCAATGTATTGGACCTTGAGCGATACCAGACCCTCATCATGCAGCAGGAGCACTATCTGGGTGAAGATTTCATCGAACTTGTCGGCCAGACGCTTGCTTCGGAAGATGTTGATGGTGCGGAAGTCAGGCGTCTGCATACCGCTGAGCCACATGTAGGCTATGTTCTCGACCAGAAGCTTCTCCATCTGACGGCCCGAGTACACATTGTTCAGGTATGCGTACACGATGACTTTGAGAAGCATCCTGGGATTGTAGCTGCTGGTGCCGCCTCCGGCATATCCGGCCTCGATTTCACTGATGTCTAGGCGGTCGATTATCGCACTGACTACTCTTGCTGGGTGATTTCCGGGAAGATAATCGCCAAGACATGGAGGAAGCAGCAGATTTTCGTTGGGATTGTAGTATTTAAAGATTACCTTTGCCATTGCTTGATACACTTTATGTTTATTTGATTTCGCAACTCTAATATACGAAAAGTATATCACAAAAGCAATAGCTATTCCTTTGACTGTCAAAAGAATAGCTATTTTATTTTGCATTTGCCGAAGATGCGGTCGGCTGTCTCCTCCG
>JAZQQH010000106.1:0-25711 GCA_045628985.1 Bacteroidales bacterium | reverse complement strand
TTTCGGTCGCTTAGCTCAGCTGGTTCAGAGCGTCTGCCTTACAAGCAGAGGGTCGGCGGTTCGAATCCGTCAGCGACCACAGAATTTTTGCTGTATGGTGTAATGGTAGCACGCGAGATTCTGGTTCTCTTAGTCTGGGTTCGAGTCCTGGTACAGCAACAGTCCTGTAAACGTTTATGGCGTTTGCAGGTTTATTTTGTTACATAAGAGATTCGAAATGCTTTTTGCCGTTGAGTATGTAAAAGACCACAGATTCGTACCTGGTTATAGTTTCGTGTAATCATAGAACCATAGTCAAGAACCAGGTTATGGTTTCGTTAAAGCGCAAAACCATAGACAAGAACCAGGTTATGGTTTCGTTCCAGCACAAAACCATAGACAAGAACCAGGTTATGGTTTCGTTCAAACGCAAAACCATAGATGAGTACCTGGTTATGGTTTCGGACAAGCCTATTTCTTTTTTTGCTTAAGAGGTGTTGAAATATAATAAAACCTCCCGGCTACCACGAAGATAGTCGGGAGGTTTTATGTTTTATGATCAACTAATTATTTGGGGAAGCCTGGCTTAACAGGTACGCGGCCATTGTCATTAGCCGCGCTGAGAGCGAGCCATGCAACCATTGCTGCATCGATCTGGAGGTCATCGATAGAGAGACGCTCGAAGGTATCCATGTTTGTGTGGTAGGTACGATCATACTCGAGCTCATCCTGGATGAACTGGAATGCTGGAAGACCTACACGGTCGAAGGTGACGTGGTCGGTGCTACCGGTCTGACGTGGAGAGAGGGTCTTGAAGCCGAGGCTCTCGATAGCGCTCATCCAAGTCTTGAAGTAAGGAACAGCGAGGTCATTCTGCTCAAGGTAGATGCCACGGAAGCGGCCTGAACCATTGTCCATGTTGAGATAGAGAGCGAACTTGTCGTAGCCAGGGAGCTTCTTGCTCTTCTCGCGGTCATAGAGGTAGTTCTCAAGATAGCCACGTGAACCATAGAGACCTTGCTCCTCACCACCCCAGAGAGCGATACGGATGGTACGACGTGGAGAAACACCGAGAGCCTTGATGATACGCATAGCCTCCATCATAACGACGCAACCAGATGAGTTGTCTGCACCACCGGTGCCGCTGTGCCATGAGTCGAGGTGTGCACCGATGAGGACGATCTCGTCCTTGAGCTTAGGATCGGTGCCAGGAATCTCAGCGTATACGTTGTTGATCTGCTGGTTGTCAGTGAAGACGTTCTTGATATCAAGCTCCATCTCTACCTTCTCGCCACGCTTGATAAGACGAGCCATACGGCCACCGTCCTCGAGTGGAAGAGTGATTTCTGGAGTAGGCTCTGGATCGCCTACCGTGTACTGAGCACCAGAACCGCTGGTTACGTTGAAGGTGCCGCGAGTGTTGATGATAGCGAGAGCGCCTTCTGCCTGAATCATCTTGCTGAACTTCTGCTGGAGCTCACGCATCTTCATATACTGCTCACGATTGAATGGAGCACCACCGCTCATCTGACGACGGTAGTTGTGACGGCCAGGGCGTGAATCGGTCTCCATGATTGCCAACTCCTCATCGGTGTAGCGATAAGCGAGTGGATCGAAAGAAATCTCATAGGTCTGAGTTACAGGCATGAGGACGATCTTGCCAGCCAACTTGCCACGATACTGCTCAAAGTCCTGCTCGCTCTGTGGCTGCTCAACGAGAACAACTTCACCCTTGACGAGGCCATTGGTGCTACCGGTCCAAGCCTTAGGATTAGCAGCATAGCTGCAGTAGTAAGGAGCGGTCATAGCCACGTAGTTCTTCTGGCTGTCCCAGCCACCCTTGGTGAAGTCGGTAGCCTTCTCTGCGCGAGGATTTGACAAACCGAGTTCTGCGAGCTTGCTGACAACGAGCTTCTCTGAACGAAGTTTCTGCTGCGATGCAGCGAGGCGTGAACCGAGCTCATCGGTCATAAACTCAGCCAGCTCCTCCATTTTAGAGTTGGCGAAAGCCTCGTTCTTCAGACGGAATGCGAGTTCGTCTGACAAGGCTGTCTGTGCATAGGCCTGCACACTTGCCATCGCCAATGCGGCGATTAAAATCTTTCTCATAATATATAAATAAGTTATGTTGGTATATTACTTTTGAACGATGTTCACATCGACTTTATTGAATGGGAACATAAAACCTGATGCACGTAGCTGCTGGTAGACCTCGTGGTTCATATAGCCAGCCACGGTCCAGTAGTCAGCACTCTTGCACCAAGAACGGGTAGCGATGGTACAGCCACTCTCGCCCATAGCTGCCAGACCTTGCCAAGGACCGATGACAGGTTCACCGCTGATAGGTGCCTGGATGATCTCAGGACAAGCCTGCTGAATCTTCTCGATAGCCTCACGTACGACCTCGTAGTCAGTACCATAGGCGAACTGATAGTTCAGGTCGACGCGACGATACTTCTGCTTCGAGAAGTTCTCAAGCGAACCAGTAGAGAGTGCACCGTTAGGGATGATGATTGTCTTGTTGTCGAGCGAAACGAGGATGGTGTTGAAGATCTGAATCTCCTTGACGATACCTTCGTAACCCTGAGCGCTGATGTAGTCACCAACCTTGTAAGGCTTGAAGATGAGCACCATGACGCCACCAGCAAAGTTGGAGAGCGTGCCGCTCATTGCCATACCGATGGCCATGCCGGCACCGGTAAACAGAGCCACGAAAGAAGAAGTCTCTAGACCGAGGATGCTGATGATCGCAATGGCAAGAGCCAGCCAGAGACAGACACTGATCAGGCTCTCCAGAAAACCTTGGAGTGACGGTTCGAGTTTCTTTTTATTGAAGAATTTGATTATGAGCTTCACAACCTTCTTGATGAGCCACTTGCCAAGGATGAAAACGATAATGGCAGTGATCAGATTTTTGCACAATGCAACTGCACCGGCAGCCATTGCAGAAGAAAAGATGTATGAAAAATTCTCCATATTTTGGTTTTATTGTTTTAAAGTAGTATCTTTGCAGCGTAAATAAAAACTATTGACGCTCATGAAGAAGCAACACGAGGAAGAACCGATGCCATCGCGCATCCTGCTGCATTGCTGCTGTGCACCTTGCTCCAGCGCTATCCTGGAATGGATGATGGCACGTGACATAAAGCCTACGCTGTTTTACTGCAATCCGAACATCTATCCGCTGGAGGAATATCAGATCCGAAAGAATGAGATCACGCGCTATGCTGAGAAGTTAGGAATTGAGATCATCGACGATGACTATGACCACGAGGCGTGGCTGTGTCATGTCAAAGGGCTCGAACAGGAACCTGAGCGTGGCGGACGTTGTCTGCAGTGCTTCAGACTTCGCTTGCTTCGTACGGCGCAAAAAGCCGTCGAACTCGGATTCTCTGAATTTACCACCACCTTGGCCTCAAGCCGCTGGAAGTCTCTTGACCAGATCAATGCAGCCGGTCAGTGGGCCTCAGAGCAAGTAGGTGGCGCGGTGAAGTTCAATGAGAAGAACTGGCGCAAAGGTGGCCTTCAGCAGCGACGCAACAAGCTGTTGAAAGAGAATGGATTCTATAACCAGCTCTATTGCGGCTGCGAGTTCAGTTTCAGGAATACGGACTAACGCAACAGTACACCTTATTATATAATATAACAAATATCATCATCCCAGCAATGTGGATGGTGATATTTGTTATTTTGCTACTTCTCGTATCTCTTCTTATATGCAGCTCGACAAGCACCGAAGTTGAAGAACAATCCTGGGATGTCCTCCGCGTTGTTCTTTACCTTCAGATACTCGATCTGGTCATTGCAGAGAGAGTCAGCCTCAATCTGCAGTCCCAGACGGTTGAGTACCTCATACTCATGTTCGATGTTGATGACATGGATGGCTGTCTCCTTGGTCTCTCCGTCTCCGCTTGATACGATGGCGTCGAGCAGAGAGTTCTGCTTGTCATTCCAGAGTCGGTAGCTGACGGTGTCCTGCAGCTGAAGGAAGGCAAAAGACATCGTAGAGATAGCCAGCAGATCGAACGGATTGTCATCGAGCACCACTTGCGAGATGCGGATGGCCTCAGGACAGTGGCGTGGGTTGCCATTGCTCTTAACCAGCGTCTTGCGGATATCGTAGAGCTCTTTCTTCTCACTCTGATATGGGACAAAATCCTCCTGAAGTGCAAAGCCATAATAGAGGTTACGCACCTGCTCGAGAGTGAGAGTCGTATCGTTAGCCATATATCGACGCATCAGCGACGGGTAGTAGTTCGGACCCTTCTGGTTGAGGATGGTGGCACGTATTGACTTATAGTTAGGTGCCTCCACCTCCTGCGCTTTCAGCTGGCCGATGCTGCTCCATGGCAACTGGAACATGGCTCCTGCCACTAAAAGCGCGTGTAGCATCAAGGTCAATAGAAGCTTCTGCATGCGAAAGTTGATTTATGATTATACTTGTTTAGAATGGAGCTTCATCGCTCGCAGGACCACCGAATCCATTCGGCATCTGAGTCATGTCAGGCGCTGGTTCGTTGTTCATGCGCGATGACAGCATGTCGCCGCCACCCCACTGAGTGAGGGTGCTGGTGAGGCTGGTGTCCTCGTCCATATTCTGGAAGCGGACAAATTCACCACGGAACTTCAGTCGCACATCACCTACCGAACCACTACGGTGCTTAGCGATGATGATCTCGGCCAAGCCACGCAGGTCGTTGCCCTTTTCGTCCTCATAGATCTTATAATACTCCGGACGATGGATGAAACATACCATATCCGCATCCTGCTCGATGGCTCCAGATTCACGCAAGTCGGCCAGCTGAGGACGCTTGCCTTCACCCTGACGGGTCTCGACACCACGGTTCAACTGAGACAGAGCGATGATCGGAATGTCCAGCTCCTTGGCCAATCCCTTGAGCGAACGCGAGATGGTAGACACCTCCTGCTCACGGCTGCCGAACTGCATGCCGGCTGCTGTCATGAGCTGTAGGTAGTCGATCATGATCATCTTCACACCATGCTCACGCACCAGACGGCGCGCCTTGGTTCGGAGTTCGAAGACCGAGAGTCCCGGAGTATCATCGACGAAGATAGGAGCACCCTGCAACTTGGTAATACGAGTCGTGAGCTGTGTCCATTCCTCGTTGGTGAGCTTACCCGACTTGACCTTCTCACCCGAGATCTCGCAGACATTCTGAAGCAGACGGTTGACCAACTGCAGGTTCGACATCTCAAGGCTGAACATGCCGACAGGGATGTTATAATCCACCGCCATGTTCTTGACCATAGACAATACGAACGCCGTCTTACCCATGGCAGGACGAGCCGCGATGATCACCAGGTCAGTGTTCTGCCAACCCGAAGTCATCTTGTCCAGGTCATGGAATCCAGAAGGAAGGCCAGACAGACCGTCGGTACGGTTCGACGCCTGCTCGATCTTTTTCATAGCCTCCTGAATCACAGGGTCAATCTGCACAACATCTTTCTTGATATTGTGCTGCGACAGCTGGAAGAGTTCACCTTCGGCCGTCTGCATGAGCTCGTCGATATCGGTAGTCTCGTCGAACGCCTTCGCTTCAATGCCACCTGCAAAGTTGATAAGGTTACGGGCCAGCGCCTTCTGTGCAATGATGCGAGCATGGTACTCTACATGAGCCGCCGAACCGACCTTGCCAGTCAGGGTAGCGATGTAGAACGGACCTCCCACTTCATCAAGTACACCATTCATCTGCAGCTTGTTAGTCACCGTGAGCATGTCGATAGGCTCCTGGTTGAGAGCCAGCTGCTGGATGGCTTCGAAGATGAGCTGGTTCTTATGCTCGTAGAAGGTCTCAGGCTTCAGCAGATCTGAAATCACGCTATAAGCATCCTTTTCGAGCATGAGCGCACCCAGCACAGCCTCCTCCACATCTGTGGCCTGAGGCTGCACCTTACCCATGGCAGGCTGCTGTGGCGCCTGCTGACGGTTTGTACGTCTTATGTTGTTGTTTGTCTGTGGCATGAAGTGAATTACATGTTGCTAAGAAGGCCCTTACGACGACGACGCATCTCGTTCTCGTTAGCGAGCTCCTCGTCGATAAGGATACGACCGCAGTACTCGCAGACGATGATCTTCTTGCGCATCTTAACGTCGATCTGACGCTGTGGAGTGATCTTGTTGAAACAGCCAGAGCAAGCTTCACGCTCGATAGGAACGATAGCCAGGCCATTGTGAGCCTTCTTGTGGATGCGGCGGAAGGTAGTGAGCAACTTAGTGTCAACGTTGTTCTCGATCTTCTTAGCCTTCTCACGGAGCATCTCCTCCTCGTTACGTGTCTCAGCGATGATCTCATCGAGCTCACCCTTCTTCAGGTCGAGGTCGTTACGACGCTCCTCGATCTCTGCCATGGTGCGAGACTCGTGGTTCTTCAGCTCCTGAATCTGTTCGAGGTTCTCACGGATACGCTTGTTGCAGAGCTCAATCTCGAGACCCTGATACTCGATCTCCTTGGTGAGGAACTCGTACTGCTTGTTGTTCTGGATATCGTTCTGCTGCTCGGTATACTGCTGGATGAGCGCATCTGCAGCATCGATCTTACACTGCATGTCCTTGATCTTACGCTGGCAAACTTCCATATCCTCGCGGATCTTGGCCACCTTATTCTCAAGGCCTTCAAGTGCAGCCTCCATGTCAGCAACCTCCTGAGGAAGCTCACCGCGCAGGCTCTTGATACGATCGATTTCAGACACGAGGACCTGAAGCTTATAGAGGTTAGCAAGCTTCTCAGGTACACTTAATTCTTTTTCTACCTTTGGCATAATAAAAATATTTTTAATTACAAATTATTAATTACAAATTACGGGTAGCTATCTATAAGTCGCTACCATAATTACACAAAAACAGCCACATAATCGTCTCCCTTTTCCCCATTTTTTGAGGCTGACAAAAGCGCGATGCCACAAGGGGCGTCACGACTGGTCACTTTTCCTTCTTGCCGAGTAGATCAAGCCAGAAGGCGGACGTTTATATAGCTGTTAATGATATTTAACGTTGGCAAAGGTAGGACATTTTCCCCGAAAAACCAAATTATTGACTCACTTTTTGCCAGATAATTTGTCGATGCAGAATTAAATATGTACTTTTGCAGCACTTAATTAGCAAAAATAGTGTACATTATTAATATAAATTGACTATGAACATCAAGACTATTCTTAGCGCCATCGCATTGATGGCTGTCGCTGCTCAGGGCATGGCAGAAGAGCCTGCTGAGGAGCAGAAGCATTGGACCAAGAACGGTAATGCCAGCCTCCAGTTTACTGAGGGCTTCGTTTCAAAGAACTGGTATAAGGGTGGTCAGTCAAGCTTCACCTTGCTTGCTACTGGCGACTATACCTTCAACTACAAGAATGAGAAGTTCACCTGGGACAACCACCTCGAGGGCAAGCTCGGCTTTATCAACGCTTCAAGCCAGTATCGCACCTTCATCACCAATAACGACCTCCTGAAGTGGACTTCAAAGATCGGTTATGAGGCAGGTCACAACTGGTTCTATACCCTCCAGGGAATCGGTCAGACACAGTTCGCTACTGGTTGGAAGGATAATGGCGATGAGCCTGCTACTGAGATCTCTAAGTTCTTCAATCCTGCTTACTTCAACCTCTCTCTCGGTATGGATTGGAAGAAAGAGACAGAGAAGGTCAATTGGACAATCTACCTTTCTCCATTGGCATACAACCTCGTCTATGTAGGTGATCCTTTGCGTGACTTCAATACCGAAGGAATTGCTCGTAAGGGCCGTATTGATGGTTCCGCTTTCGGTTTGAAGGCAGGTGATTTCAATATGTACGACCTCGGTGCTACCGCTAAGGCTGGCATGGTATGGAAGGCTTGCAAGTACCTGACCTGGACCTCACAGGCCACCTACTTCTCTCCACTTTACAACTGTGGTAAGTATAAGAACAATGGCTACACCCGCATGGAGTGGGAGAATACGTTCGACATGCCTCTCAACAAGTTCTTCTCGACCAAGATCTATACTCACCTCCGCTTCGATGACTCAGTAAGTCCTGATAAGAAGGGTGAAGGTTGGGGTTACTTCCAGTTTACTGAGCTCCTCAGCTTCGGTATCTCATACAATTGGTAAAAATATTGACGTTGTGTACACGACGTCAATATTTGAGATGCCGCCACGATTTCGGTTGAACCTATCTTTAATGCAGGATAGGACGACCAGAAATCGTGGCGGCATATTTTTGATCAAGAATGGGATTTCGCAGTTTTGTGTGAACCTTTAATGAATACAACGCGGGTTTGTCCTGACTTCGCTAATCAGAACCTCTACCTCTGGCAGCTGCTTCGTGATAATGTCGCGGAGCAATTCTTTGGTATATTGCTCTGTCTCATAATGGCCAGCTTCGACGAGCAGCAGGTTCGCATGGTCAAAGTAGTCGTGATACTTGATCTCTCCCGTCAGGAAAGCGTCAGCACGTAGCGCTTCAGCATCAGCGATGAATTCCGCTCCGGAACCACCACACAGCGCCACGCGCTTGATCTCCTTATTTATATATTCTCCGAGGTTCGAGCAGACGCGCTCGGCTTGGAACTTCTCCTTGACGGTCTTGACGAAGTCGATAGGGGAGAGGCTCTTGCTCAAGGTGCCGATCACTCCACCTTCTGGCATGAGCTCCACGTCGGTCATTCCTAACACCTCGGCCATCTTGTAGTTCACGCCACCCACGGCGTTGTCCAGATTGGTATGAGCGCAATAGAGCGCGATGTCATTCTTGATGGCCTTGATCAGCGTGCGATGGATGTAGGAACGCTCAGGAACCAGATTCTTCACACCACGGAAGATCAGCGGATGATGACTCACCACCATCTGGCAGCCTTGCGCGATGGCTTCGTCAATGACGCTTTCGGTGATGTCGATGCAGGTCAGTACGCGACTGACCTCCTGCTGCATGTCTCCGCATTGCAGGCCTACATTGTCGTATGACTCCTGTAACTCTTTGGGTGCGACGGCCTCGATGGGGGCGATGATATCCTGAACTTTTGCCATATTTTTGTCGGTTATTTTTAATGAATAAACGAGCAAAGTCGTCTGAAATTGCCTCGATGAGTGCAATATTTATCGACAAACCTTGCTCGTTTCGATAAGAATCAGTACCTTTGGGGCATCATTTAATTATTCATTATTAATTACTCATTATTCATTGAATATATGAAGCAAGTTATTTCTACCCCCAATGCACCAGCTGCAGTGGGTACTTACAGCCAGGCAATCGTTGCCAATGGCATGGTGTATGCTAGTGGCCAGCTTGGCCTTAACCCTGCTACCGGTGACTTCGCTGGCGAGGACTTCAAGAGCCAGGCTGAACAGTCGCTCAAGAACGTCGGCGCTATCCTCGAAGCTGCAGGTACCTCTTTCGACAATGTCGTCAAGGTCTCTGTCTTCATGAGCGATATGTCTAACTTCGCTGCACTCAACGAGGTTTACGCTCAGTTCTTCAAGGCTCCTTATCCAGCACGTTCAGCTGTGGCTGTCAAGACTTTGCCTAAGAATGGCTTGGTTGAAATCGAAGTTATTGCTGCGCTTTAATCCATCGGGTACACAACCCCCCATTCCTTACGCAGACCATCCATGATCTGCATGATTTCCAGGGTCTCTTCGTGCGACATATATGGCGTTACGAGGAGGCCCTGCTTCATGGCGTCACGGCAGGCGATGACCTGGTACTCGTAGCCAGTGATCTGCTTCGGACAGTGGATGTCATAGATGCGCTGACCATCAGCATCGAAGACCTGCGCGCGCTGAGGATTGTTGATATTGTCTACCTCGATGTAACCCTTTGAACAGCTGATGATACCATGCTTGTCGTTGATACAGAGCGTTGAAGCCTGCATGTTGGCCATGATGCCGTTATTATAGATCACAGAGATGCTGTCGTGCATATCCATGCCGGTGTGGCTCTTGACACACTGCGACTTGATCTCCTTCCAGTCGCCGCCTACGAACATGCGGACGAAGTTGATCGAGTAGACACCGAGGTCGAGCAACGCGCCGCCACAGAGGTCCGGACGGAGGATACGCTCCTTGGTCTCCATCTGGTAACCGAGGCTCGCATAGACGAGGCGCGGTTCACCGATGCGACCAGAATTGATCACGTCGAGGATCATCTCGCGGATTGGTTGATAGCGTGTCCAGATAGCTTCGGCAATGAAGATCTTCTTCTCGTGAGCGATGTCGAGGAGCTCCTTAGCCTCGCGAGCGTTGGCGGTGAAAGCCTTCTCTACGAGACAGGCCTTGCCATGCTCCAGCGCCATCTTAGTGTTAGCATAGTGGTGGCTGTGAGGGGTGGCGATATAGACGAGATCCACGTTAGGATCCTCTACCAGAGCCTCATAGCTGCCGTAAGCCTTCTCAAAACCCCACTGCTTGGCAAAGGCGTCGGCCTTCTCCTGAGTACGTGAAGCGATGGCGTAAGCCTTAATATCACAGGTGGCAGGATCCTTGGCCAGACCCTGCAGGGTGATTGCCATCTTCTCGGCAATCCATCCTGAACCGATAATACCTACATTCATATTACTTCGCCATCTTATAAATCTCAATCATATCCTCCTTCTTCAATACCTGAAGGCCACCGATGGTCGAAGTGCCACCATTGCTGCACTTGTCAGCCATCTCCTCGATCTCAGCGTCAGTGATCTCACGGCCGATGAGGTCATGGATGTTGGTTGGCATACCGATACTCTCGAAGAAGCGCTCCATAGCCTGGATACCAGCCTCTGCTGTGTTCTCGTCTGAGTGGAAGTCCTGAGTCACACCCATGACATTGACAGCAAAGCGTACGAAACGAGCCAGGTTGTTATGGCGGGTATAGCGAGCCCAACTGCCCCAAACAGCAGCAAGACCTGCACCGTGGCTGACGTCGAACATACCAGAGAGCTCATGCTCCAGGTTATGAGTTGCCCAGTCGCCGATTGCACCGCAACCTGTCAAGTCATTGTGTGCCAACGAACCAGCCCACATGATCTGAGCGCGGCTGTTGTAGTCGGTAGGATTCTTGAGTGCGATAGGAGCCTGCTGCATCACGACCTTGAGGATCGACTCTGCGAGGACGTTGGTCACCTCCATATCGTCAGCGGTGGTGAAGTAGCGCTCCATGGTGTGCATCATCATATCGGTAGCACCACAAGCGGTCTGCCAAGCTGGAAGGGTATAGGTGAGCTCTGGGTTCATGATAGCGAACTTGCAACGGAACTCATCGACACAATAGTCCTTCTTCAATCCACCGTCCTCATTGGTGATGACCGAGCCGTCGCTCATCTCTGAGCCAGCAGCTGGAATGGTGAGGATACAGCCGAGAGGGATATACTTGGTAGCCTTGGCCTTCTTGAGGTAGAGATCCCATACGTCACCGTCGAAGAAAGTACCTGAACTGATAGCCTTAGAAGAGTCAATAACCGAACCACCACCGACAGCGAGGATAAAGTCAATACCCTGCTCACGGCAGATCTCGATACCTTTGCGAACCAGCGAAACGCGTGGGTTAGGTACTACGCCGCCTAATGCAACGTACTCAATACCAGCAGCCTTGAGGTCAGCCTCTACCTGAGGGAGCAAGCCGCTCTTGATAGCGCTCTGGCCACCGTAGTGAAGCAACACCTTGGTGCCACCATATTTCTTGATGAGGTCAGCTACCTGACGCTGTGTGTCTTTGCCAAATGCCACATAAGTAGGGGCATAATACTTGAAATTCTGCATAATTCTTTATATAAATAGGGGTTAATGTTAAATGTAAAATGAAAAATGTATAATGTAAAATTGATACCTTGTCGAGTCAAAGGTTATCGCTTTTGTGCATCACCGTAGTTGATCTTCACACCGTGGAGCTCTACGATGTATGGAAGTGAAGGATTGTTGCCAGGAGTGTTTGGCTCAAGGATGCCATCGAGGATACCCTGGCAGATGATACCTACGTTCTTCACACGCTCAGGAGTCTCAAGGTTGTTGCCCCAGTAATGGCCAGGGTAGAGATACTTGATGTCATACTTCGCTAAGAATTTCATGAGTCGCTGGCTGCTGGCCACCTCAGTGCTGAGGTCGGTGAATACGAGCAGGTTACCCGATCCGAAAGCGTCGCTGCTGAAGCCATACTTGGCCTCCTTGTCGAGGAAGGTAGTAGAGCCAGGGGTATGACCTGGAGTGAACACTACCTCAATCTGTCGGCCACCAAGGTCGAAGATCTGTCCGTCGGTCAGATACTTCTTCTTTCCATTGTATTTGTCTTTTGGCAGAATCGCTTCGTCAGCCGCATTGATCCATACCTCCTCCCACTGATCCATCGCACCGATGTGGTCGCCATGACCGTGAGAGATGATGAGCGACACAGGCTTCTTGACGATGTCTTCCGCGATCTTTTTCAGGTCTGGTATCCTGGTGCCAGCGTCAATCAGGATGGCTGAAGTCTCGCCTTCAATGAGATATACGCTCTCATTATATACCAGCGTGCCATTGCCATGCCAGGTATGTTCGTCGAGCTGACGGAACTCTACGTCATTGTTCTTGAAGATGGTCTTCTCCTTAAAGTCACTCTGTGCAAAAACTGTGTATGACATAAGCAAAGCAAATGCCATCAGGAATAGTCGTTTCATAGTCGTATTATAATAAAGGTAATAATATGTCTCAGGAATATCCTTCCTTTCTGTTTGTGTATAGCGCGGCAAAGATAAATAAAATATCGTCAAAATCCAAATTCTCAACACAAATTTTAAGGTTTTATAAACAAACGACGATTCGTAGAGTTTTTCATTCAATTATCTTCATGCAAAAAAGAGAGCCCCTTCTCACGAAGGAGCCCCCTTTTCATCTATAATAATAACACACACTAGAAATTGCTACTGATTAATAACCAGGATTCTGGTATGCCTTCTTCTCCTCTGGAGTCATCTGGAGAGCGTCGAGCTGACCCTGTGGGATTGGACGGAGGTAGAAGTGCTTCTGGATGTCACGTACCTTCTCAACTGGCTGACGGCCACAAGCATCAGAGATGTGATATACCTTAGCACGCTCGTGCCAGGTCTGAGTACGTACGAGATCGAACCAACGGTAACCCTCACCCCAGAACTCACGGAGACGCTCGTCGAGGATATAGTCGATGGTGATGGTAGCAGGTGTTGCAGCTACGAGATCAGCGCTGTAATCCTTCTCAACGGTCAATGAGCTATAACCAGTGTTGCTGCAGAGGTAGGTGTAGTCGTTGAAGTGAGTCTTCCACTTACCTGCACGAGCACGGAGTACGTTTACGAGGTCGCGAGCCTCACTGTTCTTGCCGAGCTTGACAGCTGCCTCAGCTGCGGTGAGATAGAACTCAGAGAACTTAGCAATTACGAATGGACGTGGAGATGAACCGTTAGGGTTACCGAGCTCAGAAGCCTCGCCACGGTCGGTACGATGGCCGATGTGCTTCCATACGCCTGGATAGGTCTGACGGCTGATGTCGCTGATGTTGATGACGAACTCGTTGTGTCCAGCGAGGGTACCAGCGTTGATGTTACCATTGGCCTGAGCGTATACTACGTTAGGATCATCGTAAGGGAGGAACTGGAGGAATACTTCACCTGGCTTGATCTCTGCACCATTAGCACCCTTGACGTAAGCGTTCTTGTTGCCACCCTTGTCGAAGTTACAACGATACTGAGTGGTGAAGGTGCCATCCCAACGTGAGTCCTTATCTACATCGGTGAACTTCTTAAGTCCATCAGGGATAGGAGCCATACGGGTCCAAGGACGACCGAGAGCCTGACAAGCCTCACGAAGTACTGGGTTAGCATTGCTGCCATCAGGGAAGTCGCCGCGCATATCACCGCAGTAGTTCCACTGGGTGAACCAGCCAGCAAAATTCTCAGGAGCACCACCGTTACCCCAACCGAGGCCACCACCGTTGTAGAGGTCATCGTCCTGGTTGTGATCGGCCCAAAGGAGCCACTCTGCATTGCGGTCGTTCTGCCAGAAGTTTACGTCATAATAGGTCTCCTGGAGCTTGTAAGGACCAGGGTTGTTGATGGCAGTTGTTGCCATTTCGTATGCCTTCTGGAAGTATGAGTTAGCCTGGCTTGCGTCGCGTGAACACTCTGGATAGGTAGCGATACCCTGTGGGTTCTCGAGCCACCAACCATAGGTCAAGTAAGCGTTAGCAAGGAAGAGACGAGCTACGTTCTTGGTGAGAGCACCTACGAGACGTGGGTTGTCTGGGAGATCGTTGACAGCCTTCTCAAGGTCTGGGAATACAGCCTTGGTGTAGACATCAACAACAGTGTTACGCTCTGAAGTACGCTTAGGAGCGGTGTTAGAGTGAAGCTCACCACCACCGAGATCGAGTGGTACACCACCGAAGGTCTGAACGAGCTTGAAGTAGTAGAAGCCACGGAAGAAGTAAGCCTCTGCAACGAGATCGGCTGAGATACCTACCTCGCTGGCGTTCTCGATAACTGCTGATGCAGTGTTGATGTCGCTGAAGGCCTGGCCCCAGAGAGCGTCAGAACGTACAGAGGTTGAGTTGATGGCACCTACACCGGTCATATCGATATCCTTCTGGTTACCATCTGCTGAGTGACCATAGGTGTACTCATCAGTACCAGCCTCGTTAGAGGTGAAGTAGTAAGCCTGACCGTAGAGGTTACGAAGATGTGCATAGAGAGCGGTCAAACCACCCTTAACGCCTTCTTCAGTCTTAAAGAAAGTAGGATCGTAGCTGCTTCGTGGCTGCTCGTCGAGTACGTCCTGGCAAGAAGACAGAGCGATGGTTGAGAGCATGGCCAAACCGAAGATACGGAAAATATTTTTGTACATATCTTATTGTCTGTTATAATGTTGTTGAACCTTAGAATGTCACGTTAAGACCGAAGAGGTAGTTGCGAGTGCAAGGAGCGTTGGTACCAACAACTGGGATAGCGTGGCCACCGAGCTGAGTTGCGTGGAACTGACCCTGGTTAGACATTGAGTTTGGCTCTGGATCGAGACCGCTCTCATCATAGTAATCAGAAGAGATGATGAATGGGTTCTGGACAGTAGCATATACGCGGAGGTTGCTGAGGCCAGCCTTCTTCATCCAGTCGCCCTTGAAGTTGTAACCGAGGGTGATGTTGCGGATCTTGCAGTAGCCACCGTCGAAGAGACCGAGGGTAGAACCATACTTCTGGTTATCACCTGACTGGATGCCGCCTGGCTTTGGATACTTAGCGTTCTTGTTATCTGGGGTCCAGTAGTCAACCTTTACGTTGCCACGACGACCGGTGAGCATGTTGAGGTAACCGCTTGCACCATAGAGAGTAGAAACGAGCTTGCCGCCTACCTGGTATGCACCGATGATGTTGAGGTCGAAGCCCTTATAAGCTACGCGAGTGTTGAAGCCTCCTACGAAGTCTGGCTCAAGGCTGATGATCTGACGATCCTGTGGACCGATAGCGCGGGTTGGCTTGCCGTCAGCACCGTAGATATCGCTGCCATACTTAACCTTGATCATACCCTCGTTACCACCTGGCTCAAGAGTCTGGAGGTACTCGAAGTCCTTATCGCCCTGGTTCCAGAGGCCGTCGTACTCATAATCATAGATAACGTCGATAGGATAGCCCTCGAACCAACCGTTACCCTCATCGCGACCTGGCTTGCGCTTGCCAGTTGCTTCGTCGATCTCGTTGCTGCCGGTGAGCTTGACGAGCTTATTACGGTTAGCTGATACGTTGAAGCCAGCCTCCCATGTCCAACCATTGTAGTTGTCAAGGATGGTGCCGTTGAGAGTGAGCTCGAAGCCCTTATTCTGGGTCTCACCGATGTTAGCAGTATAGCTGCTTACACCTGCTGAACCTGGAAGAGATACGTTGAGGAGGATGTCCTTGGTGTTCATTACATAGTACTCAGCAGTACCGCTCAAACGACCACCGAAGAGAGAGAAGTCAAGACCGTAGTTGTAGGTCTCAGAGTACTCCCAACCAAGTTCATCGTTAGCAAGCTTGCTGGTGTAGTAACCAGTCATATAACCAGAAGGATCGGTACCGAAGTTGTAAGGAGTGGTGCCGAGGCTACCGAGGGTGGTGTATGGGTTGATTGACTGGTTAGCAGTCTGACCATAACCGAGACGGAGCTTGAGGTTGTCGACCCACTCTACGCTCTCCATGAAGTTCTCCTTGCCGATGTTCCAACCAAGAGAAACTGCAGGATAGGTGTGCCACTGATGACCCTTAGCAAGGCGTGAAGAAGCATCTGAACGAACGGCTACAGAAGCCATGTACTTGCTATCATAAGAGTACATTACACGGCCCATCCATGAGACGAGACCTGCCTGCCAGTAGTTCTGGTAACCTGGGTTAACGATGGTACCCTCAGTTGCCTGACCGATGTTGTAGTACTGGAAGTAGTCAGCAGGAATGTTCTTGCCACTCATGTGTGACTGAGTATAGGTGGTCTGCTCTGCAGAGTACATTGCTACGGCGTTGACCTGATGCTTGTCAGCGAAAGTACGGTCGTATGAGAGTACGTTCTCAACTGCCCAGTTCAAGTTCTCGCTGTGCTGGATAGAAGCGTTAGAAGGCTCGTTGGCGTTAACGGTGTTGACACCCTTGCCAGTGAAACCGCCATTCTTTGAAGAACGGTAGTTCAAACCGAGGTTCAAGCGATACTTAAGACCCTTGACCCATGGCATCTCAACCTCACCGAAGAGGGTGTTGTAAGTACCGAGAGTCTTGTTCTCATTGACCCAACGCTCGCCAACCTCCTCAAGGCGATCCTTGGTGAGGAACCAAACGTCATCAGAACCCATGTGAGCTACGCGGCCGGTAGGATCCTGAAGGTTGTCTGGATCAACGAGTGGAGACATCTGGAGTACACCGTACATGCCGAGGTGAGTACCGTCGGTAGTATTATAGGTGTTGGTGGTAGAGAGACCGAAGCGGAAGTACTGACCAACCTTCTGGTCGATGTTGGCGCGAACAGAGAGACGATCGAAAGCCTGAGTTGGAACAACGCCCTCATCGTGCATGTAACCAGCACCGAATGAGTAGCTACCACCCTGGGTGCCACCTGCTACGGTGACGTCATGGCTCTGTGAGATACCGGTCTGGTAGAAGAGGTCCTGCCAGTTGGTATTGTTGCCACGGTGCTCATCAACGCCGTCGCCATACTTCTGAGCGATGTCACGCATCTTGCCGAGCTCCTCACCGTTCATCATTGGGAACTCATTGAAGAGAGTCTTGATGCCAACATAACCATTGTAGGTAACCTTGGCAGGAGTACCCATAGCACCCTTGTTGGTGGTGATCATGATGACACCGTTAGCACCACGTGAACCGTAGATAGCGGTAGAAGAAGCGTCCTTCAAGATGTCCATAGACTTGATGTCTGATGGGTTGATGTCAGAAAGCTTGCCCATGAATGGGATACCGTCGAGTACGATCAATGGGTCGTTAGATGCAGAAAGTGAGCGCTGACCACGGATGCGGATACGCATCTCAGCACCTGGCTGAGTATTGGTCTGCTGCATGTCTACACCAGCTACACGGTTCTGGAGAGCCTGGGTGATGTTTGAAGAAGGATTCTCCATGAGCTTGCCACCGCTTACCGAAGCAACTGAACCGGTGACAGCCTCCTTACGCTGTGTACCGTAACCGATAACTACAACGTCTTCGAGGAGCTTGTTGTCCTCACGGAGGGTGATCTTCATCTTAGAGGCAGCCTTAACCTCCTGAGTCTCATAACCGATGTATGAGATAACGAGTGTGGCGCCCTGATTGACCTTCAACTCGAAGTTGCCGTCAATGTCAGTCATTACACCAGTAGTGGTGCCCTTGGCAACTACGCTGGCGCCTGGTACAGGCTCTCCAGTGTTGTCAATGACGGTACCAGTAGCTGTAAAGTTCTGTGCGAATGCCCATACAGGGAAGAGGCATAACGCGAAAAGAATCCACAGGGATTTCATTTTCGAAATGGTACTTTGCATGTTAGTTTGTTTAAATATTAATAATGTGTTGATTATTTTTTGCGAGGTAATGTGAACGGTAGGTCTAATGGTATGTGCCGCGTTCATTGGGTATTGTGTCGGTTTTGACTAAAAAAGTATCAAATTCCCGGATTTTCGTCGCAAAGATAGGATATATCTTTTGTGTTTGCAAAAAAACAAGTATCAAAAAAATATCCCTATATTCCAAGTTTGTTTTCTCTTGTATTGTACCATTTCACTCTATTTATAGTTCCAAAATGGAACAAATTCATATTTTTTTGATCATTCTTTCGCGATATTTCGTTATTTTTTATAACTTTGCACCGTCTATACATAATCGATTACACACTTTATGAGGATTACATTCCTTTTCTTCGTATACCTATTTGCCTGTGCATTGACCGTATCTGCCCGGCCCTATAACTTCATGCTGTCTGACAAGAATCTGTCAAGCAGCCTGGTCAATAGCATCTATCAGGATCGGGACGGTATGATCTGGATCTCGACCGAGAACGGACTCAACCGTTACGATGGTACCAAGGTCACCATCTACAAACATGAGGAAGGTAATGAGCACTCTTTGGCTCATAACTACGTCCGATATATGTTCGAAGACGCAGAGGGTCACTTCTTCGTCGGTAACTACATGGGCCTGCAGCTCTATCGTCGAGAGACGGACGACTTCTCCACTCTTGGAAAGTTTGCCGATGGCCAGCCATTGCTTTCTTCTCCTAGTTATATTACTCAGACGCCTTCAGGAGAGATCTATGTGTCGGGTAACCTGTCTTGTCAGGTGACGGTGCAGGATGATGTCCCTGTCTTCCTGGCTCCGGAGTGGGAGGGATTCCCGCCAAGCATGACGGGTGAGCTGCGCCTGGCCAAGGACGGTAGCCTCTGGTGCATGAAGATGAACGATGCGGTCTATCGCGTGCTTCCTGATGGTCATAAGGTGGAGCGTTATGCCGATGTCACTCCGTTTAAGGAGGCGATGTATGTGCAGCGTGATACCGAAGGTGATATCTATATCCAGACGACTTCGAATGATCTGTATAAGCTCAATCCTGAGGATCGTACCTGGCGCAAGCTCAATGCGACGCGTATCTCTTATGCTAACCTCAAGTGCATTTTCCGCTATGATCCTACACATATATTAATAGGTACGGATGGAAATGGTCTCAAGATGATCGACGAGGTCACGGGCGAGGTATCTGACTATATCGTCGATCTTCCAGCTCTTTCGTCTCGTTACCTGAAGGTGCACCAGATTATGCGCGATCGTGACGGAGACCTCTGGATGGCACTCTTCCTCAAGGGCGTGGCTCGTATCCCGATGCAGGAGAGTAGTTTCAGTTACATCGGTTCACAGTCGGCTGCGGCCAATCTGATCGGTAGTAGCAGTATCAGTTCTTTGCTTCCTGATAGCAAGGGACAGATGTGGGTAGGTACGGATGGCGAGGGCCTCTATCGCCTGCAGCAAGGTCTGAACTCCTCTTTCCATTATGCCACTACGACCGATGGAGGTGCTATGCCAGCCATCGTGCAGAGTCTCTTTGAGGATTCGGAGGGTACGATCTGGGTAGGTAGCTATAACGAAGGTTGCGGAATGATCAATCCTCGCACAGGAACGTTCTCTTTCTGCAATCATCTTTTCCTGCGAAAGGATGTCTCTGCGACGCGTATCTATGGCTTTGCCGAGGACAGTCAGCATCGCTTGTGGGTTGCCACACTGGGACACGGCCTTTTCTGTTATGACCTGAAGACGAAGCGAGTCATCCAGGAACTCTCTTTCGCGGAGGACGTTAACCTGTGGGAGACCTCTCTGCTGGTGACCAGCGATAATCATCTGCTCATCGGTACCTATGACGGTGTCTATGAGCTCGATCTATCTCAGTCGCGTCCTACTCCACGCCATATCTTTGACCGAAGTATCGTCTTCTCGCTCTATGAGGATTCTCTGCACCGTCTGTGGGCAGGTTGCTCGACGGGATTGGTCAATTTCAGTCTTGCCTCCGACGAACTTACGCTTTATACCGACAATGACGGCCTGGCTGGCAATACCGCTTATAGTATTCTTGGCGATGCTAATCGTACGCTCTGGATCGGTACAAACAACGGTATCTCGCACTTCCTGCCAGACACTAAGAACTTCAAGAACTACTCTGATGCTGATGGCTTGCAAGGAAATGAGTTCTCGAAGAACGTCTGCTGCAAAGACCTCAATGGTCGTCTCTGGTTCGGTGGCGCCTATGGTATTACCTACTTCGCTCCTGATCAGGTGCGCGATATCGTAGCTCAGCGCCATGCGCGAATCACCGGTTTCTATATCAACAACCAGCCAGTAAGTGCCAACACGCTTTCTGGTGGTGAGCCTATCGTGACGGGTCCGCTACACTTGGCGCGTGAGTTCCAGCTGGCTCATGCCAACAACAGCTTCTCTATCGAGCTGGCCACCGTGGAGTTTTCCGATCCGGATGTCGTACGCTATCAGTATTCAATGAATGGTTCGGAATGGATGTCTTTGCCACAGGGTAGCCACCTCGTTTCGTTCAGCGACCTGCAGCCAGGCAGCTATCATTTCTCATATAAGGTGACCGATGGCCAGAGTGAATCGCTCGCAGAAGAGGTGCTCATCGTTATCCGTCCAGATTGGTGGGAGTCGCCGTTGGCTCGTCTGTCCTACTTGCTGCTGGCACTTCTGGTCATCTCGGCTGTGACGTACTTCTTCTATCGTCAGCATAAGGTGCGTCGCGATATGCTTTTGCAACAGCATGCACATGAGATCGATGAGGCGAAGTTGCGTTTCTTTACCAATATCACGCATGAGATCCGCACACCTATGACGCTCATCATGAGCCCTTTGCAGAAACTCATGTCTACGGATAGTGATCCCTCGCGCCAGTCGGCTTACAAGACCATGCATCGCAACGCTCGCATGCTCCTTCAGCTGGCCAACCAGTTGCTCGATATCCGAAAGATCGATAACAAGCAGATGAAACTTGTCTTCTGTGAGACCGATATCCTGGCACAACTGAAGGAGCTCCGTGACTTCTTCATTCCGATTGCCGAGAATAAGCATATCGATTTTTACTACGATCATGAAGGACTTGAAGAGTGTCGACTTTGGGTCGATCCTGGTTATTTCAATAAGATTGTTGTCAATCTGTTGAGCAACGCTTTCAAGTATACACACGACCATGGTCATGTGGCTCTCTCTGTCTCGAAGTTAGTTCAGCAGAATGTAGAGTATGTGCAGATTGCGGTGAGTGACGATGGCGTCGGCATCCCACCTGAGGACATGGAGCATATCTTCGAGCGTTTCTATCGCACCAAGTCAGCTCATCTCTCTGCAGATGGCAATGGTATCGGCCTGCACCTGACACGTTCGCTCGTGACGCTGCATCATGGTATCATCAAGGCCGAGAATAATCCTGAGGGTCAGGGAACTACCTTCACGGTGCTGCTGCCAATGGGTAAGGATCACCTGCGTCAGGAAGAGATCTCTAATGAGGCTCCTTCTGAGGTCATGTCGGATGATCCACTTACCGCTCCACTGCCAGAGGCTCCTGCTCAGGAGGAAGAGACCCGTACGGCTTCTCGCACCAAGTATCGTCTCCTTGTGGTCGATGATGATGATGAGATCCGTAGCTATCTGAGTCGCGAGTTATCTGCTGATTTCCATGTCCAGGAGTGTTGTGACGGCCAGGAGGCCTTGCAACAGATCTTCAAGCAGAAACCTGATCTGGTCATCTCCGACGTCATGATGCCGACGGTCGATGGCTTCACGCTCTGTCAGCGCATCAAGCAGAATATCTCGCTCAATCACATCCCAGTCATTCTCCTCACGGCTAAGGCCGATCAGGAGTCGAACATCGAGGGGCTGGAGAGCGGTGCTGATGCATATCTGGCCAAGCCATTCTACATTGAGATCCTGCGTCGCATGGCTCTCAATCTGGTTCGCACTCGTACTCAGCTTAAGAACTCATTCAACGGTAAGCAGGTGCAGGAAGACAAACTCGAGAACATCGAGATGCGCTCGGCCAACGACAAGCTCATGGATCGTATCATGCGCAGCGTCAACCAGAATATCCAGAAGTCCGACTATTCTATCGACGATCTCTGTCAGGATGCCGGTATCAGCCGTGTGCATCTCTATCGCAAACTCAAGGAACTCACCAACCAGAGTCCGCGTGACTTCATCCGTAACATCCGACTCAAACAGGCTGAGCGACTCCTGTTGCGCGACGCTTATTCAATCAATGAGATTGCTGAGGCCGTAGGCTTCTCACGTGCCAATAACTTCTCGTCAGCCTTCAAGGAACTCTATGGCTATCCTCCGCTGCAGTGGAAGGCTATGCAGCTCGAAAAAGGCGTGAAACCGGATGATGAGACCGCTGAGGCAGAAAACTCGCAGCCGGAATCGTAAAAATGGCGTCAATCCTTGCAAAATCGGTTATTTTGTAGTATATTTGCCCCCAGCAATACATTATTTATATTATAAACACCTATTACTATTTATGAAAAAAATCTTCACAACCATGGCTCTTGGCGCTGCATTGCCAATGATAGCTTTTGCTCAGGACGTGCAGCTTACCCTGCATCCTTCACAGGCCGACAACGTGATTCCTAAGGAGATCTATGGCCAGTTTGCTGAGCACCTCGGCCGCTGTATCTATGGCGGTATCTGGGTCGGCAAGGACAGCAATATCCCTAATGTTGAAGGCTATCGTAAGGATGTCTTCGAGGCTCTGAAGGAGCTTCAGGTTCCTGTCATGCGCTGGCCAGGCGGTTGCTTTGCCGATGAGTATCACTGGCGCGATGGCATTGGTCCTCAGGAGAATCGTCGCAAGATGGTCAATACCAACTGGGGCGGCACTGTAGAGGATAATTCCTTCGGTACTCATGAGTTCCTGAATCTCTGCGAACTCCTCGATTGTGAGCCTTATATCTCTGGTAATGTGGGCTCTGGCTCTGTACAGGAGATGGCTGAATGGGTAGAGTATATGAACTCTGATACCAACAGCACCATCGCTGAGCAGCGTCGTAAGAACGGTCGCGAGAAGCCTTGGAAGGTCAAGTATTTCGGCGTCGGCAACGAGTCATGGGGTTGCGGTGGCAACATGACCATCGAGTATTATGTCAACCTCTATAAGCGTTACAACACCTACGCTCGTAACTATGGTGACGCTCGCTTGTTCCGTATCGCTTCAGGTGCTAACGGTGGTGATACCCACTGGATGGACGTGGCTATGCGCGAGTGCCGCAACAATATGGACGGTATCTCAGTTCACTTCTACTCGGTTCGTGACTGGGGTTCGGAGGACGATCCAATCACCGGTATTCCTATGGGCAAGAAGGGTTCGGCTCTCAACTTTACCGAGCAGGATTACTACGAGATCGTCTCTAAATCACTTGAGCTTGAGGATATTATCCAGGCTCATGCAGCTGTGATGGATCGCTATGATCCTGAGAAGAAAGTCGCTATTATGTTCGACGAGTGGGGTACTTGGTTCAACGTCGAACCTGGCACCAATCCTGGCTGGCTCTATCAGCAGTCGACCATGCGCGACGCTGTGGTTGCAGCATCTTCGCTCAACATCTTCCACAAGTACACCGATCGTGTCAAGATGGCCAACATTGCACAGGTAGTCAACGTGTTGCAGTCAATGATTCTCACCGACGAGAAGAATCCTATGAACCCTTGCGTCCTGACTCCAACCTACCACGTCTTCAAGATGTACAACGTGCACAAGGAGGCTACTCACATCCCAGGCGACTTGACCTGTAACTATATCAGTGTCAACGCTAAGGAGCAGGTGCCAACCGTCAGCTACACCGCTTCGAAGGATCAGAATGGCGTGATCCACGTATCGCTCACCAACATGGATGTCAACAACCAGCACGTCATCAGCGTCAATGTCGATGGCATGAAGGTCAAGGGTGCTGAAGGCGAGATCCTTACCGCTAAGGATGTACACGCTTACAACGACTTCTCTCATCCTCAGGATGTCAAGACTGTAGCATTCAACGGTGCTAAGGTCGGCAAGGATGGTAAGCTCACCGTCACCATCCCTGCACACAGCGTGGTTACTTTGACTTTGAAGTAAATCTGGTCATTGTGATTTCTGTGCAGGATTTCAACACTTGGAACCAGATGTTGAAATCCTGCATCGCGGAAATTGACGTTCTGTACGCAACGTTGAAATCCTGCATCGCGGAAATTGACGTTCTGTACACAACGTTGAAATCCTGCATCGCGGAAATTGACGTTCTGTACACAACGTTGAAATCCGGCATCGTGGAAATTGACGTTCTGTACACAACGTTGAAATCTTGCATCATGGAAATTGACGTCCTGTACACAACGTTGAAATCTTGATGGAAAACCATTTTATGTCGTAGATTTTTCTTGCGACGATTTGATAAATGGTGCACATACTTGCCGCTTTTGTGCAAGATATGTGTGCCATTTTGTTGTTTTCTGAATATTTTCTTATTGTAAGTTACTGATTTTCGTGCAGGTTGTTTTGTGGAGTCGATATTTTTGTGTAACTTTGCAGCGTGATACTATGACCTTTTTGAGGGAATAGTGGCAAATAGACAACAAAAAATTAATATATACATTATTTAATTATGGCATTAAACATCATCGTACTTGCCAAGCAGGTACCTGACACCCGCAATGTGGGTCCTGATGCAATGACACCAGAAGGCACCGTCAATCGTGCTGCTCTTCCAGCTGTCTTCAATCCAGAGGACCTCAATGCCCTTGAGCAGGCTCTCCGTCTCAAGGAGCAGTTCCCTGGCTCTACCATTTCTGTAGTTACCATGGGTCTTCCAAAGTCGGCTGAGGTAATCCGTGAGTCACTCTATCGTGGTGCTGACGCTGGTTATGTAGTAACTGACCGCTGCCTCGGTGGCGCTGATACCCTCGCAACCTCGTACACCTTGAGCCAGGCCATCCGTAAGATCGGCAACTATGACATCATCCTCGGTGGTCGTCAGGCTATCGATGGCGATACCGCACAGGTAGGTCCACAGATCGCAGAGAAGCTCGGCCTTACCCAGGTTACTTACGCTGAGGAGATCGTCTCTCTCTGTGAGGAGTGCCGCAAGGTTACCATCAAGCGTCACATCGACGGTGGCGTTGAGACCGTTGAGGCTCCACTTCCACTCGTAGTAACTGTTAACGGTTCTGCTGCTCCTTGCCGCCCACGCAACGCCAAGCGCGTCATGAAGTATAAGAACGCTACCGCTCCTGCAGAGCGTCCAGCTGATCAGGCAGAGGCAATGGCAGCTCTCGTTGCTGCTAAGCCATACCTCAACATCACCCAGTGGGGTGCTGCTGATATCGACGCTGACCTCAAGCAGGTAGGTAAGGCTGGTTCTCCAACCAACGTGAAGACTGTCAAGAACATCGTCTTCAAGGCTAAGGAAAGCCGCTCTATGACTGGCAGCGATGCAGAGATCGAGACTTTGATGGTTGAACTCTTGAATGATAAGATCATTGGTTGATTTACGATTGGACGATTTACGATTTACGATTGGAGTTACCATCGTGGAATCGCACATCGTCCAGCAAAGCAAACAAGAATCGTAAATCGTAAATTTGTAAATCGTAAATCCAATTATGAATTCAGTATTTGTATATTGCGAAATCGAGGGTACAACCGTTAAGGACGTGAGCCTCGAGCTCCTTACCAAGGGCCGCAAGCTCGCCAATACTCTTGGCGTACAGTTGGAGTGTATCATCGCTGGTGCTGGCCTTGATGGCGTTGAG
>JAZQQH010000105.1:0-58542 GCA_045628985.1 Bacteroidales bacterium | reverse complement strand
TTGTAGACATGATTTTAATTGCCGCAAAGATACGCATTTTTGCGGATATAAAAAAGTCCGAGCTTGTGAAAGTCCGGACTTTTAATTTAAATTAGTAAATGTGGGTGTGTCTGGGGCTTTATACCTTTTGACACACCCTCGATTCTTGCATCGCGTAGTGTCCAAAGTTGAGTAACTTTGGAGATTTTTTCATCACGGAGTGTCCAAAGTTGAGTAACTTTGGAGACTACTGCATCACGGAGTGTCCAAAGTTGAGTGACTTTGGACACTTTTCGTTAATTTCGAATTACGAATTACAAATTACGGCGCAGCTGGGCAAGTAATTTGTAATTCGTAATTTGTAATTAACGCGTAGCGTTGTTTAATCATTCTCGAGGCCTTCCTCAGCCTCCTCAATAGCATCTGGATCAGCCTTGAGACGAGCCACGATAGCTGCTTCGATCTCCTCAGCGAGCTCTGGATTGTCGAGCATGATCTGCTTGGTAGCGTCACGACCCTGTGCGATCTTGGTTCCGTTGTAGCTGAAGAAAGAACCACTCTTCTTGATGATACCGAGCTCTACACCCATATCGACGATCTCGCCTGAGCGGCTGATACCCTCACCGAACATGATGTCGAACTCAGCCTTACGGAATGGAGGTGCTACCTTGTTCTTGACGATCTTGACGCGTGTCTGGTTGCCGATGACCTCATCGCCTACCTTGATGGCAGAAGCACGACGAATGTCGAGACGGACAGAAGCGTAGAACTTCAGGGCGTTACCACCGGTGGTTGTCTCTGGATTGCCGAACATGACGCCGATCTTCTCACGCAACTGGTTGATGAAGATACAGACAGTCTTGGTCTGATTGATGACCGAAGTGAGTTTACGGAGCGCCTGGCTCATGAGGCGAGCCTGGAGGCCTACCTTGTTGTCGCCCATCTCTCCCTCGATCTCAGCCTTAGGAGTCAAGGCTGCTACAGAGTCGATGACGATGATATCGATAGCTGCTGAGCGGATGAGGTTCTCGGCAATCTCGAGCGCCTGCTCGCCATTGTCTGGCTGCGAGATGAGGAGGTTGTCGGTATCCACACCGAGCTTCTGTGCATAGAAGCGGTCGAATGCATGCTCTGCATCGATGAACGCTGCAATGCCACCAGCCTTCTGAGCCTCAGCCATAGCATGGATGGCCAGGGTGGTCTTACCTGAAGACTCAGGACCATAGATCTCGATGATACGACCCTTAGGATAGCCGCCTACGCCGAGGGCCTGGTTGAGTGCGATGGAACCGGTAGGGATGACCTCTACCTCGTCGACCTGCTCGTCGCCCATACGCATGATGCTACCCTTGCCGAAGCTCTTGTCGATCTTCTCCATGGCCAGCTTGAGTGCTTTCATCTTATCAGACATCTGACCGGTCTGATCGGTCATTTCGGTTTTCTTTGCCATATTTTCGTTGAAAAATTACTAATTACTAATTACAAATTACTGATTACGGGGTTTAGCGAACGCCCTTATGCTTATACTCTGGAGTAGCCTTACCCTTGAGGATATTCTGCAACTTGCTCTTGATGAACTGCTTGCGGAGCGGAGAGACACGGTCGACGAACATCTTGCCATCGAGGTGATCATACTCGTGGAGGACCATGCGAGCAGCGAAGCCTTCGAAGCGCTCTTCCTTCTCCTCGAGGTTCTCGTCGAGGTAGTTGATGACGATCCAGTCAGGACGCTTGACAGCCTCATAGACGCCAGGGATGGAGAGGCAACCTTCGTCCTTGCTGTTGAAGGTCTCAGCGGACTCAACGATCTCTGGATTGATCATGCAGCGACGGACGCCTACACACTCTGGATAATCCTCGGCCAGACCATTGCCATCGACCACGAACATGCGGAGGGCCAGGCCTACCTGTGGTGCTGCGAGGCCTACGCCATTGGCCTTAGCCATAGTCAGATACATGTTTTCGGCCAGGACCTTCAAGTCTGGATAGTCGGCTGGCACCTCTTCGGCTTCCTTGCGGAGCACGGGCTGGCCGTATAGATAAATTGGAAGAATCATATTTTTTGAAAAAAATAAATTACAAATTACGAATTACTGATTACTAATTACTTTTTTCTTTTACACGAATTATCATAAATTGTCATGAATTTTTCATTAATTATTATTTATGATTTAATTTATGAACATTCGTGTAAAAAACAATCAGAACATCTTAGGAGTATACCCCGGCATGGTGCGGTTCTCCATCCACTGCTGCAGGATGATGGTGGCGCTGATCTCATCGACCATACCCTTGTCCTCACGGCGGCGCTGCTTGCCTACACCACTGTCGAGGATGACCTGATGAGCCAGGACGGAGGTGAAGCGCTCATCGACCAGCTCGATAGGAAGCTCAGGACGAAGCTTGCGCAGACGGTTGAGGAATGGTTCGATGTATCGCCACGACTCACTCATCTCGCCGTTCATCTGCTTGGGCAAGCCGACGACGACGCGCTCGACCTGCTCCTTGGCCAGATAATCAAGGACGAACTGCTCCAGCAGGTGCGTAGCAACCGTGGTGAGCCCGTTGGCAATGATCTGAAGTGGATCGGTGACGGCCAGGCCGGTGCGCTTGCGACCGTAATCTATGCTGAGTACTCTTGACATCGTAACTGATTAGTATGAAGTATAATGCGGGCGCAAATATACGCTAAATATTTGAGACGCGCAAATTTTGATTCACAAAACTTGTTAACACGCTGCAAAGATAGCGCAGACATGTAGTCATATAGGCGGACAAGCTCCAAGAAAATGCGAAAAAGTGCGGTTTTTTAACTTTTATTAATCAAAAACGGGATACGGAGAATACTCAAACTCCACCACTTTGCCTGCTTGGAGCGATTTCTGAACGTCGACGAGACGCTGGTTGCTCGAACCACGGAAGAGCAGATCAAGGCTCTTCTCCGCCTCGACGAAAGGTCCATCGACCAGGACTTCGAGGTAAGGAAGGAGCTTCGACATCACAGGATCGGCCGCCACCTCCTCATAGAGGAATCCGGTAAAGCACCAGATGGTGCGATGCAGTTCTTCACGGATCCGTCGAGCCAGTTCTGTGAACGCTTCGGCTTGATACATCGGGTCGCCACCGCTGAAAGTGATGTTACCTTCCGTCTCTGCCAGCTCGGCCATGATGTCATCAACCGACGTCAACTCTCCAGCCTTGAAACTCCACGTCTCCGGGTTATGACAAGCCGGACAAGCATGACGACAACCGGCACAATAAACGCTGGTACGCCATCCTGGTCCATCGACCGTGGTATCGACCACGATACGCATGAGTTGTATATGTTGACTATCCATATTATTACAAAAACGTAGGCAAAGATAGAAAAATAAAACGAAATAAACATAAAAAATTGGTAGAATTCTCGTTATTTTCTTTGAAAAACTCATCATTCTATCAAAATGGAGGTGATTCGAGTCAATATATAAAATAAAATTACTATCTTTGCCGAGTAAACATCACAGAACCACTTAGGATTTCAAATGAAAAAACAACGACTCCTCTTCATACTCCTTTTCGTATTGACTTCTGTTCTTGGGTACGGACAAACACCTGATGATAGAGATTCGACAGCAACCGTTTTTGGCTCGGATTCCATTCAACAAGTACTTTCTGTACTCGAAAGCCAAGCCTTTGCTTCGATTGAAACAGGAGATTTCGATGCAGCCAGAATATATGGAGAGATGTTGCTTGACGAAGCGTATAAAATAAAAGACTATCATGGATATGTAATCTCTGCCCATATTTGTTTAGGTTTAGCATCTGCAAAAAAAGGACAGATAGAACTAGCGATGGGGCATTTAGGTCAGGCGCATACGAATGCCGCTTCTGGGAACAATAATCCAGCCATCGAGGAAGCATTCAATGAACTCTTTAACCTTGCTCAAGACGAGCATGACAAGCGTCTTCAGGAGCAGTCAAATTTGCTGTTGGTCGGAGTAATTCTTGCGGCATTGGTAATTATCATTGCATTATTGATTCACATGTATGTACGAAAAAACCAACTTTATGAAGCAATCGTCAGACAGAATCACAGCATCCTGGAACGTGAAGAACAGAACCACCAGAAAACAGCCACAACCGTCGATGATGCTAAAAAAGGAGCCTTGGTGGCTCGTCTGGAAAAACTCATGCAGGAGGAGCATCTGTACAGAGAGAACCTGCTGACACGTGATCGTGTGGCCGAGATACTCGAGACGAACCGCACGTATCTTGGACAGATCATGAGCGAGGTCTATCAGAAGTCTTTTACACAATATATCAATGATCTTCGCATCGATGAAGCCATCCGAATCCTTGACAATCCGAAAAGCGTCAGACCTATCCGACTGATTGGCGTTGACCTAGGTTTTAATTCGGTTACTACCTTCAATACGCAGTTCCAAAATCGAACTGGAATGACACCTGCCCAGTACAGGAAAAAGGTGATTGATATCAGTAAAGAAAATGCAGAATCGAATAGCGAAGAATAGTAATTTACTATAAATCAGCATTCAAATTCGACAATCGGAGTATCAAATTTGACAATTGCCAAATTTGATACTCTATTTTTTGATCCAATCTAAAAAATAATCCGAATATTTGCAAACCGAAAAGTCCACAGGCTAATTGTCCGGATGGATCGGATCTGCAAGACAATAAAGAATGGTATCACAATATTATTATTATTTACTATGAACAAACAGTTTTTCAAGTCAAATCATCTGCTGCGTCGCCTGTTGATGCTCATCGTGATGATGGTTCTGTCAGGTGCTATGATGGCATCGGCTCAGAAACTCTTCACACGCGAGATCAGCGGTATCGTTGTGGATGAGAACGGAGAGCCTCTGCCAGCGGCACAGGTTCTTCAGACAAGACAGAATGCTAATGAGAGCCTTCATGGTGTCGTGACCGACATCAACGGGCATTTCACATTCAGTTTGTCTTCGTCTGCCACCGCTATTGAAGTAACCTTTATCGGTTACAAGAAAAAGACCGTCCAGCTGACCGATCAGCGAGAGTATCAGATTGAGATGGAGCCTCAGTCGGAAATGCTCGACGAGATCATGGTCACGGGTTATCAGACGCTGAGCCGTGAACGCTCTACGGGTTCGTTCACACAGGTACAGGCCAAGGATCTCGAGCAGATCCGTCCAGCTTCACTTGGCAACCTCCTGGAAGGTCAGATTGCCGGCTATAATGATGGCATGATTCGTGGTGTATCTTCGATGAATGGTGTCACATCGCCACTTTATGTGGTTGATGGCTTCCCGATCGAGAACACGAAGTATGACTCCTATGGATCGCTGGAGGAAGCTGTCCCTCAACTGAATATGGAAGACATTGAAAGCATCACGGTGCTGAAGGATGCTGCTGCAGCTTCTATCTATGGTGCACGCGCTGCCAATGGCGTCATCGTCATTACCACCAAGAAGGCGAAGCAAGGCCAGACAAACATCCAGTTCTCTTCTACCTTGACCATGCAGCCTTATAACATCTACACCCAAAGATTTGCAGATGCTGCTACGATGGTTGGCATCGAGCGCGAATGGGCAGCCAGCAATGCTTCTTTGCAGAATCCTGCCATGGCAGCTGAATATGCTAACATGCAGCTGGACAATGGCACTTATACCTCTCCGGGTGTAATCTCATTGCTGCGAGCATACGCTGGCAGAACCGATATGACAACAGCCAACAATCAGCTTGACCAGTGGGCAAAGAAGGGTTATCAGTATTATAAAGATGTAGAGAAAGCTGCCAAGCAGAATCCTTTCTACCAGCAGTACAACCTCTCTTTCCAGAAAGGATCTGACAACAATAACTTCTCAGCCTCACTCACCTACAAGAATGATCAGGAAAGCGACAAATATACGGGCAGCAATTCCTATGGCATCAACCTCCAGAACAGTACTCGCATCAACCGCTTCCTGAGCGTTGACCTCGGAGCCTATCTGAACTATGGCCGCTCTGCTACACAGGCCTATGACCTGCTCTCTCCTGGCTTCAACTACATGCCTTATCAGAGCCTCTATAACGCTGATGGTTCGGCCTATACCAGCCTTTATGCCGATCGTACCAGCCTTTCGAATCTGCAGACATTGGCAAACTATGACATGCTCAGCATGGATATCACGCCACTCGATGAGGAGAGCCGCAACCAGATCAAGCAGAAGGATCTTTCGTCTCGTCTGTTCGTCAAGCTCAACTTCAAGCTGACCGACTGGCTCAACTACTCTGCTCAGTATCAGTATGAGTATGGCAAATATGACAAACGTCAGGAGCTGGACAAGGATTCGTATGACGTGCGAAACACCGTCAACACCTGGACTTGCTGGACACCTGATTATTCAAGCGTGGCTAAATATATCCCGGAAGGCAATATCCTGAAGACACAGAATCAGACCTCTGATGCTTATAATTTCCGTCATCAGCTCAATTTCCAGAAGACGCTTTCTGAGCGTCATGAGATTGTGGCTCTCGTCGGTCAGGAAATACGTCACCAGAAGATACAGTCGCGTTCAGACATTCTCTATGGTTATGATGATGCATTGCTGACTTATACCACCATCGATGCAGCCACTTTGTCAAATGCTTCTGGCATCCTGAACTCAGGCTGGTGGAGTGATAACTCGAATGGCACTTATCTGCGTGAGCTGCAGAATCGTTACGTATCATTCTATGGTAACGCCGGCTATACCTTCGATGACAAATATACCGTCACCGCCAGCATCCGCTATGACAAGTCAAACCTCTGGGGATTAGACTCAAGCCAGAACAAACCAATCTGGTCAGTAGGTGGCAGCTGGAATATGCACCGTGAGTCATGGATCAACGATATCAGCTGGATCGAGATGCTCAAGGCTCGTCTCTCGTACGGTATCGGTGGTAACGTGGCTAAGGACTCAGCTCCTTACCTCACCGCAACCTACAGTCCTAACTACAATGTGGGTGGTCAGCAAGGTGCAGTCAGCAGCCGTCCGAATCCGAACCTGACCTGGGAGAAGACCAAGACTTTCAACGTAGGCTTCGACTTCTCAGCTTTCCGTGGTAGACTGAATGCTACGTTCGACTTCTATAACAAGCGCGGTGAGAACCTCCTGGCTAACACTATGGGTGTACCTACCGAAGGTTTCGGCTATAACACCTATAGCATCAACAATGGCGAGATGCTTAACCGTGGTTTCGAGCTTTCTCTCTCAAGTGAACTGATCCGCACCAAGGATTTCAGCTGGAGCGCTAACCTCATCTATGGCTATAACCACAACAAGGTGACCTATGTCAACGTCAAGGCTCCTATGTATGTCCTGCAGTTTGACTATCCAGACGCTTATCCTCAGGTTGGCAACCCATACAGAGCTATCTATGCCTACCAGTGGGCAGGCCTCAGCGCGGATGGTATTCCTCAGGTCTATAACGAGAATGGTGAGGCTGTAACCTACAATCCTTCCAGCCTTGACGCCATCGTTTATGCAGGTTCAACAACTCCAACCTATGGCGGTTCGTTCGGCACATCGCTTCGTTACAAGAACTGGAACTTCTCGATGCTCTTAGTCTATGAAGGTGGCCATAAGATGCGCAATTCTTTCCTTCCAATGCTCAACAATGAGTACAACTATGCTACCTGGGGCTATGAGCCTTATATCACCTCTGGTATCAACAGTGACATTGAGAACCGCTGGAAGCAGCCAGGAGACGAGAAGCATACCGATATTCCTCGCCTTGTCTTCTCTGACAGTCCTCTCTATACCTCTGACTCATATGACATCTATAAGTATGCAGACGTCAATGTGATCTCAGCCAGTAATCTCCGACTCAAGAATATTTCACTCTCTTATCGTTTGCCAAACGACTTCGTCAAGAAGGCAATGATCAAGGGTGCCAAATTGAACTTCAACATGGAGAACGTCTGCATGATCGCCGCAGATGATCAGGCAAAGTACCTTCTGGGAGGTTATAACAATCCTAACTTCGTATGGGGTCTCACCGTTGACTTCTAATAATCTGGAGAAGAGAAAAATATGAATACGATTATGCAAAATAATATAATCAACCCAAAGACTATCGCACTGAGCCTGCTGACCTTAGGCCTGACGGTTTCTTCATGCGATGACTATCTGAGCGACATCCCTAAAGGGAATAAGATGCCTCAGACATATAAAGACTTCGAGGCTTTCCTCCGCGATGAATATTCTATCCATACCATCGACCCCGGACAGACCATTATCCTGATGAATGACCGCTACCCTACAATGTCAAACCTCAATTATTACGAGTATTGGGCAGCCAACTACAATTGGGATGAAGCCGCTGACCGTATTGCACTCAATAAGGGAGACGAGACACCTTACTATGCGGGTTATGCAGGTATCTCGACTTGTAATCTGATCCTCGAATATGGTCCTGACCTGACTGAATGTACAGAGGCTCAGCGTCAGGAGCTGATGGCTCAGGCACGTGTACTCCGTGCAATGAACTACTTCTATCTGGTCAACTATTACGCTGATACATATGAATCAGGAACTGCCTCAAGCAAGGGAGGTGTTCCTTTGATCACCAGTGCAGCGGTAGGTGCTTCATATTCTCAGCCATCTGTCCAAGAGATCTATGATTTCATCCTTAAGGACATGACCGAAGCATACCCTTCATTGCCTCAGAAAGCAGCTACCGAACTGCATCCTAACCAGGCAACCGCTGACGCGTTCATGGCTCGTGTCTATCTGCAGATGAATAACTACAGTGACGCCCTCTCTCATGCAGAAAAGGCGCTCGCCTATAATGACAGCCTTTATAACTGGTGTGAGTTCTATGAGATGCATGCTGACGCGATCAACGATCCTACGAACTACACGTCATTGCCAGCACCTAATGCTTTCAATTACAAGGAGAACTACAGCTACCGCCATGGCGCATCGAGTTACAATGCTACGATCTACCACTTGCCCATGGAACGAGCTGCAGAGTTTGAGGAAGGCGACACACGTTACCTCGCACAGTGGAAAGCCTACACAACAGGTGCAGAGACTTACATGCGTGGCATGACTCGAGGCATGCACAACTGGGGTGGCATGACCACCATTGAGGCATTTCTCATCAAAGCAGAATGTCTGGCCAGAACAAATCGCATCGGTGAGGCAATGGAGACGCTGAATAAAGTACGTGAGACACGTATTCTGCCAGAACTCTATCAGCCACTCACTGCGAATACAGAGGCCGAAGCCATTCCTCTCATCATGCGGACCAAACGCAATGAGCTGATCATGACTACCGTACCATTCTGCGATGCACGTCGTCTGAATGCTGAAGGCAAGTATCTCATTACTCCTTCCAAAGAGATTAACGGACAGAAAGTCCAGCTCTCGGCCAACTCTCATCTGTGGACTTTCCCATTCCCATTAGGAGCCATTGAGAACAAAGGAAACGGAAACATTCAGCAGAATGTCTCAAAATAACAAGAATTATGAACTTGAAAACTAATAACACAATATGAACCATTCTTTATTGAAAACTATCAGCCTGTTTGCTGCCAGCGCGATGCTGGCAGCCTGCAGCACCACTCCTAATGGAAATCCAGAGGGTATTATCCTCAATCTTGATATTACGGGGCTTCCTGAGAATACCCAAGTGACCATTTCACTTGCAGCCACCCAGCAGCCTGAAGATCCTATTCAGACCGTGACCGTCGTCAACGGCAAGGCTCAGTTTGCTTTCGATGTTGAAGGTCCACGTATCTATGACATCATGGCAACTGATTCGTATGGTCTCATGCAAGTCGTTATGGACAAAGGCCAGGTAGCAACCCTTTCGGCTAAGGCTACAGGCAAATCAGAGGATGGCAAGAAGGTGTCATATACCTACGAGAACCAGCAGGTATCTGGCCAATCTCTGCAGGAGGAGTTTATCCGTCGTCGTGTGAATCGTGACGCTCTCAACGAGCGTTATGATGCGATGTTCCAGTTGAAGGACGAGGAAGAATTCAATAAGGCTCAAGCTCAGTTCTTCCACGACGTTGACTCTACTTATAAGGCTGCATTCAAGGCAAGTAGTGATTCCTGGTGGGGTCCCATGCTTATCCTAAACAGCTATACCTATATCTCAACCGAACAGGAAGATGACTACAACATGCTCAGCGAGGCTGCCAAGGAGAGCCACTATGGCAAGATCCTTCATGATAAGATCTGGCCACCA
Source organism: Bacteroidales bacterium (assembly GCA_045628985.1). Lineage (GTDB taxonomy): Bacteria > Bacteroidota > Bacteroidia > Bacteroidales > UBA3663 > Liminaster. The sequence goes on along the minus strand of JAZQQH010000105.1, from coordinate 48,357 downwards.
AGTGTCGTTGGCAATGAGGTTCCTGACTTTGAGTTCACAGATTATGCCACAGGTCAGCGCACCTCTCTCTACAAGTCTCTGGAAGGCAAGAAATACCTGCTGCTCGACTTCTGGGCTTCATGGTGTCGTCCATGCCGCAAGGAGATTCCTAACATTCTGGCTCAGTATAAACTCTATGCAGATAAGGGATTCCAGGTAGTCAGCATCTCAGCCGATACTGACAAGGACGCCTGGCTCAAAGCACTTGAGGAGGAGAAGCTTCCTTGGCCAAACGACCTTGATGGCAAGCAGGGTATTGCCAACAAATATAAGGTAACCTACTACCCTACTCTTTATCTCATCGACAGCAATCATAAGGTGCTTGCCAAGGATATCAAGGGCGATGAGCTTGCCAACAAGCTTGCAGAACTTTTTAATTAATCATTTCCCATGCGGCTGAAACATCACCAGATAAATACAATCAAAGAGTACGGAGGCATCTTAATCGGGAGCCTCATCTGTGCCATAGCCTTCGTACTCTTTATCAATCCATATAAACTGGTACCAGGTGGAGTCTTTGGCATCTGTATCATTCTTCATCATCTATTTCCATCGGTACAGGTCGGCACATTCGGTTATATTCTTGAAGTTCCGATCCTGATATTGTCAGTAGTATGCTTAGGGAAAAGTGTCGGTGTCAGAACGCTGGTGGCATCCTACGCTGTGCCATTCTTCATGAATATCCTCTCTTCTTGGCTATATCCTTCTGAAGAAGCGCTCCAATCTCTTGATCCGTCTCTGCTGCTTGGAGGCCGTATCAATCTTACACACGATTTGATTCTGGCGTGTCTCTTAGGTCCTGCACTGATGGGTATCGGAACGGCCTTCATCATCAAGAATAAGGCTTCCTCTGGTGGCAGCGATGTTATAGCCATGATCCTCTCGCGCTATCTGCGCTTGAAGTTTTCTTCTGCGTTACTGATGGTCGATGGCTTTGTAGTACTTGCTGGACTTCTGGTCATTGGCATGGGGGTAGGTAGCAGCAACAATCTGGGATCAGATTCCTGGATACTATCGGTTTATTCATTGCTCTGTATCTATGTAGTATCTCGCACAGTTGCCTACATGATTACAGGCTCGAAGAACGATAAGATTATGCATATCATAACTCCGAAAGATGAGTCTCATTTGCGTAATTTTATTATTAAAGACCTTGATCGCACTGCCACTTGTGTTCCTTGCGCCGGACTATATACACAAGAAGAAAAACAGATGCTGATGCTGGTGGTGCATCAGAAGGAAGTCGATTATGTAACTACGCGCATCAAACGAGTGTGTCCTGAGACCTTTATCATCGTATCTGATGCATACGATGCTTATGGAGAGCGATGGAACCACTTGCCAGAACCTGGAGATCTGGTCATGAGATAATTTAACAAACACATTATTTTATATTATACGATGAAAAGATTTATTTCTTTTGTAGCAGTGCTGACATTCACCCTAAGTCTGTCAATTGCTCAAATCGTGAATCCTGTGCATTGGACAACTTCAACTTCCGTTGATGGCAATGTCCTGACCGTAACTTATTCAGCAAAGATTGACGATAGCTTCCATCTTTATTCGATGGATATGCCTTCTGATGGACCTCAGAAGACAGAGTTCATCTATGAAACTATGACAGGCCTGACAGCCAAGGACGGCCCCAAAGTCACTGAAGGCAAGCTGATCAAAGAATACGACAAGACCTTCGAGATGAATCTTGAGTTCTTTGAGGAAGCCGTTTCTTTTGCACAAGAATTTGAAATCACTGATGACAACTGGAAGCTTGAAGGTTATAGCTTCTATATGGCTTGTAGTGACGAGATGTGTACCCCTCCTACACGCTATGAATTCAGTCTTGGCAGTGGTGAGACAGCCGCTGAGTCTGTTGCAGCTACTACAGCGACGGGATCTTCCTCTCATGCAGACCTCTGGTCCCCAGTCATCGATCAGCTCAATGCATACGGCAATGGTCAAGGCGACCTTTCCGGCGAGTCTCATTCCTGGTGGTACATCCTCATTGCAGGCTTCCTGGCTGGCCTCATCGCACTCGTTACTCCATGTGTATGGCCAATGATTCCAATGACAGTCAGCTTCTTCCTGAAGCGCACGAAAGATCGCAAGAAGTCTATCAAGGACGCTTATACTTATGGCCTCGCTATCATCATCATCTATGTAGGTCTCGGCTTGGCTGTCACTGCCATCTTCGGTGCTTCTGCATTGAATTCATTAGCTACGAATGCCGTCTTCAACATCATTTTCTTCCTCCTGCTGGTTGTCTTTGCGTTCAGCTTCTTCGGTGGCTTTGAGCTCACTTTGCCTGAGTCCTGGACTTCTAAGCTCGATGAGAAGGCTGATTCTACCACAGGCCTCTTGAGCATCTTCTTCATGGCCTTCACCCTCTGCTTGGTATCATTCTCTTGCACAGGTCCTATCATCGGCACCTTGCTCGTAGAGGCTGCTACTTCTGGTTCGATGCTCTATCCTGCTATCGGCATGTTCGGCTTCGCGCTGGCATTGTCATTGCCATTTACCTTGTTCGCCCTCTTCCCAAGCATGCTCAAGAGTATGCCGAAGAGCGGCGGCTGGCTCAATATGGTGAAGGTAGTCCTTGGCTTCTGCGAGTTGGCTCTTGCTTTCAAGTTCCTCTCTGTTGCCGACCTCGCTTATGGTTGGGGTATCCTCGACCGTGAGGTATTCCTCTGCCTCTGGATCGTGATCTTCCTCTTCCTCGGTCTCTACCTCCTTGGCTTCATCCGTCTGCCACATGACGATGATCCAGATCCTTCTGACCGTGTAAGCGTAACTCGACTGATGTTGGCACTCATCTCAATCAGTTTCTCTATTTACATGATTCCTGGTCTCTGGGGTGCACCATGTAAGGCTATCTCAGCCTTCGCGCCACCTATGTCAACCCAGGACTTCAAGCTTGGCGAGCAGGAGATGAACGTCTATCACGACTACGAGGAAGGTATGGCAGCTGCCAAGCGTGCAGGCAAACCTGTTCTCATTGACTTCTCCGGCTTCGGCTGTGTCAACTGCCGCAAGATGGAAGCTGCTGTCTGGACAGATGCAGAAGTAAAACAGATCATCGAGAATGAATACGTACTCATCGAGCTCATGGTCGATGACAAGACGGCTCTTCCAGAAGTAGAAGTTGTATCAGAGAATGGTAAAGAGGTTAAGCTTCGCACCATCGGCGATAAGTGGAGCTACCTGCAGCGCTCTAAGTTCGGTGCCAACGCTCAGCCATTCTATGTGCTTCTGAATTCGGAAGGAAAACCACTTAATGGTTCTTACTCTTATAATGAAGACATTCCTGCTTATGTAAATTTCTTGCAGACAGGATTGGAGAATTATAAGAAATAATCAAGGGATAAGAGTACTTTTCATAAATACACCAAATTCTTCCCTAAATTTAGTATGATAGAAAAAAACAAAAGAGATCAGATCATTCGTCTGATCCACCGCGAGGTTGTACCAGCTATGGGTTGTACGGAGCCCATGGCGGTATCCCTCTGTGTTGCCAAAGCTACCGAGGTGCTCGGACAACGTCCTGACCGTATTGAGGCAAGGCTGAGTGCCAACATCCTCAAGAACGCCATGGGTGTAGGAATCCCTGGCACGGGAATGGTAGGACTTCCTATCGCTATTGCACTCGGTGCCTTGATCGGCAAAAGCGAATATGGTCTTGAAGTCTTGCGTGACGTGAATCCTGACGCCGTAAAAGCCGGCCAGCAGTTTATCAGTGAGAACCGCATCAACATCGGATTAAAAAAGAATACTTCAGAGAAACTCTATATCGAGATCTTGGTAACCGCAGAAGATGGCAGTGCTGCAACCGCCATCATTGCCCGTGACCATACGCATTTTATATATATTGTCAAAGGTCAGGAGATACTGCTCGAAGAACCTCTCTCCATGGGTCATTCTGCCTCTTCCGAGGATGACTGTGAACTGTCTCTGCGCACCGTCTTTGACTTTGCCACTACCTCTCCGATTGAAGAACTGGAGTTTATCAACGAAGCACGTCGTCTCAACGAGAATGCCTCTCTAGAAGCGCTTAAAGGCAACTACGGCCATGCTCTTGGGAAAACCTTGTCACGCCCGTTGGGTAAAGGTATCATGGGAGAATCCATCTTCAGTCACATCCTTTCTGCCACCTCATCGGCTTGCGATGCGCGTATGGCGGGTGCGATGATTCCGGTGATGAGCAATTCCGGATCTGGCAATCAGGGCATCTCGTGCACCATGCCTGTAGTCGTCTTTGCCGAAGAGAATCACAACACCGCAGAAGAACTGACACGAGCACTCATTCTCTCTCATTTAACCGCCATATACATCAAACAATCTTTAGGCAAGTTGTCAGCGCTCTGTGGTTGTGTCGTGGCTTCTACGGGTTCTTCCTGTGGCATAACCTACTTGATGGGAGGTAATTACGATCAGGTAGCCTATTCTGTCAAGAACATGATTGCCAATCTGGCAGGCATGGTGTGCGACGGAGCCAAGCCATCCTGTGCGCTCAAGGTAACAAGTGGCGTCTCTACGGCCGTCCTCTCTGCCATGTTAGCCATCCAGAACCGTTATGTCACCAGTGTGGAAGGTCTGATTGAGGACGATGTGGATCGTTGTATTCATAACCTGACGCGCATCGGTGCAAATGGCATGAACGAGACAGACAGGATGGTGCTTGACATCATGACGCACAAGCAATAAAACCTTTTTATTGCAAATAATAAAGATTAAATTATAAATATTTATTCTATGGAAAATATAAAATGCCTCATCATCGGTAGTGGTCCTGCCGGCTATACCGCTGCCATTTATGCCTCACGCTCAGGTTTGAATCCTGTGGTTTATGAAGGCCCTATCAGTGGTGGCCAGTTGACTCAGACCACCGAGATAGAGAACTTTCCTGGTTATCCAGAGGGAACAACCGGACCTCAACTCATGGAAGACCTCCGTCGTCAGGCCGAGCGTCTGGGTGCAGAGGTTCGTTTTGGCATGGTCTCTCATGTCGACTTCTCTCTTGATGCATCTAAGCCACATCATGTCATGATCGATGATGGCACAGATCTCCTTGCACAGACAATCATTATATCTACGGGTGCTTCTGCCAAATACTTAGGTCTTGATGACGAGAAAAAGTATGCAGGTATGGGCGTCTCTGCTTGTGCCACCTGCGACGGTTTCTTCTATCGCAAGCGTACGGTGGCTGTTGTTGGTGGAGGCGACACGGCCTGTGAAGAGGCTCAGTATCTCTCGCATCTAGCCAAGAAAGTCTATCTGATTGTTCGTCGCAACGTATTACGTGCCAGTGAAGCAATGCAACAGAAGGTCAAAGAGTGTGAGAATATTGAGATTCTCTGGGAGACTCAGACGCTCGGCCTTTACGGAGAAGACGGAGTAGAAGGTGCGAATCTTGTGCGAGGAAAGGGAACAGACCACGAAGAATGCTTCGATATTGCCATCGATGGTTTCTTCCTTGCCATCGGTCATCACCCTAATACAGAAGTATTCCTGCCAAAGTACGACTCTCTGGGTAATTGCCTCAAGCCAGGTATCGAGGTCGATGCACAAGGCTATATCAAAGTAACGCATCCCACCACAGCCACCAACATTCCTGGAGTCTTTGCTGCAGGCGACGTCTGTGACCCAATCTATCGTCAAGCCATTTCAGCGGCTGGTTCTGGCTGCCATGCGGCCATGGATGCAGAGCATTTTCTCAATAATAAATAAATGTCAAAAGTTCTCTTAATCTATACTGGTGGCACCATTGGCATGGTTGAAAACCCTGTCACTGGCGCGCACGAGCCTTTGGACTTCAATCACTTAGCCTGTCATGTACCAGAACTTTCTCAATTGAAGGTCGATATTACGACACTGCAACTTGATCCGCCTATTGATTCCAGCAATATGAATCCAGATCTGTGGCAGCACTTGGTGCATATCATTGCTGACCATTATGAATCTTTCGATGGATTTGTAATTCTGCACGGAACAGACACCATGGCATACACGGCTTCTGCACTCAGCTATATGTTGCAGAATATTGCCAAGCCCGTGATTCTTACAGGATCTCAGTTGCCAATAGGAGTACTCAGGACTGATGGTAAGGAAAACCTGATTACTTCGATAGAAATCGCAACGTCTTATGACAAGATTGGCTTGCCTTTGGTACCTGAGGTATGTGTTTATTTTCAAGGGACTCTGATCAGAGGCAACCGTTGCAAAAAGCAATCGAGCGAGGAGTTCAACGCCTTTATTTCCCCTAACTACACTCCTTTGGCCAAAGTGGGAGTGCATGTCAATTGGGCGCATCATCACATTCTCTTTCCTAACCGACAGGGAGGATTGCAACCACATTATCAGATATGTACAGACGTGGCTGTCCTCAAGTTATATCCTGGTATTCCTCCATTTGTGGTGCATGGTATTCTGAGCACTACTTCATTGCGAGGCGTTATTCTTGAAACTTATGGAGCCGGAAATGCCATGACCTATGGCTGGTTTATTGACGAGTTAAAGGCTGCAGTAAATCGCGGCATTGTAATCGTCAATGTTTCTCAATGCATGACTGGCTCTGTAGAGATGAGCATCTACGATACCGGCAATCAGTTATCACAGGCAGGTGTAATCAGTGCAGGCGACATGACCTTTGAGGCAGCAATCGTAAAATTGATGTTTCTCTTAGGACAAGGCTATTCACAGGCAGAAGCTTCTAAAAGATTTATGACCAACATAGCGGGAGAAATCTCATAAAAGATTGCTACACCAAAATAGGAAAAGCATACAAATGGGCAAAAAAAGTGAGTTTTTTTCTCTTTTTTATGCCATTTGTTTCTTTTTATAATAAAAATGGAGTATATTCGCGCCCAATATATTTTTACAAGCGTGATATATTATCCGTAATTAAAAATTGTAATCAGATACACAAAAGATATGCACGTATTAAAATTTGGCGGAACCTCAGTAGGTTCCATCGCAAGCATCAAGAATGTCAAGCAGATTGTAGAAGAGCGTCAAGAACCTGTCATCGTAGTGGTATCGGCCCTCGGTGGCATCACTGATCATCTGATTTCTACAGCCAACAAAGCCGCAGCTGGCGATGAGAGCTACCGTGAGGAGTTTGAGTTCATCGTACAGCGCCACATGGACGTTGTCAGTGGACTGCTCGACGGCGAGGATCTCTCGGCCATCAAGATGTTCCTGACCAATACACTGCACGAGCTGAAGAATATCTACGACGGTATTTTCCTGATCCGCGAGCTCTCATCGCGTACGCTCTGCACCGTGGTGAGCTATGGCGAGCGTATCTCGAGCCGCATCATTGCCACAGTCATTGACGGAGCTCAGTTCGTCGACAGCCGCGACATCATCAAGACCAAGAAGGTGTTCGACAAGAACGTCTGTGACTTCGAGAAGACCAATCCGATGATCAAGGAGCGCCTTTCTATTCCTCATTCCTCACTCCTCACTCCTCACTGTGTAGTCATGGGTGGTTTCATCAGCCGTGACGGTGCTACAAGCGAGGTGACCAACCTCGGACGTGGTGGTTCGGACTACACTGCTGCCATCATAGCTGCTGCACTCGACGCTGACATGCTCGAGATCTGGACCGATGTGGATGGCTTCATGACCGCTGATCCTCGTGTCATCAACTCGGCTTACGTCATCAACGAGCTCTCGTTCATCGAGGCCATGGAGCTGTGTAACTTCGGTGCTAAGGTTATCTATCCACCTACGATCTTCCCTGTCTTCCACAAGAATATCCCTATCGTCATCAAGAATACCTTCAATCCTTCGGCCAAGGGTACGCTCATCCATGCCAACCCAAGCCACGAGGATCTGAAGATCATCAAGGGTATTTCATCGATCAACGATACCTGCCTCGTCACCATCTCTGGCCTTGGCATGGTGGGTGTGATCGGTGTCAACAAGCGCATCTTCTCAGCGTTGGCCGATCATGGCATTTCGGTCTTCATCGTCTCACAGGCTTCTTCAGAGAGTACCACCACCATCGGTGTAAAGAACGATGACGCTGACGAGGCTATCCGCGTATTGCAGGAGGAGTTCCGCTTTGAGATTCAGGCAGGTGAGCTCAGCAGCATCACCGCCGAACATGACCTGGCTACGGTGGCTGTCGTGGGCGAGAAGATGAAGTCGACCACCGGTATTGCCGGTAAGCTCTTCCGCATCATGGGTCTCAACGGTATCAACATCATTGCCTGTGCACAGGGTGCTTCGGAGACCAACATCTCGTTCGTTATCAAGAAGGCGCAGTTGCGTAAGGCGCTCAACGTCATCCACGACTCGTTCTTCCTCTCGGAGGTTTCTATCCTCAATGTCTTCCTCACCGGTGTAGGTGTCGTCGGCAAGAACCTCCTCTATCAGATCCGCAACCAGCAGGCTTACCTGCAGCAGCATAAGAACCTGCAGCTCCGCATCGTCGGCCTCTCGAACAGCCGTCAGTGTATCTTCAACCGCGAAGGTATCGACCTCGACAACTGGGAGGCTGAGCTCAAGGCTTCGACCCATCGCTCGTCACCAGACATCCTGCGCGAGGCAATCATCGGCATGAACGTCTTCAACGCTGTGTTTGTCGACTGTACGGCTTCGCCTGCCATTGCCAGCATCTATCAGGACCTGCTCGCACACAACGTCAGCGTGGTTTGTGCCAACAAGATTGCAGCATCAGGCGATTACAACAATTACCTGCAGCTCAAGCGTACGGCCCGCATCCGTGGCGTTAAGTACCTCTTTGAGACCAACGTAGGTGCAGGTCTTCCAATCATCAACACCATCAATAACCTCATCAACTCGGGTGATGAGATTCTCAAGATCGAGGCTGTAGTGAGCGGCACGTTGAACTTCATCTTCAACGTTCTCTCAAAGGATATCCCTATGAGCAAGGCCATCATGATGGCTCGTGAGGCAGGTTATGCAGAGCCTGATCCACGTATGGACCTCAATGCCAGCGACGTGATCCGCAAGATCACCATCCTGGCTCGTGAGAGTGGCTATCGCCTCAGCCAGGAGGATGTCGAGAAGCACCTCTTCATCCCTGATGAGTACTTCGAGGGTCCTGTAGAGGACTTCTGGAAGCGTATTCCAGAGCTCGATGAACACTTCGAGCAGATGCGCGCCGAGGCGGCTCAGAACAATGAGGTCTTCCGCTTCGTGGCTACGTTCGAAGAAGGCAAGGCTCGTGTGGAGCTCCGCAAGGTTGGTCCTACTCATCCATTCTATCACCTCGAAGGTTCGAACAACATCATCCTCCTCACCACAGCGCGCTATAAGGAGTATCCTATGGAAATCAAGGGATACGGTGCTGGTGCTGCGGTAACCGCGGCGGGTGTGTTTGCGGATATTATTGGAATTGCGAATATCAGATAACCCTCAATGCTCGAAGTAAAATCCCTCCATAAATCTTTTGACGGTCAGGAAGTCCTCAAAGGTATCAACTGCGAGTTCCGCCCTGGCGTCAACAACTTGATCATCGGACAGTCAGGATCTGGCAAGACGGTGCTGCTGAAGTGCATCATCGGCCTATTCCGACCAGAAGAGGGTCAGGTGCTTTATGATGGACTTGACTTCCATTCGTTAGGTCGCAAGGAGCTCCGTGAGGTACGCAAGCAGATCGGTGTTCTCTTCCAGGGATCAGCGCTCTTCGACTCCATGACGGTCGAGGAGAATGTGGCTTTCCCTCTGCGCATGTTCTCTGACAAGACCGAGGCTCAGATCCGTGAGCGTGTGGACTTCTGTCTGGAGCGCGTCAAGCTGCAGGGTGCACACAAGAAGATGCCATCAGAGATCTCTGGTGGTATGCAGAAGCGCTGCGCCATTGCCCGTGCCATCTCGCTCAATCCGAAGTATCTCTTCTGCGACGAACCGAACTCAGGCCTTGATCCTCAGACCTCTATCGTCATCGACCAGCTCATTGACGATATTACTAAGGAGTATGGCATCACCACGGTGGTCAACACTCACGACATGAATTCGGTGCTGGGTATCGGAGATCATATCATGTTCCTGGCCAATGGCAACGTGGAGTGGACGGGTTCGCGCCATGACATCCTTGAGACGGACAATGAGATCCTCCAGAAGTTCCTCTTCTCAGCGCCTACGCTGCAGAGGATCCGTGACATTCGCAGCAAATAATCATTTTTCACTTTTCCCTTTACCTTTTTCCTTAAAAAAATGATTACCGAAGAACAAGGCCAACAGCAGTTTGAAGCTGCCGACCGACTGGAAGCAGCCGTCCTCAAAGGTCGCTGGAAAGGGATGGTGGCAGAGAAACTCTGGCTCATCGAGTGCGAGCAAGGTATCATGCTCGAAATGGAGCTTGACAAAGTCGTCAAGGGTCTCCGCCTCATCGGAACGCCAGATGCTACTGACGATGGCAAGTACCTCCTGCAACTCACCATGGACGAAGGGAAACCTTGTCCGAACAAGGCCAAGGTCGTACAAGCCGCCACGGATTTTGCTCCTTCGGCCGACAAAGATATCATTGCCGAGAAATACGTTGAAAATGACCAGATAGCCCCTATCTGCGAAACGTTACTTGATAACCTATTTACAAAATGAAAAAGCTTTTATTCTTGATCAGCGTCATCATCATGACACTCTCTTCTTGCACTCAGCAGCCAAAGCCAGAGAAGTATCTCTATCTCTGCATCGGCCAGTCGAACATGGTTGGCAAAGGTGTTGTCGAACCACAGGATACCATCGTCCCTGAGCGCTTCCTCAACCTTGCATCGACCAATCAGGAAGACCGTAAGATCGGTGAGTGGCGCCTTGCCAAGCCAGGCAACTGTCGTCCAAGCGCTGATTATCCTAACTACGTCTCTCCTACCGACTACTTCGGCCGTACGCTCCTTGAGTACCTCCCTGAGAACGTCACTGTAGGTATCATCCAGGTAGGCGTCGACGGTTGCCCTATGCGTATGTTCGACAAGGACGCTCACTTCTGCGACTCTATCCAGGCCGACTGGATGGAAGGTCAGATCAACGGTTATGACCGCAAGCCTTGGGAGCGCCTCATCACCCTCGCACATCAGGCCATCAACGAAGGTTGGCAGATCAAGGGTCTACTCATCCATCAGGGTGAGACCGACGCTTACTCTGCTGCTTGGCCAAATCAGGTCAATAAGATCTATCAGGACCTCCAGCAGGAGCTCGGCTTCACAGCAGAAGACTGTCCTATCCTCGCTGGTGAGGCTGTAGGTGCTGACCAGAACGGTGTCTGCGCTCATGCCAACCCTACCATCGACCACATCCACGACTACATCCCTACCGCATACGCTATCTCGGCTTACGCTTGTCAGGTATCGCCAGACAATCTGCACTTCTCGGCCGAAGGCTATCGTCGCCTTGGCAAGCGCTACGCTATCAAGTGGCTGCAGCTCAATGGCTATGACGTAGCCGACGACGCTGACAGCAAGTTGCAGGTAGAGATGGGAGATCCTTCTGACGCCTTCGAGGTAAGTGCTTATATCCGCATGCCTGCCGGCCAGCTCATGGTTGCTTCGAGCGTACCTGTTGCTTCGGTCGACCTCGTATCTTACAGCGGTCAGACCCTCTGCAACGTACCTTTCGACGGCGCTACCGTCAAGGACATCGACATCTCGGAGTATGCTACCGAAGACCGTATCGTCCTCAACATCCACTCTGTCGACGGACAGACCGTCAACCGTCAGGTCAATCGCTAATATATAATAAGGTGTAGATTTTGCGTGATGGAATCGCTTAACATGGAACTCAAGGATTGTAGATTGCTTGACCTGCCCAAGGAAGAAGATCCTCGTGGCAGCCTGACGTATATCTATGAGAATGGTCACGTACCGTTTCCCATTAAGCGTGTCTTCTATATCTACGACGTCCCTGCCGGCAAGGATCGAGGCGCTCATGCACACAAAGAGTGCTGGCAGCTGATCATCGCCGCCTCAGGAGCGCTCGAGGTCTATCTCAACGATGGCCGTGAGGAGAAGGCCGTCACGCTCAATCGACCGTTCCAAGGCCTCCTTGTGCCACCGGGAGTGTGGGCGCATGAGAGGGAGTTTACCACGGGAGCTCTCTGTCTCGTGCTGGCCAGCCATGAGTTCAGCGAGGAGGATTATATCCGTGATTTCGACCAATACTTAGCTTGGAAAGCATGCAGATAATCCGCTATACATCTGATAAAATCCAGGAATGGGATCAAATGGTGAAGGTGTCAAAAAATGGCACCTTCCTCTTTCTTCGCTCCTATATGGACTATCATGCCGATCGTTTCACCGATCACTCGCTGATGTATTACTCCGACAAAGGAAAGCTCTTAGCGGTGATGGCGGCCAATGAGAAGCAGAAGATCCTCTACTCTCATCAGGGCCTCACCTATGGCGGTTTCGTCCTTTCTCCGCATGTCCATGCGGCAGAAGTGGGAGAACTCTTTTCGTTGACGCTCAGCTATCTGCGCGAGCAAGGTTTCACCGCGTGGTATTACAAGCAGATCCCGACCATCTATCATCGCCAGCCCGCTCAGGAAGAGGATTACTGGCTCTGGATGCATCAGGCTCAGCTCGTCGATTGCAGCCTGATGACGGTCATTCCGCTGCATCCTGACGTCATTCCTTCGCACCCTGCTTGCCTGGCTTCTCATCCTGCTCACAATCTCGTCTCAGCGAGCAAACGCAACAATAGTAACCGTCTCCTACGCCAAGGCTATCGCATCGTCTACAACGCTCCTATTGCCGATTTCTGGCCTATTCTAACACAGAATCTCCAGGAGCGCTTCGGTGCGAAGCCTGTACATACTTTCTCCGAAATATCTTTACTCCAGCAGCGCTTTCCTAAGTGCATCCAGTGCTGCACCGTCGTTGCTCCAGACGGTGAGACGCTTGCTGGCACCCTCCTCTATATTACCGATCGCGTCGTGAAGGCGCAATACACCTCCGCATCCCCAGCAGGCAAGCAGCTCAAGGCGCTCGACTTCCTGATCCTCCAGCTCCTCCACCATTTCTCTGATACCTCCTCATTATCGTACTTCGACTTCGGCACCAGCATGTTAGCCGACAGTACGACACTCAATGAAGGATTAGTCCTTCAGAAAGAAGGCTTCGGTGGAAGAGGTATCGCCTCAAGAATATTCAAGATTCGACTTTAAGGGTCAGAACTTCACTCCCAACGAGAGACAGAAGCCGTGCTGCTTGATGGTCGTCTCATCAGAGTTTGAGACCATGAGATCAGGACCTGTGAGAGCCGTCCAGCAGTTGTAATCGTAGATATAGTCCAAGTCGCAGATCAGAGAGCACTTGCGTAATGGGTACTCGATGCCAGCACCTGCATAGAGACCGAACTGGGCATTGAAGCGCCATGTTTCGCTACGCTCAGAGATGTTGTTGTATTCTCCTCCACGGTAATAGTATATAGCATTGGTATAGTCGAAGTTCTTCGATGCCACACGGTAGATGCCACCACAGCGTACGCGGGTCTTGAAGAGCCCTGTCTGGAACTGATAACCAGGTCCCAACATGACATCGAGCTGATTGAATGTAAGGCTCGATGGCTTCATTCCATTGAGTTGTACGCTAGGAGTACCCGGGAAGAGTGACTCGACATCGCGGGATGCCTTGCCCATTTCGTATGCTACCGAGGCGTTGATCATCAGTCCCTTATACACACGATCCAGATGGAAGTCACAACCTGCTGAGATCTGTGGAGCAAAACTGCTGAGGGACTCGCCACTATAGAATGTATAAGAGGTGAACTTCATACCAGCTTTTACCCAAAGATGGAAGATTCGGTCTTCCTCAGGTGTATGTTTACTGCGATACTCAAAAACTTCGCAATAGCCGTCAGGGCAAACCTCGTCGATGTATGCTGATACGGCCTCTCGGGTGTGCTGACGGTTCTTTTCTTTTTTCCAGATGATATCGGTAGCCTTAGGACTCTTATTGAGCATTCCCAGCACGTCGCGCATCTCAGCCTGACGCTCCTTGACCTTGGTAGCACGCTGCGCCTTCTGCGGAGAGAATGCAGCCTGACGGCCTTCCTCGTCTTCGAGCAACATCTTCTCGTCTCCAATCTGATAAAGATTCAAGTTGCCACGCAAAAGGTATTCGACAAAGAGCACCTGATCATTGACCTCTTTGCTGACATAGTACATGCCATTGTTGAGGAAGCGATATCCCTGAATCTGACCAGGCAGATAAGTGGTATAGCTGATTTCTCCATCCTTGAGGAACACGCACTGCTGACTGTTCAAGGCTCCAGTACGGAAGTCGATATAACCGGTCAGCGTATCGCCCTCCAGCGTGATGACATAACCTTCGCGCAGATTAGTCTGTGCCGAAAGCGAGATTGTAGAGAACAACAGAAAAAGCATCAGTGCATAGCGCACAATAGCATGGTCCAATTGCTTTTGAAGGATGATCATATTACACAAGTATTGCTGTTTGACTAAATTTGTCGCTGCAAAGATGGCGAATATTTCTCATTCCTCCAAACAAAAACGAATAAATCTTTTTTCTTGCGACAAAATAGAGGCTCACAATACTCTTGCCGGGTTAACGGAAATATAACTTGTAGATGTCGTAATAGGAATCCATACGCTGAGCATCAACGATCTCAGACATCTTATCATACAATGATGGCACGTCATGGATGAGCTGCACAAGGTCAGGATTATATCGCACACCGGCATCTGCGTCAAACTCTGCGAGGACCTGACGGAACTTTTTTGCGTTACGATAATTACGTCCGAAATAGTCTGTGGCAGCATCAGCGCAGTCGCAGAGGGTCAGTATATCTATCAACAGTCGATAAGGAGAAGAGACATTATCAAAAGAGGCAGGATAGCCACCCTTGCCGTTATACCACTTATGGTGCCCGAGCGACAGATCGAGGTACTTCTGGAATTCAGGGCTGATATTAAGAAACTTAGCAGAGAGTTCAGGATGCAGACGTATCAGCGAGAACTCACTATCGGTGAGCTTACGGAAGTTATTGCTCACGATAATAGGAATGACGTTTTTACCCAGATCGTGATACATGGCTGCATTACGCATAAAAGACCTCAGTTCCTTTTCGTTCTTCCAGGTGTCAATGATGGTGGCACAGCCAGGCACATCGTGCAATAATTTCGGACGGTGATTGATGACTGCTTCAAGCAGGGCATCACAGAGACGGCTCACCATCATCACATGAGCAAAAGTCTGTGGCTGCTCGTAGATGATAAACTCGTTGATATAGAAAATCTGTTCCTCAGTAGTAAGATATTTCTTGACGGCAGGGAGTGTCAGGATGCGCAGCTCAATGTCACTACGCTCGGTGATCAGTTGATCCTTGGGGTGAAGAGACAGGAATTTATCAATGATCTTGAAATAATCAATCACATAGTCATGCTTCTGCTGATCAGAGAAGTCTGCCATCTCCATAAGTGTAAGGCTCGTGGAGATGGTATTAAAGAGGTTCTGAATATTTCGGTCACGTCGTGAGAAGTCAATGGTCTCCAGGTCCTGCAGGTTCTCTACAATACGGTTGTATGAATTGAGGAAAGCCTGAGTAGCGTTGATTTCGCCTAATGAGGCCTGTATGAACCACTGGTCGATGAGGCGGTCAGAATAGTTGATATTCATAAACACCTCAAACTCCTTCTTTGGGACAGACTGCTTGCAACGCTTGTAGTTCTTGTAGAGCGTCTTGAAAAGCGCAGTGTCTTTCTCTCCATGCAGGAGGCTGATCACTGGTGCTTTCAGATCGAAGAGATTGCAGATCCACTCATAGTATTCTGGCATATTGACGATGCTGTCCAGAAACTTACGATTCTTCTGATAGAAGACATCCATACGTTGGCGGATACTATAAGCCTCTTCCATCGTGATATCTCTACGCACGCTGAAACTCATCATGGCATTGCAGTAGGCACACATGATGAAGAATGGGGATACACGGCTCTGGAACGTCGTTTCATGCTCAAACATGTTGATGACCTTCATATAATAGTCATACGAGCGAAGCGAAGTCTGTGAGTCGTGATCAATACGAGAAACCCCGAAGTCACAATAACCGGCAATGATATAGCAGAGCATCAGTCGTTCCGGGCTTCTGGCTTCTTTTTCATAATACGGCAGCAGGATGTTGATAAACTCTTTGATCAGGAAGAGGTCCTCATTCTCGATACGATAGTACTTGTGCGTATAATGAAAGAGCGAATCGTAGGCTGATGCCGAACGCTGTGTACCAGGCTTGAAATAATCGAGGATGAACTTGATGTGCTGCTGATTCTGCTCGTAAATGTCGGACTGAAACTCGGCTCTACGACGTATCATCTCGGCCCAATCATATCTGAAGGTTGGGATAAAGATGCTGTCGTTATACTGATGATAGCGCTCATAGTTGCTGAACAAAGCCCGGAAGTGATTGCCGATGATAT
Organism: Bacteroidales bacterium; assembly: GCA_045628985.1. Lineage (GTDB taxonomy): Bacteria > Bacteroidota > Bacteroidia > Bacteroidales > UBA3663 > Liminaster. Next base: position 31,922 of record JAZQQH010000105.1, on the reverse strand, counting down.
AGCCTGCCGTATCCGTGATGATTGCATTCTGCGGGCCAGCATCACCCTCTTTCTGCTGTTGCTGCTGGTCAATAAGGTCATACTGAGGCTGCGACCAGAACAGGCCCTTGCCGATAGGTGGCTGGATCTGTGCCGACAAATGCATCTGACATACGAGAAAAATACAGAGTATAATAATGTACGCGCGTGACTTCATTACTTCACAGGGTTTTCGTTAAAATACTCCTTGTATATTTCATAACGCAGAGGTTGCTTCTCTCTGGTACACAGCTCGCGAATACGGGCCAATAGTCCTTCATGATTCAGGAACATATTGACCAGTTCTGGATTGAAGCGTGTACCCGACTGCTCTTTGAGCATCTTCAGGCGATCATCGAATACGGCAGGTACCTCTTCTGCCGGCAGATCAGCGCCTCCCTCCAGGAAGTCTGTGATGGCAAGCAGATCATTGATGATGCTATAGGGGGAATTGATATTGTCAAATGACTCAGGGAATCCCTTACCGTTATACCACTTATGATGTCCGATCACCTGATCGTTGAATCGCGCATGATAGGTATCGATGCGAATGATCGAAGCGCCATGGGTCAGGTGATTGCGCAGCAGCTGAGCCTCATGGCTCGTGAGCGAACGGTAATGGAGGTTCGTAGTGGGCGACATACGGTTCAGGCCCAGGTCATGCGTGAGGCAGGCGTTCCAGAAGAACTCGATGAACTCATCCTTATGTGCCTGGACCTGCTCCGGAGTATTACAGCCGAGCAGCCCCACCAGCGATGCTGGTCTCTGGGCAATCAGCACATCCATCATATTCCAGCCTATCCAGGTCACCATCGTAGTGTGAGCATAGATCTCGGCATCCGACTTGATCAGAAGGTTTAAGATCAGGTCATTACGGTTATCACCGCTGAATTGCTCATAGAAATGCGGATTGATGACAATAGTTTCCAGCTGATCGTAAAGCTTGCTCTGGCGACGCACGGCACGAGCTCTCTTCGTATAAGACGTCAAGTCGCGCAGATACGACAATGCACACTTCTCTTTCTCCTGTGCTGAGAGTTCGTCAGTGATGTCCAGAAAATAGGCTGCCTCTTTGATGAAGCCTATCATGTCTATCATGTTCGACTCCATATCGTCAATGTCTCTCAGACTCTGATAGATGCTGTCAATAGCTAGGAACGACTCCAGGGCCGAACTGAGACTTGTATAATGCAGAACCGTGTGATACTGCACCTCTTTCTTGGAGCTGGAATAACTGCCTGAATGGCTGATGTCCTTCACTTCAGTCTCCAGGTCATGTTGTCTCTTATAGAATTTGGCCATCAGTTTGATGACAGGATTATTCTGATTCTGACTCTTTTCAGACATCAGATATTCCACGATGTTGTATTCGAAGTCAAAATAGGAGTTGCTCGTTCTTTCTCGGATCTTCTTGCTGACAGCCCGATCGGGATTATCGTTCAGCCAGACATCCAGATCCTTCAGTTCGCTGTATCGGGCATAGGCATCGTAAATGGTCTGTTTGCGGAGCTCCAGCCAACGCGGATGCAGCAACTCCTGATAAAGACGTGTGATATAATCGAACGAGTCCTCATACCGGAAGTCCTTAAAGCGCGCATGACCATAGTCAGTCGCCCTGTTCATATATTCCAGTGCATTGAAGTATTCTTCCGTATCGCCTTCCCTGGCTATCTGAGTCAATGCCAGACCCATCATTGCCTCACACTGGAACAAATGCTCCAGATCTGCAGACTTCTTATAGAAAGGCAGTACTAACGAAACCAGATGTTCTGAGAGGAAAGCATCCTGCGTCAGACGATAGAACTGCGTCGTCTTCGACAGCAACGAGTCATACTGATAAGCCTGAATATAGTTTCCACTCTTGTAGTAGCCGAAAATCTCATCAATGATCTTATCATCTTCGCGCTTGATCCGATCCAGCGTCTTCTCCCTTCTGTCATTAACAGCGATCCAGTCATTTTGTGGCATAGACATGTAGAGACTGTCCTCCATCTGAAGGTCGAGGTAATAGTTCTTCTGCAGCTGTTCGAATTTGCTGTCTAATGCAAGTCTTTTCCATGCGGAGGTCTGTGAGAAACAATCTGCAAAATTGCTTCCCATCAAAGTCAGCACGACCAGGAAATAAAAAAGAGACACAAGAGGCATTGCTTCTGTTTTTTCTGAATTTAGCGTTTATCAGGTGCAAATATAAAGTTTATTTTCCAAATAACTACTTGCAAAACGTCCAAATCTTCAAGACCCCCTCAATTTCGCGACGTTTTGCAAACTTTTTCGGCAAAAAAAAGATGAGATACAAGAAAAAAAGATGAAGCGCCTCCGTGGGACGTCTCCCGACGGACGGTTGCACTGCGTGCGAATCTGTAAACACAGATAGGTATACAAGTAATCACGGCGTCCGATCCTGCAAGAAAGATCAGACGCCGTGATTACGGGGGTGCGAATCCTTCATGCAGGATCAGACGCCGCGATTACGGGTGTACGAATCCTTCGTCAAGGATCAGACGCCGTGATTTCGGGTGTGCGAATCCTCCGTGAAGGATCAGACGCCGGGAATACGGGTGTACTCAAAGAGTATATCGGCGAGCTTATAGCCGGCCTTCTTGATGCCCTGCAGGTCAGCAAGCATTGCTATTGCTAAGAACTTTTTCATGTTGTAAAAAATATGCGAATTTTTACTCTCCTCCAAACTATTTCTCATTTTTTTGAACAGAAAGCAGCGACTTATAAAAAAAAGCAGCGAAATAAATTTGGCAAAGCCAGGAAAAAATACTATCTTTGCAGCGTGCTCTTTAAGAGTGCACCACTAAAACAGACAATCATGGAACCATTCGCTCATCTCCACGTACATACAGAATATTCACTTCTTGACGGTCAGTGCAAGATCGGAAGGCTTTTTGACAAGGCTGCCAAGGATGGCATGCCGGGCTTTGCCATTACCGATCACGGCAATATGTTTGGCATCAAAGAGTTCTTTGACATCGCTGCCAAGCAGAATAAGGGTCGCGAGAAGGAGGGTTTGCCACGCGTGAAGCCGGTCTTCGGCTGTGAGGTCTATGTGGCTCGCCGAGGCCTGGAACTGCGTGAGGGTAAGGCAGATATGAGCGGTTGGCACCTGATCCTGCTGGCCAAGAACAAGAACGGCTACCAGAACCTCATCAAGCTCGTCTCGATCGGTTGGGTCGATGGCTACTACATGCGTCCGCGTATCGATCATAAGGTGCTCGAACAGTATCATGAGGACCTGATCTGCTGCTCGGCGTGTCTGGGTGGCGAGGTGCCTAAGAAGTTCGAGTCAGGTGATCTGGAGGCTGCCGAGCAGGCCATCCTCTGGCACAAGGAGCTCTTCGGCGACGACTATTATCTGGAGCTGCAGCGCCATCCGTCGAAGGATCCGCTCTATAACCCTGGCTGTATCGAGATGCAGGACAAGGTCAATCCGTGGCTCATCGAGATGGCTCACAAGCACAACATCAAGCTCGTGGCCACCAACGATGTGCACTTCGTCGACGAGGAGAACGGTGAGGCGCACGACCACCTGATCTGCCTCAATACCGGCAAGGACCTCGACGATCCGAACCGTATGCGCTACACCAAGCAGGAGTGGTTCAAGACCACCGAGGAGATGAACGAGCTCTGGAAGGACGTACCGGAGGCGCTCCGCAACACCGTGGAGATCATCGACAAGTGTGTGGAGTACGACATCGAGAACGGCCCTATCATGCCGAACTTCGAGATCCCTGCCGAGTTCGGACTGGAGGAGGATTACCGCAAGAAGTACACCGAGCAGATGCTCTTCGACGAGATGACCCAGGATGAGAACGGCAACGTGGTACTCTCGGAGGAGGACGCTAAGAAGAAGTTCAAGAAGCTCGGCAACGGTGACTTCAACAAGGTGGTGCGCATCAAGTTCGAAGCTGACTACCTGCGCCATCTGACCCTGCAGGGAGCGCGTGACAACCACTATTTAATAAAGGAGTACGGCTACGAAGGCGACTCGATGGCGCAGCCGATGACCGATGATGAGATCGTAGCAGCCTTGCGTCCGGACGTCTGGGAGCGTATCAAGTTCGAGCTGCACATCATGAAGACCATGGGTTTCCCGGGTTACTTCCTCATCGTGTCAGACTTCATACGTGCCTGCCGCGAGGAGCTCGGCGTGAGCGTCGGTCCTGGCCGTGGATCCGCTGCAGGATCGGCCGTAGCCTACTGCCTCGGCATCACCAAGATCGACCCTATCAAGTACGACCTGCTTTTCGAGCGATTCCTCAATCCTGACCGTATCTCATTGCCTGATATCGATACCGACTTCGACGATGATGGCCGTAGCCGCGTCATCGAGTGGGTACAGGAGAAGTATGGCGCTGACCGTGTGTCGCACATCATCACCTATGGTACGATGGCTACGAAGATGGTCATCAAGGATATGGCGCGCGTCGAGAAGGTGCCGATCCCTGAGGCCAACCGCCTGGCTGCACTGGTGCCTGATCGTATGCCGGAGGAGAACGGCAAGGCGCTGAAGTGCAATCTCAAGAACTGCATCAAGGTCGTGCCAGAGATGCGCGAGGCCTGCGACAGCCCTGATCCGCACATCCGTAACGTGATGAAGCTCGGCCAGATGCTCGAAGGCAACGTGCGTGGCACGGGTGTGCACGCCTGTGGTATGATCATCGGCCGTGATCCTATCGATACCGTCGTGCCAGTGTCAGTGGTCGATGACCATGGCACCAAGCTGCTCGTGACGCAGTATGACGGCCATGTGATCGAATCGACGGGCCTCATTAAGATGGACTTCCTGGGCCTCAAGACCCTGGGTATCATCAACGAGGCGCTCGACAACATCAAGGAGACCTGTGGCATCGAGATTGACATCGACCATATCCCTATCGACGATGAACTGACCTACAAGCTCTTCGCCTCGGGCAGAACCGTGGGTACGTTCCAGTTCGAGTCGCCAGGTATGCAGAAGTACCTCAAGGAGCTGCAGCCTGACTGCATCCATGACATCGTGGCCATGAACGCGCTGTATCGTCCGGGACCTATGGACTACATCCCTTCGTTCATTGCCCGTAAGAATGGCCGTGAGCCGATCACCTACGACCTTCCGGTCATGGAGAAGTACCTCAAGGATACCTATGGCATCACCGTCTATCAGGAGCAGGTCATGCTCTTGTCCCGACTGCTGGCCGACTTCACCCGTGGTGAGTCAGATGCACTCCGTAAGGCCATGGGTAAGAAGAAGAAGGACATCGTCGATGCGATGAAACCTAAGTTCATTGAGGGTGGTAAGAAGAACGGACACGACCCGAAGATCCTGGAGAAGATCTGGGGTGACTGGGAGAAGTTCGCCTCGTACGCCTTCAACAAGAGCCACGCCGTATGCTACGCGTGGGTGGCTTATCAGACCGCTTATCTCAAGGCGCACTATCCGGCTGAGTATATGGCTGCCGTGCTGTCGCGCTCGCTCAATAACGTCACCGAGCTCGCCAAGCAGATGGACGAGTGCCGCGCCATGGGCCTGGCCGTCAAGGGTCCGGACATCAACCTCTCTCGTCAGCGCTATTCGGTCGATAAGGAAGGTGCTGTCCGCTTCGGCCTGGCCGGTATCAAGGGCTTTGGCGAAGGTGCAGCCGATGCCGTCGTCAAGGAGAGGAATGCCAACGGTCCGTTCAAGGATATCTTCGACCTGGTGGAGCGTGTGGAGCAGGGTGCCGTGAACCGCAAGGCGCTCGAGTCGCTGGCCATGTCAGGTGCTTTTGACTCGTTCGGCACTTTCACGCGTGAACAATATGCCAGCGTCAATGCGCGTGGCGAGGCGTTCCTCGATCAGGTCATCAAGTATGGTCAGAAGTACAAGGCCGAGAAGGAAAGCAATGAGGCTTCGCTCTTCGACGATCTGGACGACGTGGAGATCGAGATCCACCATCCGCAGCCCGATGCCGACGTGGAGCGCTGGAGCACCCTGGAGCGATTGAATAAGGAGAAGGAGCTCGTGGGCCTCTTCCTCTCGGCACATCCGCTCGATGAGTACAAGCTCGTCCTGCAGTTCGCCTGCAATACGACGATGGCCGAGCTCGACTCGTTGCCTAATCCGAAGGGCAAGGAGGAGGCCGATGCCAAGCTGCGTGAGCTGGCCAGCAACCCTGCCGAGGTGGAGCGTATCCGTAAGATCCAGGGCCGTGACATCACCTGTGGCGGTATCGTCACCGCATGGCGTGAAGGAACCTCGCGTGCAGGCAATCCTTACGGCATCCTCACGCTCGAAGACTACAGCGGCAAGCATGACTTCGTCCTCTTCGGCAACGCTTACCCTACGTGGCGTGGCTTCGGCAAGGAGGGTATGTATCTCTACATCCAGGCCAAGTATCAGAACAAGCGCTTCGTGCGTGATGCGCGTACCATCTTTGACGTAGAGTTCTCTATCGGTAGCATCAAGCAGCTCAGCGAGGTGGCCGACAATCTCATGGAGAGCCTCACCGTGGTGCTCGACCATCGACAGCTCAAGCACTCGACCATCCGACAGATGTCAGATGCCATCATCCATCGCTCGCTCGAGGATGCAGCGCTCATCTCTACACAGCAAGCTCGCACATCGCTTTATTTTGAGGTATGCGATCCGATCAAGAACTACATCGTCCGTCTCTACAGCCGTAAGCACAAGGTGCGCGTCACCCCTACGCTGGTCGACTTCCTGCGCAGTCAGCCAGGCGTCGTGTGCAAGATCAACGGCAAGCTGGTCGAAGACGAGCACTACGAGAATCAGGAGGCCGAAGAAGTTATGGATGATATGCTACCAGACGATTGATATGATGAATAAAATAGAACTCACCGTCGAATATATTAAGGCAGCCAACTATGCACTGATTCACAATAGGATTCCGGTGTGTCAGAACCTGGAGATGCGCAACGTCTCGGGAATGGCGCTCCATGACCTGCAGCTGACCTGTGCAGGAGAATACATTGCCAGCTATGAAAGCGCCATCATCTCTACCATCAGGCCGGAGGAGACGATCAGAGTACCAGAGTTCGGAATTGTTCCGGTAGCGTCTAAGCTACTGGAGATAACCGAGCGCGTCAATACGACCTTCCTGATTACGGTCACAGCCTCGGGCGAGACGATCTTTGAGGGGGAGTACGACCTGGAGCTGATGCCCTTTGACCATTGGCTGGGCACATCGATACTGCCACAGACCTTGGCATCGTTCATCACGCCTAACCACCCAGCCATCAGCTCATTGATACTGAAATCTGCGTCCAAGCTCAAGGGGTTATCAGGCTCCTCATCCTTCCATGCTTATCAGGCAGGCAACAGCAATGACGTACGAATGCAGGTGGCAGCTATCTATGCGGCACTGCACGACGAAGGTATCGTGTATCGTGAGTTACCAGCCAGCTATGAGGCTGTGGGGCAGCGTATCACCATGCCAGATCAGGTATTGTCGACAAAACTGGGCAACTGCATCGAGCTGACTCTGCTCTTCGCTTCTGTATTGGAGAGCGTCGGCATCAACTGTGGCATCATCATACAGAAAAGCCACGCCTATCTGGCCGTCTGGCTGGTAGACGACTGTTGCGCTTATGCCATTTGCGACGATGCTTCGTTTATCGAAAAGAAATGTTCGCGTGGCATTGATGAGATGATTGTCATTGAGTGTACACAGGTGGCACAGGAGAAGACTTCTTTTGAGAAAGCTGTGACAATGGCAGAGCAGCAGCTGGCTGACCACAAACAGTTTGAGATGCTCATTGACGTGCTGCGCTGCCGACTGGAGAATTTCCTTCCATTGCCTACCCGTGTGCTGCGAGACGGCTCGTGGTCGATGGAGCAAGGCGTGGAGCATGACCAGTGTGTGCTGGATGTGAAGGAGCATGACCGCTATGATCTGAGCCATCTGCGTGAGTCGAGCAAGGAACTCTCGAAGTTCGACATCTGGGAGCGCAAGCTGCTGGACTTCTCATTGCGCAACTCATTGCTGAACCTCTATCTGCGCCGCAAAGCCATCCAGTTCATCTCGTTCGATGTCGATAAGATAGAGGATCATCTGCAGGACGGCGAGGAGTATTGTATCCTGGCCAAGCCTGACGTAGAGTTCCACTTCGAGAATACCGAGCGTATGAATCGTTCGAAGCTGGCAGAGCCATTGCGTGAACTGATTACTACCGATATTGCCCACCATCGACTGCACACCTACCAGACCGAAGCAGAGTCGCAGAGCACGCTGAAGAACATCTATCGTGCTGCACGTAATGCCATCGAGGAGACGGGTGCTAACTCGCTGTTCCTGGCCATCGGCACCTTGCGCTGGTTTGAGACTCCGCTGAGCGAAATACCTCGCTATGCTCCGCTTCTCTTGCTTCCTGTCGAGATGGTCTATAAGAAAGGCGGCTACTACATCCGCGCTCGAGAGGAGGAGATCACGCTCAACATCACGCTCATCGAGTTCCTTCGTCAGAACTATGACATCCGCATCAACGGACTCGATCCATTGCCTAAGGACCAGAGCGGTGTAGACGTGTCGCTGATCTTCGCCATCATCCGCGATGCATTGAAGGAGCAGAAGCGCTGGGATGTGGAGGAGGAATGTCTGCTGGGCACTTTCTCGTTCAGTAAGTTCCTGATGTGGAACGACGTGCACAACAATCGCGAGCAGCTCAAGGAGAACGATATCGTAAACAGCCTGGTGGAGAACCGTCTGACCTTCACGCCTGAAGAGCTTACCTCAGACCTTCGCAGTGTCGACGCAGAGATTTCGCCATCCGAGCTGGCATTGCCTGTGGCAGTCGACTCTTCGCAGATGGCAGCAGTCATCGAGGGAGGCAAGGGACATTCGTTCATCCTCTATGGACCTCCGGGTACGGGTAAGTCGCAGACCATCACCAACCTGATTGCCAATGCACTTTATCAAGGCAAGCGCGTGCTGTTTGTAGCAGAGAAGATGGCGGCACTTAGCGTCGTGCAGAGTCGTCTGGTCAAGATCGGACTCGACCCGTTCTGTCTGGAGCTGCATTCGAATAAGGTGACTAAGCGTCACGTGCTGGAGCAGCTGGAGAGCGCGCTGAAGGTGACACACATCGTCGCTCCATCGGACTATGCTGCTACTGCCGAGAAGATCTTTGCACGTCGCAAGGAACTCATCGAATATATGAAGGCGCTGCATGACGTGGATCCGCAGGACGGACTCTCGTTGTACGATTGTATCCTTCGCTATGTATCGGTCGATGCAGAGCCTTTGGCGGGATTCTCGCCTGATCCGGCTCTTGATGCACTCATCAGCCGTGAAGGCATCAAGGCGATAGAAGAGAAACTGGGCAGCAGGCTTGACACCGTCATCAGAGTCGTTGGACAGCCTTCGAAGCATCCGCTCAAGGGATTGCACGTCACGAAGGAGATGCTCATGGCTCCTGACGAGACCGTCGGCCGCATGAAGGAGTCTATGCAGGTACTGCAGGACACGGAGGCTCGACGTGAGGAACTACAGAAGGCCAAGAGCATGCGCGAGCATCTGCTGCGCGACAATGATGCATCGCTCTTCTCGGCCGATGCACGTGGTCTCTATGACGAGTGGCGTGAAGCAAAGAGCAAGTGGTTCATTCCGAAGTTCTTTGCTAAGAAAGCCTTCGTCAAGAAACTCAAGCAGTATAACCAGTATATCACAGGCGACGATGTGGATCGCCTGCTCGATGAACTGCTGACCTATAGCCAGCTCCATCAGGAAATCGGACGTCAGCAGGAGGTCATCAAAGCGTATTTCGGTGTGAAGTATGGCGAGGATGAACTCCCACAGAAAGAAACAGTCTCTAATGCTGTCAGCAACCTGGAGCGATGGATTGCCTCTGCTCCGAAGATGCGCGAGTGGATTCATTGGTCAGAATATAGCGACGAACTCAAGGCCGCTGGAATGGGTTGTGCCATTGCAGCCATGGAAGCCGAAGAATGGACTCCTGAGGCACTGCGCCGAGCTTATATGAAGGCGTTGTTCCGACAGAAGGCTGAGAGCAAGATCGGTTCGTCGGCCATGCTTATCTCGTTCGAAGGTATGATCTTCGACGATAAGATCAAGGCTTATAAGGATCTTACAGAGGAGTTCCAGTTGCTCACGCAGAAGGAGCTCTATGCACGTCTGGCGGCGAAGGTGCCGAGAGTGACCGAGAACATTGACAGCAGCAGCGAGATAGGATTGCTGAACCGGAATATCAGCAACGGAGGACGCGGACTGTCGCTCCGTGACCTCTTTGATCAGATCCCTACACTCATGCCTCGTCTGTGTCCTTGTATGCTGATGAGCCCGATGAGTGTGGCTCAATATCTCGACCTGACACAGGAGAAGTTCGACCTGGTAGTCTTCGACGAAGCCTCTCAGATGCCGACCAGCGAAGCCGTCGGAGCCATCGCTCGTGGCAAGTCGCTCATCGTAGTCGGTGATCCGAAGCAGATGCCTCCGACCAGTTTCTTCACGTCAACAACCGTCGACGAGGAGGAAGCTGCCATCGATGATATGGAGAGTATCCTCGAGGATTGTCGTACGCTCGAGATTCCTTCGCTGCAGCTCAACTGGCACTATCGCTCAAAGCATGAGAGCCTGATTGCCTTCTCAAATCATGAGTATTATGATGGTTCGCTCATCACCTTTCCATCGGTCGATGATCAGAGCACCAAGGTGCAGTATATTCCTGTCACAGGCTATTATGACAAAGGTGGCAAGCGCAGCAATGCTTCTGAAGCAGAGGCTATTGTGAAGGAAATTGCCAGAAGGCTGAAGGAAGGCGAAAAGAAGAGCCTCGGTGTCATTGCATTCAGCGTTGTGCAGCAGAGTCTCATTGAGGACATGCTGCAGGAGCTGCTCGATAAGGATAAAGAGATGCGTGAGGCTGCAGATGCGCTGTATGAACCGATCTTTGTCAAGAACCTGGAGAATGTGCAGGGCGATGAGCGTGACGTGATACTCTTCTCCATCGGTTATGGTCCGGACAAGGACGGCAAGGTATCGATGAACTTCGGTCCGCTGAACAATGCAGGCGGTGAGCGACGACTCAACGTGGCCGTCAGTCGTGCACGCTATGAGATGCTCGTATTCTCGACGCTCAAGGCTTCGCAGATTGACCTGCGACGCTCGAAGGCCCGTGGCGTAGAGGGATTGAAGCACTTCCTTGAATATGCTGAGACCCAGGCGCTCGCGACCTCTTCGTCGGCTGCAGTTCAGCATCGTGACTCAGTGTTGGCCGAGCAGATTGCAGCGGCGCTTACGGCTCGTGGCAATTTGGTGAAGACCAATATCGGACGCTCGCAGTTTAAGGTGGACATTGCCATCTGTGACCCATCGCAACCAGATATCTATCTGCTGGGTATCCTCCTCGACGGAGAGTCTTATCGAGACACACAGACCACGCGTGACCGTGAGATTGTGCAGCCATCCGTCCTCGGAGCGCTCAAATGGCGTGTGATGCGCGTATGGAGCCTGGATTGGTATAACAATCAGGAGCGTGTCCTCGATCGCATCACGGAGGTGCTCAACGCTGTCCCTAACGAGCAGCCTGAGGCAACAGCAGTGAAGGCTTTCGACATTCAGTCAGAGAAGGTTGAGACCGTTGAGACAGCGGCGATTGAGTATAAGACCTATAGCGTATCGACCGCCTATGCCAAGCGTTTGAACGACAAGGATCTGATGAAGAGAATTGTCTCTACAGAGCAACCTGTATCGTTTATGGAACTCTGTCGCAGAGTCTGCGCCTTGAGAGAAATTCCTCGCGTCACTCCTACCATCCAGAATGACTTCGGACAGTACCTCGGAACGGACTTCTTTGCCGAGCCTGATCGTGACGGACAGGTGGTATGGCTCAGCGAGGAAGATAGTCGCAACTATAAGTCTTACCGTCCGGACTCTGGCCGAGATATCTCTGACATCCCGATGACCGAGATCAAGAATGTGGTGCGCGAAGCCATTGCAGAACAGTTTGCCCTACAGACCGATAACCTGACGCTCATAGCAGCTAAGAAGCTCGGATTCACCCGTCGTGGAAATAAAGTAGATGCCGCCTTCCGCGAAGCTTTAGACTCGCTGAAGACGGCAGGAGAGATTGATGAGGTGGATGGAAAACTCAGTATCAAGAACTAACTCATTTTACTGAATCAGCGAGATCGTGATATTGCGCTCATACTTCGTAGCCTTGACTTGATAGCCAGGGAGGACGTAGCATGCGGTGCAGCCGACGCCGGTGGTGGCGTAGTCGAGGTTGAGGGTGACGCCATCCTGACGCTGCAGCTGATAGGTATAGACGGCCTTGGTGAGGTTGTCGGTGCTATAGTTGTAGGCGTTGAAGTTGAATGGCTCGTCCATCGCGAAACGGAGGCCACGGCCAGAGGCGGAGGTCATGGTGAGCCAGCGGTTGTCACAGCGGAGGCCACAGTCCTGCGGGATGAGGTAAGGCTCGAACATGCCATCGACAGTGTTCTCATAGATACCGATGGCGTAGCCGGTCTTACGATCAGGATAGTTCTCCTCAGGACCGCGTCCGTACCACTTGACCTGCTGGATCTGGTCATTGAGCGTCATAGTCAGGCCGATGCGAGGGAGCAATGCTGGCATCGATCCTTCTGGTTCGAGCGTGTGATGGAGATAGATCTGACCATCGCCATTGATGCGATACTCGTAGATCTCCGAGAAGCCGTTGTATTTAGCGCCGAAGATATAGGCATCGAGATGAGCCGTAGAGATAGGGCCGAACTGTGCGAAGCAACGGACGTTGATATAGACCTGTCCGCCAGCCTCATAGGCCTCACAGGAGATCGGGAGACGGGAGATCTCGTCGAGGTGATTGCTGTAGTACTCGTTGGCGATCTGCGAGCCATTCCACTCCTTTTTATTATTATAGGTGATGTTACCCTGGCTCCAGCCATCGACCTCAAGGGCCAATGGAGCGCGCCAGACATTGAACTGCAAAGGAGCCTTGAGCAACTCCTCCCCTGCCTGACGGATGCTGCAAAGCTGGCCATCGGTGGTGAAGGTATAGGCAAAGCCTTCGCCTTCGACGAGGAGCGATTCTGCGGTCTTGGTCAATGAAGCCTTGCCGACGGCCTTATCGCTGGCCAAGGTGGTCTGGTGCCAAGGGAGCTCGAGTTGATCCCATGCCACGACGTGACCCTTCTGAGCCCACAGCTGATCGTCACGGAGCTGGCTGGTCAGCATGAGGCGATACTCGCAGCCAGGCTTGAGCGAAGGACGCTGGTAAGGCAAGTCGAGGATGTGACGGCTGAGTGGTGCGACGTCAAGATCGAGCGACCCTTCCTGGATGCAGGTGCCGTCCTCGAAAAGCTGCCAACGGAAGTCATAGACAGAGGCGTTGAGGAAGTGATTGCGATTCCAGACCTCGATGCGACCTTCATCGCCACTGAGGAGGCGACAAGAGATCGGCTGTGCAGCCTTCTTCATCTGATAGATCTCCGGCTGCACGGTACGGTCAGGCCAGATGGTGCCATAGGTACGTGCTCCGATGCCGTAAGAGAAGTACTTATCGTCTGCCTGCTCCTGCTCGAAGTCGAGGTGGAGGAGCTCGCCGAACTGATTGGCAATGATGACATTATCCATCAGCGCATCACAGATGTGTACGTGCGTATCCTGACCGTGTGTCTGCTCGTTTCGACCGATATTGACAGGGAAAGGAGCATTGATGATATGGCCTTCTGCAGCGGCCGATGCGACCTGCTTGCCGTCGATGCTGACGGTCATCTGAGCACCATCATACTGAGCCGAGACGTGATGCCAGTGGTCCTCCCAGTCGGCTGGCAGAGGAGCCTCAAGGACGTAGCGATAGTTCTTAGGTGTCTGCTGTGCCAGGATGTAGTGATAGTACGGATGGTTAGGATCGATCTTTGGCATGGCGCTGGCAGGAGCCTTGTCGGTATTGATGTAGAAGTTGAGCTTCTCCTTTCCATTCTGCTGCACACCGAACTGCCACTCGCCTTTGTTGACGAATGAGCCACATGAGCTGACGAGCGAGCGTGGGAAGACGTCGAAGCTGATCTGGAGCGTGTTGCCAGTCACTTCGAGGCTGTCGTCACGATAGATCTCGACCCACTCGTCATGGCCACTGAGGTCGATGACGTGGTTCTTCTTGTTGCGCTTGTCGGTGACGAGCTTGGCATTGCCCATAATATGTGCCGGCACACGGCGAGGGGAGAGGTCTGGAAGGAGACGAGCTGTCTGGGTGAGACCTGGCGAGACGAAGTCCCACACGGCGCCACCGATGATGCGCTCGTGGGTGTAGATGGCGCGCCACATCTCATCGAACATGCCACCGCCATTGCCAGCAACAGAGATGTACTCGTCCATGAATGACGGACGGACGTCGCCATCGCCATGCAAGCCGACCTTGAGATCCATGGCCAAAGCGGTAGGATAACGAGGGCCGATGATCTCCTCGGCTGGATGGCTGTAGGCGTTGCCACCATACATCCAGTAACGTGTGTTGTCGTACTTGCGACCTTCGCGGATGACTTCACCGATGTTAGGCCCCTCACCGCTCTCGTTTCCGGCGCTCCAGAAGAGGACGGCTGGCTGATTGCGGTCACGGAGTACCATGCGACGGACGCGCTCCTGATACATCGGGATGAAGCGTTTATCGGAAGATACATACTCGGTGGCATGCGCCTCGTCACCGGTCTCATCGATGATATAGAGGCCGTAGCGAGCGGCATACTCAAGGTAGCGTGGAGCCGGTGGATAGTGGCTGGTACGGACACCGTTGAAGCCGAACTGCTTGAGGATGGTCATGTCCTTGCGGATGAGTTCGTCGGTGACGGTGTGACCGTTGTCAGGGTCCTGCATGTGCGAGCACTGAGCGTTGACCTTGAGAGGTTTACCGTTGAGATAGAAGACGTTATTTTTGATCTCGGTCTCCTTGAAACCTACGTCCTGACGGGCGTCAAACTCGGTGCTGGTATCGATACGACGACCGGTAGAGGCGTCGATAAGATACATCTTGAGGTCATAGAGATCGGGGGTCTCAGCGGTCCATTTCAGCGGATTCTGGATGGTCTTCTTAAGTGTCAGAGAAAGGGTCTTGCTACCGGCTGCAAAGGTAGCTGACTCACTCTCCATCTCGGCTACGACCTGTCCTTTGGCATTGGTCAAGACGCCTCGTACCATGAGTGGCGAGGTGATAGGGGTAGCGTCATAGCTGCGGATGGTGGTCTCGACGGAGAGTTCGGCGTCACGATAGTTGGCGTCGAGATCAGTGGTCACGTACCAGTCGAAGAGACGGGTCTTAGGAGCGGAATAGACGTAGACATCGTCGAAGATACCTGCCAAGCGCCAGTAGTCCTGTCCTTCGAGGTAGTAGCCATCAGAGAACTTGAGGACCATCATGGCCAGGGTATTGCGTCCCTTCTTGAGATATGGTGTGATGTTGTATTCTGCAGGTTCCTGCGCGCCTTCGTTATAGCCGACCTCCTGTCCGTTGACCCAGAGGAACGAAGCGGAAGCGACCTTCTCGAAGCGGAGGAAGACCTCCTCACCACTCCAGTCAGAAGGGACGGTGAAGGTGGTGCGATAGGCGCCAGTAGGATTATAATCATGTGGAGTGAATGGTGGCTTGGCCTCGAAAGGAGCGCTCACGTTACGAAACTGAGCGTCGCCAAAGCCTCGCATCTCCCAGTTGGATGGAACGTCGATACGCGACCACTTGCTGTCGGAGAAATTCTCCTCGAAGAAGTTGGTAGGGATACCCTGTGGCGTGTCGGCGAAAAAGAACTTCCACTGGCCATTAAGCAACTGGTGATGTGCCGGGATGTAGTAGGCGCGTGAATCTTCCTGTCCGAGTTCGAAGACGTCAAGATTCTCGATATAGTCATAGAGATGACCTATGAAGTCATGGGTGTTAGCCACTGGTGCAGCAGAAGCGATCGGGGCGGCACACAGCATGGCGGTGATGAGACGCTGGATCTTATTCATAAATAATGGAATGGTTTCTTATTTTTAGGTAATGTATTCTTATATATTTGGTGCGGCAAAGATACACAAAAAATTAGTTATCACAAAATAAAAAAGAGTTATCAACATCTGAATGTTGAAAACTTTGTTCTTTTGTCACAAAGTTATCAACAATTCGCGTTGATAAATGCAACAGGTTCGTCTTCATATGCAAAAAAGTGACTGCATCAAAAAGATACAGCCACTTTGTGAAACTATCGTTCGTGCCAATGGCACGGATTGATTACTTCAAGAGCTCAGAGAACTCCTCAACAGTAACCTCCTTGTTGTCGAGAGTAACAGCCTCCTTGACAACAGCGAGGATGCGACGGGTGATAGCGCTGTCGCGGAGCTGGCCACGCTGCTTCTCGTCCTTGAGTACGCTCTCTGCGTACTGTGCGAGATACTCCTCTGGTACGCTTGCCATACCATACTGAGCCATCTGAGCCTGAATCATGGTGCGAGCCTCAGCCTTCATATCCTCGTCGGTGATCTTGATATCGTTCTTCTCGACGATCTTCTCCTCGATGAGCTGCCAGGTGAGATCCTCCATCATCTTAGGGAAGTCCTCGTTGAGCTTCTCAGCGTCACGCTTCTCATCCTTAGCGAGGAGCCACTTCTTGAGGCTCTCCTCTGGGAACTTGAGAGCGCCAACCTGGTCGCAAAGAACCTGACGAGCGTCAAGGCTGAACTTATACTCAGTATTCTGAGCGAGCTGGCCAGCGATGAGGTTCTTGATGTTCTCCTTGAACTGCTCCTCGGTCTTGCACTCTTCGCCGAATACCTTGGTGAAGAGATCCTCGTTGAGTTCAGCCTCTACACGGTGGTTGATCTCAGTTATGGTGAAGCGGAAGTTAGCGGTGATACCCTCAACCTCCTCCTTCTTCTTGCCAAGGAGAGAAGCGATCTCGTTTGCGTTGTTGTTGTAAGCTGCTGCTGGGTTGAAGTCTACGCTAGCGAACTTCTTAGCGCCGTTGAACTTAGCCTTCTCCTCTTCGCCCTGCATGTACTTAGGATAAACAGTTGCACCCTCCATAACGATGCCACCCTCTACGAGGTTGCCATCGAGACCGAGCTCTGCAATGTCGCCCTTGATAACGTCATCCTCGCAAGCCTCCTCAGCCTTAGAGAACTCGCCGAACTGGCCCTGGTAGCCCTTGATCTGCTGCTCTACCATCTCGTCAGAAACCTTGATGGTGTAGTAAGGAACCTTCACGCTGTTGTCGAGAGTAAGCTCGAACTCTGGAGCGATAGCGATAGCGAAGTTAACGGTGAACTTCTCAGCAGTAGTGAAATCTACTGGCTCCTGGCTCTCGTCTACCATTGGCTCGCCAAGGACGTTGAGTTTGTTCTCAGAGATATACTTATACATTGAGTCATTGATGAGCTTGTTAACCTCATCAACGGTAACCTGCATACCGTACTGCTTGCGGATAAGGCCAGCTGGAACCATACCCTTACGGAAACCTGGCATCTGAGCGTTCTTGCGAATCTGCTTGATCTGCTTCTCTACTGCGTCTGCGTAGTCAGCCTTCTCAATCTCCAGGCTCAGGACGATATTTACGTCATCTACGACTTTCTTTGTAATATTCATTGTTTTATAATTAAAAAATTAAATAGATTTACTTTTTTGAAGGGATATTAAGGGAATATTGGGGATATTAAGGGATATTTAGGGACGATAGTAATGGTGGTCCCAAAGGTTATCCTTACACATATATATAATATCGCGTATCTGGTTCAAACGTCCCTTAAATTCCCTTAGAATCCTTTAAGATCCCTTAGAATCCCTTAGAAGTTATGCATCAATCTCCGCATAAGTAGCATTCTCCTCGATGAACTCACGGCGTGGTGCGACCTCTTCGCCCATGAGGAGCGAGAAGGTCTGGTCAGCTGCGATAGCATCTTCGATATGCACCTGCTTGAGACGGCGCTGTGCAGGGTCCATGGTGGTATCGCGCAACTGGTCAGCGTTCATCTCACCGAGACCTTTGTATCGCTGAATCTTCACCTTATCCTCCTTACCCTGACCATACTTCTGCAGGAAGTCGTCACGTTCCTTGTCATCATAGCAGTATTCATCGTTCTTACCGATGGTGCAGCGATAGAGTGGAGCCTGGGCGATATATACGTAACCACCTTCGATAAGTGGGCGCATATAGCGGAAGAAGAGTGTCATGATCAAGGTGGCAATGTGCGCACCATCGACATCGGCATCGGTCATGATGATTACCTTGTGATAACGAAGGTTATCGATGTCAAGGCTCTTATCCTCACGCAGGTTCACACGGAAGGCGCGGAACATATTCTGGATCTCCTCAGAGTCGAGCATCTTGTGGATCAGGACCTTCTCGACGTTGAGGATCTTACCACGCAATGGGAGGATAGCCTGATAGCGACGGTCACGACCGCTCTTGGCAGTACCACCTGCCGAGTCACCCTCGACGAGGAAGATCTCGCACTCCTCAGGATTCTTGCTCGAACAGTCGGCCAACTTACCTGGCAGACCGCCACCGGTGAGCTTAGACTTCTTCTGTACCTGCTCACGAGCCTGACGTGCAGCGATACGAGCCTGTGCAGCAAGGACAACCTTATCGATGATGAGGTGAGCCTGGGTAGGATTCTCCTCGAGGTAGTTGTCCATAGCCTTACGGACAGCCTTCTGAACAGCTGGGCGGATCTCTACGTTGCCGAGCTTGGTCTTGGTCTGGCCCTCGAACTGAGGTTCAGCTACCTTAACGCTGACGACAGCAGTAAGACCCTCACGGAAGTCATCGAGACGGATGTCATTGGCCAGCTTAGCCTTCTCGAACATCTTCTCCTTGGTGCCGTACTCCTTGAGCGAAGCGCTCAAAGCCGAGCGGAAACCATCGAGGTGAGTACCACCTTCGTGAGTATTGATGTTATTGACGAAAGTATGGATACTCTCGCTGTAGCCGGTGTTGTAGGTCAAAGCGACCTCCACAGGGACGCCATCGCTCTCAGTAACGAGGTGGATGATGTCTGGGATAAGTGGGGTACGGCTCTCGTCCATCCACTGAACGAACTCCTTGAGACCCTCAGAGCTATAGAAGACCTGATGACGTGGCTCGCCATTGTCCTGCTTAGCCTCCTCACGCAGATCGGTCAATGTCAGACGGATGCCGGTGTTCAGATAGCAGAGGTCACGCAGACGCTCAGCCAAGCGATCCCACTCATAGATGGTCTCGGTGAAGATCGAAGCATCTGGGTGGAAGGTGATGGTTGTACCAGTATCCTCAGCATCGCCGATGATCTCGACAGGAGTGATAGGCTTGCCGAATGCATACTCCTGACGATAGATATGACCCTGGCGATGAACCTCAGCCACAAACTGATCAGAGAGTGCATTAACGCAGCTCACACCCACACCGTGCAGACCACCAGAAACCTTGTAGGTATTCTTGTCGAACTTACCACCAGCGTGGAGGACGGTCATTACGACCTCAAGGGCCGAGCGCTGCTCCTTCTGGTGCATATCGACTGGAATACCACGACCATTATCGATGACCTTGATAGAGTTATCTGGAAGGATGAAGACCTGAACGTCATTACAGTAGCCAGCCAAAGCCTCATCGATACAGTTATCTACAACCTCGCTAACCAAGTGGTGGAGACCCTTGACGCTGGTATCGCCGATATACATGGCAGGACGCTTACGGACAGCCTCAAGGCCCTCAAGCACTTGAATGTGACTCGCGTCGTAATTATTCTGAATTTCTGACATTGAGATAGGTTTTGATGTTTTTGGTTTTACGCGTACATACGCGCGCGTAATATAATAATGTCCGTAAGACCCACTATGGGTACAATACGGGCACTATTGCAACGAGTTTCCTCGTTGCAGATTACAAATTACGAATTACTAATTACTTTCAGCCATGACTAAGTATTTATATTACTTTCAGGCAAACTCAGTAATTTGTAATTTGTAATTCGTAATTAAGCAATTGCTTAGAGCTTGTTAACGAGCTTAGCGAGCTTGCTCTTGAGGTTAGCTGCCTTGTTAGCGTGGATTACGTTCTTCTTAGCGAGCTTGTCGAGCATAGAGCTTACCTCAGGAAGCTGCTTAGCTGCCTCAGCCTTGTCAGTGGTAGCGCGGAGCTTACGAACTGCATTACGGGTTACCTTGCCGTAGTAACGGTTTGCGAGGTTGCGGGTAATGGTCTGCTTGATGCGCTTCTTAGATGACTTGTGATTTGCCATTGTTTTGTTGGTTTTGTGCGGCAACTCGTGCCGCTATGATTTATAATTTATTTTTGTTTGAATTTGCCTCAAGCCTTCTCTCACCGATGCAGGCGACTGGTTAACGCCCGTCTCAAAACCTCTCCAGCCAAGCACCGCCATGTCGCTCACGCTGGTCTTGCCCAATCACTCGGTCGGGACTTTATAAATTTGGTGACAAAATGCCCAAAAGCGGGTGCAAAGATACTGATTTTTCACTAGCGAGCAAAATATTTCGCCGAAAAAGTATTTAAAACTTTGTTTTTAAAGGCATATTGCTTATATTTGCAACCGAAAATGGCAGTTTTAAATTACAATTCCGACAAGACAAGGGGCCTTGTACTCTGTACGATACCCATCAACGACCACACGCAATTCGTGCATCTCTACACCCAGCAGCGTGGTCGTATCACTTGCCGTGTACCCCTGTCAACACGCGGACGGAAAGCCAGTCAGTTGCGTATGATGATGGCACCGATGACATTGCTCGATCTGGTACTCAAACCAGGTCATAGCGAGATCCTGCAGATTGCCGATGCCGAGATCGTCCGCTCGCCTTATATGCTGACCATGACCAATCCTGGGAAGGCGGCGCAATGCATGTTCATTGCCGAGCTGACCCACCATGTGGTGCGACCACTGGAGCAGGTTCCCGATCCCCGCCTCTGGCAATTCCTACTGCAAAGTCTCAACGTACTCGAAAACACGGAGAGCGGATGGGCCAACTTCCATCTAGTATTCACCTGCCTGCTCACCAGCCTCGTCGGCTTTAGCATTGACGCCAGCGAATACCAATCCGGCTATCTCTTCGATCTCAACGAAGGTGTCTTCACACCTGGTCCTATCTACCACCCTTACTACCTCAACGCCGAGTCCGCCAAGTGGTTACAGCGCGTATTACTCACGGATTATGGCAATATGCACGAACTGCCATTCACAAGAGATCAGCGAAATGCGATGCTCGACATGCTGTTGGCATTCCTGCATCAACAGATTCCGGAAATCGGGGAGCTAAAATCGCTCAGTGTCTTAAAAGAATTAAACTAACTACTTCTGTATAAACCACGGCTTCATCTGCAGCTTATACTCCAGATGCCAGTAATTATCGAGATATTTCTTCCAGTTATCAATCGGCGCCACACCTATCTGCAAGCCATAGAAGCGCGTTCCTTCCTCACGTAATGTATTTACCTGTCGCATAATACCTACGCCTGGCACATCGAATTTGAAGTCACTGATCAACAGCACATCAGCGCTGCCATAAGCCGGATTCTCGGCAATAGTATGCATCACCGCCTGCAACATCTGTGTGTCATCAGTATCTCCACCACACTCCTTGCGCAGAAAGTCAAAGAAGCGAGTGCGGTTACGTCGCACATCAAAAAGTTTCGCAGTGGTACTGAATGCAACGAGCAACAGGTCTCTCTCCTGGCGCAACGCTACCTGTAGCAGTTTGATAATAAGACTGCTTGCAATCTTTTCCGGTTGACCTTGCATCGAACCCGAAGTATCGAGACACACGATCATCGGACCTTTCTGTCGAGCTTTCCTCACCTCTACCCTACGCGCTTGCTTCATCATATTACTCTTGTAGCGGAACGTCTGCAGGCGGCGTGTAGCAAATCGATAAGCAAAGAGATTCGAGAGCTGATCATCGCTCATGATAGCCATCTCCATCGGCAAGAGCGCCGTGATGTCGTTACCCATGGTCACGCCTTCGATATCGCTCGGTGCGCCATGCTCCACGCTCATCTTGCCTCCTACGCTGACAGGGACGCGCTCAGGGCCTTGGTCATCAGCAATACGTCCTACGCGACGAGCCACATCGAGCAGAATAGGATATTGCTCCTGCAATCGCACCACAGGACGAATGCGATCGAACTCCACGACATTCCAGATCGTTCCCATCAAGGCCCAACATTGCTCAAACTCATCGACCGTCGCCTCCTTCTTGGCAAGATACGGAGGGATGACCTCCAGATACTTATCGAGCAACGCTTGCTGGTTAGGGAGCTTCTCTCGGATGAAATCAGCCTTCACCTGCGCCAGCTCGTAAGCGTCCTCTACGCCTCGCATACGCATGAACTGCAGGCGCGCTTCTACCGATTCAGCAAAAGCGCGCTCCAGATCCGTGCAGATGAGCGTCTCAAGCTCATCGAGGACTTTGGCAGGGAAGGTGAGATAATTACTCATCGTAGAGTAATTTGCGAATGTCTGCACGAAGCAAAGCAATCTGTTTGCGGAAAGTATCCAGCTGGGTATTGACGATCTCCAGCACCTGCTTGCTCACAAATAGATGCGTCTTGAGCTGATTGCCAAGCATCACCGCTTCCTGGAAGAGTTGATCGACAGCTGTCTCACAATCTTCGAGCGACGGAAGAGCGCCTTTCAATACAGGTTCGAGACCTGACTGCTGTTCGTTATTCACACCACGCAATGCACGGCGCAAAGGATAACGAGTGCCATTGACATAGAGATTCATTGAGTCGCGATAGAGATTGACACGAGTCAGCTCCACCTCATGCTCGCCGATATTGTCAGGATTCGCATAAGCACGGATGATCTGACGCTTCGGTTGACGAGGATCACGATACATCACGCCACGAACAGCAGGTTCGTCAGCGCTACGCGTAGGCAAATGCTTAAAGTCTGGCACATAGATAAAGGTGTTCGATACACCAGCGCGCTCATCGATGGCATAATAGAGACCATCGAACACAATGACATCGTCATCGCGATGGTCGCCACGCTGACGAGCCTCCTCCAGTGCATCTTTGACCTTACGAGCACGTAGCGCCTTACCGAGCTGCTGGGATAGCATATCGAGGCGCTGCAGATAAGGACTGAAGATAGCACGAGCCACCAGCTGGCCGATACTCTCCATCTCATCCGGTTCATTCCAAAGGCAATGGATAGCCAGCTGCAGATCAGACAAGTTCACCTCCTTACGGTCGTGCACAAAGGCCGACGCCTTCATCAGATGCACCACCTTCTTCCAGCGGCGATCAGAGACATAGATATTGCGATGCACATCCTGGCCTTCGATAGCCACATCCTTCAGACCTTGACGGATGGCGGTGATGGCCAGGAGGACTGAGCGAGGGATTTCTATATTTGCAATCTCCTTCTGAATCTGAGTATACTCTTCAGATGTAATAGCCTCATCATTAGCAGGGAGGGTTGGGGAGAGTCCGTCAATCATCTTATAGAAATTCTCCTCCTCCTCAATACATCCGCTCACCACTCTCACCAGGAATCGGTCCCACAGCGCCTCAAGTCCCTCTCCCTGTACTGGCAGCTCATTACTTGCCGCAATCAGCAGCTTCAGCGGCAGCTGCATCGGACGATTGCCATTGAGATACGTCTTCTCATTGATCACCGTCAGCAACGTGTTCTGGATGGCAGGTCCCGCCTTCCAGATCTCATCAAGGAACACCACGTCGGCCGTAGGGAGATATCCGTCTACGGCACGCTCATAGCTATCAGCCTCCTTCAGGCGACTGATACTGACAGGACCGAAGATCTCGTCAGGAGTCGAGAAGCGTGACATCAAATACTCAAACGAACGAGCGCCGACGAAGGCTTCCTTCAGCCTACGAGCCACCATGCTCTTAGCCACACCTGGAGGACCGAGCAACAGCAGGCTCTCGCCAGCCAAAGCGGCCAACAAGCCAAGCGACAACTCGGTGTCCTTTTCGTAGACGCCTTCACCAAGGGTCTTCAGAAGCGATTGAACGCGTGTCTTCATTTAAATTTAAAAAGGAGTAGACAATTGAAAGAGGAGTAAAAAACAAATGACCGTCACCGAGGCGAGCCTCATTGACAGTCATCGTTAATCCTTTATAAGGGATTTCTGGTTTGTCTTGCCAATCCGCGGCAAAGAATTTAACGCATGGTATCACCAACGGTCAAGTTCTTACGGCCCTTAGCACGACGAGCTGCGAGGACGCGGCGGCCGTTCTTGGTGGCCATACGAGCGCGGAAACCATGCTTGTGGAGACGGCGATGGTTGTGTGGCTGGAAAGTCATCTTCATAGTTGTATCGCTTTTATATTGTTTATTTTGATTACTAATTATTATCTAAGTGGCTCCTATTGCCAATTAGCGGGTGCAAAAGTAGCGAAAAAACTTCAATTCACCAAACTTTTTTATGAAATTCTTCAAATATTTTTGTTTTTCTCACTTTTTTATTCTATCTTTGCACCCGCAAGATAGCAAAAATCATCATTTTACGCTATCTTCACTCCCTGAGTAACTTCAAATAATAACAAATCAAAGTATAGAATTATGGCAATTAAGTCACAGGACATTAAGAACGGTACCGTCATCCGCCTCGACGGTAAGCTTCAGGTTGTTGTAGAGTTCCTCCACGTTAAGCCAGGTAAGGGTAACACCTTCATGCGCACCAAGCTCAAGGACGTAGTTTCAGGTTATGTAGTTGAGAAGCGTTTCAATATCGGTGAGGTTCTTGAGGACGTACGCGTAGAGCGTCGCCCATACCAGTTCCTTTACATGGACGGCGAGGATGCTGTATTCATGGAGCAGGAGACCTTCGAGCAGGTTAACATCGATAAGGAGATGGTTGTAGGCAGCAAGTTCATGAAGGAAGGCGATATCGTTGATATCCTCCGCGACTCAACCGACGAGACCATTCTCACCGCTGAGATGCCAGTTAAGACCACTCTCGAGATCACCGAGATGGAGCCAGGTGAGAAGGGTAACACCGCTACCAACACCCTTACCAAGGCTACCGTTGAGACCGGCAACATCGTTATGGTGCCTCTCTTCTGTAAGCAGGGCGACAAGATCGTCGTTGATACCCGCGACGGTTCTTACGTAGAGCGCGCTAAGTAATTGCACTCATAAAGAACTTTTATGAAAATAACGGATTGGTCACTCGATGACCGTCCCCGCGAAAAGATGCTCCAGTTCGGTGAGGAGGTTCTCTCCAATGCCGAACTGCTGGGCATCTTAATTAATTCTGGCCAACAGGGACGTACGGCCATTGATATCGCTCGCGATATCTTAGAAAGATGTAATGGTAGTTTGGAGCGACTGCACAACGAACTCCTTCCGACCTCAGAAAAACGCGACGCGCTCAAAGGCGTAGGACCTGCCAGAAGCTGCACTATCCGTGCAGCGCTCGAGCTTGGCCGACGTCTGGAGAAAGAACGCCAGCTCAATAAATTGCAAAGCCTGACCTTGAGTGGTAGCGATGCTATCTTTGCCATGTTCGACCAGCAGCTCTCACACCTCGACCATGAAGAACTATGGGCCGTCTACGCCTCTCGCAGCGGACGCGTCCTACAGAAAGTCCTGATTGGCGAAGGTGGCGTCAGCGGAGCTCCTGCCGATGTCCGCAAGATCGTCCGACCTGCGCTTCAGTACATGGCTTCATGTGTGGCTCTCTGCCACAACCATCCGCATAGTATCCCCCACCCTAGCCAAGCTGACCGAGACATTACGCGTCAGACCGTCCAGGCGCTCGCGCTCTTCGACATCCAGCTCATCGATCATGTCATCATTGCCGATGGTCAGATGTATAGTTTCCGCGCGAATGGAGATTTATAGTCTCACGATGCGAATGCCACTGATAGACTTCTGAGCCTTAGCATACTCCGCAATGGCACGAGTATCAACGACGACCTGCTTCTGCGCAGAGCTGGCATGCATCAAACGAGGAGTAGCATCAGGCGTTGGCTTCCAGACGAAACCAACGTGCTGCACATCAAGACCAGCTGTGGTGGTAAGAAAAACCACGATATCGCCATGCTGCATCTGTGAATAAGCCTTAGCAATTTGCGATGAGGGGATGTATGAGACTCTCTGTGTACTCAGCATCTCCTCTATTCTTTTGACCTCATTGAGCATCGTCTCGCTCTGCTGCAACTGCGGATAGAAGCGAGGATTGCGACTCATGAAATCGATCTTCTTGGTCAAAGGTTGCGCTCCTCGCATCTGCGGAGTCACGTCCTTGAGCAATCCCTGCCACTCTGCATCGCTGATCCACTCGCTGAAATAATGTTTGCGCGTAGCATAGTTTCCTCTGACGCCTTGACGATAACGCAAGGCCTGGAGATAAGACGCAAACACAGAGTCTTTGGCAGCAGGCTGTGCGACACGAGCCAGACGAGCGGCAGTGACATATTCTACACAGGTGGTGCAATCCACTCCCTCGAGATTGACGATAAGTGGTTCTTTGAATTTTTCTGGATCGGAAGGAAGATCTTTGGGTTCAAGAGTCGAAGCGACGTAAGGAGTTCCCTTGCCTGTCTGAGGATCATAGAAAGGACGATAAGCCTCATCGAACGAGACAGGCTCAAGACGTGGCAGCCAAGCGTCGACCGACTGAGAGAAGACCTTATCGAGCGTCACCTGCTGCGCCTCAGCAACTGAGAGCTGACGGCTCCACGCTACTCGCTGAGCGGTAGCAGCACCCTCTCCCACATTATTATATTCTATAAAGCGAGCGGTAGCTTCGCGCTTCGGATCATTCCAGTTGTCCCATCCCGCAGGACTCAGTTGCGCAGGAAGTTCACAGTTCATAAACAGCACGCTGGCATAGTTGCGCCAAGGACGGCCTAAATGCAGACGCTTGACCTCAGGAGCAGCAGTGACCAGACAACGATTGAACACATAGCCATGAGGATTCTCCGCAGGTGTCGAGGCCGCAGTGATGCAGCCATCACCGATAGAGTGGATATGACACCGCTCCATCCAGACAGTAGCAGGACCAAAGATATAATCGACAGCGCCTTCGATATAGCAATCAACAAAGAGCTGACGTGAACGTGCATTGCCATTGAACATCGTATCCTGAAAACCTCGGAAGGCGCAATGACGGAAGACGGAGCGATCTGCCTCATTATGCAATGCCACCGCCTGACCGCCACGAGCGTCATTGACGATGGTCATATTCTCACACTCAAATCCCTCACCATAGACCTTGATCGTATAGCTCTCAAAAGTGCCGAGACGATGGCCACGCTCAGAAGACTGACGGCCGCCGTGCCCCATCTGGTCGGCTAATGATCCTAACACTACACCCTCAAAACGACCCGTCTGCTGCAGATTGGCGTGGTCGTGCCAGATCAGGATGGTGCTATCGCGATCCTCTCCTACCAGCGTGATATTGGTCTTATAAGCCGGGACGATGACCTTCTCCTCATAGACGCCCTTGCGCACCAGGATGTGCAGTCGGCCCTCAGGACTATAGTCGCGGATGCTGAGGATGGCGTCCTGGATGGAGGTGTAGTCACCCGTGCCGTCTTGTGCGACGATGGCGCGATAGAGCTGGGCCTGTGTGGCCATCAGGGAACACTGGACGATGAAGAGAAGAAGGATGAATAGTTTTTTCATAGAAGGTGTGTGATGATTATTGAGGTATTACTTGATCGCTGGCCCCTGGCTGGTCTCAATGAGTTCCTGACCGAGGGTAACCTGCTGACAGACATTGACCAACGAAGGATCGAACGGAGCCTCCACGCGGATATAATTCTCCGTAAATCCGTGCATCAGCTTTTTATTTCCATGAGTAGGTTCTTCCCACAGGACACGGCGAGAAGTACCGAACTGTGTGCGATAGAAGTCGCGCAACTTCTGGTCGGACAAAGCCACCAGACGCGCGGTACGCTCATGGCGCTCAGGACCTGGGATGACCGGTTTAATCTCCAGAGCGCGAGTGCCAGAGCGCTCGCTGTAAGTGAATGGATGCAGCTGAGACACAGGCAATGACTCCAGGAAATCATACGACTTCAGGAAGAGCTCAGCCGTCTCTCCTCGCATACCTGCCATCACGTCCACTCCGATAAATGCATCCGGCATGAGCTCTCGCACCATCTCAATCTTACGACGGAAGAGAGCGGTGTCATAGCGGCGGCGCATCAAAGCCAGCACCTCGTCGCTACCCGCCTGTAGTGGGATGTGGAAATGAGGAGCGAAGCGCTTGGAATCCGCAGCAATCCAGCGGATCAGGTCATCGGTCAGAAGGTTTGGTTCGATAGAGCCAATGCGGTAGCGCTCAACGCCTTCCACCTCATCAAGTGCACGACAGAGGTCAAAGAAGTTCTCATCAGTTCCTTTGCCGAAATCTCCGATATTGACACCCGTCAGGACAATCTCCTTGCCACCCTTGGCAATGACGTCCTGTGCCATCTTGACAAGTTCTGCGATGCTGGTGCTACGACTGCGGCCTCGTGCCATCGGGATGGTGCAATAAGTGCAGAAATAGTCGCAACCATCCTGCACCTTGAGGAAGTGGCGCGTACGGTCATCGGCCGAGCAACCGCCGTGGAAGGTGTGGATGTCTTTATATGCAGTATGGTAGAGCAACGTCTCCTGACGCTTCTCCAGATTACCCAACAAAGATGTGATATTCTCCCCCTTGAACTCCGTACCGACAATCACGTCGATACCCTTCACACGCTCTGCCAGCTGCTGTGGTTCGATCTGCGCGTAACAACCTGTAACCAAAACAAATGCATCAGGATTCTCGTGTATCAGCTTATTGATCTGCTGACGGCTCTTGGCCGTGGCTTGCTCAGTGACTGCACAGGTATTGACCACCACCAGATCAGCCTCCTTGCGGCTCTTCTCGAAGCCGAGCTGCTCAAGGCGATAGGCGAGTGTAGAAGTCTCGGCGAAATTGAGACGACAGCCGAGGGTATAGTAGGCGACTTTTTTCAAGGGAAAAAGGAAAAAGTAAAAGTGAATAATTAAAAAATGTCAGAGACAGGCTAATAAGTGGTTGAGTTCCTGCTCCTCGAACTGCTGAGTGAACATACCCTGGCCTTGCAACTGACGCAGTTCATCGATCGTAAAGAAACGACCCTCATCGACCTCATCATGGTCAGGATGCAGTTCTCCATCATAAGTAACAGCAAAGGCGGTAACAAGCTCACGTTCACGAGATGATTGCCAGATATACTGGAAGAGGAAGCGAAGCGGAGAAGGCTGGCCGTCGGAGCAAATTACTCCTAACTCCTCACTCCTCACTCCTAACTCCTCCCACGCCTCCCGTCGCACCGCCTGATCCAACGACTCACCAACATCGACATGGCCACCTACCGAGGTATCCCACAAGCCTGGCGCGATGTCCTTCTTCATCGATCGTTTCTGCAGGTAGAGACGGCCCTCTCGATCAAAGACATGCAGGTGTACGACAGGGTGCAGCGCCATGCTGCCACCGTGGCAATAGCGCCGCGTGGCCTGACCCACTACGTGGCCTTCCTCGTCGATCAAAGGGAAATATTCATTGCAGGCATCTGCTGCAGGGTATTGAAGTTCAATCATCTTTTTTCTATTTAAGCGGTGCAAAGATACTCATTTTATTCCAAAAACTACAAGTTCTGCCACTTTTTTTTGGTATTTTCGGAGAGTTTGAGTATCTTTGCGCCCAATTATGGACATAGCTAAAAAATAAAATATGAGCTTAAGACATCCATTCGCACCCAAGGAGATGACCGAAGACAATGCATGTATCATGCAGTGTGCCATTGATATTGCCATGGCAGCCGGCAAGATACAGTTTCATAAATTCCGTAGTCGTGGCCTTGACATAGAGACCAAGAGCAACCTGCACGACCTGGTCACAGAGGTCGACAAGGAATGTGAAGCATTGATCATCGACAGGATCCATCAGGCCTATCCATCGCACAGCATTCTGAGCGAGGAGACGGGCATGCACAGCAATGGCGACTCTGACTGGGAGTGGGTGGTCGATCCGCTCGATGGCACCAACAACTACTCCGAGGGATTGCCAATGTATTGCGTCAGCATCGGTGTGCAGTACAAGGGTGTCACTCAGGTAGGTGTGG
Organism: Bacteroidales bacterium; assembly: GCA_045628985.1. Taxonomy (GTDB): domain Bacteria; phylum Bacteroidota; class Bacteroidia; order Bacteroidales; family UBA3663; genus Liminaster. The sequence goes on along the minus strand of JAZQQH010000105.1, from coordinate 1,885 downwards.
TCTATGCTCCTTCGTTCGACAGCCTCTATACCGCCATCCGAGGCGAGGGTGCACAGTGGAACGGCAAGCAGATCCGTGTGAACCGCAAGACCGACCTCAACGAGTGCATCGTAGCAACGGGTTTCCCTTACGACAAGGCTACCGTCGGCCAGGACAAGAACAACCTCGACAACGTCTGCCGCATGCTGCCACAGTTGCGTGGCTTGCGTCGCATGGGTTCGGCCGCCTTCGACCTCTGTTGTGTGGCTTGTGGCATGCTCGATGGCTATTGGGAACTCAATCTCAACGCCTGGGATGCTTGTGCGGGTATGCTCATCGTCGAAGAGGCTGGCGGTGTCGTCCGTCCTTTCCGTGACGATCGAAAGATCTCCATCGCCGCTGGCTATGAACCGATTGTGAAACTGATTCTTGAAAATGTAAAATAAAAAAATAAATGGAAAAGAAACCCATCGTGCTGAGTGGCATCCGCTCTACCGGACACCTCCACCTCGGCAACTATTACGGAGCTCTCCGCAACTTCGTGGAGATGCAGAATGACTACGATTGCCGTTATTTTATCGCAGATTATCACTCACTTACTACCCAGCCTGATCCAGAGATCCTGAATCCAAACGTGCGCAGCATCCTGGCAGAGTATCTCGCAGCAGGTATGGATCCTGAGAAGTGTACCGTATACGTTCAGTCAGATGTTCCTGAGACCTGTGAGTTCTATACCCTCCTCAACATGCACGCTTATCTTGGCGAGCTCGAGAAGACCGTATCATTCAAGGACAAGGCTCGCAAGCAGCCAAACAACGTCAATGCAGGACTCCTCACCTACCCTGTCCTCATGGCAGCTGACATCCTGCAGCACCGCGCTAACTTCGTACCAGTAGGTAAGGATCAGCTCCAGCACCTCGAGATGGCACGTAACTTCGCTAAGCGCTTCAACAACTTCTATAAGTGCGACCTCATGATCGAGCCAAAGCCATACGAGGCTAAGGGTGAGCCAATTAAGATCCCAGGACTCGACGGTTCAGGCAAGATGGGCAAGAGCGAAGGCAACTGTATCTACATCAATGACGACGACAAGACCGTCATCAAGAAGTTCAAGAAGGCCGTGACCGACATGACTCCAGAAGAGCCGAACTCAGAGATGAACGAGCCAATCAAGAACCTCTTCTACTTCCTCAAGCTCGTCTCAACTCCAGAGATCTACGACCAGTACCTCGCTGCATGGAACGACTGCTCGATCCGCTATGGCGACCTCAAGATGCAGATCGCTACCGACGTCCTCAAGGTCACCGCTCCTATCCGTGAGCGCTACAACGAGATCTACGCCGACACCGAGTATCTTAATAAGGTACGCGAGATGGGTGCCGAGAAGGCTCGCACCTACGTCCGTGAGACGCTCAACGAGATGCGCCGCCTCATGGGCTTCCGCATGTTCTAAAAAATATTGACGTTACGTACACAACGTCACTATTCACGACCGCGGGAGTCAACACAACTTTTCTAGTGTTGACCCCCGCGGTCGCGGCATCCTCCAACGGGTACCCGGTGAAGGATGCCGTGATGCAAGATCGGACGCCGTGCATCCGTGGCGTCCGATCTTGCTCCAAGGATTGGACAACCTGCATGCACGGCGTCCATTCCATGATCAAAAATCGCATTTCCGGAGTTCCAGACGTCTTATATCGCAAAAAATACGATTTTTTCACTCTTTTTTCGCACTTCTCTTGCTTTCATCAATTCTTTTTCTTATCTTCGCGCCCGCTTTTGAGAAAACACACTGAATAGATTGTCATTTTGAGTGCAACGAAAAATCTCTCGCACACTTTACCAGCCTATTAATTGCCGATCCTAAAAGCCTAAACAAAACACATTATTCATTTCATTAAACCCC
>JAZQQH010000104.1:0-7399 GCA_045628985.1 Bacteroidales bacterium | reverse complement strand
GAAGCTCGTCTTCTCGCCAAGAGCATAAAAATGCTCTTTCTATGGCTGCGAGGACCGCAAGGGAGGGGAGTAAATAGTACTCTAGTCGGAAGCCCTATGCACGGTGCCAAGTGCATGAGGGTGGCACCTCTTCCCAAGTGGCAATTACTCCCCTCACTTGGGAGGGGCCGGGGGAGGGTCCTGTTTTTGACGCTGCAAAGATACCCCCTTTTTTCTCCCCACTTGCCGCTTTCTCCTCTATTTAGCCGCTTTCTCCTCTATTTAGCCGCTTTCTGCACAAAAAAATGAGAAATATTTGGTGGATGAGGAAAAATCGCGTATCTTTGCGGCAGAAATTTATTATATTACATTTATGGATGGAAAGACCTCCGAAATAATTACCATCACCCCGGCAGAGGTACAGTCGCAGCAGCAAATAGAAAACTTGATCTATACAGTACGAGGTGTACAAGTCATGCTCGACCGCGACCTTGCGCGACTCTATCTGGTCACCACAAGTGCCCTTAATCAAGCGGTAAAAAGAAATATAGATCGTTTCCCGGAGGATTTCCGATTTCAACTTACAGAAGAAGAGTGGATGACTATCTCATCACAAAATGTGACGACATCTGCCCGTAAGCGTCCAAAAACATCGCTTCCATACGTCTTCACAGAAGAAGGAGTTGCCCAACTATCCGGCGTGCTCAAAAGCAAGATGGCATCCGACACCAGTGTACGAATTATGCGAGCATTTGCCGCCATGAGACGCTTCATATCTGCAAACGCAGGCATATTCCAGCGACTGGAGCACATCGAACGACACCAGATCATTTCTGACCAAAGACTCGAAGACACCAACCAGCGCATAGATCAGATCCTCGACCGTATGGAAGACGGCACCCTGAGACAGAAACTCGGCATCTTCTTTGAAGGCCAGATGTTCGATGCCTACGTTCTCATCGAAACACTCTTCAAGCGAGCCTCACACCGTATCGTCCTCATCGATGATTACGTCAATGCAGACACCCTTCAGCGCATGCGAGTTCGTCCAGGGCTCACTGCTACCATCGACTGCTACGTGCGCGACATCCATCAGACCACCGACATGCAACTCGCCTTCCGCAACTACAACGCGCAGTACCCCACAGAGCACGTGCAGCTGCACACCTTCAATCGCTCCCACGACCGCTTCCTCATCATCGATGATGAAGTCTATCACTTTGGAGCCTCGATCAAAGACTTAGGCAAACGCTGGTTCGGAGTTAACCTCATCACTGAACACACAGCCGAAGAGCTTTTGTCTCGTTTGTAAGCTTCCTAGCTCACTCCAGCGGCTCACCGATATACTCTTTGAGGACTTCGAGGTGAGCCTGTGAGAAATATTTCTGCGACGTGTGGTAACCCATGCGCCGCAGATGTTCTTTTAAGGGGGGATCGTCATGGATCCAGCGGCGGAGCTTGCGGGATGCGGTGGCGAAGTTGTCGTCGGGGAAGTAGCGCATGGCTACCTGGAACTTGGTGTAGCGGGGCTCGGTGGGAGGCAAATTGCGTAGATATGCTTTGCGTTGCATAGTCTTGAAAATAAAAAGTATTTACGTCCAATTCTCGTTTTAATTTACGGTCATTTACGTAAAAATAATCTCGTAGAATAATTACGGGAATGTCCGTGAATTTATACGTAAATGACCGTAAATATTTTGTTGCCCAAAGTCGTTGTTAACTGTTAACTTTTCACTGTTAACTGCCCTCATACGAGAACAGCGGGACCTCCAGCTGCGCGCCATTGCTCTCCACGAGCGCGAAGATACGCGTCTCAGCGCTGACGAATCCGACGAGGAAGGTGGCGGTGGCGCCATCGCGGTTCTTCTCGATCTTGACGAGGAGCTTGCCCTTGGCATCGACGTCGGCGTAGGGCTTGGGGAAGGTCGTGTGCTCGAAGTCGGCGTTGAAGAGGATGATCACCATGTCGGCCGCCTCGGCAATCTCGCCAGAGTCACGCAGATGCGCCATATTCGGCTCGCCCTGTATGGCGCGGTTGATCTGCGAGAGCGCCAGGATGCAGACGTGCAGCTCCTTGGCGAGGTCGTGCAGGCGGTGGGCGATGGTGCCGAGCGTCTTGTTGGTGGTGTCGGCCTTCTGCCCCGGAGGCGCGTCCATGAGCTGGATGTAGTCGACCACGATGCAGTCGACCGCCTGCTGCTTCTTGAGCGCGCGGATCGACATGGTCAGGGCGTCGATGTCACGGATGTTGCGGTTGTCGAAGTAGAAATGATCGGCCACCGTGTCCTGCAGCTGCTTGATGGTGCGCAGGGCATGATCGCGCTCGAAGGGGGTGAGACGCAGGCGCTGCAGGGCGTTAGAGTTGACACCGCACTCCATCGAGAGGATGCGGCTGGTGACCTTCTCGGCCGACATCTCCATGCTGTAGAACGCCACATGATGACCGTGCTTGAGCGCATTGACCGCCACGTTGGTGGCAAAGGTCGTCTTGCCGTGGCTCGGCTTGGCACCTATCACCACGAGGCCGTCGGCAGGGAGGCCGCCCTGTGCATCGACCTGTGGCAATCCGCAGAGCAGGCCCTGGTGGCGCGTGGTTTCGTCCTGGTTGTCGTTGATGACCTGGATGAGGTCTTCGAGCTTCTGGCTGAGGGTGACGACGCTGTCGGTCGATCCCATCATCGTCTGGTCGAAGAGCTCCTTGACCTCGTGGATGCTCTCGGCCAGGGGGTAGGTCATGTCGGAGTGCAGCTTGAGGAGCTTCTCGCAGATCTTGCCCACGGCGCGGCGGCGGGCATATTCCTGCAGACGCACGGCCATGTAGGTGAGCTCGAGGTGCTCGTCGTTGGCAAAGATGGTCGATGCGGTGCGCGAGACGAGGAGGCTGGCAGCTTCGGGCGAGAGCGTGTCGTGCAGCTTGTCGACCACCGAGAGCATGTCGATCTCCTTGCCTTCCACATCGAGCTGGCGGATGGCCTTGAAGAGGCGCAGGTGGTCGGTGTCGTAGAAGCAGCTGTCGCTGAGCAGATGCAGCACCTGCACGGCGGCATAGCGCTCGTTGATCAGGCGGCTGAGCATGCCGGCCTCGAGGGCGGTGTCGCGCACGGCAGGCACTGAGATGGTAGGGGGTGCTGAGAGTTGTTTCTGTGCTGGCATAATACGCTATATATTTCTTGCACGTGCCTCGAGCCAGTTGCGTGCTGTGTCATAGCAGCTGCGGAACTTATACTCCAGGCCTACTTTATTGTTCATGTCCTTGAGCACCGATTTGATCTCGGCCTCGGAGAAGGCCTGACGGAGGGTCTTGAGCTGATCGAAGGTCAGAGGTTCCTCGAAGTTGAGCAGATGCTGGCACTGATTGTTCATGAATCTGAGGAAAGCCTCCTCCGCGTTGATCTCTCTCTTTATAGTCTCTTCTTTTATAGTCTTTAAAGGATCAACAAGGACCTGCGCGCTACCTGCCTCCGTACTTGCGCCTGCACCTGCCTCCGCACCTGCGGCCGTACCCGCCTCCGTGCCAGCGCTCCCGGGGGCCTCCGCGCCGGCAGGCGTACCTGCGCCCGTCGCACCTGTGCGTGAGGACTTGTGCAATCTGGCTTCCACGAGGCCATTCTCTGGCGAATTGCCACGGAGGATGTAGTTGCCCCGATGGTCTATCTCGAAGAGGTCATAATTGTCGAGGATGTCTTCGGCTTCGACCCAGCGAAGGCCGGTATTGCGGAGTGACAGCAGGTTGATCTTCGGTGCGCTGCCATCCATCAGCTTGATCATGGCTACGGCCTTGAAATAAAAGCCGATGCCTGCCAGGCCGAATTTATTCTCCACGCGGTTAAGCAGTGGAGAATAAATAAAGTCTGAGGATACTTGGAAGAATTGCATAAGCTTAGAAATAGTTCTCCTTAAAGTAGCGCAAGAAGTACTCCTGCCCCTTGGCCGTGACCTTGGTGGTGGTGACCTCCTTCTGGCGGCCATGGACGTTGATCAGCGAGGTGTGCAGCTCGAAGATGCCCGCATTGACGAAGCGCTGGATGGGCAGCGTGCTGTGCTTGAAGATATAGCCGAGCTCACGCAGGACCTCAAAGAGCTGGGTGCGACCGATGCGATGGCCGTTCTGTGTGATGAGCTTGGCCATCTGTGCCATGCTGATGCTCGGGTTGTGGCTCAGCAGAGAGTCAGCAAACTCGACCTTGGGCTGGTTGGCAGCGATGAGCGCATCTTTCTGATTGAGCGTACGCTGCAGGATGAGCAATGCCTTCGCGAGGATGGTCTTCTCATCGTCCTGCGCGGTGACAGGGATGTAGCCTCCCGTCTTACGGATCTGAGGCAGTACCACCTCACATACCCAGTCCTGGAACTTCACGGCATCAGGCAGCTTCGAAGCCATGATCAGACGATAGAGGTCTGGCTCGGGGATGTACTTCATCTTCTGAGGGCCTCCTGCTGAAGGGGTGACCATTTCGTTCACCCCTTTACAATGATCACGGAGTGCTTTCTGAGGATTGGTATAACCCAACGCCGTAGCTACGTCATTGCCATTGAAGACCACCTCCTGGGTCTTGTCATCCACCATCGTGCGAATGAGACCGAACTGCTCACTCTGGAAAATCTTTAGTTCAAACATAAGAAAAAAAATTAAAATGTAAAAGAACACCGCCCATCAGGAACTTGATCCTGATGGACGGTGCAAAGATGGTGGAATTTGTTGGGTCTTACCGGTAAGATTGGAGGTCTAAAATCTACATTTATTTGTCAAATTCTATAGAAATACCCAGTTTCAGGTCTTCAAAAATCTTATTTATGTCCTCAATGGTGGATTTGTGTTGCTTTGAAAGCAGTGCGTTGTCATAAATCCTTTTTGAGACATAAGAGAATTTCCGGCCTGTGAGCGCACAGATCAGTTTGATGATTTTAGACTTATCTGAGTTCTGAAAGCTGACCTCCAGCTTCCTCAGCAAAGCAAGTATGGCTGCTATCTGAACCTGTACGGGCAAGGCTTTTTCTTCAAATGCATCTTCTTCCTGTTCTTCTGTGGTATACGGCCCATCGTTATGAGCACTGCGCACACCCTCATCTACCAGCCGGTCGAAGAACGAGGGGTTGCTGCTGCGGCGCAGGTTGCCGTTGCCCATCATCATGTAGCAGACCACCGAGGGGTCTTTCTCATCGAATTTTTCTAAGGACTTGGGGTACTCCTTGCGGATCATGCACTGGTAGGTCTCGATCTTCTCAGGATCCTGCAGGATGCGGCAGTGATGATAGATGGTATAAAGACTAAAGCCATTGGTGAGATCCATCCACTCCTGGGTGGTCTTGAGCGTGATGATCTTCTGCCACAGCTCCTCGGCTGTGATGTTGTGGTTGCTTGACATAATAAATGTTTTTGTATTGCTTAGGGGCAATGATAAATATATTTATTAAAGTGTAAACGCCCCCTTGCATCGCCCATCCATGTGTTACGATGGATGTTCGCCCTTCAGGCCAAAAAGGTTGGTACCTCACCCGGTGCTCAAACGATGCAAGGGAACATCAACACAGATGGAATAATCTATCTGTGCTGACATCCTAGCATCATCTGTGAGCACACAATGAGGTACCAATTCGAAGGGACTCAGAGATGAATCATGTCAACAATAAAAGCGGATGTCTTTGAAACATCCGATGCGAAGGTAGAGAGGATTTTCGACACTACAAAGCTTACTCTCTACTTTCTCATCCAGAACCCTTATCTTTGTATTATTTTGCCTTACCGACATGCCAAAATCCATGCTTTTTGCACATTCTTTTATGCCGTTTTGAAATTAGAAAACCTAATGTTTTGCATATATATTTATACATTAACTTTGACTCATATTTTGTAACTTTCTAGTGAGGCCAGGTAGCGATTGAGTGCCTTCAGTTGAAAAAAAGAAGAACAAGACTTATTTCTTATCCAAACTTTATCGATAAACTTTATGAAAAGTAAACATTTCTTATTTGCTGTTGCAGCAGCTGTAAAATTGAGATAGTAAGGTAGCAAAAACGCAAAAATCATATAAAATATCCTGAAATCGCGCATTATTTACAACCCACAAGTTGTATATTTGAATTGATTTATCTATATTTGCATCAAAATTTAGATATATGAAATTCGAAAAAGTTACTCCAGACGCAAGGCTATGGTCGGCTATTTACGATAATAAAGACATCAACGCTCTTGAAGAGCTTTTTAACCAATGGGAAGATCCTGTCTGGTTAAGAGAATTCTTTAAGGCAAACATGAATGACCTGTCTTCGTATTTCAAGATCACGGACGTCAATAGAGCCATCTATGACACGATAGAAGACAATGAGCAGCTGCAGTGCCTCATACTTGACCTGTCGCCTGAGGCTAATCTGGATGAACTGTTTCGCCCGTTGGAAAACAACAGATTGCAGGAGATGATCCTAGGCAAGGAGAAAGCGAGGCTTAAGAACCGTCCCCGTCATGCCTCCTGGCTTCGCATCTATGCTATCAAGCTCGACCCTGGCATTTACATCGTTACCGGTGGCGCAATCAAACTAACTGCGACGATGGGTGAACGTCAGCATACAATAGATGAGCTGCGAAAAATGGAAGATGTCAGAAATCATCTGATTGCCAATGGGGTAATTGATGCGGATGGCTTTAACGAACTTATGAATACTAGCAATCTTTGATCATTATGGCAAAAAAGAAGGAAGAAATCATCAACTGGCTGGAGCAACAGCAGCCAGAGAAGAATACCGGTTGGCGCGAGCGTGCAGAGTGGCGACGCGTTAATCGCACATGGTTGCGCCGTAGCCAGGAGATTGCCATCAGGATGCTCGACAAGATGGAGCAGATGCACCTTACCCAGAAGTCTTTGGCCGAGCGTATGGAATGCAGCCAGCAGTATGTCTCGAAGGTGCTGAAGGGACAGGAGAACCTTTCTCTCGAAACAATCACTAAGATCGAGGGTGCTCTTGACATTGACATTCTCGTAAAATCCCGCGAGTCAATCTGCTACGACATAGAGAGACAGGAGCAGACTATTTCCATGATTGCGGATGATACAGAGATTGACTATAAGGACTGAAATGGATCACGTAGATCAAAGGTTTGCCACTACATGTCAGCCGCAAAGACAATCGGGTAGGAGGTAAATGCTAATCATAAAAGGCATTCGCCTCCTACTTTCACATTTACCGACCTCCCACACCACCACGCATGCGGTTCCGCACGTGGCGGTTCCTTGCAGTCTCCCTTAGAGGATAGACACTTTCCGTTCAACAACTCTAGTTATCGTATCGTAAGTCGGCGCTCCCATATATCCTTTGGATTCCGTCCTATCTTTCTATAGGTAGCCATTCTATATACGAATGAATTCTGCTTTCTACCCTACTCAACGTAACTAGTCACGAGTGATTGAACTTCGCAAGGTTCGGT
>JAZQQH010000103.1:0-28863 GCA_045628985.1 Bacteroidales bacterium | reverse complement strand
GTAGGAGTTTGGTCCGTGTCTCAGTACCAATGTGGGGGACCTTCCTCTCAGAACCCCTATGGATCGTCGCCTTGGTGGGCCGTTACCCCGCCAACTAGCTAATCCAACGCATGTCCATCTCTAAGCAATAAATCTTTAATCTATATCAGATGTCATCAATAGATATTATGCGGTATTAATCCAGCTTTCGCTGGGCTATCCCCCACTTAGAGGCAGGTTACATACGCGTTACTCACCCGTGCGCCGGTTTCTTCCCGAAGGAATCACCCTCGACTTGCATGTGTTAGGCCTGTCGCTAGCGTTCATCCTGAGCCAGGATCAAACTCTTCGTTGTATTTCTTATCATTTATTTACCCTTGCGGGTGAATAGACAATTTATTCGAGATTCGTCCGATTCTGGCAATCAATTCAGTTATTGACGGTAAAGCTTTTTCAAATTGATAATTAAAAATTGATAATTGATAATTATTTGTTTGAAGCACTTGCTCTACCCAAGTATGTACTTGCTAAATTTTATTGTCAATTTCATCACTTCAAAGATCGTCGCTAATTCGTCAGACTTGCGTTCTTCCGTTTTAGCGGGTGCAAAGATAGCGGGTTTTCGAGAGCAAACCAAATTATTTAGCAAGAAAGTTCGAAAAATAGCCATTATCACTACAAAATAACCCATTTATGGCACTTTCAAGTAGCAGAACAACCCAAAACAAGGACTAAACAAACCCCTTACCTGCAGTTTTGAAAGCAATTCTGAGTAATTCGACTTTCCTCGCAAATAACATCACACCGCGTCTCAATTAAGGGCTTTCTCTTATATATATTAATAATGTGTAATTGCCATTTTGAACACTTAGTCGATAAAAAATAAGATATTTGGCCAATTTTGCCATTATCTGAACCATAAATTTGGAAGCAAATAAAAAATAACGTACCTTTGCACCCACATTACCACAATACAGATGAAAACATTACTTAATCAAAGAACCCAATGAAACATTCACTTACTTTTTTATCAACGCTGGCCGTCCTTTCTGTAGCGTGTACAAGCCAGCCAGTGGCAGAACAGATGCAGGAAACGGCTTCGACCATTATTAATGCAGACGGAACTGTCACCTTCAATTACAGAAATGACCGAGCTCAGGAAGTACAGGTCGACGTACAGTTCGCGGGTCGTCACGACATGGAACGTGATTCGGCCACAGGGCTCTGGACAGTCACGCTCGGACCTGCTGATCCTGACATGTATCCTTACTGCTTCGTAGTCGATGGCGTAAGTATCATGGACCCTAAGTGCCAGCAATGGTTCCCAAACGAAGGCTTCAAGAACTCATTGCTCGATATTCCTGGTTCCTCAGCTCCCCTACTCCACGCCATCCAGGACGTGCCACATGGCAATGTTGACTATGTCACTTATTATTCCAACACGCTTGGATGCTTCAACCATGCAGTTGTCTACACCCCGCCTACCTACGATGCAGACAAAGCCAAGTCCTATCCCGTCTTCTACCTGATCAGTGGCACGACCGATACGGAAGAAGTATATTACAAGGTAGGCCGAGTCAACTATATCCTTGACAACCTCATTGCAAAGCAGCAGGCCAAGGACATGATCGTGGTCATGCCATACGGTAATCCAGCCAAGATTATGCCGACACAGCCAGATTTCATGACGGCAGGCGACCTGTTCGGCCGGGACCTCAACAACGACCTCATGCCATACATTGAGCGCAACTATCGCACGATCAATGATAGTGACCATCGCGCCATCGGCGGTTTCTCTCGTGGTGGCAATCAGGCGTTGGCCAACGGTCTGACTCACCTTGATAAGTTCTCGTATCTCTGTTCATACAGCTCGTTTACCAGCACCACATTGCCAGGTGTATACGATAATGCAGCTGAGACCAATGCCAAGATACATCTCTTCTGGCTGGGTATCGGCACCGATGACTTCCTCTATGGCACCAGCCGTGACTATCTGGAGTTCCTCGACAGCAAAGGTATCCGCACGGTCAAGGAGTTTACTACAGGCAAGTTCGGACATACCTGGATGAATGCCAAGTATTTCTTAGGTCGCACCCTGCCATTGCTCTTCAATCCAGACGCCTCTGCACAGGCCATGCAGCAAGGTAAGCCTGCTCCAGCAGCAACAGGAAATGAAGAGCCTTTCACTCCAAGCGTGATGGCTCGCATCTTCCCGAAGCAGGTCGTTTCTCCTGAGTTTACCAACGATGGTGTGATCTTCCGTCTCAAGGCCGACAAAGCCAAGGATGTCAAGATCGAAGGCGAGATGCTCGATGAGCCTCAGCCTCTGACTCTCAATGCAGATAGTGTTTGGGAAATCACCCTCAGCAACATCAATCCTGACATCTACTGCTATAACTTTATTGTCGATGGCACAAAAGTCATGGATCCGACCAACATGTATCTGGCTCCTGACAACGGATTCAAGCGCAGTATCGTCATGATGCCAGGAAATCCTTACGATTACAACAACGATTCCATTGCCTATTCGCCAGTCACTTACAAGGTCGAGAATCTTCCAACCGGAAAGGCCTCTCATTATGCAGAGTACCATCAGAATCAAAGTGCAGAGAATCTGACTACGATCTGTCTTGTTGCAGGCAAAAATGACACTTTCGAAAGTTGGCAGACCATCGGACGTGCAGGAGTCATTGCAGATCAGCTCATGGCCAAGGGAGAATGCAAGCCTTGCATCATCTTCATGACAGAGTGGAACGAAGCAACTTCGAATGCAGACATCATCATTAAGGCCGACGACTATGTCAACTGGCAAGTCAGACGAACGGCTTTGATCGACGCGCTAAAAAAATAATCAAAAACAATAATGGATCTGCCTTTTACAGCAGATCCATTATTTCTTTCAATGCATGTATCTCGAAATCAACCTTTCCTGGAGTCTCAAAGGACGAAGGCTTCCGGTTGAAGAACATCACATCCAATCCAGCGTTCTGAGCACCTAAGATGTCTGTATTGTAGTTATCACCGATCATCAGCGTCGACTCAGGACGAGCTCCTGTCTGCTGGAAAGCGTAGTCGAAATAAACCTGTGATGGTTTGTTGGCACCGGCATCCTCACTCAGGATGACAGTATCGAAATACTCCAGCAAGCTCGAAGCTCTCAACTTGCGATACTGTACCTCATGGAAGCCATTGCTACACATGTGCAGTCGATAGCCACGCTGACGGAGATACTCCATCACGGCGTGTGCACCTTCCACAACGCCTGGCTTGCAGGCACATAGGTCAAGGAAACGGTCACTGACCTCCAGACAATACTCTCTGGTCGGATCCATCCTACCACAGGCCAAAGGACGACGGAAACGCTCCACAATGAGGTAGTCGCGCGTGATTTCTCCCTTTGAGTACTGATCCCATAAAGCGACGTTCGTCTCCCAGTAAGGAACGGTAAAGTCCTCTATCTTATCGAAATACTGCGCCAGGCCAAATTGATCATAGAGCTCTTGCAGCGCCAGAATGGCATTGCCATGTGTATCATAAAGCGTATCGTCAAAATCGACGAACAGATCGGTATATTTCTTCGACATCACAAATAAAATGATTTTGGATTTTCAATTCAGTATTACTCACTTCTCTCTACTCCTTAATTCCCAGAAAGCCACAGCCGCTGCTGCCGCCACATTGAGAGAATCGACCTGATGAGACATTGGGATCCTGACCACATGATCTGCCTCAGCAATCGTTTCCTTCGGCAAACCGTCACCTTCTGTCCCCATCACAATGGCCAGACGAGGTATTTCTCTCAGCAACGGATCATCAATAGAGATACTATTATCGCTCAATGCCATCGCTGCCGTCTCGAAGCCAAATTCATGGAGCGACACGAGAGGCGCGTCGAGCCACGTCCATGGCACCAAGAAGACCGAGCCCATCGAAACACGTACTGCACGACGGTTCAAAGGATCACAGGAATTAGGAGTCAATAGCACAGCGTCAATACCTAAAGCTGCAGCCGAACGGAAGATAGCTCCAATGTTGGTCGTATCTACCACGCCATCGATGATCACGATACGACGAGCGTCACCAATAACCTCTGCTACCGTTTTCGTAGCTGGACGGCGCATAGCACACAAGACTCCGCGCGTCAATGTGTATCCGGTCAGCGAAGCCAGCAACTCGCGTGAACCGGTATAAACTGGCATCGTATCCGGACATCGCGCAATGATCGAGGCCGCATCTCCCTCAATATGTTTTCTTTCGCACAACAGCGCGATAGGCTCATACCCAGCATCCAGTGCCACATGTATCACTTTAGGACTCTCGGCGATGAATAGTCCCTTCTCCGGTTCAAGCCGATTGCGCAGTTGCGCCTCTGTCAATGTGCAGAAGGGAGCTACCCGAACATCATCGAGTGTCGTTATTTCTATTATCTTTGGCATACTAAAAATAAGCTTCAGGCAAAAAATCAGGGAAAATTCATGACAAAAACAGCAAAAACTACAGATTTTGTCATTTTTATCATAAACGTTCAAAAGACTTTCTTACCTTTGCACAACAATATCTAAACCAATCTCTCTATGGAAATCAGACAACTTCGTTACTTTGTTGCCATCACTGAGACCAATAGTTTCTCAGAGGCATCCCGCAGGTGTTTTATCTCTCAGAGCGCTATCTCGCAGCAGATCAAGCTGCTCGAAGAGGAGTTCAAAACCACGTTGCTCAACCGATCTTCGCACAAGGTCTCACTCACCGAGAGCGGTGAGCGCTTCCTCCCACTGGCACGTAAGATCCTTGAGAACATCAACAACTGCCAGACACAGATGGAAGACCTCGGCAAGACACTGCAGGGTACGCTCAACATCGGAGCCACCTACACGCTCGAGCCTTTCATCCGTCGTGCAGCTTTGCTATTCATCAAGTTGCATCCGAGCGTGCAGGTCAACATGCATTTCGAAACCATTGCCAACCTGATGAAGACGTTACGCAACGGCCAGCTCGACATGGCCTTCTCCATCCTTGTCGAAGGTGAGACCGACAATATCAGCAGCGAGCCTTTGACCGAATACCGTCTCTGCGCCATCATGTCGGACACTCATCCACTGAGTCAGCGCGAGAGTGTCAGTATCAAGGATTTGCGCAACTATGGCATGATTCTGCCAGAAGAAGGTGTCAACGGATCAAATGCTATACAGGAATATTTGTGCGACGAGGCTACCGGCCTGAAGATCCGAGCTACAGTCAACAATCCGCACACGCTGCTCAACATGATCAAGCAGTCGCGCTGTATCAGCATCCTCTCCGAAGGTCAGGCAAAGGGAGATCCGGAACTTAAGGCCATCCCGATCGACGAGCTACCAGATCCTGTCGCCACCTACCTGCATCTGCCACGAGGAGCCTATAGCAAGCGTAGCGTCCCGATCTTCCTCAAAATGCTTCGCGAACAGCTATAAATGCAACTAATCGACTGCAAAATTACAGTAAATTACTCAAAAAACTACCAATTTGGAGTGGAAATCATCATTTTTCCACTCCAAATTTGTTTTTTTTTGCAATTATGTTTATTTTTGCACGTCAAAAAAATCGAATAATATCAATTACCATTTACTAATATAAACAAAATCATGATCCCTTACAAAATTTTCCTCTCTGAGGACGAGATGCCAACCCAGTGGTACAACGTACGTGCCGACATGCCTATCAAGCCAGCGCCACTGGTTAACCCTGGCACAGGCAAGCCTCTTACCCTCGAAGAGATGACCCCTATCTTCTGTACCGAACTTGTAAAGCAGGAGCTTGACAACGACACCAAGTGGGTCGACATCCCAGAGCCAGTACAGAAGTTCTACCACATGTTCCGTCCAAGTCCATTGGTACACGCTGAACACCTTGAGAAGGCTCTCGGCACTCCAGCTAAGATTTTCTATAAGTTCGAAGGCAACAATACCTCAGGTAGCCACAAGCTCAACTCAGCTATCGCTCAGGCTTACTATGCTAAGGAGCAGGGTCTTAAGGGTGTAACCACCGAGACCGGTGCTGGTCAGTGGGGTACAGCTCTCTCTATGGCTTGCCAGTATGTAGGTATCGACTGTAAGGTCTACATGGTTAAGTGCTCATACGAGCAGAAGCCATTCCGTCGTGAGGTAATCAACACTTTCGGTGCAAGCATCATCCCTTCACCATCTGAGACCACTCAGGTAGGTCGCAAGATCCTTGCTGAGCATCCTGATACTACCGGTTCTCTCGGTTGCGCTATCTCTGAGGCTGTAGAGGTTGCTGTTACCAACGAGGGTTACCGCTACGTTCTTGGTTCAGTACTCAACCAGGTACTTCTCCACCAGTCAATCATCGGTCTTGAGACTCAGGCAGCTCTCAAGAAGTATGGCATCAAGCCAGATATCCTCATCGGCTGTACCGGTGGTGGTTCTAACCTCGGTGGTTTCGCAAGCCCATTCATCGGCGAGATGCTCCGTGGCGAGGCTAAGTATAAGATCATCGGTGCAGAACCAGCTTCATGTCCAAGCTTCACCCGTGGCGTCTATGCATACGACTTCTGCGACACCGGCAACATCTGTCCATTGGCTAAGATGTACACCGTTGGTTCACAGTTCATTCCATCAAGCAACCACGCTGGCGGTCTCCGCTTCCACGGCATGAGCCCAATCCTCTCTGAGCTCTATCATGAGGGCTTGTTCGAGGCTCGCGCTTACGAGCAGACAGCAGTATTCGAGGCTGCAGAGATCTTCGCTAAGGCTGAGGGTACTCTTCCTGCTCCAGAGTCAAGCCACGCTATCCGCGCTGCTATCGACGAGGCTCTCAAGTGCAAGGAGACAGGCGAGGAGAAGGTTATCGTCTTCAACCTCTCTGGTACCGGTTACTTCGACCTCTATGCTTACAAGCAGTTCAACGACGGTACAATGACCGATGTCATCCCAAGTGACTCAGTTATTGCCGAGGCTCTCAGCAAGTTGCCTAAGGTTGACTGATAGACAAATTAAATTATAAATATTATATCCACCCTCACGACAATACTCTGTGTAACGGGGGTGGATATTAATATTTATTTATGATTAGCTGAGTCTTTTGACACAGCCTCTTGCCATTACATTACCATATTATCTATAATACACAATGAAAACAGCGCTCCTCTCTACGGCTCTGGCCTTGATGGCCGGATCCAGTTTATCAGCGCAATCGCTGAAGATCAACGACCTCGAATACTTCGAGGACCGTGGTGTCAACTACCTTGTATACAGCAATAAATATAACGGCATGTTCTGCGACGAGAAGACGGCAGCCATCGAGATCATCCTCCGTGGCGTCCGTATTGCTACCGGTGGTGGCATCCGTCTTATGAACACTCCTGAGCAATGGGATATCTATCCAGTTCTGGAGCAACGTACCGTCAACAAGGAGAAAGGCGAGATTGAACTCGTCCTCGACTATAAGGATTATAATTTCAAACCAAGAGTCAAGGTTACGGCCAAGGACAAAGGTGTCACCATGGCCGTCTATCTCGATCAGCCAGTACCGGAGTTCCTGCAAGGCAAGGCCGGCATGAACCTCGAATTCTTCCCTGCCACCTATTTCGGCAAGACCTTCATGATGGATGGCCATCCGATGATCCTGCCACGCCATCCTGCGTCGGAGACAGAGATGCATCCTCGCAGCGAACAGATCACACAGATCTATGGCAAGGTCGATGGATTGACCACCTTCAATGACCGTGGCCGTGATGAGTTCATCGTGGCTCGTCCTATCTCTCAGGGTCACAAGCTGGTTCTTGCTCCTGAAGACGATAACCTGCGCGTTTCCTTCCAGTCAGATCAGGAGATCAATCTCTACGACGGACGAAACCTCTCCAACAACGGCACCTACGTAGTTCGTACTCTCCTTCCAGAAGGCAAGACTGGCAAGGTGGCAGAGTGGTATATCGAGACTTCTTACGATGCACAGTGGGTGCGAGAACCAAACATCGGTATCTCGCAGGTCGGCTATACACCTGGCCAGCAGAAAGTGGCCGTCATGGAGCTCGACAAGAACGATCCTGTTGCCTCTACTGCCAGCATCATCCGTGTCAACGAGGATGGCACACAGCAGAAGGTAATGGATGCTCCAGTCAACGAATGGGGTGTCTATTACAACCGATACAACTACGCAAAGATCGACTTCTCTGACCTCAAGGTCCCTGGCGTCTATTACATTGATTATAAGGGACACAAGACCAATCCATTCCCTGTCGACCAGTCAGTTTATGCAGATAAGTGGATCACTACCATGGACGTCTGGCTGCCTGTGCAGATGGACCACATGGAGGTGAAAGAGGGGTACCGCATCTGGCACAGCCGCTCAAATATGGACGACGCTCTGCAGGCTCCTACCAACATCCAGATGCACGATGGTTATCGCCAGGGTCCTGAGACATTCACCAAGTACAAGCCTTGGGAACACATCCCTAACCTCGGTGTTGGTGCATGGTATGATGCAGGTGACTTCGACATTCAGGCAGGTACGGTCATTGGCCTGACTCATGACCTCGTGAACCTCTGGGAGATGTTCGAACCTCAGCGCGACCAGACTTTCATCGATCAGAAGACTCAGTTCGTCGATCTCCATCGTCCGGATGGAACTCCTGACGTGCTGCAGCAGATTGAGCATGGTGTACTCAACCTCATGGCGCAGGTCGAGAATATTGGTTTCGTGGCGCAGGGTATTGTGCAGGTCAACATGTGGCAGTACGTACACATCGGCGATGGCGGTGCTCAGACCGATGGTTTGCTCTACAATCCTTCGCTCCGTCCGTACGAGATCTACGGCCAGACCTCTGGTACTCGTGATGACCGCGTGGCTTACACCAACAACTTCTCCCCTGCTGGCACGATGTCTACCATCGCCTCGCTGGCCGCTGCTGCACGTGCGCTCCGTGATACGAAGCCAGAGGTAG
Source organism: Bacteroidales bacterium (assembly GCA_045628985.1). Lineage (GTDB taxonomy): Bacteria > Bacteroidota > Bacteroidia > Bacteroidales > UBA3663 > Liminaster. Next base: position 19,946 of record JAZQQH010000103.1, on the reverse strand, counting down.
CAGAGCGTGCTATGAAGGATGCTATGATGCTCTGGGACAAGTACTTTGACCTGGCCGATCCATCGCTTCCTGAGAACAAGCGTTTCCGCAGCTGGGGTATCGAAGCGCAAGATGCACGAATCACCGCAGCCATCCAGCTCTGGCGCACCACAGGCGAACAGAAGTACAAAGACTTCTTCTTGCCAAAGGTTATGGAGCAACTCCAGCCACGTCAGGAGAAGGCTTCTACCGCCACGGGCAATGCAGCAGACTTTGCCATGATCCGCACCGATATCGGTATCGCTCTTGAGCTCTGTCCACTGCTCCCTAACGACAAGAAGTTCCAGCAGGCGCTGCGTGAAGCTGTCAAGGTGCATGCCGCCAATGCCAAGAAGATGGCCGAGAGCAATCCTTACGGTGTGCCACTGACCGGTCGTGGCTGGGGTGGCACAGAAATCGCGATGAACTGGGCATTTATGAATTATAAGGTATGGCGACAGTTCCCTGATCTGATGGACCCTGAGCTTGTCCTCAACGGCCTGCACTTCATCTTCGGCCGTCATCCATACAGCAATGTCTCATTCATCACTTCCGTAGGCGTCAATGCCAAGAAGGTGGCTTATGGCAACAACCGCGCCGACTATACCGTCATCCCTGGCGGTATCGCTCCAGGCCTCCTCATGATGCAACCTGACTACTTCGAACATAAGGACGACTATCCTTTCCTCTGGGGTGAGAATGAGTGCTGCACTCGCAATGTGGCCGACTTCGTGGCTCTCATCCATGGAGCTGAGGAGATTACCAAGGCGTTGAGCAAATAAAATTGCAAATATCAACTAACAAATATCACCAGCTATGTAACCAGCTGGTGATATTTGTTTATCGTTTCGGCCTAGAAGTTTGCAAATTCTATAGAAAATGACTATCTTTGCGCACCCAAAACAAAGAAACGAAGCAAAAAGATATTTCCCCTATGATCGATAAGACCAAAGAGTTTGAGACCAAACCTATAGCTGCACTACTCTGGCAGTATGCACTTCCTGCCGTCATCACGCAGATCATCGCCTCCATCTATAACATCTGTGACCGAGTCTTCCTCGGCCAGTGTGTCGGTGCGCTGGCCATTGCAGGTCTCACTGTCACCATGCCTATCATGAATATCATCCACGCCTTCGGTTCCTTAGTCGGAGCCGGCGCTGGAGCTCGCATGAGTATCGTCTTAGGCAAGCGTGACATCCCATGGGCCGAGAACATCCTGGGTAACACCATGTTGCTCTCCATCTTCTTCGGATTGCTCTATGTACCAGCGTGGTACATCTTCAACGATGATATCCTGAGCCTCTTTGGTGCGTCGGCTGAGACCATCGCTTATGCCAAGGAGTACATGAACATCGTCATCCCGGGAATGTTCTTCACCACGGTGACGTTCAATCTCACCAGCCTCATCCGCTCCACCGGCTATTCAAAAAAGTCGATGTGGATCATGATCTTTGGTGCGATCCTCAACATCTTGCTCGACGGACTCTTCATCTATGTGCTCGACATGGGAATTGCCGGTGCAGCGTGGGCAACGACCATCTCGATGGGAACCTCTGCCATCCTGGCCATCAGCCATTTTGTGAGCAAGCGCGCGTTCATCCGTTTCCGTAGCCACGCCTGGACACCACGATTCTATATCTTCCGCAATATCCTTGCCATCGGTATCAGTCCTTTCTCGATGAACGTGGCAGGTTCAGCCGTAGCAGCGTTGCTCAACAATCAGTTGCTCTATCATGGAGGCGATAACGCCGTGGCTGCCAGCGGTGTAGCAAATTCGTTCGGTCCGCTGGTCATCATGCTCGTCATCGGTATCTGCCAGGGTATGCAACCTATCGCTGGCTATAACTACGGTGCTGGTCGCCTTGACCGTCTGCGCGAAGTCTTTGGCTTGGCCATGAAGTGCAACATCACCATCGGTATTGTCGGTTCGCTGCTCGTACTCTTCGTGCCACGCTATCTGGCCATGGCCTTTACCACCGATGCTGAGCTCCTCGACCTCTGTGTGCCAGCGCTCCGTTTCATGCTCATCATGTCTCCGCTCATCGGCTTTACGATCACCAATTCTCAGTTCTTCCAGTCGATCGATAAGCCTTGGATCGCCATCGTCACCTCCCTCTCCCGTCAAGTACTCATCCTCATCCCGATGATCTATATCATCCCTCCAATTTTCGAGAGCCTCGGCTGGAGCGGCCTCAATGGCGTCTTTGCCAGCTGCACCGTCTCAGATATCCTCGGCGCAGCACTGGCTGGCTACCTGCTTTATACGCAAAGAGAGATTCTGCAGAAGAAATAATATTTGAGCCATAAACGAGTTCCAGGTTATGGTTTCGTTCTTGCACAAAACCATAGACAGGTTCCAGGTTATGGTCTCGTTCTCGCACAAAACCATAGACAGGTTCCAGATTATGGTTTCGTTCTCGCACAAAACCATAGACGGGTTCCAGATTATGGTTTCGTTCTTGCACAAAACCATAGACGGGTTCCAGGGTATGGTCTCGTTCTCTCACAAAACCATAGACGGGTTCCAAGGTATGGTTTCCTTCTATCAGGCAGTAAATATCCCAGAAAGATAGGAATCAGCAGTTTGCAAAAGGTCAATCGAAGCAGGGAAAATCTCTATTTATCGCAAAATAAAAAGGTCCGAATTTGGATTTCTCATTATTTATATATAAATTTGCGCGCAATTTTTTATTTGTGCGCAAATTTTATTTTTAAGCGAAATATTTATTACGATGAAGAAATTATCGGCATTTATCCTGACGTTGCTCTGCTCATTGACCTTGGTCTCTGCGCAGATGGTCGATCCTGTCAAGTGGACACACACAAGCAAACAGTCGGGCAACGTACTGACATTGACATTCACGGCTGCCATCGAGAAGACCTGGCACATGTACGGCCTACAGGTACCTGCTGGAGGTCCACAGCAGACAGAGTTTGCTTACGACAAACTGGAAGGCGCTAAGTTGCAGGGACCAGCCAAGGTGGTCAAGGGACAGATCATCAACCACTATGATGACGCCTTTGACATGACCCTTTCTTACTACGAGAACAACGTGACCGTGGAGCAGAAATTCGCGCTCACCGGTGGCGACTATAGCATCGAGGGTTACATCACCTATATGAGTTGCTGCGACGGTATGTGTACCCCTCCTACCACCTACGATTTCACCGTCAAGGGTAGCGCAGAGGGTGCTGGCGAGACTCCTGTAGCAGACGAGGCTGACAGCGCTGATAATGCAGATAATGCACCTGAGGCTACTGGCGACGAGCCAGCTGTGGAGCCATCGGAAGAGACATCAGCTGTGGAGGAAACTCCAGAAACTGCTCCTGCCGGCAAGAGTGCTCTCTGGACCCCTGTCATCAGCCAGCTCCAGGCTTACAATGCTAACAGCGACATCACGACCGATATCTCTGGCCAGAGCCACTCATGGTGGTATATCCTCATCGCAGGCTTCCTCGCAGGTCTCATCGCTTTGGTGACTCCTTGCGTTTGGCCAATGATCCCAATGACCGTGAGCTTCTTCCTGAAGCGCACCAAGGATCGTAAGAAGTCTATCCGCGATGCTTACACTTATGGCCTCGCCATCATCATCATCTACGTAGGCCTCGGTCTGGCAGTCACAGCCATCTTCGGAGCCTCAGCGCTCAATTCACTGGCTACAAATGCCGTCTTCAACATCATCTTCTTCCTCCTGCTGGTAGTCTTTGCTTTCAGCTTCCTCGGTGGCTTCGAGCTCACCTTGCCTGAGTCTTGGACTTCTAAGCTCGACGAGAAGGCCGACTCAACCACTGGCCTCCTGAGCATCTTCTTCATGGCATTTACCCTTTGTTTGGTTTCATTCTCTTGCACAGGTCCTATCATCGGTACCCTGCTTGTAGAGGCTGCCACATCAGGTTCGATGCTCTATCCAGCCATCGGCATGTTCGGCTTCGCTTTGGCTCTCTCTTTGCCATTCACCCTGTTTGCTCTCTTCCCAAGCATGCTCAAGAGTATGCCAAAGAGCGGCGGCTGGCTCAATATGGTCAAGGTCGTACTCGGTTTCTGTGAGTTGGCTCTTGCGTTCAAATTCCTCTCTGTAGCCGACCTGGCATACGGCTGGGGTATCCTCGACCGTGAGGTATTCCTCTGCCTCTGGATCGTGATCTTCCTCTTCCTGGGTCTCTACCTCCTCGGCTTCATTCGCCTGCCACATGACGATGATCCAGATCCTTCTGATCGTGTCAGCGTGACCCGCCTGATGATGGCTCTCGTATCTATCAGCTTCTCTATCTACATGATCCCAGGCCTCTGGGGTGCTCCATGTAAGGCCATCTCAGCCTTCGCGCCTCCAATGTCGACCCAGGACTTCAAGCTCGGAGAGCAGGAAATGAGCGTATATCACAACTACGAGGAAGGTATGGCTGCTGCTAAGCGTGCAGGCAAGCCAGCGCTGATCGACTTCTCTGGCTTCGGCTGTGTCAACTGCCGTAAGATGGAAGCTGCTGTCTGGACCGATCCTCAGGTCAAGCAGATCATCGAGGGTGAGTACGTACTCATCTCGCTCATGGTCGATGACAAGACTGCACTCCCAGAGATCGAGGTGGTCAATGAGAGTGGCAAGGAAGTCAAGCTTCGTACCATTGGCGATAAGTGGAGCTACTTGCAGCGTTCGAAGTTCGGTGCCAACGCTCAGCCATTCTATGTATTGCTCGATAATGAGGGCAATCCGGTCAATGGCAGCTACTCTTACAATGAGGACGTTGACGCTTATGTCAGCTTCCTGAAGAAGGGTATTGAGAATTATAAGAATTAAAAATGAATAATGAAAAATTAAAAATTGTATGTACTTCTTCTTGAGCAATTAGTTCTAATGTTCTCAAAACAAGCTAATAATTATTAATTTTTCATTATTAATTTTTCATTATAGAATGGAACAGCACTTACCTGTAGCCAATCTCGAAAAGAAAACCGCAGCGTGGGCACGCGCCCTCGGCGTGATGCAGACGCTGCGCAAGGATTGCCCTTGGGACGCCAAGCAGACCAATGAGAGTATCCGCCAGAACAGCATCGAGGAGATGTATGAGCTGGCAGACGCTCTGGTCAGCGGTGATCCGAAGGAGATCAAGAAAGAGTGCGGTGACGTGTTGGAGCAACTCCTCTTCTACGCCATGTTCGGCGAGGAGCAGGGACAGTTCGACATGGGCGATATCTGTAACTCGATGTGCGACAAGCTCGTGTTCCGTCACCCACACGTCTTCAATCCGGATGGCTCGCTCATCTCTCAGGTCGGAACCCGTGGTGGCGAGAGCGTGGATAGCGCTGAGGACGTCAGCAAGCTCTGGGAGATCGTGAAGCAGAAAGAGAAGGACGGCAATAAGACCATCCTCTCGGGTATTCCTTCAGGCCTTCCATCGCTCATCAAGGCTTATCGCATGCAGGATAAGGCCCGCAATGCAGGCTTTGACTGGGAGAAGAAGGAAGACGTCTGGCAGAAGGTGCGCGAAGAAATCTCAGAGTTTGAGGTGGAGGCCAACCAGTGGTCAGCCATCGCAGCGGACAAGGACAACAGCGCTGAGCAGCGCGAGGAGGCTCGTGACAAGATGGAGCGTGAGTTCGGAGACCTGCTCTTCAGCCTCATCAACGCTGCTCGTCTCTATAAGATCAAACCAGACAACGCGCTGGAGAAGACCAATCAAAAATTTCAGCGCCGCTTCACCTACGTAGAGCTCAAGGCTCGCGAACAGGGCAAGCGCCTCGACCAGATGACGCTGGCAGAGATGGACGCGCTGTGGGAGGAGGCAAAAAAGGAGGAGACCCTCCCCCTACCCCTCCACAAGGGAGGGGAGTGATTACCTCCGCTATCACATTTATCAGATTTCTCTAACTGCGATTTTGAGAATATAACAATTAACAATTATAAATACCTCGATAAACCCGAAAAAGTAGTAATTACTCCCCTCCCTTGCGGAGGGGAATGGGGAGGGTCTATTATGAAAAATCTTTTTATTATGAGCGCCATCTGCGCCGCAGCTGCATTGACAGCTTGCACAAATTCTGGTAGCCTGAAGACCACTGGCCTCGACTACACCAATCTGGACACTACCGTACGTCCAGGCGACGACTTTGCCAAGTTTGCTACTGGCAACTGGATCAACAACAACCCACAGCCAGCCATGTTCCCACGCTGGGGCAGCTTCACCAAGTTGGCTGACGACAACACTAACCAGCTCGCTGAACTCATCCAGGGTATTGCTGCTGAGAAGCATGAGATGGGTACCGTAGCACAGAAGATCGGAGACCTCTATAACCTCTGTATGGACTCTGTACGCCTCAACGCTGAGGGCTACGAGCCATTGAAGCCATACCTCGAGCAGGTTCGCGCCATCGCTACCCGTGAGGACTTCTTCAAGATGATGTACTCAGAGCATGATAACCTCCTCTTCAGCATCTATGTAGGTGCCGACGAGAAGGATTCGAAGAACAACATCATGCAGATCAGCCAGGGTGGACTCTCTATGGGCAACCGCGACTACTACCTCAAGGACGAGCCAGCTATCGTAGAGCAGCGTAACGCCTTCAAGGAGCACGTCGTAAACCTCTTCAAGCTCTGTGGCGTCGAAGAGGCTGAAGCTACCAAGAAGATGGAGACCGTCATGAAGATCGAGACCGAGATCGCTAAGGTCAGCAAGAGCATGGAGGAACTCCGTGATCCAGAGGGCAACTATAACAAGATGAGCGTAGCTGAGCTCAGCGAGGCTACCAAGTTCGACTGGGATACCTACTTCAAGAGCAATACCTACGATGCTACCAACGAGGTAGTCATCGGTCAGGTCGTTCCTGTTGCCAAGGCTTGCGAGATCCTCAACAACGCTCCACTCGAGGACCTCAAGGCGCTCTATGAGTGGCGCTGGATTGCTGGTGCAAGCAACCTCCTCGGCGATGACTTCGACAATGAGAACTTCGCTTATAGCCAGAAGCTTACCGGCCAGAAGGAGCAGCTTCCACGTTGGAAGCGCGCCGTGAACCGTGTAGACGGCGTGATGGGCGAGGCTGTAGGTCAGCTGTATGTCGAGAAGTACTTCCCTGCTGAGTCAAAGACCCGCATGGTTGAGCTCGTCAAGAACCTTCAGATCACCCTCGGTGAGCGTATCAAGGCGCAGACCTGGATGAGCGACAGCACCAAGCAGGTAGCCCTTGAGAAGCTCGCAGGCTTCTATGTAAAGGTCGGCTATCCTGACACTTGGGAGGACATCTCTGGTCTTACCGTCGACCCTGAGAAGTCTCTCTTCGAGAACATGCGCACCATCGGCGAGTTCTACTGGAACCTCGACAAGGCGAAGCATTATAACAAGCCAGTTGACAAGGACGAGTGGTTCATGACTCCTCAGACCGTCAACGCTTACTACAACCCTACTACCAACGAGATCTGCTTCCCTGCAGGTATCCTCCAGCCACCATTCTTCTCAAAGGACTTCGACGACGCTATCAACTACGGTGCTATCGGTGTAGTCATCGGTCATGAGATGACTCACGGCTTCGACGATCAGGGCCGTCAGTACGACAAGGAGGGTAACCTCCGTCAGTGGTGGGCCGACGAGGATGTAGAGGCATTTAAGATCCCTGCTGAGCAGCTCGCAGTATACTATGATTCACTTTGGGTCATCCCAGGTGAGCTTCATAGCAATGGCCATCAGTGTCTCGGCGAGAACCTTGCTGACCACGGTGGACTCAACATCGCATTCCAGGCTCTCCAGCTCGCTAAGGAGAATGGTTCGAAGACCCTCATGGGCGATGAGAACGGCTACACTCCTGAGCAGCGCTTCTTCCTGGCATATGCTAACGTATGGGCAGGTGTAAGCTCTGAGGAGATCCTCCGTCGCCTCGCACTCATGGACGTTCACTCAGCTGGTCACCTCCGTATCAATGGTGGTGTGGCTCAGTGTCAGTACTGGTACGATGCATTCAATATCCAGGAAGGCGACGCTATGTACGTCAAGCCTGAGGATCGTGTAAATATTTGGTAATGAGAAAAATTCTATCCTTCATAGTAGCGCTGTCAGCTCTCCTGCTGTCCGCCTGCCAGAGTGGTCCTGACGCTCCCGTCGTCACGATCATTCACACCAACGATACCCACTCTCAGATCGATCCTGACGTCCGTACTGAGCGTGGTGGCGTGGTGGAGCGTGCTGCCATGCTCGAGTATTTCCGCAGCCAGACACCTGACCTTCTGTATCTTGACGGAGGCGACATGGTGCAGGGCTCTCCTTATTTTAATATATTCAAGGGAGAGCTGGAATTTCTCTGCATGGATCAGCAGAAGCTCATTGCCACCACTTTCGGCAATCATGAATTCGATAACGGACTTGAGTCGCTCGACAGCCTGCTCTCGAAGAGTCATTTCCAACTCATCTCGAGCAACTATCATTGCGAGAACACCATTCTGGCCAATGTGGTCAAGCCACACCTTATTTTAAATAATAATGGTGTGAAGGTAGGTATTACCGGTGTTACTACCAATCCGGAAGGCCTGATCTTCAGTCGCTACTGGGAGGGAATCACTTACGAAAACCCTGTCACCGCCGTCAACCGTGAGGCCAAGATCCTCCGCGAAGAGGGTTGCGACCTGGTGGTCGTACTCAGCCACGTAGGCTACATTCCTGCTGACAGTTCGATGGACGTAGAGATTGCGATGAAGAGCCAGGATATCGATGTAATCATCGGCGCACACAGCCACATCAACATCGAGGACGGACTCTATGTCAACAACCTCAACGGCCAGCCTGTATTGATCACGCAGACCGGTGGCAAGGCCAATCCGATAGGATATCTGGCCATCACGATGAAGCGTGGCAGCAGCTACGCCAACTGTAACTACAGCGTTGACAGCATCGTCTGCCAGAAGCTTCATCCGGAGGACTATGACCTCACCGGCTATGGTCAGGAGATGGCCGAGCTCATCAAGCCATATGCTGACAGTGTAGTCGCTACGATGAACGAAGTGATCGGCCACGCCCCTATGCTCATGGAGAAAGGCCGTCCACAGGGTACGCTCGGCAATTTTGCCGCCGATGCGCTCCGTGTCATGGGCGAACAAGTCTATGGCCACGCCATGGATCTGGGTCTCACCAACAACGGAGGCCTCCGCAATGTCCTGCCAGATGGCGACGTCAGCGTAGGTACGATGTACAGCATCTTCCCATTCGAGAACGAGCTCACCATCCTCGAGATGAAGGGTAGCGACGTGCTCGACCTCATCAACAGCCTGGCTGGCAAGAAGCTCGAAGCCATGAGCGGAATGAATGTCACCCTCGAACTCGACGGTGACCGTGTCTATGCTAGCAGCATCAAGGTCGGCGGAAAGCCTGTCGATCCTGAGCGCATCTATTACGTAGCTACCATCGACTATCTGGCCGAAGGTAACAGCGGCATGGGTGCATTGACCAAAGCTGTCAAGACCACCAAGACCGGCATCCTGCTCCGTGATATGATGATTGACTATATCAAGCAGCTCACCGCACAGGGCAAGGAAGTCAAGTCGGAAATTGATGACCGCGTGATTGACAAAGCTTCTAAGAAAAATTCCAAATAACACTAATGAAACGACTTTTTTCGATTGCCGTTTTAGCTATTCTCTATTTCTCAACAGCCACAGCCCAGAACCTCCTCGGGTATGTGGCTGCTGACGATATGAACCACTGGGTGGACAGCGTGATGAGCAAGCTCTCGGCCGACGAGCGCCTGGGCCAGCTGATCATGCCACTCTACTACATGCCAGAGTACAACGCTGCTAACCGCGCCACCATCGAGAAGGAAATCAAGACCTATCACCTCGGAGGCGTCTTATTTAGTAAAGGTACCCGCAAGAGCCAGAACCAGTTTGTCGACTTTGCTCAGACTCAGAGCAAGAAGGAGATTGGTCTGCCACTCCTCATCGCAGCCGATGCTGAATGGGGTACCGCCATGCGACTCAAGGATGGCCTCCGTTTCCCGATGAACAAGGACCTGGCGATGATCGATCCTGTGGTGCGCGACAGCATGCTCTACCAGTACGGTCTTGCTATGGCCGAAGAGCTCCGTAGCACCGGCGTACAGGTCAGTTTTGCACCCGTACTCGACATCAATTCCAATCCGAAGAACCCGATCATCGGAGCCCGTTCCTTCGGTGCCGACCAGAAGGTAGTCACCTCGTGCGGCCTCTCCTACGCGTCCGGACTTGAAGATGGTGGTGTAATGGCCGTGGCCAAGCATTTCCCGGGTCACGGTGACACCGACGTGGATTCACACAAGCAGCTTCCTCTGCTGAGTCACAGCGCCGAGCGTATGCGCACCTTCGAGATGCAGCCTTTCCATGACTACAGCCGCGCAGGCTTCGGTGGTATCATGACCGCACACCTCGAAGTCCCTTCGCTCGAACCTACCAAGGGTATGCCAGCCACCGCCTCGAAGAAGATTCTGACAGACGAGCTCCGCACCCGTATGGGCTTCAACGGACTGGTATTCACCGACGGACTGGCCATGGAAGGCGCTCGCAAGTACCCTGACATCTGCGTCAAGGCGCTCAATGCCGGCGTGGACATCCTGCTCCAGCCAACCCCGATGGATGCATGCTGGAAGCAACTCAAGGACGCCATCAAGAAAGGCAAGCTCAAGCAGAAGACCATCGACGAGAAGTGCCGCCGCGTCCTGATGTGGAAGTACGCGCTGATCGTTGGACCAGAGCGCCAGAAGCTCCTCTACCCTTCTGTCAAGCCAGCCGACACGCCTAAGGAGATCTCCGAGAAGCTCTATGCGCTCGTCAAAGCCGGCAATGCAGAGAATGCTACTCTGTTGGCCGAAAACGGATATAAGGATCCGACCGAAGCCAACACTAAGGCCAATACCGCAGGCAACGAAGGAACCATCACTACAACAGCGTCAGCCAAGAAGACCTCAAATAACCCGACCATTCCAGCCGGTCCATCGCCTTACGACAGCGTTGACCGCATGGTCCTCGATGCCATCAAGCAAGGCGCTATGCCAGGCTGCCAGATCATGGCCATCCACAAAGGGGAGGTCATCTATAACAAGAGTTTCGGAACGCTCGCACCTGTGGATGGCAATGACAATCAGCTCGACTGGCTGGCCGGCGTGCAGGTCAACAACAACACGCTCTACGACTTAGCTTCTGTCAGCAAAGCCGCCGCTACTGTCCCAGCCGTCATCTTAGCGATGAAGGAGTACAAGCTCAAGCTCACCGACCGCGTAACCAAGTGGCTACCAGAGCTCAAGGGTACCAACTACGCCAAGGTCACGCTCCAGAATCTCCTCTATCACGAGTCAGGCCTGCGCGACTTCTATCCATTCTACAAGGACTTCCCCGAGATTACCTCTGACGTCCGCGAGAAGCAGATGATCAAGACCATCGCTGGTCTCAAGCCTAAGCGCAAGCAGGGTCGTTACCTCTATTCCTGCCTCAACTTCGTGCTGCTCCGTTACATCGTGGAGCGCCTCTCCAAGCAGCGTCTTGACGTATACCTTCAGCAGCGACTCGAGCCATTCTTCAACAACGAGCTCTGTTACCTACCGCTCGATAAGTGCATAGACCTCAGCCAGATAGCTCCAGCCGAGGTGGACAATACCATCCGACAGCGCCTCATCCACGGCACCGTGCATGACGAGATAGGCGAATGGGCTCAAGGCGTAGAAGGCAACTCAGGTCTCTTCGGCACCACCACCGCCCTGGCTCGCATAATCATGCTCATGAAGAACGAAGGCGTGGAGAATGGCACACAGTATCTCGACAAAGACCTGTGCCATCAGTTCACCACCCAGCGCTCACCGCGCTCGCGTCGCAACCTCGGCTTTGACCGTCAGGTAGCCTCAGGCGAGAAGCTCGGCACAATGGCTCCTGAGGCCAGCGCGCAGACGTGGGGACACACCGGATTCACCGGCACTTGTTTCTGGGTCGATCCGGAGTCAGACCTCGTCTATATCTTCCTCTCCAACCGCATTTGTCCGTCGCGTGACAACAAGGCTTGGAGCGAGTCCAGCATTCGGTCGCGTGTGCATAGCGAGTTCTATAAGTTGATTAAGTAAAGGAAGTTATAGGGAAGTAATAAGGGAGTTATAAAGAAGTTATAAGGACAATACTCCAGCTGATACAAGCAATGTCGTCATCTGACACAAACGTCCTTATAACTCCCCTATAACTTCCTTATAACTTCTTTTTTACTTCCTTTATAACTTCCAAAAATACACACAACCCCGCGCATAAGTGCATAAATATAATCCCCAGCCACAAATTTGCAATATTTTTTGCTGATTTGTGGCTGTTTTTTTGGAAACGTCAAATAATTTTACTAAATTTGCACCCAAATTTGGGAAAATTGGCCTCATCAGAACACACATAGATTCGACTGATGTTGCACAAGGTAATTATGGTTATTTAATATTCAAATCAATTTATATGGAAGGATTAACCCCAATGGAAACCGCCCTGCTGCTGATGATTGTCGGCATGGGTACGGTATTTATCATCCTCGTCCTGATCATCAATCTCTCAAAGCTGATGATCATGGCAGTCAACAAATTTGCTCCAGAGGAAGAAGCTGCACCAAAGCGTGGCGCCGCTCCTGCTCCTGCAGCTATCCCAGCCAACGTTGAGGCTGCCATCAAGGCAGCTATCGCTCAGGTTGCGCCTAAGGCAATGGTGACTAAAATCAGCAAGTAATTTTAATTACAAATTACGAATTACAAATTACTAAGTTACTATGAAAGACCGCAACTTAGTTGTAGATCTATCTGAAGAATTTGCAGTAAAGATTTGCAAATTTTACAGATTTCTCACTGAGGAGCGTCATGAACGAGTAATAAGTACGCAACTTCTCCGGTCTGGCACATCTATTGGTGCCAATATTGCAGAATCTCAATTTGCCGAATCAATAGATGATTTTATACACAAATTGAATATCTCCCGAAAAGAAGCCAACGAAACGCTTTATTGGTTGAGAATACTGTACAAGTCAAATCAGATTCATGAGACCGATTTTAGGAATCTTTCTGCAGATTGTGATGCAATAATAAGACTTCTCAGCAGAATAGTACTCACTACTAAAAACAATAGTACAAATAGATAATTTGTAATCAGAGTCACTTACTCCCCGTAATTTGAAATTTGTAATTAGTAATAAAAAAATATATTTTTTATATGGCAAAAGAAGTTAAGCTTTCTCTGGTCTTCCGCGACATGTGGCAGAGCGCTGGCAAGTACCAGCCTCGTGTTGACCAGCTCGTTAAGGTAGCACCCAAGATTATTGAGATGGGTTGCTTTGATCGTGTTGAAACCAATGGTGGTGGTTTCGAGCAGGTAAATCTGCTCTATGGTGAGAACCCTAATGTATCAGTTCGTCAGTGGACCAAGCCTTTCCATGAGGCAGGTATCCAGACCCACATGCTCGACCGTGCACTCAACGGCCTCCGCATGTTCCCATGTCCTAAGGACCTCCGCAAGCTCTTCTACAAGGTTAAGAAGGCTCAGGGCACTGACATCACCCGTATCTTCTGTGGTCTTAACGACCCACGCAACGTAATCCCTTCAATCCAGTACGCTAAGGAGGCTGGTATGATCGCACAGGCTTCGCTCTGTATCACCTTCTCTCCTATCCACACTGTAGAATACTATGTCAACCTCGCTAAGAAGTTCATCGACGCAGGTGCTGACGAGATCTGTTTGAAGGATATGGCTGGTATCGGCCGTCCAAAGAGCCTCGGCAAGATCGTTGCCGGCATCAAGGCTATCAAGAAGGACATCGTCATCCAGTACCACTCACACGCTGGTCCTGGCTTCAACATGGCATCAATCCTCGAGGTCGCTGAGAACGGTTGCGACTACATCGACTGCGGTATGTCTCCACTCTCTTGGGGTACCGGTCATGCCGATGTTATCACCGTTATCGAGACCCTCAAGGACGCTGGCTTCCAGGTTAAGGACGTCAACATGGCAGCTTACATGGAGGTACGTACCATGATCCAGGAGATGATGGACGACTTCCTCGGCTACTACATCCCAGCGCTCAACCACCTCAACAACTCACTCCTCGTTAAGCCAGGTCTTCCAGGCGGTATGATGGGCTCGCTCATGACCGACCTTGAGGAGAACCTCGAAGGCCTCAACCGCTGGAAGGACAAGAACGGTCAGCCAAAGCTCACCACCGACGAACTCCTTATCAAGCTCTTCGACGAGGTTGCTTACGTATGGCCAAAGATGGGTTACCCATGTCTCGTAACTCCATTCTCACAGTATGTCAAGAACCAGGCCCTCATGAACGTCATGCAGATGGAGAAGGGCAAGGAGCGTTGGAGCATCATCGCTGACAACCACTGGGATATGCTTCTCGGCAAGTCTGGTCAGCTCCCTGGCCCAGTAGCTCCAGAGCTCGTTAAGATGGCTGAGGAGAAGGGTCTTAAGTTCGAGACCGAGGATCCACAGATCTACGCTCCAGATAACCTCGATGAGTTCCGCGCTAAGATGCAGGCCAATGGCTGGGAGCTCGGTCAGGACGACGAGGAGCTCTTCGAGTATGCAATGCACCCATCACAGTACGAGGCATACAAGAGCGGCAAGGCTAAGGCTGACTTCGAGGCTGACCTCGCAGAGCGCAAGGCTAAGAAGGCTAACGCTGGCACCGGCGAGATCAAGGCTCAGGATCTCAAGGTTACCGTCAATGGTGAGACCTACACCGTATCTATCGCTCCTAACGATGGCAGCGCTCCAGCAGCAGGTGCAGCTCCAGTAGCAGCAGGCGAAGGCGCTGATGTCCTCGCTCCACTCGAGGGTAAGTTCTTCCTCGTCAAGGGCGCAGCTGAGACCCCTGTAAAGGTTGGCGATATGGTTAAGAAGGGTCAGACCATCGGCTATATCGAGGCAATGAAGACCTACAACGCCGTAGCAGCTGACTGCGACGGCCAGATCACCGCTATCCTCGCTAACCCTGGCGACAAGGTATTCGAGGATGATCCAATCTTCAAAATTAAGTAAAAAATGGATATTACAACTATTTTCGAAAAATTATATGAGATGACCGCCTTCGGAGCCATCGGTTCCGATCCACGTTTTCTCATCATGTATGCGCTTGGCTTCCTGTTCCTCTATCTGGGCATTGCCAAGCACTACGAGCCACTGCTGCTCATCCCTATTGCGATGGGTATCCTGTTGGCCAACTTCCCAGGCGGTGAGATGGGCGTCTTTGGTGCTGACGGCGAGGGTCTTGTCCATGCCAATGGCAAGGTCTATGACGTCTATCACATGGGCCTCCCAGAGATCGCACACGACCTCGGCCTGATGAACATGATCTACTACTGGCTCATCAAGACCGGTTTCATCCCACCAGTAATCTTCATGGGTGTAGGTGCCATGACCGACTTCGGTCCAATGCTCCGTAACCTCAAGCTGGCTATCTTCGGTGCAGCAGCACAGGTAGGTATCTTCGGCGTAGTCCTCGTGGCAGTAGGCATCTTCGGCTTCACCCCACAGGAGGCTGGTTCGCTCGGCATCATCGGTGGTGCTGACGGTCCTACCGCCATCTATACCACCATCAAGCTTGCTCCTCACCTCCTCGGCCCTATCGCCATCGCAGCTTATTCTTACATGGCGCTCGTACCTGTCATCATCCCATTCGTTGTGAAGCTCTGCACCACCAAGGAGCAGCGTCTCATCAACATGAAGGAGCAGGACAAGCTCTATCCAAACTCACTGCAGATCAAGAATATGCGCGTTGCCAAGATCGTGTTCCCAATCTTCGTTACCGTGCTGGTTGCCATCATCGTACCTTCAGCAGTATCGCTCATCGGTATGCTCATGTTCGGTAACCTCATCAAGGAGATCGGTACCGACACCTCTCGTATTGCCGAGACAGCATCAAACGCATTGATGAACATCGCTACCATCTTCCTGGGTCTCTCAGTAGGTGCTACCATGACCGTCGAGTCATTCCTCAACCTCACCACCATCGGTATCGTTGTAGGTGGCTTCCTCGCATTCGCAGTATCTATCGCAGGTGGTATCGGCCTCGTACATCTCTTCAACCTCTTCGCTAAGAAGAAGATCAACCCACTCGTAGGTGCTTGCGGCCTTTCTGCTGTACCAATGGCTTCACGTGTAGCAAACGAGCTGGCTATGAAGGAGAATCCTAAGAACAACATCCTCAACTACTGTATGTCTGCCAACATCTCTGGTGTTATCGGTTCTGCAGTCGCTGCAGGTGTATTGATCACCTTCTTGAAGTAATACGACACAAATAATACGATTAGCCCGTGGCCAGAACATTGGTCACGGGCTAATTTTATGTTATTATCAGCTAAAAATAAAACTCGGAACCTGAAGATACACTCAGGCATGGACCACATTGATCAGTAGAATACATGCCATGAGTGTAGCACGAACCACATTAATCAACAGAGTACAAGTAGGAAACACCGCATGGACTATACAGAATGATAGAGTCCATGCCACGAGTACGACATGGATCGCAACGATCAGTAGAGTACATGACGAAAGCGTGGCATGAACTACATCGAACGGCAGCATACATGCAGAGAGTGTGGCATAGATGAAACAAACAAATAAGTCAATTAGATTGATTTGCATCACCGAATGAGAAAAAGAATGGCTGCAAAGCACTTTTTGGCCGAAACATTTGGAGATACCGAAAATTTAGGTTACCTTTGTCGCCAAATTGACAACACATAGTATTAACTTATAACTTATCACTTTCTTTAGAATGTCAAGAGTACTTCTTATCGGCTGTGGTGGTGTAGGTACCGTAGCAGCTCACAAGTTGGCACAGAATGCCGACATCTTCACTGATATCTGTATCGCCTCACGCACCAAGTCAAAGTGCGATGCAGCTGCAGAGGCTATCCGCGCCAAGGGTTACAGCAAGAATGGCGTGGTGGCCAATATCACTACCGCTGCGGTCGATGCGGACGACGTGCCTGCATTGGTCAAGCTCATGAAGGAGTTCAAGCCAGAGCTCTGTATCAACCTGGCTCTCCCTTATCAGGACCTCACCATCATGGACGCTTGTCTGGAGGCTGGTGTCAACTATCTCGACACGGCTAACTATGAGCCAAAGGACGAGGCTCACTTCGAGTACTCATGGCAGTGGGCTTACCGCGAGCGCTTCGAGAAGGCAGGCCTCTGCGCTATCCTCGGCTGCGGCTTCGACCCAGGTGTGACCAGTGTATATACGGCTTACGCTGCTAAGCATCACTTCGACGAGATCCAGTATCTCGACATCGTGGATTGCAATGCGGGTAACCATCATAAGGCTTTCGCTACCAACTTCAACCCTGAAATCAACATCCGCGAGATCACTCAGAAGGGTCTCTACTGGGAGAATGGCGAGTATCATGAGACCGAGCCTATGGAGATCCATAAGCCGCTCAACTACCCTAATATCGGCCCTAAGGAGTCATATCTGCTGCACCACGAGGAGATTGAGTCGCTGGTCATCAACTACCCTACCATCAAGCGTGCGCGCTTCTGGATGACCTTCGGCGAGGCTTACCTCAAGCACCTGGAGGTGATTCAGAACATCGGTATGGATCGTATCGACGAGATCGAGTATAAGGCTCCAGCAGCTGACGGTTCGGGCGATGTAGTGGTCAAGATCGTGCCTCTGCAGTTCCTCAAGGCTGTATTGCCTAATCCTAAGGAGCTGGGCGAGAACTACGACGGCGAGACTTCGATCGGCTGCCGCATCCGTGGCCTGCGTGGCGGCGAGGAGCATACCTATTATGTATATAACAACTGCAGCCACCGCGAGGCTTACCTCGAGACCGGTATGCAGGGCGTATCGTACACCACTGGCGTGCCTGCTATGATCGGTGCGATGATGTTCCTGACCGGCAAGTGGAGCAAGCCGGGTGTGCACAATGTGGAGGAGTTCGACCCAGATCCATTCATGGAGCAGCTCAATATCCAGGGATTGCCTTGGCATGAGATTCATGATGGGGACCTGGAGCTGTAAGAAAAAGAGACCCACCCCCCTTACCCCCTCCCGTTCGCTTCGCTAGGGAGGGGGAGTAATTAGTACTGCGGGTAGAATTTGGCAATTAGAAAATCACCACTCTGGCTATGGTAGCTGGGGTGGTGATATTTTTTGAACATGAATTATCATGAATTGTCACGAATTTTTCATTAATTAATTATTTATGAATCATTCGTGACAATTCGTGATAATTCGTGTTATAAGAAAAAAAGTTATTCTGAGAATAATGCTGTTGAGAGGTAGCGCTCGCCAGTGTCTGGGAGGAGGACTACGATATTCTTGCCTGCGAACTCAGGGCGCTGTGCAAGGACTGAAGCGGCGTAGGCTGCGGCGCCGGAGCTGATGCCTACGAGGAGGCCTTCTTCCTTGGCGAGGGCGCGACCGGTGGCGAGGGCTTCGTCGTTGCCGACTGGGAGGATCTCATCGACGACGGCGCGGTTGAAGTTCTTAGGGACGAAGCCTGCACCGATGCCCTGGATCTTGTGTGGCCCGCTTGGATTGCCGCTCAGGACGGCGCTGGTGGCTGGCTCGACGGCTACGACGTAGGCGTTAGGGAAGTGCTTCTTGATGGCTGCACCCGTACCACTGACGGTACCGCCTGTGCCCACGCCAGCTACGAAGACATCGACCTGCTGGCCAGCGGCTGCGAAGTCGGCGGAGATCTCCTCGCCGGTGGTAGCCTCGTGGATGGCTGGGTTCGAAGCGTTCTCAAACTGCTGCAGGATGACTGCGCCCGGGGTAGCATCGCGCAACTCCTCGGCCTTGGCGATGGCGCCCTTCATGCCGGCAGCACCTGGGGTGAGGACGATCTCGGTGCCATAAGCGGCGGCGAGCTTGCGACGCTCGATGCTCATGGTCTCTGGCATGGTGAGGATGACCTTGTAGCCCTTGACTGCGCCAACGAGGCTCAGGCCTACACCGGTATTGCCGGAGGTTGGCTCGATGATAGTGCCGCCTGGCTTGAGGATGCCTTTACGCTCAGCGTCTTCGATCATAGCGAGACCTACGCGGTCCTTGACGGAGCCACCAGGATTGAAGAACTCTACTTTCGCGATGATATTGGCCTTGGCGCCACGATTCTGTGCGAACTTGTCAATTCTGACCAAAGGGGTTTTACCGATCAGGTCGGTAATCTGATTGTATATTGCCATAGTTTCTTTGTTTTTATTATTAACGCTGAATGTCGCGGTTTATTTTATGCAAATGAGTATTTATCAGAGCTGATCGAGCGCCTGCTTGATGTCATCGAGGATGTCGTCGATATGCTCCACGCCGATAGAGAGGCGCACGGTGCTTGGGGTGATGTGCTGATCGGCCAGCTCTTCTGGGGTCATCTGCGAGTGGGTGGTGGTGTATGGGTGGATGACGAGCGACTTGACATCGGCCACGTTGGCGAGCAATGAGAAGATCTGGAGTGAGTCGATAAATTTCCATGCATCCTCCTGAGTACCATTGATCTCGAAGGTGAATATGCTGCCTGCACCCTGTGGGAAGTACTTCTCGTAGAGAGCGTGATCAGGATGGCTGGCGAGCGATGGGTGACTGACACTCTTGACCTTTGGATGGTCGGCCAGGAAGTCGACGACCTTGAGTGCATTCTCGACGTGACGCTCGATGCGGAGTGGCAATGACTCGACGCCCTGAAGGAGGATCCACGCGTTGAATGGAGAGATGGTAGCACCTGTATCGCGGAGGATGACGGCACGGATACGGGTTACGAAAGCTGCAGCACCTGCCACGTCAGCGAACACAGCACCATGGTATGATGGATCTGGCTTTGCTATTGTTGGATAACGATCTGCTTTTGCCTTGAAGTCAAACTTACCTCCATACACGATGATACCGCCGAGGGAAGAACCGTGACCGCCGATGAACTTCGTTGCAGAGTGAACCACGATGTCAGCACCATGCTCAATAGG
>JAZQQH010000102.1:0-80571 GCA_045628985.1 Bacteroidales bacterium | reverse complement strand
AGCCTGGAAGGCTGCACTATTAGTAACCGGTTGCACCGAAGGTGCTGCCGGATATGGACGTCTCTTCCAACCTAGCTGCCTGGAGGGCAGTACCCCCACCAACAAGGTATTGGCCTCCAGCCAAGTCTATGAGGTAGAGTTCTTCATCCGAGGTCTTCGCCCCCGGTTACTCATGGTATCGGCTTCCAGCCGAATCTTCCAAGTTTTCAACTAAATTGAAGAAGAACCACTTTTTTCAGGGGAGTACAGTGGAAAGTGCGTGGCAAGTTAAATGAAAAATTCATTGAAAAAATATTTTTCCCTAACTAGATTAAAAAGTGTTTCAATAATTTGGAGATGCAGAGAAAACTATGTATCTTTGTCGCGGTAAAAACATAAATACTGATCAAAAAACTCAGAAAGAACAACTAATAATCTTACACATATAATAATATATTAGCATCAAGCTATCATTGTGACACTCCTGAAACAAGCCTAGGAAACTTCACTCAGCCGAATAATGTCACGACAATGATGGTTGGCTTGTCCGTATATAGCATAGGATGATGCCGACCTTTAGAATATAATGATACAAAGATGCTTACACTTCCGGGTGTGGGCATTTCTTATATTCTAAGGGGTTCGACGTTTTCCTAGGCTTGTGCCCCGGAGTGTCATAAGAAGGCTCATGCCCTTTTTGTGTCCGTTCGGGTACAAGTCGTTTATTAATATACCATGATAGCCAGAATGATTGACGGTAGGTTGATGTTACCAGAAATACACATCAACCTCCTATGGCAAAGAAAACACAACTCAGTTACAAGGAGATTGAGGAGCGTCTGCGTCAGCTGAAAGAGAACACTCTGCCGGCTGATGAGATCGGCTACTCCCTTCTCTATGCTTTCGGCAAAGGCGAGCGTGACATTGCTCGAATGCGCGAAGGCAAAGGAATCATCAAGACTTTCGAACCTGGATTACTCATCAAAGGTGAGTTCTGCTATCGTGCTACTACCACGCTGCGACTGGTGGCTGAACTGGAGGAGCTGAAGGCTGACGTTTCTGTCCGCAAGGCGGCTCCGAAGATCATTGCAGTGAGCGATGGCAAGACTATCCGTGCATACGATCTGCGTCAGCAGGAGTCCTTCGAGCAGCAAGTTGATCGTCTCTATTGTGACTTTGAGTTTTTCTATCCACTGGCTGGCGTAGAGCGTATTGAGTATGTGGAGGAGTCGCCTGCCGACATCAAAGCAGCCGAAAAACTGGCCAAGCTGCATGACGAGATACGTGCTTACAATGAGTTTACGTCTGGTTCGGATCTGCATGACCTGAATATCTTCATTGCTCGATTGCTCTTCTGCTTCTTTGCCGAAGATACGGGTATTTTCGAGCCTTCTATCTTTACCGGCACTATCAAACAATATACGCTCGATGATGGTTCTGACCTCAATCCCTTCCTCGATGACGCCTTCTTTGCTATGGCTACTGAGGAGAAACATCGTCCTGCCGATCTTCCTTCTTTCATTCGTCAATTCCCGTTCGTCAGTGGTGGGCTTTTCACCAAGCTGATTTCACTTCCTCAGCTGAGTGCACGTGCTCGTAAGATCATCATCGAGTGCGGTGATCTGGATTGGCAGAACATCAATCCAGACATCTTCGGCTCGATGATTCAAGCGGTGGTCAATCCCGATGAACGAGCTACACAGGGTATGCACTATACTTCGGTGCCAAATATCATGAAGGTCATCAATCCGCTGTTCCTCGATGAGCTGCGAGCTGAGTATGAGAAAATAGCGAACTTCATCAAACAGAAAAAGCAAATGCTTGATCTCGGTGTAATTACTTCTCCTGTTTATATCAAGGAATGTAAGACTTACGAGAATCAATGTCGCAAGCTCCTGCTTCGAATGTCGAAGATGAAATTCTTTGATCCTGCCTGCGGCAGTGGTAACTTCTTGATCATCACATATAAGATGCTCCGACTGCTGGAGATGGATATTCTTCATCTGATTCAGCAATGCAATACGCAAGGCTTGCTCGAATTTGTGGATGGTTCAGTCATCAAGATCAGCCAGTTCTATGGTATTGAGTTACTTGATTTCCCTCACGAAATTGCCATGTTATCATTATGGCTGGCAGAGCATCAGATGAACCAAAAACTCAATCGTGATTTCGGTGTCAACACGCAGGCTTTGCCTCTCAAAGATATCACACAGATCAAGTGTGGTAATGCTTGCCGTGTAGATTGGGATGAGGTATGTCCACATACTAAGGAGGATGAGGTGTTTATCTTTGGTAATCCTCCGTATTTAGGATATGTTTTACAAGATGATAATCAAAAGACAGATTTAAGTATAAACTTTAATGGAATAACAGACTATAAGAAGCTCGATTATATTTCATCTTGGTTTATGAAAGGATCTTTGTATATTCAAAATACAAATGCAGAAGTAGCTTTTGTTAGTACGAATTCTGTCTGCCAAGGAGAGCAAGTCGGGATGCTTTGGCCTACTATATTGGGCAGCAATATAGTAATAAGATTTGCTTACAAATCTTTTAAGTGGACTAACAATGCCAAACATAATGCTGGTGTAACCTGCATTATAATTGGTCTGTCAAATAAAGCAACTTCCTGCTTATTATACAATGGTTCTAATATCAAAAGATGCTGCCACATTAATCCTTATTTGAACGATTCTGATATCCAAATAGTAAATAAGGAAAGTACTTCTATTTCTCAATTACCAGAAATGCAAAAAGGGTCTCAGGCTACAGATGATGGAAATCTTTTCTTTGAATCTTTTGAAATAGACAATCTACTTAATGAACATCCTGAAGTTTCTTGTTTAGTTCATCCAGCGATGGGTTCCGAAGAATTTATTAATGGGAAAACCCGCTATTGTATTTGGGTAGACGAGCAACATAAAGATCTGGCATATAGTATTCCTGTATTATCCGCTCGATTTGAAAAGATTAAAGAAAAAAGATTAGAAAGTACAAAAGCAGCGACTAGAGAATATGCATTATTTCCATATTCATTTACAGAAAAACGTTATAAAGAAACTGAGGCAGTAATTATACCTTCTACATCATCTGAACGTCGCGACTATATTCCAATTGGGTATCTTGATAAGGGGGTAGTAATAACAAATTCTGCTTTTGCAATTTATGATGCCCCAATATGGTTATTCGGGGTACTCACTTCTCAGATGCATATGGACTGGGTTCGCGTTGTTGGAGGAAGATTAAAAACAGATTATCGGTACTCAGCGCAATTGTGCTACAATACCTTCCCTTTCCCCAAAATCTCCGACTCTAAGAAATCCGAGATTGAGGAAGCCGCCACAGAGATTCTCCTGACTCGTGAACCTTATCTGACCGTAGGAAAGACCTTGGCAGACCTGTATGATCCTGACACCATGCCAGACGATTTGCGAGAGGCTCATGCAAGGCTTGATGATATCGTAGAGAGCTGTTACCCAGGCTATCCGTTCGCTTCGGATGAAGCGCGACTGGAGTGCTTGTTTAAGATGTATGAAAAGATGACAAAAAAGTAAAAAATAACCGTACGCTCTTTGAAATTGTGAAGAAAAGATATTTTTCTTGTGAAATATTTGTACATTATTATATATATGTGTATCTTTGCACGCGAATTTTAATAATGTTCAAATATGATAGAAGAAGATATCCGTTGTAAGATGGTGCAAGACAATACTCCTTTCGTGTATTTTGCCACGAAGGGGGATGCTGCGTCTGATGCTCTGGCTTTGACCAAAACTGGGTCTTCTGATATCAGTGTTCGCTTCAATCAGCTTTTTAATCAGTGGTGGGAAGAGACATGCGTTTTTTCTGGTCGTAGTTTCTATATCGCCAATCCTAACTTTAAGGAAATGCTGAAAATGGGAAGTTCAATCTTGCCTTTCATCAAGGACAAAATGCAGTGTGAACCACAGTATAAGCAGAGAGCTTTAAAGTGGCTGTTTGATGCAGTAGTAGCATTATGAAAGATATTTCACTCATCTGTGGATATTTCCCAGGATTGCAAACTGATAAAGCTTTTCAGATTACCAGTGAGAAAACACGTGACTATAATTGTATTGCATGGGCATCTGGTGTAAACAATCGTTGGGAATGGCCACCATTAGATAATATCTCTCTTGAAGAAGATGAATATTGGCCAGCAGGAGTTTTGAATTCAGAACGATTAGAAGCTTTCGTCCAGAATTTTGAAAGTAAGGGCTTCGTATGCTGTGATAACGAAGCGATAGAACCAGCAGTCCAGAAAATAGCATTATTTGCCAAAGATGGCATTTGCACTCATGCTTCATTGCAATTACCAGATGGAAAATGGACGAGTAAATTGGGTTTCCTAAATGATATCTCACATTCTCTTCGTGCATTGGAGGGAGAACTTTATGGAAGTGTTGCCTGCATTATGAAGAGGCCAACAGACAAGAAATAATCTTTTCTTTACAAGATCATTGAGCGTACATAATTGTGATAATTATGGACTCAATCAAAGCGACTAACGACTTTGTTGATATTCATTATCAGCAGAATGGCAAATCAACGAATACCAATGCTATGGGTATGCGAGAGATGCAGGCCATGGCGTATGAAGCACGTAATCAGAAATATCTTCTTATAAAAGCACCACCGGCTTGTGGCAAGAGCCGTGCATTGATGTTCCTGGCTTTGGATAAACTCCAGAATCAGGGAATCAAGCGTGTAGTAGTGGCTGTGCCAGAGAAGAGCATCGGACGCTCGTTTGCCGATACCGACCTGAAGAAATATGGATTCTTTGCAGATTGGAAAGTATCTTATTCCAACAATCTCTGCAACACGATGGACAATGATACGGACAAGGCAAAGCACTTTGTGGATTTCTTCCGCACCAAGCAGACCGTCCCTGTGCTGGTGTGTGCTCATGCAACGCTTCGCAATGGCATGAAGCAGCTGAACGATGAGGAGTTTAATGATTGCCTGCTGGCCATTGATGAGTTCCATCACACTTCAGCGGATGCAGAATCTGGATTGGGTGATATTGTTCGCAGAGTCATCAACAACTCTACGGGTCACATCATAGCCATGACTGGCAGCTACTTCCGAGGAGATGGAGTACCCGTATTGCGCGTGGAGGATGAGGCAAAGTTCTATCCTGTGACCTATAACTACTATCAGCAGCTCAACGGGTATCGCTACCTGAAGAACCTCGTCTTAGGTTATCACTTCTATCACGGTTCGTACCTCGAGCATATCTCTGAGGTGCTCGATACAAGGAAGAAAACTATCATTCACATCCCAAGCGTCAACAGTCGCGCCTCAACAGGCGAAGGCAAGTATGAGGAGGTCGGCAAGATTATGAAGATGATCGGTGAAGTGGTACGAAAAGATAGTTCGACCTGTGTCTATACGGTCAAGACACCTGATGGCAGAATGCTGAAAGTGGCTGATCTGGTGGAGGATGACCCGAATGAGCGTGCACGTGTGCAGTTCTATCTACAGAATATGAAGTCGGCTGACGACATGGATATCATCATCGCCTTAGGTACGGCCAAAGAAGGCTTTGACTGGGCATGGTGTGAGGTGTGTCTGACCATCGGTGTACGTGGATCATTGACCGAAGTAGTGCAGATCATTGGCCGCTGCACGCGTGATTGCGAGGGTAAGGAAACTGCCAAGTTTATCAATATGATAGCCATGCCAGATGCTGAGCAGGCTGAGGTGAAGGTGGCTGTGAATGACTTCCTGAAAGCTATCACCGCCTCGCTGTTGATGGAGCAGGTCATGGCTCCAAGCTGGAAGTTCAAGTCTTCGAAAGAGGATGAAGATGAGGATAATCCATTGGTCAACACCATCGTAGTGGAAGGATTGAAACCTTTGTCTTCGGCCAAGACGAAACAGATCATCGAGCAGCAGCTGGATGACTTGCAGGCTGCTGTATTGCAGGATGAGATGATGATACGTGCCATCAGCGGTTCGACTACCGCAGAGAATATCACACAGAATCTGATTCCGAAGGTCATCATGAAGCGCTATCCTGATCTGACGCCAGAGGAGGTGGAGGAGGTACGTCAGCACTTCTTGCTCAACACGTTGGTGAAGGGAAATAATATCACGGATGATCAAGGTGAGCCGGTAGATATCACTCCAGGAATGATTCAGCCAAAGACGGATGAGGATCAGCAGAGTGAGGGTAATCGTCTGATCAAGATTGCCAATAAGTTCATCAATATCGATAAGCTGAGCATCAACCTGATTGACACGATCAATCCGTATCAGCGAGCTTACGAGGTCATCTCAAAGGCGGTAGATGCAGAGACGCTGAAGGTGATACAGGACACGATAGCTGAGCAGAAGTTTGATCTGACGGTGGAGGAGGCTATCCGTCTGTTCAAGGGACCGCTGAAGGATTGGGTAGCAGCTCATAATGGCCAGATTCCTGCATTGGATTCGCCTAACCTGCAGGAGCGTGAACTGGCTCAGGCCTATACAATGATTAAGAACCTGAAGATCCGCCGAATGATGGGTCTTGACTATAATGGAGAATAAGTATGGAATGGCCTACAGAACTCTTGGAACTTTTTGAGGATCCGATCCTTGCAGGTGTAAAGCCTGCGCCGGCTCCTGTGACGGCGGATGACCGTATGCAGAAAAAGATACAGCAGGTGAAGGACTGGATTGCAGCCAATGGCAGAGAACCTCAACTGGCGAGTAAGAATATTTCGGAGAAGCTGATGAGCGTGTCGCTTCAAACCCTTAAAGACTTAGGATTATGGACGTAGATAAGGAACTCAGAGACTTGTTCAGTGATCCATTGCTGGATGTGTCGGATAAGGAGCTGACGCTGTTTAATCTGCCAGCGGATATGAAGCGGGTGATGGAGGGAAAACGCCTCCAGCCAGATCATTATGCACAAAGGAAGACTTGTGAGGACTTTGAGCTATATAGACCTTTATTTGAAAAGGTGCAGAAAGAGCTCAATGAAGGTAAGCGCGACTTGATAAAAACCTCAAAGACATCGAACCTTGACGAAGGTCATTACTATGTTGTTGGTGGCCAGTTACTGCTGCTTGAGTCTATTCGTGAGAAGAAGACCAATCGTAGTGGCATGATAGATGGTCGTACTCGCTGCATCTATGAAGATGGCACGGAGTCAGATATTCTGTTGCAGACATTGCGATCTAATGTGCTTTATGAAGGCTATGGCGTCACTGATCCGCAAGACAAGACTGACCAGGAGTTT
Source organism: Bacteroidales bacterium (assembly GCA_045628985.1). Lineage (GTDB taxonomy): Bacteria > Bacteroidota > Bacteroidia > Bacteroidales > UBA3663 > Liminaster. The sequence goes on along the minus strand of JAZQQH010000102.1, from coordinate 73,349 downwards.
GCTTCGCTTGCCGAAGGAGATAAGTCAACAGGTTATATCTATATACTCCGCTCATTGTCTCCGAATCCGGAAATCGCCAATGTGAAGAATCTCTACAAGATCGGATTCACTATCAATAGCGTGGAGGAGCGTGTGGCTAACGCGGAGCATGAGCCTACCTACCTGATGGCTCCTGTGCAGATCATGTCTACGGCTCAGATCTTGAATATGAATTCGCACATGTTTGAGACCTTGGTGCATCAGGTATTCCAAGCCGTCAACTTCCAGATCAAAGTCTATGATGACAATGGCATTGAGCATGAACCCAGTGAGTGGTATGTAGCTCCGCTGGAGATCATCGAGCTGGTGATTCAGAAGATTGCGGATCGTTCGATCGTGAACTATAGCTACAATGCAGAAATGCAGTGTTTGGAGAAGCGTATCGTGAAGAAAGGCTCGACCTTCGATGTGAAAGGATTGCGTGTCTTGACGCTGAATATCAAAGATATGTATTTCCAAGAGATTCTTTCAGGAACGAAGACGATCGAGTATAGAGAAATCAAGCAGACCACCATCAATAAGTATACCTATATTGACCAGGCAGATGGCAAGCGTTACCTCCGTCCGTATGACGTGATTCGCTTCTATGTCGGCTACAACAAAGATCGAGACAGCGCTTTGGTAGAGGTCACAGACATTACCTACGATAAGGTTGGAGTCATAGAGTATCATCTGGGAAGGGTGCTGGAGGTAATACCTAACTGAACCTACCCATCTGCCACTATCTGCCACCCATCTGCCACGCAAAATGCTGTATGAGAATCAGAAAGTTATAGCATTTGTGGCAGAGTGGCAGATAAATTGAAGTCCCGGATGAAGTTGTGTGCTTGATGCTGTCCTGGCCAGTGTGGCATATTGGGGATAAAAGAGATTTGCTGCTTGAAAAACAATAATATATATGTATTCGCGTTATATAAGATTGAATACTCATTTACATTATATATTAGATTATGAAAAAAACAGCATTTTTCTCCCTGCTGATGGCTGCTTTCGCTATGGCACAGCCTCTGTCAGCACAGACCGAGGAGTCAGACATTGACTACCTCACCCGCCAGGTCAAGACCCTGAGCGGTGACGACTTCGGTGGCCGTAAGCCTATGGGTCCATACGAAGAGAAGACCATCAACTACATCGCAGATCAGATGAAGGAGCTCGGTCTCCAGCCAGCTAATGGCGACAGCTACTTCCAGCCAGTACGCGAGATCTCGACCATCACCACAGTCAAGGGGGGCAAGCTCTCGATCAAGGCTCCTAAGGGTAAGGTAGACATCAAGTGTGGTGAGGATGTAGTCATCTGGAGCCACCGCAACCAGCAGAAGGTAGTCATGCCAACCACTGAGCTCGTTTTCGTAGGTTTCGGTATTGACGCTCCAGAGTATGGCTGGAACGACTTTGACGGTATTGATGTCAAGGGTAAGATCATCCTCGCTATGGTCAACGATCCTGGCTATTATGATGCGACCTTGCTTCGCGGTTCTAACCAGACTTATTATGGCCGCTGGTGCTGCAAGCTCGAGGAAGCTCAGCGCAAGGGTGCTGCTGGCTGTCTTGTCATCCACAACACCGCAGCTGCTTCATACGATTTCAGCGTACCTATCAACTCGCACTCAGGTACTCAGATCTCTTTGCTCGACGCAGAGGACAACGTAAACGCCATGCCTATCAACGGTTGGATTACCGAGGACGCTACCCGTCGCCTCTTCAAGGCTTGTGGCCGTGATTACGACGAGGCTGCTGCTGAGGCAAAGAAGAAGGGTTTCAAGGCTTATAGCCTCAAGGCTACCACCAAGGCAACCCTCGACATTAACGTCAAGATCGGTGAGAGCCACAACGTTGCAGGTATCCTTCCTGGCACTGACCTCAAAGACGAGTGTGTAGTCTTCACCGCTCACTGGGATCACCTTGGCATTGGCCTTCCATTCGAGGGCGACAGCATCTACAACGGTGCTTCTGACAACGCTGCTGGCGTAGCTGCTATGCTGATGCACGCTCGTCAGTTCATCAATTCTCCATTCAAGACCCGCCGCTCTTTGATGTTCGTAGCTGTCACCTCTGAGGAGTGTGGCCTGCTCGGTTCGGAGTGGTATGGCCGTCATCCTTTGATGCCACTCGAGAAGACTGCTGCTAATATCAATATCGACGGTGGCGTACCTTCAGAGCGTACCCGTGACGTAGTGCTCCGCGCTGCTGGCAAGACTGATCTTGAGGTTATCGCTCAGACCGTAGCTGCTGCACAGAACCGTACCTTCAAGACCGTCAGCGCTGACCCTGCCGGTGGTTACTATCGTACAGATATGTTCAACTTCGTCCGCTTCGGCGTTCCTGGCATCATGGTAGGTGGTGGCAACGACTATGTCGACAAGGAGTACCACGAGTGGAAGATGAAGCAGCCTCGCTACTATCACCATCCTAAGGATGAGTGGAGTGCTGACTGGAAGATGGACGGCGTCGTAGAGAACCAGGCGCTCCTCCACGCCATCGCCCTTCAGGTTGCTAACCAGACCGAAATGCCAAAGTGGTATCCTAATGCTGACTTCCAGCGCAAGTAATCGCGCAAAGTTTGCTCACCTTATATGGCAAACAAATCTACTAATCATAAAATGCAGGAAAGTGATGGCTTTTCTGCATTTTTTTTGTCAGATTGGTAAAAAAATCGTATCTTTGCACCGTAATTTATTAACTTGCATAGAATTCTATTTCCCCAAAAAGTATAAAACTTATGGTTAATTACCCTCGTTTTACCGCCGAAGAGGCTGCACGTCTCATTAAGAACGGCGATGTGATAGGTATCGGTGGTTTCTCTTCAGTAGGTACACCTAAGGTCATCCCTGCTGCATTGGCTGGTTATGCCGAAGAGGAGCACGCTGCAGGTCGTGAGTTCAAGGTAGGTCTCATCACCGGTGGCGCTACAGGTCCACAGATTGACACCATGCTGGCCAAGGCTCAGGCTGTCAAGTTCCGCACCCCATTCCAGAGCAATTCTGACATGCGTGGCGCTATCAACAGCGGCCAGGTACAGTATTTCGACTGCCACCTCTCTATGATCGGCCAGGACGTAGCTTACGGTTTCCTTGGCGACATTGATGTTGCCATCGTCGAAGCTTCTGAGATCACCGAAGAGGGTAACATCATCCTTTCTACCTCAGTAGGTATTAGTCCTACTTTGGTCATGAAGGCCAAGCACCTCCTCATCGAGCTCAACGAGGCTCACGCCGGCAAGCTCAACGGCATGCACGATATCTACTTGCCAGAGATGCCACCTTACCGCAAGCCATTCATGATCACCTCACCAGGCGACCGTATCGGTACTACCTATGTTAAGGTCGATCCTAACAAGGTGCTCGGCGTCGTAGAGACCAATATGACCGACAATCAGGCAGGCTTCAAGCCACTTGACGACGATACCCGCGCCATCGGTGCACACGTCTCAAACTTCCTCGTCTCAGAGCTCAAGCGTGGTGGCATTCCTAAGGAGTTCCTCCCACTGCAGAGTGGTGTAGGCAACATCGCCAACGCTGTCATTGGTGCCCTGGGCGACAATCCTGACGTGCCAGCGTTCTCTATGTTCACCGAGGTCATCCAGAACTCAGTCATCGACCTCATGCTCAAGGGTCGCTGTAACTATGTCACCGGTTCATCGCTTTCATTGACCGACGACGCCCTCGACGTGATGTATAAGAATATGGACGTATTCGGTGAGCGCGTTCTCCTTCGTTCACAGGAGATTACCAACCACCCAGAGTGTATCCGTCGTCTTGGCATCATCGCGCTCAATACCGCCCTTGAGGCCGACATCTTCGGCAACGTCAACTCTACTCACGTCCTCGGCACCAAGATGATGAACGGCATCGGAGGTTCGGCTGACTTTGCCCGCAACGCCTTCCTTTCTATCTTCACCACGCCATCTATGGCCAAGGGCGGCATGATCTCGAGCATCGTGCCAATGGTTACTCATACCGACTCTTCGGAGCACTCAGTACGTGTACTCGTCACCGAGCAGGGTGTGGCCGACCTCCGTGGCAAGTCGCCTTCACAGCGCGCTCGTCTCATCATCGAGAACTGTGCACATCCAGATTACAAGGAGCTCCTCTGGGATTACCTCCGTCTGGCCGAGGGTAAGGGACTTCATACTCCACACACCCTCTCTAAGGCCTTCGCTATGCACCTGGCATTCTCAGAGACTGGCGATATGCACAATGCCAAGTTCTGATGGACTGCTTCAACGTCACCATCCTAGGCTGCGGCTCGGCCAAGCCCACGCTGCGCCATTCCCCCACAAGTCAGGTTGTCAACTTCCGTGGCAACCTGTTCTTGGTTGATTGCGGAGAGGGCGTGCAGGTAGGTCTGTGCCGCAACCACATCGCAGTAGGCAAGATTGGGCACATCCTGCTCAGTCACTTGCATGGTGACCATTGTCTTGGTCTTGTGGGCCTGATCAGTACCCTCGGCCTCGGTCAGCGTACTGGTGAGATTGTCATTCATGCGCAGCCAGATGCAGAGAAGGTTTTCCGTCCGCTGTTCGACTTCTTCTGTCCCGACCTCTCCATGACCGTGACGTTCCAGCCCTTCGACCCTTATAAGAGCGAAGTGATCTATGAAGATAAGTCGCTCCTTATCAAGACCATTCCGCTGCATCATCGCGTCCCTACGGCTGGCTTCCTCTTCCAGGAGAAGCCGCGCGACCGCCACCTACTCATCGACCGTTGTGAGGAGCTTGGCATTCCTTTCGCTTATTATCAGGGTATCAAGAAAGGCAATGACTGGACCGATCCTGAGTCGGACAAGGTCGTCCCTAACGAGCTGCTGACCTCTGAGCCTACGCCGAGCAAGAGCTACGCCTTCTGCTCCGACACCATCTACGCTGAGAGCGTCATCCCGATTATCCGCGGCTGTGACCTGCTATACCACGAAGCCACCTACGGTCAAGAAGACGCGGTCAAGGCCAAGCAGCGTGGCCACAGTACTGCACAACAGGCTGCTACCATCGCACAGAAAGCCGAAGCTAAGAAACTCGTCATCGGACACTACTCCGCGCAGTTTGTGAGTAACGAGATGGAGCAAGGATTGCTCACCGAGGCGCAGGCGGTTTTCCCCGAAACAGTTCTGGCAAAAGAACAAATGGTCCTGGATGTTTAGTTCATCCAAGACCATTTTTTTATAGAGTATATTATCAATTATCTGAAGTTTTGTAGATTACTTCTTTACTTCGCATTCTTGACATAAGTCTCGAGCCACTGATCCTGCTCCCAGAGGAGGTGGAGCATGTTCTCACGAGCAGAGAAGTGGTGGCTTTCGAGAGGGAGGACGACGTAGCGGACGGTAGCCTTGTGTCCCTTAAGCGCCTGATAGAAGCGCTCTGTCTGGATAGGGAAGGTGCCTGAGTTGCTGTCGAGCTCGCCGTGTACGAGGAGGAGCGCGCCACTGAGTTTGTCGGCGTACTGGAAAGGAGACATGTTGTCGTAAACCTCCTTAGCCTCCCAGTAGGTACGTGTCTCGCTCTGGAAACCGAATGGAGTAAGTGTACGGTTGTAAGCACCGCAACGTGCAATACCTGCCTTGAAGAGCTTGGTATGAGTCATCAGGTTGGCGGTCATGAAAGCACCGTAAGAGTGGCCACCGATACCGATACGAGCCGTGTCACCGACACCCATTTCGTGGATGACCTTGACAGCAGCCTCGGCGTCCATGACGAGCTGGTCGATGAAGTGATCGTTAGGCTCGGTGTCCTCAGTACCTACGATAGGCATCTCGACATTCTCCATGACGCAATAGCCACGGGTTACCCAGAAGGCTGGGGTGCGATAGGTGAGGACAGGGAAGGTATACTGCGAACCACGTACCTGAGCTGCATCAGCCGCAGAACGGTACTCACGAGGATAAGCGAACATGAAGACTGGCAGGCGGCCATCGCGCTCCTTGTCATAACCTGCAGGCAGATAGACGGTAGCGGTGAGGTCGAGGCCATCGGCACGCTTATACTTGATCTTCTGCTTGGTCACGCCATCGAGCATAGGATAAGGATTGGCAAAAGCGGTGATCTGCTTCTCGCCTTTCTTGCCGATGGTGTAGAGGTGGAAGTTGGCTGTCTCGCTCTGTGACTCGCGTGAGGTGATGAACTGTGGCACCTTAGCGTTGGCATGGATGCTCACAATGTGCTCATAATAAGGAGCCTTGCACTGCCAGAGTACCTCGCTCTTCTTGGTAGGGATGGTGTAGCGAGTGAGGAGTGGCATATCGCCTTCTGGCGAAGCGCCGTCGCTCTGCATAAGGAGCTGAGTGTGGTTCTTGGGTGCATAGACCACGTTACGGCCGAAGTCATTCTTGACGGTGACAGGACGACCAGGATTAGCGTAGTTGTCGTCTGAGCTCCAAGAGAAGATCTCCTTCAGAGCCTCACCACTGCATGGCTTGAAACTTGAGATGGTGCTGAGGTGCTTGGTGCCAGAGCGCTGGTTGATGAGCGCGAACTGATCGTCACACCACTGGATGCCACCCATGCGCATAGGAGTCTTGACGATCTCAGTCTTCTCGCCAGTGAATGGAGCGTCGAGCTGATAAGCCGCGTCGAGATACTCGAGGTTCTTCCCCTTAGGATTACCACCATCGAGCGCCTCCATCCAGTAGATGGTAGCAGCCTTGTCGGCACGCCAGGCGTGTCCGCGAGGATATGGAGAAGTGGTGTCGCGACCCATGGCATTGACTACCTGAGGAGTGTTGGCCAAGGTCTTGACGGTCTGGCCGTCGAGGTTGATGATAGCGGTAGTCGATGGGAAGTTGTAGTAAGGAACCATATAAGAGTATGGACGCTCTACGGTCTTGGTGAGCAGGTACTGCTTGTCTGGCGAAGCTGAGACACTGCTGTAGATAGCTGGCTTGCCAATCTCCTTAGCACCTTGTGGGGTGACGACTACGAGCTGTGAGGCAAAGTAGAAGTCAAAGAGCTGCTCGTCAGCCTCATTCTTCAGAAGATCTTGATAGGTACGAGCAGGAGCCGACTTGCCGAGGTTCTCCTGGATAACAGGAGTCTTAGGGGTCTGGTCAACCGCTGGAGCCAGGTGTTGACCCATTGGGACGGCCTGCATGACGAAGGAGTCCTTGCCTGTCCAGATGATGCCCGAAGCGGTATTTGCTACGCCATAGCTGGTTGAAGACATCACCTGATGCAGGCGATAGTCAGTGAGACGAGTAGCTGCACCGTCGGTCACTGAAGCCGAGTAGAGATAGATGCCATCGTCCTCTCGTACGCCGAGGAGAATGTTCTGATCGTCGTTATAGAACTCTGCGCACCAGATGGTCTTGCCAGCAGGAAGACCGGTGACAGAGAGCTTCTGACCGTTCTTCATATTGACGAGCTTGGCGTCACTGAAACCTGGTCGGCGCGACTCGCTGTAGGTATCAGGATTGAATCGCACACCTGCCAGACGCAGCTCGGTCTGAGCAAGTTCGGCCAGGCTGATGAAGGTGTTGCGGGTCAGCTCGATGCGCATCGTGTAGTTGCCATCGAAAACAAGTGAAGGGGTAACCGGAGCAAGTGCCATATCCTTGAGCACCTGTGCAGGTTCACGATAGCCGTTCTCCTCCACGGCCATGGCTGCAGGTACTGCAGTGGCGAGGAGTGCGGTGGCTACCATTGCTTTGAATAGACTTTTCATTGTGTTTGAATCTATGATTTGGAAAAAATAGTAATTACTTCTGACGATGCACTCATAAAGAACACGCTGCAAAGTTAATGATTTATTCGCAAAATGTCAAGTTTTAGGCATGAAAAGCGCCAAAAGCTACAAACTTATCGTCTCATAGTTATTTTTTAGGGTTTATTTTTTGACCTTATAAATATATAATGTATCTTTGCTGCACTATTATTGAGCTTCGACCTTGACCATGATATAAAAACATTATCTATTACCGACTATTTATTTTTAAATCACAATCTATATGAATTTTCTCGAAGAAAAAATCTTGCAGGATGGCGTCATTAAGGAGGGCAATATCCTTAAGGTCGACAGTTTTTTGAATCATCAGATTGACATTGACATCATGCGACAGATGGCTTATGAGTTCAAGCGCCGTTTTCGCGATGTGCAGGTCAACAAAGTACTCACCATCGAGGCCAGTGGCATTGCCATTGCCACGCTTCTTGGACACATGTACGATGTGCCGGTGGTCTTCGCCAAGAAGAGCCAGACGGCCAACAGCACCGACGACAAATACGTCTCTCAAGCTTATTCCTTCACTCATAAGAAGATGAACAATATCTTCATCTCCAAGCCTTATCTTTCTGCTGCCGACAAGGTGCTCATCGTCGACGACTTCCTGGCCGATGGCGAGGCTGCACATGCTCTGATCGATCTGGTACATCAGGCAGGTGGCACCGTATCTGGCATTGGCATTGCCGTAGAGAAAGGCCAGCAGAAAGGTGGTGGTGAACTCCGCGCCGAGGGTTATCGACTGGAGTCATTGGCCATCGTTGAGTCGATGGACTGGCAGACACAGACCATCAAGTTTCGTGAGCAGCCAGAGAGACCTATGATCAATGCAAACTTACATTCATAAATAAATTTCACCGCTATGGAAACCAAGAACTCCAACCTCTATCAGCTCGATGGCCGTGTACCCTTGCTTCAGGCCATCCCGTTCGGCCTGCAGCACGTGCTGGCCATGTTCGTTTCGAACATTACCCCAATCATCATCCTGGCCAATGTGGTCGGTCTTCCTGCCGAACTCAGTGCCAACCTGGTGCAGAACTGTATGATCATTGCCGGTATCGGTACCCTGATTCAGCTCTATCCTCTCTGGCGCATCGGTTCACGCTTGCCTATCGTCATGGGTATCAGCTTCACCTTCCTGACCATCTCTATCGCCATTGCCACCTCACAGGGTATGGGTACGCTGATGGGTGCCGTCATCGTAGGCGGTATTGTCGAAGGTCTGTTGGGACTCTTCCCTAACCAGTGGACCAAGCTCATCCCACACGTCGTAGCTGCTACCGTAGTTACTGCCATCGGTTTCTCACTGCTTCCTATCGGTGCCAACAGCTTTGCTGGCGGACAAGGTGCTGCTGATTTTGGTAGTGTCAACAACTGGATCGTGGGTACCATTACCCTGTTCACCTGTCTCATCACTCAGATCTTTGCCAAAGGCTTCCTTCGCGCGCTCTCAGTGTTGGTAGGCCTGATTGTAGGTTACATCGTGGCTCTCTGCATGGGCATGGTCGATTTCTCTGCACTCAACAACGTCGGAATCGTTGCTTTGCCAAAGTTCCTGCCATTCGCACCAGAGTTCAATCTCAATGCCATCCTGGCCGTTGTCTGCGTCTTCCTCGTCTCTGCTACAGAGACCATTGGCGACACCTCAGCTCTCTGTTCAAGCGCCTTAGGACGTGGCGTGCACAAGAAGGAGATGGGTGCATCGGTAGCTTGTGACGGTTTCGTCAGCACCTTGGCAGGTCTCTTTGGCTGTACACCTATCACCTCTTTCTCGCAGAACGTAGGTCTGGCTGCTATCTCTAAGGTAGTCAACCGCTTCGTCATTGCCACCGGTGCTGGCATCATGATCCTTGGCGGTTTGTTCCCTGCTGTAGGTACAATCCTCACCACCATTCCTCAGGCCGTGTTGGGTGGTTGTACCATCATGATGTTCGGTTCGATTATGTACGCAGGCTTCGGCATGCTGTCACGTTGTGGCTTCACAGATCGTAACATGATCATCGTGTCGCTCTCACTGAGTGTCGGTCTTGGCTTCACACAGGCTGCAGGTATGTTCGATATCTTCCCAGACATCATCAAGACCGTCTTTGCAGAGAACTGTGTGGCAGTAGTCTTCCTGTTGGCAGTGATCCTGAATCTTGTTTTGCCAAAGGATAAGAATGAAGTGGAAAAATGATAAATACCTGATTATATGGAATTCAAACCGCAAGAGGGTATTTCAGATGCCCGACAGTTAGGGTATGGTAAGTTTACCATCCTGGGTATTCAGCACCTGTTTGCTATGTTCGGTGCCACTATCCTGGTACCAGCGCTCACAGGTCTTCCTGTATCTACTACGTTGCTTTTTGCAGGCTTGGGAACATTGGTCTTCCACCTGCTTTCTAAGCGCACCGTACCAACTTTCCTTGGCTCCAGCTTTGCCTTCATCGGAGGCTATATGTCTGTCAAGCAGATGGGTGTTGAGATGGGTCTGAGCGAGACGCTGGCTTTAGGTTACGCCTGCATGGGTGTCTTCTGCGCCGGCCTCTGCTACTTCATCATGGCTGCATTAATCAAAGGCTTCGGTACACAGAAAGTACTGAAGTTCTTCCCACCAGTCGTGACCGGTCCGATGGTCATTGCCATTGGTCTCACGCTCTCAGGCTCAGCTATCACCAACTGCACGAGCAACTGGCTCCTGGCTATCACCGCCATCGTCGTAGTGATCGGTACCAGCATCTGGGGTAAGGGCATCATCAAGATCATCCCGATTCTGCTGGGTGTCGTAGCCTCGTATGTACTGGCCGCTGTGATGGGAGAGGTCGACTTCTCAAGTCTCTCTGACGCCGCGTGGTTCGGCCTTCCTTTCAGTCGTGAGACCTCCGTCCTTGCCGTGTTCGATGACGTAGACAGCACTTTGCTCCTCAGCAGTGTCATTGCCATCGTACCTATCGCCTTCGCCACCATCATGGAGCATATCGGCGATATGTGTGCCATCTCTTCGACGGTCGGTAAGGACTTCCTTGAGAAACCGGGTCTCCATCGCACCTTGATGGGGGATGGCCTGGCTACTGCTCTTGCCAGCCTTTTCGGCGCTCCTGCGAACACAACTTATGGCGAGAATACCGGCGTTCTCAACCTGACCCGTGTCTTCGATCCAGCCGTTATCCGTCTGGCCGCCTGCTTCAGCATCGCACTGAGCTTCTGCCCGAAGTTCGCTTGTCTCATCGGCTTGATGCCAGCTGCAACGATCGGTGGTGTGAGCCTGATTCTCTACGGCATGATCTCTTCTGTCGGTGTCCGTAACCTCGTAGAGTCAGCTGTCGACTTCTCAAGCTCGCGCAATGTCTTTGTCGCAGCCTTGATCCTCGTCCTCGCCATCGGTGTGAAGTATGGTGCAGGAGATAGTGTTGCCATTGGCAGCATCCACCTCTCAGGTCTTGCCATCGCAGCTCTTGTAGGTATTTTGCTCAATGCAGTACTCCCTCAGAAGTTGGGTATGAAGGTCAAGAGCTTCAACGGTAAGGAGAAGCACGATATCAAGGAGGAGATCTAAGGATTCTCCCTAATATCCCCAAAATCCCTAAAATCTCTTAATTAATCATGAAAGTAATCAATCTTAGCAAAAGCAACAGTATTCTCAATACCTTTCTGGCTGAGCTGCGCGATGTGAATGTACAGAGTGAGCGCATGCGATTTCGCCAGAACATCGTCCGCATCGGACATGTTGAGGCCTACGAGATCAGTAAGTTCCTTTCGTACAGCGAGAAGACCATCCAGACCCCACTCGACAAGTGCGAGGTCAATACCTGTGACGACGAAATCGTTGTAGGTACTGTATTCCGCGCTGGCTTGCCATTGCATCAGAGTTTCCTCGATATCTTCGATAAGGCTGGCAACGCTTTCGTCTCAGCTTACCGTTATTATAAAGATCGCGAGATGAATGAGGTTGGCATCAAGGTGGAGTATTGCGCTTCGCCTGATCTCAATGGCAAGACGCTTATCCTCGTCGATCCGATGCTTGCTACGGGTGGCAGTCTCGAACTGGCATACGATGCACTGAAGACCAAGGGAACTCCTAAGCGCTTGGTCATGGCTTGCGTAATTGCTTCACAGCGTGGCGTTGACTACCTAAAGAAGGTTTTCCCTTCAGATGATGTCGTCCTCGTCTGTGGTGCCATCGACCCTATCCTCAATGAGCATAAGTACATCGTGCCAGGCTTGGGTGATGCGGGTGACTTGATGTATGGTGATAAGATTTAATTCAAAAATAATAATTGATAATTCCTAAATATATGAAAAAACTCTTTTTCCTTGCTACTATGCTTGTAGCCAGTGTTGCTGCCAGCGCACAGAACATTCAGGTGCATTATGACTTCGGTCGCAACATCTATAGCGATGCCGAGGGTGGTCGTCAGAACATCACTCTTACGTTCGAGAAATTTTCTGCCGATGCCCTTGGTTCATGGTTCTATTTTGTTGACCTTGACATCAACCAGCACGGTTCGGCAGGCGCATATACCGAGGTTAGCCGCGAGTTTAATATCGGCAACAAGGGCTTTGCTGCTCACATCGAGTACGATGGCGGCCTCAACCTGGGTGGCAGCTTCCAGACTTCTGCTCTTATCGGTCCAGCCTGGAATGGCCATAATGCCGACTTCTCGACCACCTATTCCGTACAGCTGCTCTACAAGCAGTTCTTTGGCCAGGGCGATAAGACGGCTTATTCCAGTGCTCAGCTCACTGGTGTGTGGAGCACCACGTTTGCCCAGGGTAAGTGCACCTTCTCAGGTTTCGCCGATATCTGGAGCGAGAAGGCCTGGTGGGGCAACCGTCACTTGGTATTCCTGACAGAACCTCAGCTCTGGTATAACCTCAATAGCAAGGTTTCTGTTGGTACTGAGATCGAGATGTCGGGCAACTTCGTCTATTCTGATGACTCTGGCAAGAACGACAAGTTCTACATCAACCCAACCATCGCAGTCAAGTTCAATCTCTAAGCACATTTTGAACACCAATTGATAATCTGTAGTTAAATAGATAAGAAATCATGCTTCAGAAACTATTCGGCTTCGATCCTTCAAAGATGACCCTCAAGAAGGAGATCATGGGTGGCATTACCACCTTCCTTACCATGGCCTATATCCTGGCTGTCAATCCAAGCATCTTGGGTGATGCTGGTATGGACTCAGGCGCCGTATTCACTGCCACTGTTTTGTCGGCAGTTATTGCAACACTGGTCATGGCTATCTATGCTAAGGTGCCTTTCGCATTGGCTCCGGGCATGGGCTTGAACGCCTTCTTTGCCTATACCATCGTCCTCACCATGGGTTATAGCTGGCAGTTCGCGCTGACGGCTGTCTTCATCGAGGGACTTATCTTTATTGCCCTTACATTGACCGGTTTGCGTCAGAAGATTGTCGACTGTATGCCACTCCTGCTGCGTCGCTCTATCTCGCCAGGTATCGGTCTTTTCATCGCTTTCATTGGCCTGAAGAACGCCGGTATTGTCTCTGCCAGTCCTTCAACTTTCGTGACCTTAGGCGACTTGCATGACCCAGCAGTGCTCCTTGCTTGCTTTGGTATCATCCTCAGCGCTGTACTTCTGGTTCGCAAGGTGACAGGCGCTCTGCTCATCGGTATTCTGGTTACCACGCTGGTCGGAATTCCTGTGGGTATCACTCATTTTACCTCGGTTGTGAGTACTCCTCCAAGTCTGGCTCCTATCTTCTGCCAGTTCGAGTGGAGTAGCATTCTCAGCATCGATATGGCAGTGTGTGTGATGACCTTCCTTTTCATCGATATGTTCGATACGATCGGTACCCTCATTGGCGTCAGCAACCGTGCAGGTATGGTCGATGAGAATGGCAACATCCCTCATTTGAAGGACGCCTTCATGGCTGATGCTATCGGTACTACCGTAGGTGCTGTGTTGGGAACTTCTACCGTCACTACTTACGTCGAGAGCGCATCTGGTGTCAATGAAGGTGGCCGCAGTGGATTGACCGCCTTCTCTTCTGCCATCTGTTTCGCTTTGGCGCTGTTCCTGGCACCACTCTTCCTGGCCATCCCTGGAGAGGCTACAGCTCCAGCACTCGTTCTCGTAGGCGTCATGATGATGCACGATATCCGTAAGGTCAACTTCCAGGAATATATCACTGCCATCCCTTGCTTCGTCTGTATCGCCTTCATGCCATTGACCTATTCTATTTCCGACGGTATCCTGATGGGTCTGATCACCTGGGTGCTCCTTCATCTTTGCAGTGGTAAGGCTAAGGATCTCAATGCTGGCATGATCATTTTGGCCATCCTGTTCGTGCTTAAGTATGCATTCCTCTAAAGATGACGAGCAGTCTATATGATTCTTTTGCCTGATCTTTTGCATTATTTGCCAATATGTATAATAGTATAGGAAAAAGCAAAGAATTATGAAACATCGTATTGATAATGTCTTTATCTTTGCATCGTATTTTACGATAACTACATTTTAATTAAACACGATAAGATATGAAAAAATTCTTTGTTGCTCTTATGATTTCTTTATTTGCAATGAGCGTACAGGCACAGAACTTTGCAGACTTTTCGAAGATGAACTTTGGCTGCGATGGCAATAGCATCACGGCTGGTAACCAGTGGTCGGCTACGGTGGTAGAGAAGCTCGGCTTCGCTACTCATCATAATGTGGCTGTAGGTTCGGCTACCTGGGCCTGCCATGCAGATACTCAGGATTATGGTTCGAAGGATTTCGCTGGTATCTCTGGCGGCTGGCAGCCAACAGACGATGCACACGAGATGCAGATGCGCCATAACAATACGTCGAAGGTGCATATCCAGAAGTTCCTCGCTGAGGTGGAGTCGGGTGAGTATCCTGCACCGGATGTATTCGTGTTCTCTATGGGTACCAACGACAGCAACTACGGTTCGGCTGAGGAGGCGCTGAAGGGTAAGAGCCTCGATGAGGTGGATGTGACTACCATGGCCGGTGGCGCTCGTTGGGCCATACAGACCATCATAGAGCGTTTCCCTGACTGTCGCGTGTTTGTATGTACACCTATCCAGGCTTCGCGTCCAGAACATAACGAAGGAAACTTGAAGAAGATCGAGATCCTGAAGAAGATCTGCCAGGCGCTGTCGGTACAGATGATCGACTGCTACTCGGAGTGTGGTATCACCGAGAAGCTGGAGGACGGCGAGGGTCATCGCTACCTGCGTGACGGCCTGCATCCTGACCAGCCAGGCCAGCAGCTGATGGGTCGATATATTGCTAAGGAGATCAGAAACAACTACTTCTAATCTCTAGGTTCTGGCAATATGAAAAGATTCTGTTTTTCTGCATTGGCAGCGTTAACGATCGTTGGCGCTGTCTCTGCACAGGACTACCATGTGACGATCAATAAGGAGTCTGGTATCTATCAGAAAGGCGAGAAGGCCGTAGTCACGATGCATGCCGACAAGGCGCTGACTGACTCACTGACGTTGCGTATCTCTGAGAATAACCATGTGGTGAGCGAGACTCGTATCCTGCCAAAGACGACCGACTACCAGGTTTATGCCAAGGCTTATGACCAGACTTGCGCTGTGATGGTGGAGCTGGTACAGGCTGATGGCAAGATGAGCGGCGCTGGCTTTGTGGTGGCTCCTGAAGGCTTCAGGGGTGGCTATGCAGAGCCGGCAGACCTGATGGCGTATTGGGACAATCAGAAGGCGTTGCTCAAGGCTTTGCCTATGCAGGTGAAGACGACCGCGCTCGAGGTGCCAGAGTGGGCCAAGGGGAAGTATGAGTGCCAGGATCTGGAGATCAACTGTCTGGGTCCGGCGCCTGTACGTGCCTATGTATCGAAGCCGCTGGAGGCTAAGCCGAAGTCGTTGCCTATCATCATCATGTGTCGTGCAGCTGGCGTCAAGGGTAACTGGTGCCGCTGCCAGGTAGGCGAGTGTGTAGGTAATGCAGCGCTTGGTAATGGCGCGTTGAGCCTCGACCTGAATGCACATGGCTATCTGAATGGCCAGTCGGAGGAGTACTATCAGATGTTGGAGGACGGTATGCTTAAGGATTACTTCGAACATAACGCCTACGACCGTGAGACTTATTATTTCAAGGGTATGTATCTGCGTCTGCTCCGTGCCATCGAGTATATGACTCAACAGCCGGAGTGGGATGGCAAGCGTATCCTCGTGATCGGTGAGAGCCAGGGTGGTGGCCAGGCGGTGGCTGCTGCAGGCCTTGATCCTCGTGTCTCGGCTGTAACGCTCAATGTGCCAGCGATGCAGGACCTTGGCGGTACGCGAGCTGGTCGTCGTGGCGGTTGGCCACATCCTATCGAGAATCATCAGGATCTCAGCCAGGAGATGCTTGACGCTTCGCTGCCATATTTCGATGGCTCGTTGCTTCTGGCTCACTCTAATGCAGAGATCTTCTGCGAGATCGGTCTCATCGACACTACCTGTCCTCCTTCTGCCGTCTGGTCTTCGCTCAATGCAGCCAAAGGCAAGAAGACAGTCAAGTGTGTACCTTATCGCACTCACGCCTGGCCAGAAGGCTACTGGCGACCGATCTGGGAGAAGGATTATCTGAAGCCACGTCAGGAGTTTATTGCTGAATATTTGAAGTGAAACAGAAGACCCTCCCCCGGCCCCTCCACAAGGGAGGGGAGTGAATAGTTTTTTAGACGAATAATATAAACAAAACAAAGTCATCCTTTTCGCATAGAGATATGGCAAAAGGATGACTTATTATAATCTTTACATACTACTCCCCTCCCTTGTGGAGGGGCCGGGGGGGAGGGTCTTCTGTGTTATTCTACCTTCTTCACAATATGAATACAAATCTCATACAGCAGATATAGCGGTATGGTGACGAGTATCAGCGTGAAGATATCCGGTGGCGTGATGATCGCTGCCAGTACCATGATACCGAAGAAGGCGTGGCGGCGGTAGCGTGTCATGAAGGTGGCTTTGAGTAACCCCATCTTGGCCAGGATCCAGCTGATGACCGGGAGCTGGAAGACGAGTCCCATGGTGAACGTCAGCGAGGTGAAGGTGGAGATGTAGCTATCGAGCGTGATGATATTCTGCACGGAGGCGTCGACCTGATAGGTGCCCAGGAAACGGAAGGAGATCGGGAAGAGGACGAAATAATTCATCAGTACGCCGATCATGAAGAGGACGTAGATGCACGAGGTGACGAGGACGGAATACTTCTTCTCGTTGTCGTAGAGCGCCGGACTGATGTATCGCAGTATCTCATATAATATATAAGGAGAAGCCAGGAGTACACCTAAGGTGACCGACGCGCTGACGTGCATCATAAACTGCGCTGAGAGCTCGGTGCTGATGAGCTGGATGTCGTAAGGCTCGAAGTGGAAACTCTCCGTCTCGCCTTGCAATGAGGCGAACCAGGCGGCTATCTGCTCGATGGTGCGGAAGGTGATGAAGTCGCACTCCTTAGGCGCTAACAGCAGGCGGAAAGTAGGTTCCTTGAAGCAGAACACACCGATGGCACACACCAGTACCACACCGGCAATACGGAAGATGGATTGGCGCAAGGCTTCCAGGTGTTCGCCGATGCTCATGGTCTCGAGCGGAGTGTTATGTGTATCGTTGTGACTCATTTTGTCAAAAAATGGCCTGAGAATTTGCTTTTGGTAGAATAAATGTGTATCTTTGCCGCTGAAAAAGCAATGTCTTTTTTCTTGCTTTGTTCAAATAGTCAAATAAAAGAAATAAATATGGAATATCAAGATCTTCCAATACTTTTGCTTACTGGCTACCTCGGTAGCGGTAAGACAACTTTGCTCAACCGAATCCTGAGCAACAAAAAGGGAATCAAATTCGCCGTGATTGTCAACGATATCGGTGAGGTGAATATCGACGCTGACCTTATTGAGAAAGGTGGCATCGTAGGACAGAAGGACGACAGCCTGGTGGCTTTGCAGAACGGCTGTATCTGCTGCACGCTCAAGATGGACTTGGTGGAGCAGTTGCGCGACATTGCACGTATGCGCCGCTTCGACTATATCGTCATTGAGGCCAGTGGTATCTGCGAACCTGGTCCTATCGCACAGACCATTGTGCAGATTCCGGATATGGGTGCCGACGTCATGGATACAGATACTTACATGCACCTTGACTGCATCGTCACCGTGGTGGATGCGCTTCGTATGCGCGATGAGTTCGCCAATGGCAATGACCTGATGAAGCCAACAATCGGCGAGGAGGACATCGAGAATCTCGTGATCCAGCAGATTGAGTTCTGTAACATCATCCTGCTTAATAAGGCCTCAGAGGTCTCTCCTGAGGAGCTCGGTTGCGTCAAGCAGATTATCCGTACTTTGCAGCCTAAGGCCGAGATCATCGAGTGCGATTATGGCAATGTAGATCTCGATAAGCTCATCAATACCGATATGTTCGACTTCGATAAGGTGGCTACCTCTGCGGCTTGGATTCAGGAGATTGAGGGGGATCCGCATCATGAGGAGGATGATGACGACGAGGATGAACATCATCACCATCATCATGACCATGACGAGGAAGATGAGGATCATGACGACGATGACGACGATGATGACGAACACGATCACCATCACGATGAAGAAGAACATCATCATGGCCACCACCACCATCATCACCACCATCACCATGACGAAGGTGAGGCGGAGGAGTATGGCATCGGTACCTACGTCTACTATCGCCGCGAGCCAATGTGCCTCGGACGCTTTGACGACTTCGTGGCTCGTAAGTGGCCAAAGAACATCATCCGCGCCAAGGGTATCTGCTATTTCGAAGGCGAGAACGATATGTGCTACCTCTTCGAACAGGCCGGCAAGCAAGTCTCAGTACGTCAGGCCGGTCAGTGGTTCGCTACCATGCCAGCGCGTGACCTTGAGATCATGAAGGAGCGTGACGCTAACCTCCGTCGCGACTGGGATGACCAGTATGGTGACCGTATGCAGAAGATCGTCTTCATTGGTCAGAACCTCGACAAGGAGGCGATCAAGAAGGAGCTGGATTTCTGTCTGGTGAAGGGGTCTTAAAGGGCTTCTAAAGGGAGTGAAAGAGGAGTGAAAAGGGAGTGAAAGGGACGTTAGTCATGCTGCTTGTTTTGGGAGCCACTGTCACAAAGGTCCCTTTCTCCCCCTTTTCTCTCCTTTTATATACTTTTCTCAGCCTTTAACCGGAATATCCTCAATTCTCTGCTGATGACGACCACCAGCAAACTCAGTGTTGAGGAACTCATCCAGACACTGACGGCAAGTCTCCTCGCTGATGAAACGGCCAGGGAAGACAATGACATTAGCGTTGTTATGCTCACGGATCAAGTGAGCGATCTCTGGCTGCCATACCAAGCCAGCACGGATACCCTGATGCTTATTCAAGGTCATTGAGATACCCTCGCCAGAACCACACATAGCGATACCAGGATAGCACTCACCAGCCTCTACTGCATTAGCCAATGCATGGCCGTAGGTAGCATAGTTGCAAGACTCTTCGGTCAAAGTACCATAGTCCTTCCATGCAATACCTTTCTCATCGAGATATTTCTTCACGAACTGCTTCAAAGGAAATGCAGCATGATCACTTGCTAAGCCAATAAAATTCTTAACTTCCATTTTGTTATTGGGATATTAGAGATATTAGGGATTTTAGGGATATTAGGGACGTCACCTTCTTCGGTCGATCATCCCTTTGGGTTTTAGCGGTCGATACTATCGTCCCTAAAATCTCCAAAATCCCTAAAATCCCTAATATCAATTAAAAAGAAATTACTTCTTCAGCATCTTCTTAACCTGGTTGTATACATTCTCACCAGTGAAGCCGAGCTTCTCGTCGAGCACCTTGTAAGGAGCAGAGAAGCCGAAGCTTGAGAGACCCCAAACCTCACCATCGCCACCTACGAGGCCTTCGAGAGTTACAGGGAGACCAGCAGTCATACCGAACTTTGGCTTGCCTGCAGGGAGAACCTTGTTTTGATAAGCCTTGGTCTGACGACGGAAGAGACCCTCTGATGGAACGCTGACGATGCGGCACTTGATACCATCCTCACGGAGCATCTCTGCACCAGCAACGAGAGTAGCAACCTCAGAACCAGAAGCGAGGAGGATAACATCGTAATCCTCATCCGAACCAGCTACGACGTATGCACCCATGGCAGCCTGTGAGTAGTCAGTACCCTCTGGGAGAGTCTTGATGTTCTGACGTGAGAAGATGAGGCCGGTAGGAGATACGGTGTTCTCCATAGCGAGCTTCCATGCAGAAGTGGTCTCGTCAGAGTCAGCTGGACGGAGAACCAACATTGCATTGCGACCCTTATGAGTCTTAAGCTTCTCGAGGAGACGTACCTGTGCTTCCTGCTCAACTGGCTCATGAGTAGGTCCATCCTCACCAACACGGAATGCATCGTGAGTCCAGACGAACTTAACTGGGAGCTCCATGAGAGCTGCCATACGAACTACTGGGAGCATGTATGGACTGAATACAAAGAAGGTACCACAAGCTGGGATGACACCACCGTGGAGAGCCATACCTACACAGCAGCAAGCCATGGTGAACTCAGCAACACCTGCCTGGAAGAATGCACCAGAGAAGTCTCCCTTAACGAGGTCGTGAGTCTGCTTGAGGAAGCCGTCGGTCTTATCTGAGTTAGAAAGGTCAGCCGATGCACAGATCATGTTAGGAACCTGCTGTGCGAGCTGTGAGAGAACAGCTGCAGATGCGTTACGGGTAGCATCGTCCTTCTTCTGCTCAACCTTGCTCCAGTCAATCTTAGGAGCCTTGCCGCTGAACCACTCCTGCATCAGCTTAGCCTTCTCAGGATTAGCCTCTGCCCAAGCTGCCTTCTTAGCGTACTTAGCGTCCATGATCTTGCGGAGCTCTGCACGACGCTGTGCATAGAGCTTCTTAACCTCTGGGAAGATCTGGAATGGATCCTCAGGATCACCACCGAGGTTCTTGATAGTATTGACGAAGGCGTCGCCACCGAGAGGAGCACCGTGGGTCTTGCAGTTACGCTCGTATGAAGTGCCATCAGCCTTCAAAGCGCCCTTACCCATGATACACTTACCGATGATGAGGGTTGTCTTGCCAACGGTAGCCTTAGCGATGCTCAATGCACCACGGATCTGCTCAACGTCGTTGCCATTGATCTCAAGGACATTCCAGCCCCATGCACGATACTTCATAGCGGTATCCTCAGCGGTAACTACCTTACACTCTGTAGAGAGCTGGATATCGTTAGAGTCGTAGAACATGATGAGGTTGTCGAGGCCGAGAGTACCTGCGATACGGCCAGCACCCTGTGAAACCTCCTCCTGGATACCACCGTCAGAGATGTAGGTATATATCTTGTGGCTCATTACCTCCTCGCCGAGGCGAGCTGCAAGGAACTTAGCTGCGATAGCTGCACCTACAGCGTATGCATGACCCTGACCGAGAGGACCAGAGGTGTTCTCAATGCCACGCTTAACCTCGAGCTCTGGGTGACCAGTTACTGCAGAACCCCACTGACGGAGGGTCTGGAGCTCATCGGTAGTAAACTTGCCAGCAAGGCAAAGCTGTGCATAAAGCATAGGAGCCATGTGACCTGGATCAAGGAAGAAACGGTCACGGCCTTCATAATTCATGTTCTTTGGATCGTACTCCAAGAACTCGCTGAAGAGTACGTTGATGAAGTCTGCGCCGCCCATGGCGCCACCTGGATGTCCGCTCTTAGCCTTCTCGACTGCAGCGGCAGCAAGGATACGAATGTTATTCGCAGCCTTGTTCATAAGTGCTACTGAATTCATGATAAACGGGTAATTTTATTTTGTGTTAGTAATGATTGTTAATAATCGGTGCAATTGCCCTTATGGACTTTCGGGGGCAAATATACACATTATTTATATAAAAAGCAAGAAAAAGTCCCAAAATTTCGCATTTTAGGACTTTTTATCTTTTTTTTCTACTTTTGCGTCTTATCGAGGTGCCTTCTTCTCATAGACATACCAGCATAATGGCAGATAAATGAGGTTCGGTAGCCATACGGCCAGCTCCACGCTCATAGCACCACTGACGGCAAAGGACGAGCTCACTGTTTGGAACAGAATGTATGCAAAGGCCAGTACCAGGCCAATGCCAAGGTTCACACCCATGCCTCCTCGGATCTTCTTCGACGATAGACACACGCCCAGGAACGTCAGGATAAACGCCGTAGCGATGGCCGAGAATCGCTTATGATACTCGATCTCGTATTCCTTGATGTTGCCCACACCGCGCGTCTTCTGTTTTTGGATATACTGGTGCAGGTCCGGCGTGGTCATCTTCTCCATGTCTTCCTTGCCGATGATGATGTCTTCCGGAGCCACATGGATGAGCGAGTCAATTTCGTAGATACTGGTCAGTACCTCGCCCTTCTCGTTGATGTCTCGCATCTTCACGTTGGTCAATTTCCACATGTCGTTACCCAGCCACTCGGCCTTGTCGGCGGTGAGGCGCGATACAAGCTTCGTACTGTCAAAACGCTCCAACGCGAATCGGTTGCCCGTCTGAGTCTCTCGGTCGAAGGAATAGAAGAAGGCCACCTCGCCCGGCGCCACCATGAACTGGTTGTTGCGCTGCACTCGCACGTCCTTGTCCTTGTAGTATTTCTTGAGGATGGCCAATCGGGTGACCGATGTTTCCGGGATGACGTAACTATTGAGCGCAAAGGTAAGTATGCCGATGAGGAACGCCGAAATCATGTATGGCCTAAGCAGTCGGTTGAAGCTGATTCCCGCTGCCAGCATGGCGATGATCTCGCTGTTACCCGCCAGCTTACTGGTGAAGAAGATGCAAGCTACGAACGTAATCAGTGGCGCCAGCATGTTGGCCATATATGGCACGAATGTGGCGTAATAGGTAGCAATAGCCTTCCAAGGCGCCTCATGCTCCGCGAAGTTGTCCATCTTGGCATTGTAGTCGAGAACCACCGCAATAGCCATCAGAAGCAAGATCGCAAAGAAGAAGGTGCCCAGGAACTTCTTGATTATGTACCAGTCAATTTTTTTCATTCAGTAGGGTCGGGGAGGGTATAATTACTCATCATCCTCATCTACGATTCCCGCAGCTCTCTTCAAGCGCTTACGCTCCAGCTCATCCAATACCACCTTACGCATACGCAAGCTGTGAGGAGTTACCTCCACATACTCGTCAGCCTTGATATACTCCAGCGCCTCCTCAAGCGAGAAAATCTTTGGTGGGATAAGCGCCGCCTTCTCGTCCGAAGACTTAGAACGCATGTTGGTCAGCTGCTTAGCCTTGGTGACATTGACGGTGAGGTCCTTCTCCTTGGCATGCTCGCCGACGACCTGACCGCCGTAAACCTCGTCCTGTGGATAGATAAAGAACTTGCCGCGATCCTGCAGCTTGTCGAGAGCGTATGCGAAGGCTGTACCGCCGCACATTGCGATGATCGAACCGTTTGAGCGGCGTGAGATGTCACCCTTCCAAGGCTCGTAATCCAGGAACTGGTGTGCCATGATAGCCTCACCTGCCGATGCAGTCAAGACATTGGTACGCAGGCCGATAATACCGCGTGAAGGGATCTTGAACTCCAGGTGCTGACGGTCGCCCTGAGTATCCATAGCCACCATCTCACCCTTACGGCGAGTCACCATATCGATCATCTTGCTTGAGTACTCCTCCGGGCAGTTGATGGTCAGCTGCTCGATAGGTTCGCACTTCTGGCCATTGATCTCCTTGACGATAACCTGTGGCTGACCTACCTGCAACTCATAACCCTCACGGCGCATGGTCTCAACGAGGATCGAGAGGTGCAATACACCACGGCCATACACAAGCCAGGCGCCATCGCGCGTCTCGTCCTTGATAACGCGGAGAGCCACGTCCTTCTCAAGCTCCTTGTAGAGGCGGTCCTGAATCTGGCGCGAAGTCACATACTTGCCGTCCTTGCCGAAGAATGGCGAGTCGTTGATCGTGAAGAGCATAGACATGGTTGGCTCATCTACAGTGATACGTGGCATAGCCTCTGCTGTCTCGATGTCCGAGATAGTGTCGCCGATCTCGAAGCCCTCAATACCAGTCATAGCGCAGATATCGCCGCTCTCGACCTCCTCGACCTTCTTCTTGCCCATACCCTCGAAGGTAAAGAGCTCCTTGACGCGCACTTTCTTGCTCACGATTCCGTCGTCAGTGTGGTGCATGAGCAATACGTCCTGACCCGCCTTGATCGAACCGCGGTGAACACGACCCACGGCAATACGACCCACGAAGCTTGAGTACTCCAGCGAAGTAATCAGCATCTGCGAAGGTCCCTCATGGATCTCTGGTGCAGGAATATTCTCAAGGATAGCGTCGAGCAATGGGAATACATTGTCAGTCGGCTTCTTCCAGTCATCGCTCATCCAGCCGTTCTTGGCCGAACCGAACATGGTGACGAAGTCGAGCTGCTCCTCAGTAGCACCGAGGTTGAACATCAGGTCGAATACCTTATCCTGCGCAATGTCTGGCGTACAGTTTGGCTTGTCGACCTTGTTGACTACCACGATAGGCTTCAAACCGATCTGGATAGCCTTCTGCAACACAAAACGTGTCTGTGGCATAGGACCCTCGAACGCATCGACCAGCAGCAAGCAGCCGTCGGCCATGTTGAGTACACGCTCCACCTCACCGCCGAAGTCAGAGTGACCCGGGGTATCGATGATGTTGATCTTGGTGCCTTTATAGTTGATGCTTACGTTCTTAGAGAGGATAGTGATGCCGCGCTCACGCTCCAGTTCGTTGTTGTCGAGCATGAGGTCGGTGGTAGCCTGGTTCTCACGGAAGAGGTTACCTGCATAGAGCATCTTATCGACCAGCGTAGTCTTGCCGTGGTCGACGTGTGCGATGATTGCAATATTGCGTACGTTCTGTTGCATAATTTAGATACCTTTTTGTATAATGTGGGCGCAAATTTACACATTATTTTATAATAGTGGAATCACACGACCCGTAAAAACGTCTCAATGCTTGATAATCACCCGCGTTTGCAATGTGCATGACTCAAATAAGCGACGCTAAGATATACTCCTCGCACCACCAGATAGGCGAGGAAGGCTCCCCACAGCACATGATTCAACGTCCCGGCAGACACCCCATCCGCGCCACTTTGAGCCGAGAGCAACGCCGATATTCCCTCATACAATCCGAAGAAAACCAGCGCTCCGATAAGCAACGAAAAGAACATCTGGCGCGTGGCCGTCAAGCCGATAAACACCCCGTCCCACATAAACGCCGCAATACCACAAATCGGTATTCCGATGGCCCAAGGCAGGTAAGGCGCTGAGGCCTGAATGACCTCTTCCTCGTCAGAGAGAAGTCTCAAGAATGGGAGTCCTCCAAGCGAATAAATAGCAGTGAAGAGTACTACCACACCTGCGCCCCAGACGAACAGTCGCTTGATGACTTCGTTAATACTTTTCTTAGCAGCAGAATACTCCTCACTCCTCACTCCTAATTCCTCACTAAGCGAAGCGCCATAATATTTTCCCACTATCGCCTCTCCCGCCGCAGCAAAGCCGTCGCTGAAATAAGAGAAAAGTGTGAATAGTTGCAGCAGCAGCGTGTTTACTGCCAAGAGCGTATCACCGAGGTGTGAACCATAGCTTGTAAACGCCGTAGTGACCGCTATCAAGCAGATCATCCTGAAGAAAATATCCCTGTTTACGGTGAAGAATTGTTGATAACTTGTCAAGTTTTCCCCCGACTTATCAACATTCCCCTGTTCATAACCCTCCGAAATTGCGTTATCAACGATATTTGTTGATAAGTATGTTGATAATTCTATTGCCGCCAGCAAACCTAAATACTGAGCCACCACCGTGCCAATAGCCACGCCTTGCACACCCATGTCGTAATGGAAGACGAGCGCGTAACTGACCACGATATTGATGAGATTCTGACCCACGGCAATATAGAGCGGATAGCGGCTGTTCTGCATCCCGATGAACCACCCATTGAGCGTAAATAACATCAGAACCGCCGGCGCCGCCCATACTCTGATGCGGAAGTATTGCACCGCCAGCTCCCACACCTCGTCCGATGGAGCAATGATCCAGTGAGCCATCCATTCCAGCGGCCGTTGCAGGCAGATAATACCCAAGCCGCAAACCACAGCCACCTTGATGCCCATCCCCAATACGCGCCTCTGTCCCTCGCCATCGCCTCGCCCGTACGCCTGCGCCGTCAAGCCACTCGAACCCATGCGGAGGAAATTAAACAGCCAGTACACCATATTAAATACCAGTCCTCCCACAGCAATGGCGCCTATCGCCACCGTCGAGTTCCCGATGTGTCCGGTGATAGCCACGTCCACAATGCCCAGCAGCGGCACGGTGATATTCGTGACGATACTCGGCAGCGCTATCTTGAGTATTTCTTTATCGTATTTCATAACCGGGTGCAAAGATAAACAAAATAAATGAAATAAGTTGTGATTCAAAATTACTTTATATGATATTTCCGCTGCGCGATGCTGAAAAACTATAAAAACGAGTAAAAACTATAAAAACATTATTTGAGTTTTTCCGTTAACGCGGTGCTGACATACGATAAAAAATATAAATACGTTTTTATAGTTTTTATCAGTTTTTATAGTTTTTCAGCATCACGCAGTGAAATTTGCTCCCCTGCCCTCCACAGGGAGGGGAGGGTCCCTCACAAAAAAGGAACGAACTTTCACAAGTCCGCTCCCCTGATACCTAACAAACACACACTATATTACTTAAAAGCCTTTTCTGTTGTATTTTTACTTTTCCTATTTACCTACTAATTTACTTTTTGCGCTGCAAAGTTACGCCTTTTTTCTGGCCTTAGCAAGGGTGTATAGTGGAAATATAAATACTTAATATATTATAGTGTATGATTATCAGGCAAATAAGATATGAGCAAAGTACCAATAATATAAACCGGTTTTATAGAACCTTACTTGCTTTCCTCCACTGATTTTGCTTCCAGTATGTCCGATGGGGCTGTCTTTTTGGTAACAGTTACTATGTTACCAGCACCTGTCTTCCGATACACACCCTTGCCGATTCTCTCCAGCTTACCATTCTTGCAGTATCGGCTCAGTAGCATCTTGGCCTCAGGACTCTGGCCGTCCTTTACGCGCTGCTCCTTGAACTGCTGTATGGTAAAGATCATAGGCATCTTGCTCAGCAGAGGCTCGGCTGTCTTGCGTGCATCCAGTCGCTGTGTCAGCATCTCGTTAGCGGTAGTAATGTCTTTCTGCACACGCATGCCGAAGATACGGCACATGGTGTAGTGAGCTGTCTTCCCCACCCATACGCAGAAATCAACAATCTCCTTGGTTTCATGTCCGTAGAGGGCAATGAGCGGAATGGCAGCACGAAGCATGAACTCACCACAGCGGTGCGAGAGGTCAGCCTCCGCCTCGGTCAGAAGTCCATCATTGTAGCGTTCTTCCAGCTGGTCGAACCACTGTCCGATAGCACGGTTCATCATCGGTGTGTCCAGCAGTTGAGTGTCGTCACCCAATGCCAGATCCTTCTGATAGAGGTCGATGAGCAATGCATCGCGCTCCTTCTGCTCGTCTTCGGTCAGGAAGTTCTGTAGAGGAGGTCGGAAGGTTCGCTTTGTCTTCGGTACCAGCACCGGGATGCAGCGCTGCATCAAGCCACCCTCGCAGTTAGCGTCGCTGAACATTCGCTCCAGCATCGCCTTCACCGTACCTGCCATCAGGAGCGAGATTGACATCTGTGTGTAGGTGTTGCAAGTCGCATCGCTCATATAATACTGACGGTGCATGTCCATGTCCCAACCCTTGCGCAGCAGTACGCTGATGTCCGAATAAGCCGCACGTGAGGCACCAGACAAGCCATCTACCTCTGAGAACTGCCCCAGCAGCATGCCATTCTTGCCAAGGTTTGTCTGCAACTCCAGGATACTCGACTTTGAGGTTGTCTCAAAGAGTCGCAGCTTAGGGTGATACTTCGGAGGTCGCTCCTTGGCATTGGCCTTCTTATCGCGCAGCTCTGCATTCTCCTTCACCTTCTGCCACTCTCGCTCATCGTTGGCCTGCAGGGTGTTCTGTATCATCTCCTTATAGAGCGCCGTACAGTTACCCTTGCCCTGACCACTGCCACCTATCACACTCACATACTGCTGAGGGCCAATGACTCTGCCATTCAGATAAGTAGCGCGGAAGTGGCTGGCGTGAGCCGAGAGGACGGGCAATGCGGAGAGTAGGAGCATCTGGCGGAAGCGAGGATCATAGTTGCTGACCAGCAGCTCCATCAGTCGAGGAATCTTCTTCGGCAATACCGGTGGCTCCCAACCCTCGGTCAGCTCGCTGATCGCCTTGTCATCGTCCTCCTCTGAGCCTCCTCCCATAGGTCGTTTCTCATCGTTTGCCAACTGCTGAGCCCGTGCATTGATATCTCGCAATGTGACGCTCATGAATCCCTTGTCGGCCGTGTAGTTCTCATAGAAGTATTCGATGAGCTTGCGGCAATCCTCTGTCTGCGAGTAGTTTGGCAGTCGCACACTCACCACCGCCAGCAGCTGTTCCTTGCTCATCAGCTTAGGCAATCCCACACTCATCACGGCCATCAGGTTCGAGTGCCAGTTGTGCTGACCCCAGAGGTCCATCGCTTCGGGGTTGAGGCCGGCATTCTTCACACAGAGGTCAAAGGCGTGGAGTGATACAGAAAGCGGAGTGACCAAGACAGGCTTCTCTGGAGATTTCTCGACGATAGGCTCAGGCTTGCGTTCTTCTGTCACCACCGGATGAGTCTCTTCCTTTCGCTCGATCTGAGGAGCAGGAGAGAGGTCAAAGATCGCATCATCGAGGTAAAGCAGATCCTCCGCGCTCGCCGTAGTAGAGAAGAACACACGTGTGATGTCCTTGGCTCCCTCGTCGAACTGCAATCCCAACAAGTCACTTGCCCAACGCAGGTTCTCCTCCTGAGTCAGCTCTGGCCGACGGCGGAACACCAGATGATAACCCGCACCACGAGCCGAGAGC
Organism: Bacteroidales bacterium; assembly: GCA_045628985.1. GTDB lineage: Bacteria > Bacteroidota > Bacteroidia > Bacteroidales > UBA3663 > Liminaster. The sequence goes on along the minus strand of JAZQQH010000102.1, from coordinate 44,630 downwards.
TCCAGCATCAGCAACCCCAGTTCGTCCTTCTTGGCCAGGATACGGTCACGCACCTCGGTCATCTGCTCCTGTTCGATGTGATCCACGTCCATGCCTACCGAGCCACTCATGCGGGTAGCACCCTTCAGTGTGCCGTCCTCATTAGGCAGGCAGCTATAGTTCATCTGCAAGAGACGCATCTTTTGCTCCTCATCGCCGTTTCTGACCGCAGCCACCTTCGCCTTCTGCTTCTCACTGTCACGCAGAGCCAGATACTCTCCGCGTGTTCGGACGGGGCGCATCATCTTCGCCCCATCCTTGTAATAAATAATGTGTACGCTCATATTATTCAAAAGCCTCCTTTGCTTCCTTGATAATTGTATCCTTAATGTTAAGACCTTCTGTCTTGTACACCTTCAGTGTCAACTGAAAAGCTCCATCAACTGTGGCAGATAGACGACCATGTGCCAGCTTCTTGATGAGTACTGACCTTGGACGCAGCTGTGGCTTGCGTACAAAATCAAATGTTCCATCTGACATCTGCTGAGCAATGCCGAGACCACGGAAACTACATACCTGTCCAGGAACAGAATCGTCTGGAGCAAACATAAAATACTTCTTCTCGTCGTAGAATGCCTGGCCACCGAGCTGTACGTGGCTGCTATTCTCAATAAAATTTGTCATAATTCCGAATGAATTTTGAGAGAAGGAAGCGAGAAACGTAGCGCTACTTACCTCCGGAGATTCCTCCGCTCACCTCACTCGGGGTTAAACATAAAATTACCGCCAGCCAGACGAGTTTTGTCTGATTGACGGTGCAAAGATACGACATTTTCTCCCATATAAAAATGGCGCAATTATGACGTTATTATGACGTTGGGTAACGAGAGAAGACGACAGGTAACGAATGCTGTTCAATAAATGCAGAAAAAAGAGCAACCTTCGCGAGAAAGTTGCTCAATTATACGGTTATTAATTGAAAAGTTCATCAATTTTTTTCCATCCGATGGGTGATTTGCCTGCTCCTGAACTTCGGATTTTTCGCCTGGTTCCTGCCACGTCGAAGCCGAACAGCTGCTCGCAGTACTTCGCCTCGTCGAAGCGCTTACCTTCCATCCAGACTCCCTCCTTGGTGTAGTCACCGCAGAAGACTCTGCCGCACAAGTAAGCCACCAGAGCCTGTGACGCCAGTTTCCCCTTGTCGTACCCCTGGCGTGTATGATTGTAGGCAATGATGCCAAGCCTCTCTGCCGCCTCCAGCTGTCTGCGCTGAGAAGTTTGGATAGCTACGCTGAGCGGTTTGTTCTGAGTGGTGTTCTCAGACTGTGGCAATGACGATCTGACATTCGCCTCATTGTCTCCTTGCTGAGGCAGACATGCCTCTTGGCTGTGCTGTTCAATGTATTCTAGCATCAGCATGGCCACCGTATGCAGTTTCAGCGTTACGAGCGAGAGTGAATGCTCCTCCCAGATGTCGTGAATTATCTCTTGTATCTTGTAGGGAGCCATCTTCCAGTAGCAACTGACCAACCCATTATCCATCACAGAGAATGCCTCCTGTCGGTATTTCTCGATGGCAGAAGATGGACAAGTGGCAAAAGCTTTTTCCATCTCTGCTCGTTTGGTGATCCAGAGGTAATCGTTGCAGAGTGCTTCGAGCCAGGCTTCTGCTGTCTCATAGCTTTGTCGGTTATAACTCATCATATTGCTTCATCCTCTTCGCGCCAAGAACCCCACATCACTCTCTCTGCCGTAGCCTTCAGGTAACCTTCTGAAAGCGTGTCGAGACGATTCATCCCCTCCGGCAATCTTGTACTACAAACCTCTTTGATCCATTCGTCAAAATCAGTCAAATGCTCGTTATACTTTGTACGGTATTCTTCAGACTGCTCTTCGAAGGGTTGATAGAGATGATCCTGTTCCTTAATGGCACAGCCTGCAATCATGTCCATATAACCGAATACCAATCGCATCACAGGCTGCACCTGGCGGTCGAAATAACCCATAAAACGGCCAAACAGCGCATCGTGCAGTATCACCTGATCGATATAAAGTCCCATTCCAATACCCTCTTGTAGGTGCGATTCCACTTTGTCAATAGCCGTCAGGATCGTATTAATATAAAGAGGTGGTTCAATGTTCGATCTCGCAGGTTTCTCTATGATGCATTGAGACTCTTCACACCACAACTGCATCAGATAGTCCTGTGCAGGGTAGTAATAGAAATGCTCCATCATTTCAGCCTCTTCTCTTAGCATCGAGTAGGCCACTTTCATGGCAATATGTTCGTAGCCTTGTCCGAGCATCCAGTCGATCAGCAATCTGTAATCTTTGATCTCCGACAGTTCGTCCTGTAATAGCTGCTGGTCGAATCCTTGAATCGTGGCTGCTTCCTCGCCTTCAAGCATATTATAGTCTTTTATCAACTCTATCAGTTGATCGAAAGTCGTTATCGTTATCATATTATTCTATTTTTATAATGCCCACACGGTTTCATCTCCGCAAATACTGCGGATTTTCAGACGCAGAGGTGGTTGTGGACAAGTGATCTTTGCATCCCAGAAGCTTTGACTCTTCTTGCCGTCCTGAATGGCATAGCCGTTACGGTCAATCTTAATCTCTGCATCACTATGCCATGGAGCATTCTTATCAGCACACTGGCAGTCAACGGCCACGTATTCTATGCCTTCGAGGCCTTCTTCGCTCAACTGAATCCAAGTGTGGCGAGCCTTACCTGCAGTATCCTGCTGTGCACTTTTCTGATTCTGTGCATCGATGATCTGCTGAAGGCGGTCGCTGCGGAAACGGTCGATGGTGAGGCACCAACCACCAAATAACTCATCAGTTGCCTGCGAGAGAGTCCATTCCGCTTCATCTTCCATCACCACTTGGTCAAGTATGAATTTGAGGTCACGCAGCTCCACTTCTATCAACGTCTCCCGATTCTGCTCTTTGATGAACTGACGCAGGGCATCAAGGTCTTCGGCATCGATGTAATAGACGATGACGCGCTTCACAGGCACTGGCAGATCGGCCAGATCGGGCAATGCCTGACGGATGAGGGTATTGAGTGTTACCTTATCGAGCATACGCGATGAACTGTCCAACAGGTTAGGCACATAGACGGGCACCATACCCATCTCCAGATCATCGATCGAACCGATCCAATAATCCCTGTTAAGCATAGGATTCTTCACCAAGCCAGGGATGAGCTGAGGGAGCTTATCCATTGTCTGCACAGGATTACGGAAGAGGCTCACACCATCCTTCACCTCCATCATCTGGAAGCTGGCACCAAGCGATACAAGGCGGTCACGCACCGTCTGGATGCTGTTGACATTGATATCATTATGGATAAAGCGTCTGCCCAATTTCTGTGCAACAGCTGCTGTCACGCCACTGCCTCCAAAGAAATCTGCCACAACCATGCCTTCATCACTCGATGCTTTGATGATGCGCTCAAGAAGGGCTTCGGGTTTCTGGGTGGAATAGTCAACGCGTTCTTCTGCTTGTGAATTGACAGCGAAAATATCAACCCACAAATCTTGTGCGGGCATACCTTTCATTTCATCTAGATATTGTTTATATCGAGGCGTTCCGCTTTTTGTATAATATAAACGGCCTTCACTTTCAAGACGTTCCATTGTAGATAATGGACATCTCCAATATCCTTCTTTGCCCTTCCAGGCATATGTATATCCGGACCCTTTAAGACCTTTTGCAGAAAGATCTCGATCGAGGTATTTTCTACCGTCTGCATCTGCCTTATTATAATAATGATTGAGATACTCTTCAGAATAAGGAACTAAAGGTATATCGAAATAAATATTTGAGCTCTTAGAATAATAGAATATTGTATCGTGAAGATTTGCAAAACCTGTACTATCACTATGTGCCGTACTTCTCTTCCAGATAATCTCACTTCTAAAATTCTCCTCCCCAAAAATCTCATCCATCAATATCTTGACATAATGCCCGATATGGTAATCCAGATGCACATAGATACTAGCCGTCTCACTCATCACAGAGCGGATAGCCATCAGATTCTCATACATCCAGTTGAGATAATCTTCTTTACGCCAGATGTCACCATACATCTTCTCCTCGAATGCCTGCATCTCATCGGCCGTCAGTTCCTGCTCGGCTTGAGCAATGGCAGCAGCCACCTTAGGATTACGACGCAGATAGACCTTCTTCGAGTAGTCAGCACCCGAAGCAAACGGAGGGTCAATATATACCAGATCTACCTCACGCCCCTGCTCTCGCAGATAAGCACAGGCAGAAAGGCATTCGCCATGAATCACCAGATTATCATCGCTTGCAGTATTGCCCACCTGCTCAGTCATCTGCACCTCATAGAGAGGCATACCACGCATGATGTGATTTACTACACGATCACCATCGCGGTAATAGAGTTTGCGACGGGTGCGCATAAAGTTCTGGAGCACTGCCTGACCCTCGCTGGTATTGGGGAAATAGGGTACGTATTTGATAGCCATTTGAAAAAGGATAAGGAATAAGGGAAAAATCAAGCGAAGAAATCCTGAATCGTGCGAAGCGTCTGCTTCTGACGCTCAACTGAACTATTCTCTTCGATGTAGAGGAAATTGAAGCGATCGTAACCAAATGAGGCATTGTTCTGACGCACAAATTCTTCCTCCATAAACTTACGGCGTGAAGCAAACTTCTGCGCATAGATGCCACCCTTGGTTTCGATGATGAGTACCTTGCGGATACTGCCATCTGGATTACGACTCAGAGCCAGGAAGTCAGGCGTATAACGCCCCACATACTCCCAGTGCCCACCGGCATTGCGACTATAGCACTTGATGGTAAACTCGGTAAGCGTCTCATCTCCGTTGAAGTAGAGCTCCAACGGGGTGTCATTCTGCATCATCAGTTTGAGCATCTCCTGCAGATAGTCACGCTCCAGTGTACTATCCATGTGATAAGGCAGATAGTGGAAGGACTTGCGGCGCTCAGGATGCTGCTCTGCGGCAGGCTTGAGAGGCACATCTACACCCATGGCACGCAATTCTTCTATCTTCTGCAACTGCTCAGGTGTATAAGCGCTGACTACAGGTGTGGCATCAGCCTTCAATATCTCCTTCACCTCCTGCTGCTCTGGGTAATAGATATCAGCATCGGCAGCTTCGACGGTAGGTGTGAGGCTCTCGACCTTCAGCAAGTGGGCGCTCTCGCCAATAACCTCTTCATGCTGCTCGAAGTCACGCCTTGGACAGAAGGCCAGACGAATGAGCGAGCGGACACGCTCCTGATCGACCTCCCGAATGTAGCGCACCATACCCTCACTATCGGCCATCGTTATGCGTGCAAAGATGTCATGAAGTTCCTGCTCATAAGGCATGAGATCGGCCATCTGGAGTGTGCGGAAACTCTCTTTGACAATCTGCTGGAGCCAGCGACTGAACGTCGTGGGTTGATCCAGATCAAGGTCAGAGAAATCGCGCACCGTGCGATTACCCTCCAGATCCATCTTGAAGATAGCAGTTCGTGCCGCTGCCACAAGGAGCTGAGGGTCGCGCAGACGTTTTGAGACATCGGGATGCTCCTCCAGGATCAGGGTATTGTAGCTTACCTTGAGCTGATAGAAGTCGATAGGTGGCACCTGCTGGTGCTGCATTCGGCTGTAACGCTCCAATATAGTAGTAGGCTTGGCTCGTTTGCTACCAAATTCCTTCAGCGTGATATTCTGCTCCTTCTTAAGCTGAGCATTGAGCTTATCGGCATTGAAGCTATTGAGCCAGATGAGAGCCTCCTCCTGCTGGCCTTTCACCACCTGACGCATACAACGGCAACTGGTTTGAAGCACCATATTGTTGGGGCAACTGCCTTTCTGCGAGAGTATCACACCCGTCAGCGAACGGCAATCCCATCCCTCTTTGCCAATACCTACCAGCATGATGATGCGGTAGTGCGATGTGGGCGAGTCAAGCGAAGCAAAAGCAGCATCGGCGCCTTCGGGCATCTTATACTGTTTATTGCCTTTATGATAGCGCAGTATCACTTCGGCTGGATTCAAGCCATAATGCTGTGCCACCTGTGTAGCCAATGGCAAAGTCTCCTCTTCGAGCGTCTCAATGCTTGGGCAATAGATGGCCACCTTGGCACACGTACCATCGGCATAAATCTTGGTGAGGAATCGGTCAAAGAACTCACACAAGCCACGGTTGATGATGGTGGCCGAATCCTCATCGGTGGTCATGATTTCGGGCTGCTTCAGGAAGTTACCCACACCATCGATCAGCGGGTAATGATACACGATGTTCGAGAGCTCTACGTTCTTGATCGTATGTCCGTTACCAAGCGTCACAGGATCAGCCTTCTCAAGGTAAGGAGTACCTGAGAAGCCGATGACCGAATTGACCGACTGCCTACGCGCCCAGCCATTGACCACCTGACGGAGCTTGATATCACCATCGGCTGCATGATGCACCTCATCGATAAAGATACCAAGATGTGGAATGCGGCCGATGACCTCGCGCAGCTCGTTCTCCACATCCTGCTCAAAGTCCTCATGGTCAATATAGGTCTCGTTCTTTTTCTTGTCCATATTGGCCAGAATCACCTTCTCTGCATTGGTGATAGCCACAAGGCCCATCATATCCTCCAGGGGTTGGTGCAGCAGAAGCTTGCGCACATTAGGGTTGCGTGTCTGGTTGCTCTTGCTGTCAGATTTCTGTTCTTCGAGCACCTCCCATTGTATCTGATTGCGCAGCTTGGAGGCCATCGGCTCAGGGATGACCCAAGTAGGATCAAAGTCGCGCATCTTCTTAAGGCTTGGCACAATACTTGACTTCAAGCCAGAAGGTGCTAGAATGATGAAGTTATGAGCGAAACGAGGGTCTTCAGGGTATTGGGTAGCCAGATACAAATCCAGATAGATAAAGGCCGACATCAGGAATGTCTTGCCCGCACCCATCGGGAGGCTGAAAAGATAATCAGCATAATCCACCCCGTAGAACAATTGACGGAAAGCCTCCTCATAATTGATCTCACAGGCATGTTCTTTGATGTAAGCTTCCAGCTCAGGAGCGAGCTGCTTGCCTTTTCGGTCTTTGAGCATGGCATACTCCAGCAGTGCCACAGCAGCAGGAGTAGAACCCAGAATGCGGCGGCTTTCGTCGATCAATGGCATTTGCTTCAGATCAAGGCTATTGAAGGTGCCTTTGATAAAAAGCTGCCACAAGGGTTGTGCATGGCAGGCGATCTTCAGGTACAGATAGGTGCGTATGGCTTCAATCTGAGCATCGCGCATCTTCCCCTGCTGACAGATGTAGTCAACCAGGGATTTGACTGCGCAGGCATCCGATTGAAACCAGAGGTCTCTTTTCTGCTGGATGAGGGAGTAGAACATTTAGGGATAGGGGGTCAGAGATTTCATGTATTTATCGGGCGCAAAGATAGTATTTTTTCTCAACTGATGCAAGCGATGAGGTAAAATACATCAAAAATAAGGGTATTTTAACCCTTATATAAATCAAAACATTTGTTTTTTTCATATTTAGACAATCTTTTATAAAATAAGTATGCGAGCCAAAATCTGTTTTGCCAAGGTATCATGGTAACATAGTAACTGTTACTAAAATGTGAGACTAGGTAGGGAGTATTTATGTTCTATTATTATATTATAATAATAGACCTTTAGGACATGGGGGGTAGTCACACATTCGGGTAACAGATATTATGTTACTTGGACGAGACAACCTGACTTTGACGTCCCCCTTGTCATGGATGAAAACCTTCACCCGGTTCCTGTTTGTGGTTTCGTGCAAGACGGAATGGACGTCCTGCATGCACGGCGTCCGTTCCTTCATCACGGCATCCTTCACCGGGTACGCTGTGGAGGATGCCTTCATCGCGGCATCCTTCAACGGGAACGCTGTGGAGGATGCCGTGGTCACGGAAGGGATGTCAGGAGTTACTGCGAGACCTTCTTTGATGTAGGATTTCAACGTTGCGTACACAACGTCAATTTTACAGCGATGGGATTTGTTGATAACTTGTGCACAAAAATGGGGAGTTATCAACAATTCTCGGTTGATAACACTACCGAAATGGGGATATCAACGGGGTGGGTTGATAACTTTGAGGATTTATCAAACATGCCTCTTGGCGCCATTTATATATAAATAATGTAGATTTGTGGCGAAAAATTTGGAATTCTCGGGAAAATGCAGTATATTTGCAGCGCTATTGACTATAACACATTACTATAACAATCTAAACAATGAAGAAATTATCATTTTTGGCTCTTGCTGCATTGGCTTTTGCGGCATGCACCAATCACGCCCCTGTTTCTTCCGATCTCGAACTGAATGATCTGGAATACTTCGAAGCTCGTGGCGTTAACGTATTGGTTTACAGCAACACTTTCAATGGAGGCTTTAATGACGAGAAGAACTCGGGCCTCGAGATCATCCACCACGGTGTCCGCACCGTGCAGGGTGGTGCTGTGCGACTCAACAAGACTCCTGAGCAGTGGGACCTCGTGCCATTTACTACCGAGCGCAAGGTCGATGCTGAGAAAAACACCGTGGAGGTTGGACTTCGCTATGAGGATTATGACTTCGACTCTCGACTGGTCGTAACCGGTAATGGCGACTCGTTTGAGGTCAGCGTTTATCTCGACAAACCTGTGCCAGAGTTCTTGGCTGGTAAGGCTGGCTTCAACCTCGAGTTCCTCCCTGCAGAGTATTGGCAGAAGACTTACCTGATGGATGGTAAGCTCGACCGCCTCTCACGCTATACTGCTCCTGAGACTCAGGCAGTGCCAAACAGCGAGAAGCCTCGTCAGTATAAGGGCTTCAAGACCTATGATGATCGTGGCACCAATGAGTTCGTCGACCCATTGCCATTGGCTACTGGTAAGACCCTCGTGCTGGCTCCTGAGGACCCTCAGCGCACCATCACCGTCAAGTCATCGGACGTAGACCTCGAGCTTTATGATGGCCGCGTCCTCGCACAGAACGGTTGGTACGTGCTCCGCAGCACCTTGCCAGCAGGTAAGACCGGTAAGGTGGTGAGCTGGACGGTGACTCCACACACCATCCCTAACTGGGTGCGTGAGCCAAACATTGGTTTCTGCCAGGTCGGTTACGTGCCTGAGCAGCCAAAGGTAGCTGTCATCGAGCTCGATAAGAACGATAAGGTCAAGGGTTCGGCTTCGCTCATCAAGGTCAATGTGGACGGAAGCGAGAAGGAGGCTTTCTCGGGCAAGGTCAACGAGTGGGGGCGCTACTACAAGTATAACTATGCTAAGTTCGACTTCTCTTCGGTCAAGGAGCCAGGTGTATATTATATTAAGTATGGTGACACCAAGACCAATAATTTTATCATCGGAAACGATGTGTATGAGAAGATTACCGATGCAACGAGCGACGTGTGGATCCCTATCCACATGAACCACATGACCGTCAACGAAGGCTATCGTATCTGGCACGGCGAGCCATTCAAGGAGGGTTACCTTCAGGCTCCTGAGAGTGACCACTTCGACCTTCACTACCAGGGTCCTGTGACGGGTAAGTTCAAGCCTTATCAGCTCATCCCAGGCCTCAATGTAGGTGGCTATTTCGATGCGGGTGACTATGATATTGAGACAGGTTCGAACGTGGGCGTGGTTCAGTCATTGGTTCGTAACTGGGAGCTCTTCCACCCACAGCGTGACGTGACTTATGTCAATGAGGATCAGCGCTACGTGGACCTCCATCGTCCTGATGGACAGCCAGATATGCTCCAGTACATCCGTCACGGCGTGCTCAACCTCGTGAAGCAGGCAGAGGTTATCGGCTACATGTCTTCTTGCCTCTCAAACGGCGTACTCGACAACTATCACCACCTCGGTGACATCTCGGCTATCACCGATGGCTTGCACTATGATCCTTCTTTGAAGCCATATCAGAAGTCTGCAGACGGCAAGTCAAGTGGCACCAACGATGACCTCTGGGCATTCACTACCCGCAGCCCTATGCTCGACTCACGTGCTGCTAATATGTTCGCTGCTGCTGCTAAGGCGCTCCGTGGCTTTGATGACGCTCTTGCTGACCGTGCACTCGTGCAGTCAAAGCGCTTGATGGCAGAGTCAGAGGAGATGCTGAAGAATAATCCTCCAAAGGATCGTGGCCAGAGCGGTACTCACGATGAGCTCTCAAAGCGTGGCCTTGCTAATGTGGCTACCAACCTGCAGCTCTTCAACGCTACCGGTGAGCAGAAGTATAAGGATGCGTTCGATGAGACCATCTGGAAGGCTCTTGAGGTTAGCGTGGAGGCAAGCATTCAGACAGCTCTTGACGCGCTTCCAATCGAGACGGCTGAGTATAAGGAGAAGCTTCGCCCATACGTTGAGAAGTATAAGGCTTACCTTGACAGCGTGAGCAACGAGAATCCTTATGGTGTACCTATCGGCTTGGGTAACTGGGCAGGTTCGGGCGCTGTGACCTCTTACGGTACTGCTGTGTGCGCTGCGCATTCGGCTTATCCTGAGATCGTTACAAAAGATTATATCTACGCTGCTGCCAACTACCTCTTCGGCTGCCACCCATACCACAACTACTCGCTCGTAGCTGCTGTAGGTGCTTCTCGTCCTAAGGCTGTGTTCTATGGCAACAACCGCGCGGACTTCTCGTTCATCCCTGGCAACGTGGCTCCAGGTATCCTCTTCCGTCATCCTGATCACTTCGAGAACTATGACCAGTGGCCATTCCTCTGGGGTCAGAACGAGGGTACTATCGCAGGCAACTGTGCTTATCTGATCTTCGCGCAGGCGTTTAAGGAGTTGGCGAAGTAATGGACAACGGTTGTTACAAACTCAGCTGGCGTGAGCGTATCAGTTTCTGTTCAGGAGACGTTGCGCAAAACATTATCTACCAGACAGTCAGTATCTGGCTCCTCTTCTTTTATACCAACGTATATGGATTGGCGCCAAGTACGGCTGCGGTCATGTTCCTCGTGGTCAGGATTATCGATGTGGTGTGGGATCCGATGGTCGGCGCCTTCATCGATAAGTCGAATCCGCGCTGGGGAAAGTATCGCTCATGGCTCATCCTGAGTGGTGTGCCGCTGGCAGGGTTTGCTATGCTTTGTTTCTGGAATGGGTTCAGCGGTTCGCTGCTTTACGCGTACATTACTTATATTGGTCTTAGTATGTGCAATACGCTGATCAATGTACCTTACGGCGCGCTGAATTCATCCCTTACACGTGACACTGATGAGATTACGATTCTCACCAGTGTCCGTATGCTTTTCAATAACTTCGCGGCGCTGTTGGTCAAGACGTTACCATTGGTCATCGCCATCTTTGCGCCTAAGGTTTTGAACCCGGAGACGGGCGAGATGGAGGCGCAGTATAACACGCCCGATGCGGCCAGCGCGTGGTTCATCACGATGAGTATCTTTGCCTTGGTCGGCCTGGCATTGCTCGTGTGGTGCTTCTTTGAGACGAAAGAGCGCGTGGTGATGAATGCAGAGCGTTCGCATGACGTGAAGGTGAGCGATGTGTGGATGGAGTTTGTACGCAATAAGCCGCTGCGCATCCTGGCGTTCTTCTTTATCATCTCGTTCACGCTGATGAGTGTGAGCAATGCAGCTGACTCGTATTTTATGACGTATAACATTGGCGCCGATACGTTTATGACTACGGCGTTTATGTGGTTAGGTACGATTCCTGCGTTTATCTTTATGCCGATGTTGCCAGCTATCAAGCGATGGGTGGGCAAGCAGGGAATGTTCAGTATCTTTATTGGTGTTTCTATCGTCGGCATGATCCTGATGTATGTCTTTGTGACCATCCCTTCGTTGCGTGAACAGTTCTGGATGCTGTGCATTGCGCAGTTTGTCAAGAGCTCTGGCTTGCTCGTCGCTACGGGTTATATGTGGGCCTTGGTGCCTGAGGTGGTGACATACGGAGAGTATACTACGGGGCGCCGTATCGCTGCGATTGTCAATGCTATCACCTGTCTTTTCCTGAAGGCCGGTATGGCACTGGGTGGCGTCATCCCTGGATTCGTCCTCGCTTGGGTAGGGTTCGATGCTACTTTGCAGAAACAGTCGCTGCTTGCTGAGCAGGGTATCCTTTGGCTCGTCACTATCGTCCCTGCTATACTCTTGCTCCTCGGCTGGTTTGTGATCAGCAAGTATGAGTTGAGCGACGAGAAGATGGACGAGATAAATAACGAGATTGCACTTAGAAATAAGTGATTATAAGGGATACTAAGGGAATTTAAGGGATATTAAGGGACGTTAGTGCCTGCGTGTCCTAATATATTTAGCGTCTGGTTCTATCGTCCCTTAAATTCCCTTAATATCCCTTCAAATCCTTTAATATCCCCAAAACTATGTATCATTCACATTCCGATAAAATCACACGTGACTTCTTTGACTCATTATTGCTTGAGTCACGATATCTTGATTCCGACCTCGCCACCACTGATTTAGAGCTCTTTGGCCATCATTTCTCTACCCCGATCATGACCGCGGCATTGTCGCACCTCGGAGGCAAGGGAAAGAAAAGTGCTGACTTCATTGAGGAGAAGGCGGAGAGTGGCATGATTGTCTATGCGGAAGCTGCGGCGAAGAGTAATACGCTGCACTGGGTCGGCATGGGTGATGATCAGGAACTTGAGGACATTGTGGCTACGGGAGCCAAGACTGTCAAGGTCATCAAGCCGCATGCTGATAATGCTGAGGTTTATCGCAAGATGGAGCATGCAGTGAAGACGGGTTGTGTGGCTGTGGGAATGGACATTGATCACGCCTTCAGTGGCAAAGGTGGCTATGACAATATCTTCGGTCAGGAGATGCGACCTAAGTCGATGGCTGAGATTGCAGAGTTCGTGCAGGCAGCAGGTGTGCCATTTATCGTGAAAGGCGTTCTGAGCGTGCGAGATGCGGAGAAATGTGCCAAGGCGGGTTGCGCCGGTATCGTCGTATCGCACCACCATAATATGATGGAGTATTCTGTACCACCATTGCTCGTGCTGGAGGATATCATCAAGGCCGTTGGCAAGGACATGAATGTCTTCGTGGATTGTGGCGTGGTGAGCGGTATGGATGCGTATAAATGTCTGGCTCTTGGCGCAAAGGCTGTGTCCGTCGGACGTCACCTCATGCCGCTGCTCCGTAAAGGCTCTGACGTTGTCTCTGCGCGTATCAATGAGATGACTACCGAACTGTCTGTTGTCATGGCTCGCACGGGTGTCCGTGACCTGTCAAAGATGGATCCTACCGTCATCCATAAGCGTAACTTTTAAGCGACATACATTCAATTATTAATTATTCATTATTAATTATTCATTGAAATATGTTATTAGGAATATCATCACGCCTCGAACATAACTCTCCTCAAGAGTGGGCGGCAAAACATAAAGCGTTAGGTTTGCAGTGTGTCAACTTCCCTGTTGATTATCTTGCGGGAGAGGAGACTTACATGGCCTATAAAACCGAAGCGGATAAGGCTGGCTTAGTGATAGCTGAGGTAGGTGTGTGGCGCAACACCCTGGCCGCTGATCCTGCAGAGCGCGCCAAGTGGATTGACTATGCCATTGGCCAGCTGCGCATGGCTGATCAGATTGGTGCCATCTGCTGCGTTAATGTAGTAGGAACGCCTTACGGTCCTCGCTGGGATGGCGGCTATCGTGAGAATTTTAGTGCAGAGCTCTGGCAGATGGCTGTGAAGATGATCCAGCAGATCATTGATGCGGTGCAGCCGAAGACAACGAAGTTCTGCATTGAATCCATGCCGTGGATGATTCCGAGCAATCCGGATGAGTATCTGCGCCTGATCAAGGACGTGGATCGTGAGATGTTCGGTACACATCTTGACGTGGTGAATATGATCACTTCGCCAGAGAAATATTTCTTCAATGACCGCTTCCTCGAGGAATGTTTTGAGAAGCTTGGCTCGACTATCCTCAGCTGCCATCTCAAGGACATCCGACTCAAGGAAGAGTACACCTTCCAGCTCCAGGAATGCGCCTGCGGAGAGGGTTCGCTCGATATTGAGAAATACGTGCAGCTCGCCAATGCTGTGAATCCGGACATGCCGATGATCATCGAACATCTTGTGACGGATGAGGAGTATGCGGAGAGCGTGGCTTACGTAAAGCAAAGGTTATCGCTAGCGCGGTGCTGAAATACGATAAATACGATAAATATTATAAATACGTTTTTATAGTTTTTATCTGTTTTTATAGTTTTTGAGCATCACGCAGTGAATAGAATGTATTTATCGTATTTAGTATATTTATAGTATTTCAGCACCGCGCTAGCGAATAATAGCAAAAATAATAGCAAATACAGAGCAACAATAAACTACTTTTAATACAGTTATTCAATGAAATTCATCAATCTTTCCATGGGTTTGCTCCTCGCAACCCTCGCTGTAGCACCCAATGTGAATGCACAGCGCCGCATGATGCCAGAATTGACCGACGAGCAGAAAATGCTCGACGTCATGCATCGTACTATCACTTCCGAGAAACTCTTTGGTTACGTCACTCAGCTCTCTGACCCGGCACTCGAAGGCCGCCTGGCCGGCAGCAAGGGCATGGAGAAGGCTATTGAGATTGTCGAGGGTTATTATAAGAATTTCGGCCTTGAGCCAGCAGGTGATAAGGGTACATACTTCCAGCAGTTCAACCAGCCATTCATCGAGGTGACGGGTGAGTGTGGCATGGAGATTCTCTTCCCCGTCAAGGGCATCGACAAGAAGGCTGATACTTGGGTACGCAAGTCTTATCCTTGGGCAGATGGCTGGTTTACAGGTGGTTCTACTGCCAGTGGCGACATTGAGGCAGACATCGTCTATTGCGGCTATGGCGTCACCGCTCCTGAGCTCGGTTACGATGATTATAAAGGTATTGACGTGAAAGGCAAGATCGTCCTCATCGAGGGTGAGACGCCTAACCACAGCCAGGATTCGGTAGATATCAAGAAGTGGTATCACCATACCCTCCATGCCGTCAAGATGAAGAACGCTTACGACCATGGCGTGGCTGGCGTACTCTATAAGTGGGTGCCAGGCCCTGGTGTGCCATATCAGGAGAACTTCCTCTATTGCAACGTCACTGACACCGTGGTTTCGGACATTTTCAGCGGTACGGGTCGCACCTATAAGGAGTGCATCCAGAAGATCCGCGACACCTTCAAGCCACAGTCATTCAACACCGGCAAGCGAGCTCGCATCAAGATGACCACTACCTACAATCCGAATGGCGTTGGCAAGAATATCTTTGGTATGGTCAAGGGTTCGGAGCGTCCTGACGAGTACGTCATCGTGGCTGCACACCTCGACCACCTCGGCATGATCCCTTATCACATCGCAGGTGCTAACGACAATAACGCTGCCGTAGCTGTGATGCTCGGTGCTGCTGAAGCATTGGCCAAGAGCCCTATCAAGCCAAAGCGTACCGTAGTATTTATGGCCGTGGATGGAGAGGAGTCAAACCTCACGGGTTCAACCTACTACACCAAGAATCCGCTCTTCCCACAGGACAAGGTCAAGGCGGTGCTCAACCTCGAGCAGCCAGGCGCCGGCGAGATCATGGTGGGTATGTATAACTACCTCTATCCACAGTTCGCCGAGATTGCCAACAAGGTCAACGACAAGTACATCCACCGTCAGCTCATGACCCGAGAGAATCACTTCCTCACCCGTCCACGTACCGATGGCGCCGTGTTCATGCAGGCAGGTTATCCATGTATGGACCTCCGTGCAGCCGGCGGCGGCTTCTACCACCACCCGAAGGATGATGTTGACACCATCAATCCTGAGATCCTCCAGTCAGAGGCAGAATGGCTCTTCTGGATGGCGATGGAGTGGGGCAACGTCGAGTAATCTCACCCTAAAATCTCTAAAATCCCCAATATCCCCAAAATCCCTTTAAAAATGAAGAAAATCTTTTTTTCTATCCTTGGAGCTGCATTGCTCTGCAGCTGTGCACAGAATCAGTGCAAGTGCTGCCAGGATGCACAGGAACCTGGTATCAAGGAGTATACCAACAAGTATTTCTACCTCGGTACCGCCCTCAACACAGATCACATCATCGGTGCAGACATCGAGGGTGTAGCTACCACCGTCAAGCACTTCGCTGCCATCTCGCCTGAGAACTGTCTCAAGCCAGAGGAGGTACATCCATTCGAGAACGTCTATGAGTGGACCATCCCTGACGCTTACGTTGAGTTCGGCCAGAAGAACAATATGTTCATCCACGGCCATACCCTCGTCTGGCACTCTCAGTGTCCTGACTGGTTCTTCTTCGACGAGAAGGGTGACACCGCTTCTTACGACCTCCTGAAGCAGCGTCTTGAGACTCATATCGCTACCATCGTCGGCCATTACAAAGGCAAGATCCACAGCTGGGACGTTATCAATGAGTCAGTTATCGAGGGTGGCCACCAGCGTCAATCCATGTGGTATAAGATCCTGGGCGATGATATGTATGAGATTGCTTTCTCGGCTGCTGCCAAGGCTGACCCAGACGCAGAGCTTTATCTCAATGACTACAACATGACCGATCCTGGCCGCCGTGAGCGCTACGTCGAGATCATCAAGCGCCTCCAGTCAAAGGGTATCAAGATTGACGGTATGGGCCTTCAGGGTCACTGGGGCTTGGATCGTCCTGCTATCAGCGAGATCCAGAAGTCTATCGATATGTTCGCCGAGATCGGCGTCAAGGTCAGCATCTCGGAGCTCGATATGTCTATCCTCCCACGTCGTCAGATGCAGATCACTGCCGCTGTTGACCACACTGAGAACTTCGAGCAGAGCCTCGACCCATACAAGGGTAACTTCCCACAGGAGCCACTCCATGACTGGAACTACCGCATGCAGGAGTTCTTCCAGCTCTTCAAGGACAACGCCGACAAGATCGAGCGCGTCACCGTATGGGGTGTCTGCGATCAGGACAGCTGGCTCAACAACTGGCCAATCGTCGGACGTTATGACTACGCTACCCTCATCACCCGTAACCACCGCATCAAGCCAGTGGATTTCTGGATTATGAAGAACTATTGATCCTTTTATGAAGAACATCCTGATTCTTTTGTCATTGCTTATCGGCATAGCATGTTCTGCTGATGCACAGACATTGCGTGATGCACATAACAGCAATATTGGCAAGGTGGAGCGCGATGGCACTATTCGCAATGCACACAATAGCCGCATTGGAAAGATTGAGAGTGACGGTACGATCCGTAATGCTAGCAATAGCCGTGTGGGTAAGATAGAAAGTGATGGTACAATTCGCAATGGCAGCAACAGCCGCATCGGCAAGGTAGAGAGCGACGGTACTGTTCGCGATAGTCATAACAGTCGTATCGGCAAAGTTGAGAGCGATGGTGCTATACGTGATGCTCACAACTCACGCATCGGTACGGCCGAAGGCGTGGATAAAAAGACCGCCGCGGTGCTGTTCTTCATGGATTTACTGAAATAATTCGAGTGATAGCTCAACATGTTACTTCCAGTACCTTTGTGGTGCTGGAAGTTATTTTTGCATAGTCGGATTGGATAAGGCCTGGCACCCAGAGAATCTGACCGGTGGCGTCGGTGACTACCCAGAGCAGCTGCTTGTGGTGAGGGGGGAGGTGATGGTCGGTGAAGACATCACTGAGCAGACGAGTGTGGCCTTGCATGCCGAGAGGAGCGATGCGGTCAGCTTGCTGCCAACGACGGAAGGAGAGGGGTGCGACGGCGACGGAGGCGTCAAAGTACGCGACATGGGGGTCTTTCCCAGGAGTTGCTTCAGCGACGGGAATCTCCACGATGGACCACTGAATGGGTCGCGTAGGAAGCGGCTTTGGCTTAGGAGTGGCGAGGAGCAGATCTTTGGAGACTTTGACCTCAAATCCTTGCTGCTGGTAATACTGTGTGAGCGGGTGGAGGAGGTGGCTCGCTGGCTGCGGAATCATCTCGTAAGTATGCTCAGGATCGATGGCTACGCGACGTGCATTATTCTGTCGATATTGCAGAATCTCTGTCTCTTGCCAAGTGGCTACTTCCTGCATGTGCTGCATGGTGAGATTGATGCCATGTCGCGACTGTGGCAGGATCTGCTCCATGAGAGGGAGGAGTTGGTTGCGGATCTGATTGCGCAAGGTATCGTTCTCCAGATTGCTGCTGTCGGTGATGTAAGAGAGGCCATTATCAGATAAATAATCAAGAATCTGCTGCCGGCTGAGACAGAGGAGTGGACGGACGACGTGCGAGGCCTCGTTGCGAGGGACGATACCTGTGAGGCCGTTGAGACCTGTGCCGCGCATGAGGTTCATGAGGAGGGTCTCGATGCTGTCGTCTTGGTGGTGACCGAGCGCGATGCATAGTGAGGAGTGAGGAGTGAGGAGTGAGGAGTTGTTAGCCACGTCGCGCGTAGCAGAATTACTCCTAACTCCTAACTCCTCACTCCTCACTGAATCAAACCACGCGTATCGCAGGTTCCTCGCTGCCATTTCGAGCGAGAGGTGGTTCTCCTCCATGTAGGTGAAGGTGTCGAAGTTACGGACCTTGAGCGTCACACCGAGCTGCTGGCACAGCGCCTCACAGAAACGTTGGTCACGATCGGACTCCTCGCCACGCAGATGGAAGTTGCAGTGGAGGGCAATGAGGGGGTGACCGAGGGTATGGAGGATGTGGAGGAGAGCTACGCTGTCAGGACCTCCGCTGAGCGCTACGAAGAGAGGTTCGGTGGAGGTGGTGATGCCACAATGGTCGGCCATGAACTGGCTGACAAGGGGGAGGATATTTGTAGTTGGACGCGTCATTGATTGTGTCTTTGCTGATTTTTAGGCGCAAAAATACAAAAAAAGATTGTAAAATTTCGAGTTTTGAGAAAAAAACGCTATATTTGCCGCGATTTTTCTGCGCACGTGTGTATATGTGTGTAGAATTGGAATAGAAAATAATAAAAATTGATCTATATGTTGCTCGAAAAGATTAACAACCTGATGACCGAGATTGACGGTTTGAAGGCTAACAATGCAGAGGAAATCGAAGCATTGCGCATCAAGTACCTCAGCAAGAAAGGTGAGGTGACTTCGCTGATGGCAGACTTCCGTAACGTGGCTGCCGACCAGAAGCGTGAGATCGGTCAGAAGATCAACGCGCTGAAGCAGAAGGCTACTGAGAAGATCGAGGCCCTGAAGGCTGAGTTCCAGTCAGAGGATCACGTCGATCCAACCATCGACCTGACTCGTCCTGCTTACCCTGAGGAGGTAGGTACCCGTCATCCACTTTCATTGGTTAAGCAGGAGATCATCGACATCTTTGCTCGTTTGGGCTTCTCGATAGCTGAGGGTCCTGAGGTAGAGGACGACTGGCATGTATATGGCGCACTCAACTTCGCTGACGATCATCCGGCTCGCGATATGCAGGATACCTTCTTCATCCAGCAGAATCCTATCGTAGTGCTCCGTAGCCACACTTCATCGGTACAGGTTCGCACCATGGGCCAGCAGAAACCACCTATCCGCGTGGTTTGCCCAGGTCGTGTATATCGTAACGAGGCTATCTCGGCTCGTGCACACTGCTTCTTCCACCAGGTGGAGGGTCTCTATATCGACAAGAACGTATCGTTTGCTGACCTCAAGCAGGTGTTGCTGCAGTTCGCACAGGAGATGTTCGGTCCTGATACCCAGATCCGTCTGCGTCCAAGCTACTTCCCATTCACTGAGCCATCGGCTGAGATGGATGTGAGCTGTACCCTCTGCAAGGGCAAGGGCTGTGCGATGTGTAAGGGTGCCGGCTGGCTGGAGATCCTCGGTTGCGGTATGGTCGATCCTAACGTCCTGGAGGCAAGCGGTATTGACAGCAAGGAGTACACCGGCTATGCATTCGGTATGGGCGTGGAGCGTATTGCCAACCTCAAGTACCGTGTGAAGGACCTGCGTCTCTTCTCGGAGAATGACCAGCGATTCCTGGATGAGTTTACTGCAGCTCACTAAATCCCTTAGACTTAGTTATGGAACTGATCCCAAGCTTTCAGGTAGATCATACTGACTTGCAGCCAGGTATCTACATCTCACGTCAGGATGCAGTGGGTGATACCTGCTTCACTACCTACGATATTCGCATGACGGCTCCGAACCATGAGCCTGCCATCAACCCTGCCGCTATACACACTATCGAACACCTGGTGGCTACCTATCTGCGAAACCACGAGGAGTGGAAGCAGAACGTAATCTACTGGGGCCCTATGGGCTGCATGACAGGTAACTACCTGATCGTGAAAGGTGCTTATCCTTGCGAGGAAATCCGTCAGCTGATGCTCGAAGCCTTCGCTTATGTGCGTGACTATGACGACGAGGTGCCAGGTACGACGCCTGCTACTTGCGGTAACTGTCTGATGCACGATCTGCCAATGGCAAAGTGGGAGGCAAAGCGTTATATTGACCGACTTAAGAATCAGTTCTGCTGCGAGTATCCTGGCGTGGAGCGTCCGCTGGATGCACAGGGTAAGCAGTTCTTTGACGCCTAATGTACAGACATACTCCTTATATATATAATATAGGTAGTAGCGTGAAACTACTCTTTTGTTGTCTGCTTGGTTTGCTGTCAATGACGGCTGCCGGGCAGACATCTGCGCCTTTTGTGGCCAAGAAGCCTGGCGTGGAGTGGTATCAGATGCTGATGGATGGAGGGATGACGCGCCAGTATACCGACTTGCTGGATAAGCACCGTGGATGGTATATGATTATGCCCAATGGCATTTCTGATATTTTCACGATGAACTATGTGGACGGATATAGCCTTGGCTTGCAGAGCACCATCGGCCGTATGCAGACAGATCGTAGTCGCTGGGAATTGTATGAGAACGTGCGATGGGCCTTCTCGCGAGAGACGCTGGTGGCGAAGGGGGCTTTGAGGTATGTATGGCCGGTGGAATATGAATCGTTCATAGAAATCAATGGCGGTCAGTTCCTGGAGGATTTCGATCCTGATCCTGTCATGCCACTCTCTCAGTCATTATTGGCAGCTGGTATCTGTGGTTGGAACCATAATAAGTATTATGAGCGAACCTCTGCTGGAGTCAGTTTCTCTACTCCGCTGATTTTCGACCTGACAATGTCTGCAAATATAGGATGGGAGAGACGTCGAGCCAAGGAGAATGCCCGAAGCCGGAATCTTTTTGGAGCTCATCCACAAAGCAACGTCCCGCGTATAGGAATACAGTCTTCAGGGTATAACCTGCTGTCGTCGATGCTTAATACAAAAACATTGAGCGATTCCCTGGTACTTTATGATGGTCCTATTGATGCAGAATTGGTCAAGGCTAGTTTCCGCTTTGATTACAATCCTATGAGGTCATTGCTGGTGATGGATGATTTGACGCTCAAAGAGTCCTTGGCTTACCCGACTGTCAGCCTTCTCCTTGATATGGGAATTGGCAAGAACCGTAATGCAGACAACTTCCGATTTCTGTCGGTAGATATGCAAATAAGGCAAAACATCGACCTTCCACGCGAGAATGATCAGCTCCGATACATGAGTAGCATTGGCTTTATACTCAGCAACGGAAACCTCGGATTAGCAGATATGCATCATTTCGATGCTAATCGTTTCTGGTGGCAGAAATCCCCGACTGTGTCACGCTTCGCTTTGCTCGATAACTATGAATTGAGTACTGACAAACGCTGGCTGGAAGGACATGCAGAGTGGAATAGCCGACGGATGGCGCTCAACCGGTTGGTAACGCCAAAAGATGCCTGGCGAGAGTTCGTGCAGATGCACGCCGTGCTGGTGCCAAGACATCGCCTGCATTGGGAATCTCAGTATGGATGGGAATTGCTGAACTTCCTGCGTGTGGGTGTAAGCGTTGGCTTTGATGATTTCACGTATCGTGGTACGGCAGTGTCAATGACTCTCGACCTGAATGCGGCGCGACAGCGTTAACTCCTAACTCCTCACTCCTAACTTCTCACTACAAAGATGCAACCTTTAGCAGAACGAATGAGGCCCAAGAGCCTCGATGGATATATCGGACAACGACATTTGGTAGGACCGAATGCCGTGCTGCGTCGTATGATTGAGTCAGGACGTATCGCGTCGTTTATCCTGTGGGGACCTCCAGGCGTGGGTAAGACCACGTTGGCCAAGATCATCGCACAGACACTCGAACTGCCATTCTATACGCTGAGCGCAGTGAGCAGTGGCGTGAAGGAGGTACGCGAGGTGATAGAGCGAGCTAAGAAAGACCGCTTCTTCCTGCCAGATGCTTCACCGATCCTGTTTATCGATGAGATCCATCGCTTCTCCAAGTCACAGCAGGACTCATTGCTCGATGCGGTGGAACGTGGTGTGGTGACACTGATCGGTGCTACGACGGAGAATCCTTCCTTTGAGGTGATCCGTCCTTTGCTGAGCCGATGCCAGGTATATACACTCAAACCACTCGATGAGGAGGACTTGCTCGGATTGATGGAGCGCGTGTTCAAGGAAGATCCGCTTATCTCGAAGAAAAAGATTGTTGTGCAGGAGACGAGTGCACTTCTGAGATATGCGGGAGGTGATTGCCGTAAATTCCTGAATATTCTAGATCTGGTAGTTGGAGAGTATGCCGATGATGACTTTGACTACGAAGAAGACGAAGATGATGAGGAAGAGAATAGTGCGGTTCAGGAGAAGACTATTACTATCACCGACGCTCTCGTCATCGAGAAGCTCCAGGCCAATCCGATGGCCTACGACAAGGATGGTGAGATGCACTACGACCTCGTGTCGGCCATGATTAAAAGTATTCGTGGATCGGATCCTGACGCTGCCGTGTATTATATGGCTCGTATGATCGAAGGCGGAGAGGATCCTGCGTTTATCGCACGTCGACTGGTGATCTCTGCCAGTGAGGACGTAGGCCTGGCTAATCCGAACGCGCTGCTGCTGGCCAATGCAGCGTTTGACGCCGTGCAGAAGATCGGTTGGCCAGAAGGAAGAATCCCATTGGCCGAGGCATGTGTCTACCTGGCTTCATCGCCTAAGAGCAATGCATCGTACAATGCCATCAATTCAGCCTTGCAGAAAGTGCAGGAGACGGGTAATCTGCCTGTGCCACTGCACCTGCGTAACGCCCCGACCAAGCTGATGGAGAAGGAAGGTTATGGCAAGGGATATAAGTATGCACACGACTATCCGGGACACTTCGCCTATCAGCAGTATTTGCCAGACGAACTGGTGCGGGAAGGCGGTATGCAACAGTCACTTTTCTACCATCCGCAGCCCAATGCACAGGAGGATCGGATGAAGGCGCATCTGGCTTCTTTGTGGGGTGATAGGTTCAAATAAGAGCAAATATTGACAAATCGCACGAAAATAGTGGCATAATGGTGGAAATATAGTCAGTAGATTTGTCTATTTGTGTTAATAATTCTAATAATTATCGATTTCTTAAAGATTTTTGTAAATAAATTTGTTTGGGAATAAAAAAGTCCATATATTTGTACTCGCAATAGACGTTTCCCAAACAATGAACTAAACATCTTTAATATAGAATAATGAAAAAGCATGTATTTAATGCGGGACCATGCATCCTGCCACAAGTAGCTCTCGATAACGCTATCGAGGCAATCAAGGATTTTAAGGGTACAGGCGTAAGTGTTCTCTGTATCTCTCACCGTACTAAGGAGTGGGAGGCTACTATGGAGGAGACCCGTCAGCTTTGGAAGGAATTGCTCAACATTCCTGAGGATTATGAGGTACTTTTCCTTGGCGGTGGTGCATCGCTCGAGTTCTTGATGGTTCCAATGAACTTCCTTGAGAAGAAGGCTGCTTATCTCCAGACCGGTGTCTGGGCAAAGAAGGCTGCTAAGGAGGCTAAGGCTTTCGGTGAGACCGTAATCGTTGCTTCTTCAGAGGATAAGGTATACAACTACATCCCTAAGAACTTCGAGGTTCCACAGGATGCTGACTATTTCCATATCACCAGCAACAATACCATCTACGGTACCGAGATCAAGGAGGATAAGGACTACGGCGTTCCTGTCATTTGCGACATGTCTTCAGATATTCTCTCACGTCCAGTAGATGTCAGCAAGTATCAGATGATCTACTGCGGTGCTCAGAAGAACGCTGGTCCTGCTGGTGTTACCGTTGTCATCGTTAAGAAGTCTGCTCTCGGCAAGGTAAGTCGTTACATCCCTACCATGCTCAACTATCAGACTCACGTTGATGGTGGTTCGATGTTCAATACTCCTCCAGTATTCCCAATCCTTGTGATGAATGAGACCCTCAAGTGGCTCAAGGGTCTGGGTGGCGTTGAGGCAATCCAGAAGATCAACCAGCAGAAGGCTGATATGCTCTACGCTGAGATCGATCGCAACTCTATGTTCGTAGGTACTGTTGCAGATAAGGCTGACCGCTCTAACATGAACGTCTGCTTCGTTATGGCAGAGGGCAAGAAGGAGCTTGAGGCTGAGTTCATGGAGTTCGCTAAGAGCAAGGGTATGGTCGGCATCAAGGGTCACCGCTCAGTAGGTGGTTTCCGTGCTTCTATTTATAATGCTTGTGAGGTTGAGGACGTTCAGGCGTTGATTGACTGCATGCAGGAGTTTGAGGCTGCACACAAGTAAAAAGCAGACCCTCCCCCGACCCCTCCACAAGGGAGGGGAGTGGTTACATACTTTTTGTTAAGATTTAGAAATAATTATTTATAGAATATTCCCCGAAAGTAAACTATATACTCCCCTCCCTTGTGGAGGGGCCGGGGGAGGGTCCTTATGAAAATTCTTATCGCAACCGAAAAGCCATTCGCAGTCGCTGCTGTGAAGGCTATGGAAGAGATTATCACCGAGACTGGTATCGAGGTGGTAAAGCTCGAGAAATATACAGAGAAGCAGCAGCTTCTCGATGCAGTAGCTGACGTTGATGGCATCATCATCCGCTCAGACATTGTCGATGCAGCCGTTCTTGACGCTGCCAAGAACCTCAAAATTGTGGTTCGTGCCGGTGCTGGTTACGATAACATCGACCTTGCTGCTGCTACCGCTCACAATGTAGTAGCTATGAATACTCCTGGCCAGAATGCCAACGCTGTGGCTGAGCTCGTATTCGGTATGCTCCTGTTCCAGTGCCGCAACCAGTTCTCTGGTGCTGCTGGCACCGAGCTCAAGGGCAAGACCCTCGGTCTCCACGCCTTTGGTAACGTGGCTCGCAACGTAGCTCGCGTAGCTCTCGGCTTCGGCATGAAGGTCTATGCATACGATCCATTCCTCACCAAGGAGCAGATCGAGAGCATGGAGGGTGTTACCGCAGTGGCTACTATCCCAGAGCTTTATGCTGCTTGCCAGTATGTATCGCTCCACTGTCCTGCTACCAAGGAGACCATCGGCTCTATCAATTATGATCTTCTCAAGACCATGCCAAAGGGCGCTTGCCTGATCAACACCGCTCGTAAGGAGGTGATCGATGAGGCTGGTGTAATGCAGCTCATGGACGAGCGTCCAGACTTCAAGTACATTGCCGACGTGAAGCCAGCTACTGCTGATCAGTTTGTTGAGAAGTTCGGTACCCGTGTATTCTTCACTCCAAAGAAGAGTGGTGCACAGACTGCTGAGGCTAACTCAAATGCTGGTATCGCTGCAGCTAAGCAGTCTTGCGGCTTCTTGAAGGACGGCATTGACCGTTTCCGCGTAAATTAATGAAAAAAGGATTCAATGACTTTGATTCCTTCCTGAACGAGTGCCAAACTTATGTTTGGGAATGGTATATCCCGGAGCAAAAAGTACGCTTCGGGATACCTTCGTTGAATAGCCTATGGCTTGACGATAACTCCAAGAATATCAAGTTGGAGACCATGCTGGAGCGTGTGCATCCTGATGATATTCAGAAGGTTCTGGTGCGCCATACGTCTCCTTTATACCGCTCTGACAAGATGTTTGAGGTCGATCTCCGACTCAATGTCGCTGCAGAGCTCATGCCAGACGGCAAGACGGCTTCCGGAAAGTACGAATGGTTCGGCTTCCGTGGCAAGACCGTGACTCGTGACCGCCTGGGCCGACCGACCTACGTCCGTGGCGTAGCCATCAACCTTGATGAGCGATATCGTGCACAACGCAAGCTGATCAGCCAGAAGGATCATCAGCTGCAGACAGCGCGTCAGAAGACAGACTACTGTGCTGGTGTGATGCAGGAGATGGGTACCTTCCTCCGCTCGTTGGCCGAGAGTACTAATACCTTCATTGGCAAGGGAGACAGCAGTAATCATGAGGATCGTATGATGCTCGTGCAGGATCTGGCAGCTCAGGCCACCCGCATCGTAGAGCTTACTGATAAGTACCGTCAGTTTGTCGGAGATAATGCGTTTGCCGAAGATCAGGAGATCCGTAACCTGTCGCTCTGGGAGCATCTGGCAGAGTTGCAGCAGATCTATTCGCTCAAGGGTCCATCGCTCAAGATTTACTTCAGCAACCTCTATGACAACCTGCAGATTGCTGTCAATGCCAAGCTGTTGGATGTCCTGCTTGAGAACTTGGTAGCACCTTTGCGCATGGTGCAGCAAGGCGGCTGTGTGACCATTAGCTATAGCCTCACACCCGATGAGAAGACGGTTCGTCTGACGGTACTCTGTAAGTTCGATGGACTCCAGCAGGAAACAGGTTCGGACATGAGCTTAGGCTTGAGCGTATGCCGCTTGATCGTGAAGCGATTGTTCGGTACGCTCCAGATGCGACGTCAGGAACAGGGACAGATTCAGTATGTGGTCCTATTGCCTGTAGATGCACGAACAGCCAGCAGCTTCGTTGAGGAAGAGAATAAAGAACCACAATCACTCCTCGCAAAAAACGCAGAGACACCAGCGGTGACCGAAAACCGTTCGATGCTTCCTCACGTGCTGATCGGACTCACGGCCGATGCGGAACTGTATCAGAACCAGCATCTTTTCGATGTGAGCATCTGCAATACGACCGACAAGTTGCTCGATGAGTATAAGAAGCTCGATCCGGACATCGTCTTCCTGGACAATAATCTGCCAGGAGAACTCCCGACATCCGACCTGATCCGCCAGATGTCAGCCTTGCATCCTGACACTCCGATCATCGTTTCGTCAGATTACGCTGAGCGAACCTTGCACAAGCAAGTACAGCAGTATGGAGCTCGCTATCTGCTTACCAATCCGCTGTCGTTGCGCAAGGTGAACATGATGATCAAACGTTTCTTAAAATAGAATTATCAATTACAAATAACATATTACCATGGCAAAAGTCAGACCATTCAAGGGCCTCCGCCCTTCGCCAGAATTAGCACCTATTGTGTCTTCTCGTCCTTACGACGTGCTTTCTTCGCAGGAAGCTTTCGACGAGTGTGCAGGTAACGAGAAGTCACTCTATCATATTATCAAGCCAGAGATTAACTTCGATCCTATTGCCGACGAGCATGATCCTAAGGTATACGACGCAGCTGTAGAGCAGTTTGCCAAGTTCAAGGCTCAGGGTTGGCTCAAGCAGGACGAGAAGCCTGTTTACTACCTCTATAGCCAGACCATGCAGGGTCGCACTCAGTATGGCTTCGTGGTAGCAGCTAACGTCGATGACTACCTCAATGGCGTCATCAAGAAGCATGAGCTCACCCGTGCGGACAAGGAGGAGGATCGTATGAAGCATGTACGTTGCCTCTCAGCCAACATGGAGCCAGTATTCTTCGCCTTCCCAGACAATGACGTCCTCGGCAAGGTCATCGCACAGACCGCTGCTAAGCCAAGCACCGAGAAGTTTATCTCGGCAGAAGGCTTCGGCCATGAGTTCTGGGTGATCGATGAACCTGCTCTCATCGCAGAGATCACTGAGGCTTTTGCTGCTATCCCATACCTCTATGTGGCCGATGGTCACCATCGTACCGCAGCTGCTGCACGAGTAGGACAGGAGCGCGCTCAGCAGAATCCTAACCACACTGGCAACGAGGAGTACAACTTCTTCCTCGCCGTCTGCTTCCCAGCTTCGCAGCTCAAGATCATGGATTACAATCGTGTAGTGAAGGATCTCAACGGCCTGACCGACGAGGAGTTCCTCGCCAAGCTGGCAGAGAACTTCGAGGTAGAAAAGAAGGGTGCAGAGGAGTATCGTCCAAATGCATTGCATAACTTCAGCCTCTACTTGAGTGGTGAGTGGTATAGCCTTACAGCCAAGCCTGGCACCTACGACGACAATGATCCTATCGGAGTCCTCGACGTCAGCGTCAGCAGCAATCTCATCCTCGATCAGGTACTCGACATTAAGGACCTTCGTCGTGACAAGCGTATCGATTTCGTCGGTGGTCTCCGTGGTCTTGGCGAGCTCAAGCGCCGTGTCGACAGTGGCGAGATGCGCGTAGCTCTGGCCCTCTATCCTGTCTCTATGGATCAGCTCATGGCTATTGCTGACAGTGGCAACATCATGCCTCCTAAGACCACCTGGTTTGAACCAAAGCTCCGCTCAGGCCTTGTAGTTCACAGTCTTGAGGATTGATATGGATAAGGCAAAATATATTGTCAAATACCTGATCTTGCTGGTGACACAGCCAGAGGAGACGTGGGGACATCTCTGCAAGGAAGACGTCCAGGAGGCCAAGCCCCAGTACATGATGACCAATTATTACTGGCCATTGCTGGGATTCATGGCACTCTTCATCTTCCTTGCCTCCGGTTATTCCAGCGTCGACGGGTTCAACCTGCAGAATGGCATGACCTCGATGGTGCCAGCACTGGTAGGTTTCTTCATCGGACCCTATCTGGCCATGTTCCTGCTCAAGGAGATTCTTCCTACCAAGCTTTTTGGCTTAACCAATCCAGATCAGGACCGTCTTCATATTTTCGTGTTTTATTGCTCCAGTTATCTGGTGCTTGTAGAGATGGCTTGCTCGATGATTCCAAGTATTGCTTTCATCCGACTGGCAGCCTACTATCTCGTATATATAATATTTACGGGTACGACAACGATTGTGCGAGTCCCCAACCATAGTTGGATGTTCTGCTTCGTTTCATTCGCGTTCATTTATTTCTCGCCATCTCTGACAATCTGGATACTGCAGCTCATGCAGCACTAAACTTATTTTTTTTGAATGGCAAATAGTAAGAAGAAGGGGGTGAAGAACCCCAATGCAGTCAATATCCGCAACAAGCGCGCGACTTTTGACTATGAGATACTCGATACCTTCCAGGCCGGTATGGTGCTGACGGGTACCGAGATCAAGTCGTTGCGTGCAGGCAAGGCAGGTCTGACTGACTCCTTCTGTATCTTCGATAAAGGAGAGCTTTGGTCAAAGAATATCTACATTGCAGAGTATTTCTATGGCACTTACAACAACCACAATGCACATCGTGACCGCAAGCTCCTGCTTACGCGTCGCGAGCTTCGTGGCTTGGCCAATGACTCTAAGGAACCGGGTCTGACTATCGTCCCTCTCCGTCTTTTTATCAATGACAACGGCCTCGCCAAGCTTGAGATCGCCCTCTGTAAGGGTAAGAAGCAGTTTGACAAGCGTGACTCAATCAAGGAGAAGGAGGATCGCCGTGCACTCGACCGTGCACGCAAGGACTTCGGTAAATATTGATCTACAAGGCAAGTAATTAGTAATCCGTAATTAGTAATTCTCCACGATGGATCAGTATCCAAGTCTCTTGCTCACCAACGCGGTCGATGAGTTCTCCAAGCTCCCTGGCATTGGTCGAAAGACCGCGCTCCGCTTGGTGCTTCACCTCTTGCGTCAGGAACCGGAGCGTGCGGTGCGATTGGGAGAGTCGGTCATCCGCCTGCGTCAGGAGGTCAAGTACTGCAAGTGCTGCCACAATATCTCCGACTCGGATATCTGTAGCATCTGTGCCAATCCGCGACGTGATGCCAGCACTATCTGCGTGGTGGAAAACGTCAAGGAGGTGATGGTCATCGAGCAGACCAATCAGTTCCATGGCCTCTATCATGTCCTTGGAGGACTGATCTCTCCGATGGATGGCATCGGTCCGAACCAGTTGCAGATCGACAGCCTTGTGGAGCGTATCCAAACCTCTCGTCAAGGAGGTGTAGATCAGCAGGGACGACCGATAGAGCCCATTCGAGAAGTGATCTTGGCACTCTCGACGACGATGGATGGCGATACGACCAACTTCTACATCTTCCGCAAGCTGGCAGCTTTCCCGGATGTGCGAATCACCACACTGGCACGAGGCGTCTCGGTCGGCGATGAGATTGAGTATGCTGATGAAGTCACTCTTGGTCGAAGCATCCTCAACCGCACGCTATTTACCGACAGTTTCTCGAAGCAATAATGTCTACGTGTGAGATGTTTCGCTTTGCTCAACATGACATCCTATTAAAAAAAGTTACACATTATATATAATATATGTTTAAGCAATTGAGTGCAGCTCTCGCTGCCACCCTCATAGCCACGGCCTCTCTGCAGGCGCAGGAAGTACAGCAGGTGACCATCGGCAATAACCTCACCTATGGCATCACCTATAGTCTTCCTACCACGGCCATCGTCATCTCGGTAGAATCTACTTGTGCCAAGACCATTGCAGGTCCTTTCGCTGCCTATGCTGAGAAATTCCTCGGCATTCATGATGCTGTGCAGGCCGACCAGAGCCTTTGGGAGATACAGAGTATCACCATGCAGAGCGTAGCTAAGGCCGATAGCGCACGTACTTATCATATTGAGTTTTCGGAGAAAGGTGCACTTCCTTCGTTCTATCTGACCAACGAGCGTTGCCTTTGTTCCATCAACCGTGAACCACAGGAGCTCACTGCGTTGCCAGAAGAAAAGGTCATCGAACTGACGGGCAAGTCTCCATACAAAGCCAGCGACGTTTTGACTGGTGAGATCCTCAAAGCAGGTAGCAAGCTCAAGCAGGCCGAGCTCGTCGCTCAGGAGATCTTCAGCATCCGCGAGAGTCGTAGCCTTCTCATCAAGGGCGAAGCAGACAATATGCCAGGCGATGGCGCTTCTCTGCAGCTCATGCTCGACAACCTCTCTGCACAGGAGGAGGCGCTGATGACTCTCTTCGTGGGTACCACCACCAAGACTCAGCAGACGCGCAACTATACTTACGTCCCAACACGTGAGACATCTCGCGATCTCGCTTTCCGCTTCTCAAAGCATCTTGGTTACGTCGATATCGACGACTATGCAGGTGAGCCTTATTATGTGTCTGTTCAGATCACAGAGGACAACCGCGAGCAGTTTATCCCTGGCGTCAAGGTCAAGAAGCGCTCAGAGAATGGCATTGCCTTCTGCATCCCAGGTAAGGCTCATGTCACTTTGCTCGATACGAAGGATACCTTGGCAGAAGGAGATATCTATCTCTCACAGTTCGGTCGCGTAGAGCAGTTGCCACAGGGGCAGTTCACCGATAAGAAGCGTCCTTGCAGCGCAGCTTTCACTCCTGCAACAGGTGCTATCAAGATTTTCGAACAGCAGCAGTAATATGAAGAAATATTGGATTCCTCTGATTGTCTCCATGGGCATCGCACTGATGCTGTGGATCGGCATTCTTATCGGTGAGTCACGTCTGATGAACGCGCTCCCACAGTATCAGCCACAGAATAATGCAACAGCAAGTTCTGAGGAGGATGGCCTCACAAGCACGGCGGCCTCGGCCAAGCTGTCCTATCTCTTTGACTTACTGCGCGATCGCTATGTCGATACGCTTAATCTGCAGAAACTCGTAGAGGATGCCATCCCTACCATCGTCGAGGAGCTCGATCCTCACTCCATGTACATCCCTGCCGAAGACCTCAATGGCGTGAATGAGCAGCTGGAGGGTAGCTTCAGCGGTGTGGGTATTCAGTTCAATATCCAGAACGACACCATCATGGTCATCCAGGTCGTTTCTGGTGGTCCTTCAGAGAAGGTCGGCCTCATGCCAGGTGACCGTATCGTTACGGTCGATGACTCGCTCTTCGTCGGCAAGACCATCAACAACGACAAGGTCATGAAGACCCTCCGTGGCGAGAAGGGTAGCCAGGTCAAGCTGGGTATCCGTCGCAACACCTCTAAGGATCTCCTCACATTTGAAGTGACCCGTGGCGACATCCCAGTCAACAGTGTCGTCGCACAGTATATGGAGGGCAATATCGGTTATGTCAAGGTCGATAACTTCGGCCGTAACACCTATACAGAGTTCTTCAACGCGCTCATCTCTCTCAAGGCTCGTGGTGCCAAGGGCTATCTCCTTGATTTCCGCGGCAATGGCGGTGGATTTATGGAGATCTGCTGTGCTATGGTCAATGAGTTCCTGCCAAAAGATGCGCTCATCGTCTATACCGAGGGTCGCATGCAGCCACGACGTGACAATACTGCCGATGGTCATGGCAACTTCCAGAACGACCCTGTCGTCGTCCTGATCGACGAGTGGTCAGCCTCTGCCAGCGAGATCTTTGCCGGTGGTTTACAGGACAATGACCGTGCTATGGTCGTCGGTCGTCGTAGCTTCGGTAAGGGCCTCGTACAGCAGCAATTCGACCTGTATGATGGTTCGGCGCTCCGCTTGACCATCGCACGTTATCATACTCCATCAGGTCGATGCATCCAGAAGCCTTATTCGATGGGAGAGGGTGCTGACTATGCCATGGATCTGGTCAATCGTTATGAGCGTGGTGAGTTCTACAATCAGGATTCTATCCATCTGGCTGACTCATTGAAATATACGACTATAGGTGGCCGTACCGTCTATGGCGGTGGTGGCATCATGCCAGATTATTTTGTGCCAAGCGACACCTCTTATATCTCGGCATACTATAACAAGTCTATCAGTCAGCTCTATGCTTTCGCCTTCAAATACAGCGACAAACATCGTGAGCAGATCAGCAAGTTCAGTAATTTCACAGAGCTTGAGCAATACTTGCGCCAGCAGAACCTCCTGCCAGAATTCATCACCTTCGCTACCCCTGTCCTCGGCAAGCCAACACCAACCGAGCTCAAGAAGAGTGGCGATGATCTCAATCGCCTGATCATCGCATACATCATGCGTCAGTGCAAGGATGAGAACTATTTCTATCAGGAGTTCAATAGCAGCGACAAGACTTATCTCAAAGGATTGGACGTCCTGAAATCACTTGTACCTATCTCGCAGGAAAAATAAGTTCGCACGAATTCCCGGCGTCCGATCTTTGACGCAAGATTGGACGTCCTGCATTCACGGCGTCCGATCCTGCATCGCGGCATCCTTCAACGGGTACCCGGTGAAGGATGCCGCGATGCAAGAATCTCCAAAGTTACTCAACTTTGGACACTCTTTGACGCAAGATTTCAACGTTGTGTACGTAACGTTGAAATCTTGATCCCGAGATTCTATCTAGTAAAACTTTATATTATGACCCTCGAAGAAAAACTCGATCTTCTCGATCATCGCTACCTTCGCATGGCTCAGATCTGGGCCGAGAACTCCTATTGCAAGCGCCGTCAGGTAGGCTGTCTCCTGATCAAGGATAAGATGATCATCAGCGACGGCTATAACGGTACGCCTACAGGTTTTGAGAACGATTGCGAGACGGACGATAACCGCTCGAAGCCTTACGTCTTGCACGCTGAGGCCAATGCCATCTCCAAGGTGGCTCGTAGCAACAATTCTTCGGAGGGAAGTACGCTCTATGTTACTGATTCTCCTTGCATTGAGTGTGCCAAGCTGATCATTCAGTCGGGTATCAAGCGTGTGGTTTATAGTCGCGCTTACCGTCTCACCGACGGCGTGGATCTGTTGAAGCGCGCGAATATCGAAGTGGTTCATAAGCCTATTCCGGAGATTCCGGACGAGGCTCCTTCGGATAAGCAGGTATGAAGCGCTATTGTCAGACCCTCCAGTTGGTCAATGATCCTGTCTTGATTCAGAAGTACATCGAGGTGCATTCACAGGTGTGGCCAGAGATCATCGAAGGCCAGCACCAGGTGGGCATCCTGCAGATGCAGATCTTTGCTCGTGGAAATCAGCTGTTTATGATTGTCGATACCTGCGATGATTTCGACTGGGATAGGGACATGGCGCGACTCTCCACACTGCCACGGCAGGCGGAGTGGGAAGCGTATGTCAGTCAGTTTCAGGGATGTGACCCTAATGCTGCCTCTTCGGAGAAGTGGCAGCTGATGGAGCAGATTTTCGATTCTAATCCATAAGGTCTCGGATGACTTCGTCACCTAATGCCAATCCGGATTCGGTGAGGATAATATTGATCTCCTCTGCATCGCTCGCTGATGTGGAGGAGATTATTTTTTGTATAGTCTTTATTAATCCGCGATCCTTTAGTTCTGCCAGGATCTCTTGTTTTTTCTCAACCTCTTCTCTACTGAGCCATACACCCTTGGCGGTACGAAGCCCAAGCATGACGCGCTCGTTGTAAAGGTCTGTTTCTGTGAGAATTTCGTGTTCCTCCTGTCGGTTGCCTTTGAGGTATTCCATGACGCGTGGCAAGTTCCAGCATCGCAGGTTCTTGCCATCATAGCTGTGAGCTCCCGGACCTAATCCGAGGTAAGGCGTCTGTACCCAGTACGATGAGTTGTGACGGGAGTGATAGCCAGGAAGCGCGTAATTTGAAATTTCATATTGCTCAAAGCCAGCATCATGCAGTTTTTGGCGGAGGAGAGCGTTCATGGCGTTGCAGGTCTCATCGTCGCAGGGGGAGAGCTCTCCTTTTTCTACCAGATTATACAGACGGGTACCTTCTTCCACGCTGAGGCAATAAGCTGAGATGTGCTGAGGATGGAGCTTCAGCAGTTCGTCGATACTATATTCCCAGGATGCGAGTGTCTGAGTCGGCAATCCATACATCAGATCGAGGCTGATATTCTCAATACCCGCATTTCTTAAGATTGCTACAGCCTTGCGCACCTGTGCAGCGTCATGACGTCGGTGCTGCAGTCGCAGCTCATCGTCCACCATGCTTTGCACACCCATCGAGATGCGGTTCACTCGTCCCCAATCCTGATCTTCATGAATATCGTCAGGATTCGCCTCCATCGTGATCTCGGTCACCTGGTTCATATCATATCGCTCTGCCACTGCATCGAGGATCTGACGGATGCACGTATCGCCTAACTGCGAGGGCGTTCCTCCTCCCAGATAGATCGTTTCCACTGGCTCATTGCGCAAGAACGCTTTCCGCTCATCCATCTCTCTTGCAAGCGCTTTGACATAAGCCTCGCCTTTGCCGCGGAGAGTGGTAGAGTAGAAGTCGCAGTAGATGCAGCGCGTGGCGCAGAAGGGGATGTGGATGTAGATGCCTGCCATATTTTTCTATCGTTCGAGTTGCAAAGATAGTGTATTTTATCTATCCCCCCAACTTTTTTATCTGCTTTTGTCCTGTTTATGTGCACTATTTTTTTTATCGCGCTATTTGTATTCATAAATGAGATTGTTTATTTCAAACGATAACCAGCAATATTCAGTAGTAGATAGATCAGCTTATCTGTACAAAAATCTTCTTTACATCTATTGCATAGCTTCTCAACAACAGAAGAATAGCTATCTTTGAAATTATCCGTTACATAAATCACGAACGGTATTTGTTTGCAATGGGCTTGTGATTCTGGCGTCGCCTGTGCATGACCAAAATAGGAAGGATCTGTATCGCATATATCTAGACCATGATCTGGGAAATACAGAATTATGGCATTCTTATCTTCGTAGAGATCCATTATCGAACTGACAACATAGTCATTAAATAACGTAGCATTGTCATAGTCATCAATGACTTCTTCTTTTGCACTTCCCAATCCCTTCTTATTCTTTGGACCAAAGTGGCAATACTTGTCAGGGTATCTTTCATAAAATCCTTCATGTTGTCCCATCAAATGATAAAATATGAGTGCTGGGGATTCTATTGTGTCAGGAGAATAAGCGCTAATCAAGAAATCATCATATTTCGGTTTCTCTATTCGTGTGTCAAAAATGGCTGTATCACAAAGCTTTGAATATCCACTTGGTAGATTGTCGAACATGCCTTTCTCATTCTGGCAACTAATCCATGTTGTCTGAAACCCAACACTTTTGAAGGCCTCAATTACATTTGTGTATTCATACCATTTTTTCTCTTTCGACTCATCTTCTAATGTGTAGCTTGTCAAAAGAAATTTGAAAGCTCTGGTAGTTGATGGCGCTGGTGCAGTCACATTATCAAAGATTATCAAATTCCCATCATCTTTCTTCCTGCTCAGTAAAGGATTTGTCTCTCTATTATACCCATATAAGGAACTATGATTCTTCGAAAACGACTCGCCAAGAATTATTATGATGTTCTGCGGATGAATAGAGTCTGCCTCTTCTAATATTGGATTCGTAGGATGCTCTCTCAAATCAACAATCTCTTCAAAATTGAATTTCCAATGATAGGCCCCTTTAATTTCATAGGAAATCATTCCTGAGTTGTAACAAAGACCCGCAACAGAAACGACCAGCAAAAATATAGGTAAAATACATTTATACAAGGTAAGGATGAACCTATTGTATAGCATTTTGCAGTACAAAATTGGCACTGCGATGATTACAATCACGAACAGCATTATATCCCACCAAGATACAAACGTCCTAAAAAACTCAGAGGTCTCATCCGGATTTGTTCCTGCTATGATTTCAATAAAATCAGCAGATAGCATGCATCTATACGTAGATATACAGAAGTAGTTCAGCGTACAATAAACAAGTGCATATAATAAAAACAAAACTTTGATCCACTTTGATATGGGCTTTATCAAACTCGTTAAAAGAGATATTAGATATGCCAATACATAATACATCATACCCAGATAAAGGACATACGAGTATGCTTTATAATTGAGATGTAAATAAAGGTTAGGTGATCCAATCAATACGGACATCAATACAAAGAAAGGCAAATCCTTTGTAAATGGGGCGAGAATCCATTCCCCCACGATAGTAATAAATCTTTTCATAGGTGATGCATTTGCACAGCATCAACCTACCTACAATTGTTATGTCTTCATAATATGCCGATTGCTTGCCTCATAAGGACACAAAAAAGGATGCAGACCTTCTTATGGCATACAGGGGCAAGCCTAGGAATTGTCGAACCCCCTTCCTCTCTAAGAAAAGCCTACATCCAGTTGGATGCACAGATATCTTTTGGAGAGGAAAGGTTGACTCTTCCTGGTATATACAGAAAGACCAACCATCATTGTTGTGGATATTTCGACAGAATTAAGTTTCCTAGGCTTGTTCTGTATGCCACAATGATAGTCTGATGCTATATTTATAATGTTAGTTCTTTTTATTTATCTGAATTTGCAATAATCTATTTTAGAATTGTTGTTCAAATCGGCAGACGTAGCCGTCCTCCACGTAAGTCAAAGAAAGATTGCCTGCTGAAATAAAGGTTTATTTCTCAATAGAATGGAACTCTTTGATATCATACCACCATCAGGAATCGTTCGACATCTTTCATGTCCTTGCACTCTACAATAGGTGTGCCAGAAGGTCGGAGCTGGCGAGGCATGAATCTGCCACGGGTTACTGCATCATACATCTTATGTACGAACTCGCTCATGCCGACAATCTCGACCTTATAGTCATGGGCAATGTTATATAGTTCATCCGCCGCCGAACGCGAAATCTGCTCTACATCAGTAAAGTCAAATAGATACTCATCGCCTTGTACCAGTTTCGACGAAAGTCGCTCCATCATCTGACGTGTGCGAAGTTCTTTGCCAAATTCTTCGGTTAATTTAATAATGTGTTTCATATTGCGAGAGTATTAATTATGAAATATAATCGTAGAGATTGAAATTATTCGCTTCATCAAGAGGGATGCGAATTATAATGCAAGTTCCTGGCCATTCTATTTCTACGGGCAAACTTGCTACTTGCATTTCTCCTCTTAAGTTTATCATTAATGCGTTGCCTGAAAGCATAGCAAATGTTCCGTTCAAACCTTCTGTAATCATTTTGACATTAGAAGAGATGCCGTATCCTCGGTTCTCTGCATCAGGACGGTTCTTGGTTGAGTACCCATCCTTCGCCATATTGAGCGCCTCTGCGGCATTGTTCCCGATATACTCAAGAAATTTGCCCGACTGCACGTAACTGCCATAGATCGTTACACCTAGATCTGCAAGGCAGATATCAATGCAATCGCACTCCTTGTTGTAATCAGCATAAGCGAAGCCGGTGGTTACTTGAGCATGTTGTTGGATATTGCAGATTAGCTCATCGAACAAATATGATATTGCAACCTTCAAAGACTTCACTCGTATGTCTTTGCTCGACAACGAATCTTCTATCTGACTGACAATCTTATTTGCGTCATTCTCGGTAACACTAAATTCAATTAGATCTGAGAAACTATCAATGTCATAAGCAATAATTTCCTTTCCACAAGATTTTTTGTACAGCTTTAGCAATGCAGATAACAGACCACAACTACCATTTGCTGACCACACAACAGATGTGTCCGACGAGCTCTCAGTTTGCTGCATTACATTGAGCAAAGAAGAGATCACAGCCGAAATGTGTCTGTTATTAATCGTATTGTCAATCTTGATTGCGGGCATAGAACTTCTGAGACAAATGATTATAGGTTTGTCTGCTGCAAAGGTATGATTTTTCCGCGTTATCTCCAACTTTTCTTCAAAAAAAGTATCTAGATGAATATAATTTTGTCTTGTCTATTCTTTGAAACAGGGATATTCTTCGATTTTTCGCTCATTTACTTGGATTATTATATAATAATGTGTATCTTTGCGCTCATTTAAACACGTATGGCGCAAAGTTTTCTGCAAATAGAAGGCCTCACCAAGTCGTTTGGTGATCTGGTTCTTTTCGAAAATATCTCACTGGGCATCAGCGAGGGAGACCGCATCGGCCTCATTGCTCGCAATGGTTCGGGTAAGACCACCTTGCTCAATATCATCATGGACATCGAGGGTAAGGACGAGGGTAGCATCGTGTGGCGCAATGACCTGCGTGTCGACTACCTCAGTCAGGATCCTCAGTTCCCTGCCGACATCACGGTGGGGGAGGTCTGTCGCTGCAAGCGTGAGGGTAACGAGTGGATCGTCGATGAGAACAAGGACGAGAAGGAGGTGCTCGACAATACCAGCGAATTGACGCGTATCCTCACCAAGCTCAAGATCACCGACCTTAGTCAGAAAGTATCGCAGCTCTCCGGAGGTCAGCGCAAGCGTCTGGCTCTGGCTCATGTACTCATCGACCAGCCTCAAATGCTGATCCTCGACGAGCCGACCAACCACCTCGATCTGGAGATGGTGGAGTGGCTGGAGGATTACCTCAATCGCAGTCGCAACATGACGTTGCTCATGGTGACTCACGACCGATATTTCCTCGACCGCGTCTGTAACCGCATCGTCGAACTCGCGGATAAGCAGCTCTATACCTACAAAGGCAACTACGCCTACTATCTGGAGAAGCGTCAGGAGCGTCTCGACGCCTTCGAGGCGCAAACCGCTCATGCACAGAACCTTTTGCGTACGGAACTCGACTGGATGCGCCGTCAGCCACAGGCTCGAGGACATAAGAGCCGCTCTCGTATCGAGGCTTTCTACGAGCTGGAACAGCGTGCCAAGGCGCGTCGTGAGGAGCAGCGTGTCCGTCTACAGATGAAGTCTTCCTACATTGGCAATAAGATTTTTGAGGCCAAGAATATCTACAAGGCTTTCAATGACCGACCTGGTGATGAGAATGGTGGTCGCATCATTCTCAAGGACTACAACTACACTTTTGCGCGCTACGAGAAGATGGGTATCATCGGTGCTAACGGTGTGGGTAAGTCCACATATCTCAAGCTCCTTCTGGGTCTCATTCAGCCAGATAAGGGCCATTTCGACGTCGGCGAGACCGTCCGGTTCGGCTACTACAGCCAGGATGGCATCCAGTATGATGAGAGCAAGAAGGTCATCGATGTGGTTCGTGACATTGCTGATTATATCATGCTGAGCGATGGCACGAAGATGACGGCTACGGAGTTCCTCAAGCAGTTCCTCTTCACGCCAGAGAAGCAATATAGCTATGTCTACAAGCTCTCAGGAGGAGAGAAGCGCCGACTCTATCTCTGCACCATCCTGATGCGATCGCCGAACTTCCTGATCCTCGACGAGCCGACCAATGATCTCGATATCATGACGTTGCAGGTGCTCGAAGAGTTCCTCCGTAACTTCGGTGGTTGTGTCATCGTCGTCAGCCACGACCGTTACTTCATGGATAAGGTCGTCGATCACATGCTGGTCATGAAAGGCGATGGCGAACTGCAGGATTATCCTGGCAACTACAGTGATTACCGCGAGTGGAAGTTGCTCAAGGATCAGGAAGAAGCAGAGCAGGCTCAGCAGACTTCTGGTCGCTCTGCTGCTAATGCACCAGCTCCTGTGACCAACAATGGTCGCGTCCGCACCGAGAAGAAACCGAAGCTCTCGTTCAAGGAGAAGCAGGAGTTCGAAGCGCTCGAAAAAGAACTTCCTCAGCTCGAAGCTGAGAAGGCGGAGATTGAGCAGCTGATGAGCTCTGGTACGTTGAACAATGATGAGCTCGTGGCCAAAGGCAATCGCATGCAGGAGATCATCGATCTCATTGACGAGAAGGAGATGCGATGGCTGGAGCTGTCGGAGAAAGCGTAGGCCCCTCCCGACCTCCCCAAGGGGAGGAGATTTGAACTGTTAGTATAGTATAGAAATAATAATATATGAAAAAGATCCTTAGTTATGTCTTGTTGGTCCTCTTCCTGCTCCCTCTGATGAGCAGCTGTAAGAGCTCCAAAGCCCCTGTGACAGACCCTAATCTGAGCAACTACGAGGTGCCATCGTCTCTTCGTGGCGAAGGCGGTATCTTCTCTTCAAACAGAAGCAAGGAGGAGTTCCGTGGCGCTTGGATCCAGACCGTCTTCCAGGACCGATACAGCCGTATGAACCCTCAGCAGACACGTGAGTACCTTGACAAGCTCGTGGCCATGCTTTATGATACTGGCTTCAATGCAGTTATCTTCCAGGTTCGCTCTGAGGGTGACGCCTTCTATCAGTCATCGCTTGAGCCATGGAGCCGCTTCATCGCTGGTAAACAGGGCAAAGGTCCTACTCCTGAGTGGGATCCGATGGCTTATATGATCGAGCTCTGCCATAAGTATCAGATGGAGTTCCACGCCTGGATCAATCCTTATCGCATGACCGCTTCGAAGGCGATGAAGGTTGATGCTAAGCACATTGCGAGCCAGCATCCTGAGTGGTGCATCACCTACGATGGACGCGTTTATCTCGACCCAGGTCTGCCAGAGTGTCGCAAGTATATCCGCTCGGTAGTCAACGATATCGTGGCTCGCTACGACATCGATGCTATCCACATGGACGATTATTTCTATCCTTATCCTGTCGGAGGTCAGAAGTTCAACGACAACAAGTCTTTCCAGACCTACGCAGAGATGATGGGTATCGATCCTAAGGGCAAGGACGCGCTTGGCAACTACCGTCGTCAGAACGTTAACATCCTGATTAAGACGCTCAATGAGGACATCAAGGCCGCTAAGCCATGGGTACGCTTCGGCATCAGTCCTTTCGGTATCTATGCTAATAAGAAGTCTTGGAGCGAGGGTTCGAAGACCAA
The DNA here is from genome assembly GCA_045628985.1 of Bacteroidales bacterium. Taxonomy (GTDB): domain Bacteria; phylum Bacteroidota; class Bacteroidia; order Bacteroidales; family UBA3663; genus Liminaster. Next base: position 3,132 of record JAZQQH010000102.1, on the reverse strand, counting down.
TGGCCTTCAGTCTTATTTCGACCTCTATGCCGACGTGCTTTTCTGGGCTCGCGAGGGTTGGATCGATTATCTTATTCCTCAGGTTTACTGGGAGATCGGCCATCAGTCAGCTGATTATGAGACACTCTGCAAGTGGTGGGCGGATCATGTGCCAGCCAATTGCCATCTCTACATCGGTCAGAGCATCGAGCGAAGTCTTGACGATCCTGCCAACACCTCTCCGAAGCCAGATCTCACGAAGAGCAACAAGCACTTCATGAATAAAATCAATCAGGCTCGTGCACAGAAGAAGATCCGTGGCAACTGTTTCTGGTACGCTTATCAGGTCGATGAGAACGCTTTCCATGTACGAGACTTCCTCAAGCACAGCGTCTTCTGTGGTCAGGCCGCTCTTCCTGCATACTCTAATCTCTCGGACAAAGAGCCAGAGCGTGTAGTAGATCTCGATGGCGATCTGGTCAATGCACCAAAGGGTCTCGCGCTCAATCTCAAGTGGAAGGCTCCTAAGACTTCCGATCCTCGCCAGCAGCCACGTTATTATAATGTGTATCGCTTCACCAAGGGCGAGAAGGTCACCATCGGTAGCCTGTCGCATCTCTACACCCGTGTCACTGGCACGCAGCTCTACGACTACAACATCTCTACTTCAGGCAAATATACCTACGTAGTCACCGCTGTCGATGCATATCACAACGAGGGTAAGCAGGCCAAGAAGACCTTTAAGATCAACGTCAAATAACGAATCTCTGATCAATCTTTCAACCAGATGAAACGCCTTATTGCCGATAGTGGTTCCACCAAGACCGCCTGGGCTTTGGTCGATGAGCAACCGGGTCTTCCCAAGGTCATACTCACCGCGCAGACACAAGGTCTCAATCCGCTCTATGTCAGTGCGGAAGAGATCTCTGCAGCCTTGAAGCGTGTACTGACACAGATGAATATCCAGCAGCCAGACGAACTCCAGTTTTATGGCTCTGGTTGCAGCGGAGAGCGAATCACGCTGGTCGAGCAGGCGCTCAGAAAGCTCTTGACTCCTATGACACGTGTCGTGGTGAAGAGCGATCTTGTTGGTGCAGCGAAGGCGCTGAGCTCCTCGCATAACTCGTCGCAAATATCAGATAACAAGCATCAAATCGTAGACGCTGATCCGTTTATTGCTTGCATCATGGGTACGGGAGCAATTGCTGCCAAGTACGATCCTGCCAGCGAGGTTCTTACCCCTATGCCAGCTCTCGGTTATATCCTTGGCGATGAGGGAAGTGGAGCGTGGTTCGGTCGTCACTTGTTAGGTGATTATCTCAAAGGTCAGATGCCATCGCAAGCCGCTGAGGCTTTTGAGGAGGACTTCGGTAAGATCTCTCCAGAGCAGGCCATCCGTCACGTCTATCAGATGCCTTGTCCTAACCGCTATCTGGCCACGCTTGCTAGCTTCCTCAAACGTCACGAGGACCTGCGCTATGCACAGGAACTTTCTTATCGCGGTATTGACGCTTTCTGGCGTCGCAACGTGATGCGAGTCGATGACGATATCCGCGATGTGCGACTGGTGGGTAGCGTGGCTTATTATCTCGATAAGTACGTACACCAAGTGGCCGAGTATCATGACTATGTCGTGACTCGCATATTGAAGGATCCGATCGAAGGACTGGTTTAAAATTGTATTATACAAATAGCAAATTTGGCTCTTTTGTGCATAAACACAATACTTTAGATGCCTTCAATGATAGGAGAATGAAAAAAAATATCTATCTTTGCGGGCGATTTTGCAAAAACTAACTATTCGTTAATGGCTTTTACTCCACACAGCGGTGGCGGTCCTAACCGCCCAAAACCACAAGGTGCCCCACGTCCACAGGGCCCACGTCCACAGGGTGCTCGTCCTCAGATGAACAATGGAAACAACAAGGATGAGCATCGTATCAATGAGCGTATCCGTGGCGTCAAGGAGGTTCGTCTCGTAGGTGACAATGTTACCATGGGTATCTATTCCATTCAGGAAGCCATGCGTATCGCTGAGGACCTTGAGCTCGACCTCGTTGAGATCAGCCCTACAGCAGTGCCACCTGTCTGCAAGGTCATGGACTACCAGAAATTCTGCTACCAGCAGAAGAAGAAGGCAAAGGAGGCTAAGGCCAATGCCGCTAAGGTAGTCATCAAGGAAATCCGTTTCGGTCCTCAGACCGGTGAGGCTGACTATGAGTTCAAGCTCCGTCATGCCAAGGAGTTCCTTCAGGAAGGCTCTAAGGTCAAGGCTTATGTCTTCTTCAAGGGCCGTTCTATTCTCTTCAAGGAGCAGGGTGAGGTTCTTCTCCTCCGCTTTGCTAATGACCTTGAGGAGCTGGCTAAGGTTGAGAGCCTCCCAGTGCTCGAAGGCAAGCGCATGATCGTCATGCTTTCGCCAAAGCAGCAGCCTAAGAAGAAGGAGCAGCCAGCTAAGTCAGAGCGCCGTGACGAGAAGCAGCAGAAGACCGTAGAGATCAAGGGTGCTGCTCCTGAGCCAGAGCGCGACGTAACAGAAACTAACCCTCTTGCAGCTGCACTTGCTGGTGCAGGTCTGAAGGGTGAGTAATTTATACATTTTTAATTTAATAACAACAATGCCAAAAGTTAAGACTAACTCCGGTGCCAAGAAGCGTTTTGCGCTCACCGGATCAGGAAAGATCAAGAGAAAGCATGCTTACAAGAGCCACATCTTGACAAAGAAGACCAAGAAGCAGAAGCGTAACCTTACCGGTTTCGAGGTTCTTGACAACTCAAACAAGAACATGGTTCGCGAGCTCCTTCGCCTCAAGTAATCATCTTTTTCCCATCTATTAACCAAACTGCTGTATTAAGAGGTGCTTCGTAATTCGTAATTTGTAATTCGTAATTATGCAACGCATCCGCGGCGTTTAAATCAACTTTTACACTATGCCACGTTCGGTAAATCACGTAGCGTCACGTGCAAGACGCAAGAAGATTCTCCACCTCACCAGAGGTTACATTGGTGCACGCAAGAATGTGTGGACCGTTGCTAAGAATACCTGGGAGAAGGGTTTGACTTATGCATTCCGCGATCGTCGTAACAACAAGCGCAACTTCCGCGCTCTCTGGATTCAGCGTATCAACGCTGCTGCTCGCCTCGAGGGTCTC
>JAZQQH010000101.1:0-7284 GCA_045628985.1 Bacteroidales bacterium | reverse complement strand
CCATTGACCAATATTCCTCACTGCTGCCTCCCGTAGGAGTTTGGTCCGTGTCTCAGTACCAATGTGGGGGACCTTCCTCTCAGAACCCCTATGGATCGTCGCCTTGGTGGGCCGTTACCCCGCCAACAAGCTAATCCAACGCATGTCCATCCGTAAGCAATAAATCTTTAACTTCTAAATGATGTCATTCTGAAGTGTTATGCGGTATTAATCCAGCTTTCGCTGGGCTATCCCCCACTTACGGGCAGGTTACATACGCGTTACTCACCCGTGCGCCGGTCTCATCCCCGAAGGGAATCTCCCTCGACTTGCATGTGTTAGGCCTGTCGCTAGCGTTCATCCTGAGCCAGGATCAAACTCTTCGTTGTATTTTCTTATCGTTTATATGTCCCGAAGGACTTATAGACTTGTTTGAATTGACTAGGTTTTGTACTACTATCTTACCTAAATGGTTGATTAAGATTTCACTCTTTCAAAGATCGTGTGCTAAAACCATTGAACTTGCGTTTTATCGTTTTAGCGGGTGCAAAGATAGCGGGTTTTTAAATCCCTTCCAAATTATTTTGTGACTTTTTTTGAAAAAAGTAGTTTTTCGCCATTTTTAAGCCGCTTCACCCCATCAGTTGCCACTTAGAATTTACATTTAGGCCCCTTCGCCTTGCAAAATTGTGCGATTCCACAAGCCTCGCACTTCGGAGAACGAGCCGTACAAATATACCTTCCGTGCAAAATCAGCCAGTGATGAGCCAAAGGAATATACTCTTCAGGGATATTTTTTGTCAATTCCTTCTCGGTTTCGAGAGGTGTTCGGCTATTATTGGTCAATCCGATGCGGTTTGACACTCGGAAAACATGGGTATCGACCGCCATTTTGGGTTTATTCCAGATGACCGAAGCCATCACATTAGCCGTTTTTCGACCTACTCCAGGCAAACTTAGTAAAGAATCGTAGTCTTCTGGCACCTCTCCCCCATACTCATTGACGAGTCGTTGCGCCATTCCTAACAGATGTTTTGACTTATTACGAGGATAAGATACCGACTTGATGTACTCGAAAATCTCATCTTCGGTCGTCTCGGACATCTTCTGAGCCGTCGGAAAAGCCTGAAGAAGGTCAGGTGTAATCATATTGACACGCTTATCCGTGCATTGCGCCGAAAGGATCACTGCCACGAGAAGTTCAAAAGGATTATGATAGTGCAGTTCGGTTTCGGCATTCGGATTATTCTGCAGAAAGTACTCGATAATTCCTGCATAGCGTTCTTTCTTGGTCATATCAAAATAAAATTTGTTACAAGATTCCCATTTTGCTCAATCTTCCATCCCAGAACTGGAGGATGCGATTATTGCTATAATACCAGAGCTCCATCATTCCGGAGCGCGAAGCACCTCGCTCTACTTTCGATGGACGCCCCCAGGATAGACGAACCTCCTCGGCCGTCATATCGAGCTGCACCTGACTCCATCGGATTTTCTGCCAGATCTCCGGAGTGATATCCGGATGCAAAAGATAGGGATCGGTTGTCGAGAAAAAACGACCGACTGGCATAGCCGACGAGAGCTCTCTGGAGTTTGGCAAAGATGTATCTGCCCAACCAGCCTCCTCTCCATTATGGAAATAGAAACGGAGTGGCGCGATCTCAGTGCCAAAGCTCACCGAATCGATTGTCACTGGCACAAACTTCTCGTGACGCTGGTCAGAAACCGTATCAGCAGGATAAGTCAGACGGTCGTCATTAATTAATATATATAATGTACGCGCACGAAAAATCTCATCAACCTTAGCAATCAATTCCTGCGGATACATGCAAGTCAGGACCGGACGATAGGTCGTATCGGACACAGCGGTCATCGGTCGGCCTGTGCTGAACCGATAAGCCTTACCTTGAGGCGACAAGAATCGTAACTGGAGCAGTTCCTGCCCCATCCAGTCCTCCTCGCTCACCATGGAGTCATAGTGCCAGATCTTTCCTTTCTGTGGCAATGTATCAGCCTCCTCCGAAGGAATCTCCGGCATCAGCGTCATGTCTACCCGGTCATTGAGATAGACGAATGGCATCCCCTGAGGCCAACGCGCTGGAGAAGACTCAGACAAGCCTTGCAGAAGTTGCTCGATAGTAGGCTCGACGGCTTTCTTTGGCTTTGCCATCATCGGCAAAGTCATGATCAAGGCGAGTATGAATACTCCAAACCTGATATATATAGAATCTCTAAATACCCTCATCTCGTGCTAATCAGTTTCGATGATCTACTTTATGACAACGTATCAGGATACTTCCCTTTTCACGATGTGTTGTTCCGAAAAGATAAACTTCTCCTCCATCGCGGATCCCTGTCTTCTTTTTCAGTTCTTCTGGAGAGAGCGGGAAGTTGCGAGTGGCGATATTTGCCTGTGGAACGGCTTTCTTCAGTTGTTTCAGCAGTCGGGAAGAAGCATCCATGATCTCATCAATCTCAAAGATTCTTCCAGGGAAATCCTCAATCAATTCATCCGACATGAAATAATGACTGTCCTTATCTATAGAAAAAACGTTGAACTGGCTCATCAGCGGCTCAAAGGCCTGCGCTTTCATGATCGACACATCTGGTTCGTAGAAATAACGTCCAACCTCTGCGGTTTCTTCATACTTTTGAGGATAAGATGCACTCAAGTCATAGTCGAAAGAAACCGTCTTCTGTGGCAGGAAATCTACACAATGAACCTTGATAGACGCGGCATCTTTCTGCTGTACAATCAGTAGTTCCTTGCATTCATTGCGAACTGAAACCACATAGATATCAGACACATGCTTCATACGGGCAATGGTGCGTGAGATGTCGGCCATAGGTGAAACCTTGACAATCAGGCGACGGCAATGCTCCAACAATATGTCCTGCCAAGCAATTACGTTCGGTTCGCAATCCTCAATTTCATAGATACGAGAACCATCCGAAGAGCGACGAGCAGGATCGAGATAGATAACATCCACATCTGGGACAGGCATCTCCGTAGAAAAGCCTTCTCGCACCTCGATCTCGGTCTTTTTAGCAGTAGGAGTTCCGATCAACTCAGCCGCGCTTAGAACTTCAAAGTTATGACGCGCTGCAAGACAAAGCGCCTCCTGTCGCTCCGTATAAATAGCTCTATCCAGACCTCTTGACATATACCAGAAGTCCACTCCCATTCCACCGGTCATATCACAAAGTGAACGGACATCTTCCCCCATCACCAAGCGCTTGAAACGAGCTGTCTGCTCCGAACTGCATTGCTCTGCAGGAATTCGTCCGCTCATGATCAGATCAGGATTGGCATACCACTCAGGGAGCTTCGTCCGAAGGCGCTTTCTGGCCTCAATCTGCTCCACTACGAAAGGCATGTCGACCTCCGGAAAACGGTGAGCTGCGAACAGCAATTTTGCCGTATCATCATTTTGATGAGCGGCAATGAAATCACGTATTTGAGGAGTCCATTTCATGCGTTTCGAATTACGAAAGAGGGGCGAAAAAGTTACTACAAAGACAAAAACGATGCAAAAATAACGTTTTTTTTACATATTTAGACCGACTTTGAGAAAAAAAGATTATTTTCGCGGCGCATTAAGTTATAAATTGGCATAATTTGCCGCGAAAAAGAGCATAATCATGACTGAATACTGGAAGTGTAAAGATGGTTTCCGTCAGTTGCCCGAATGGGAGTCTGATTGCTGGATTCAGGTTACTCAGCCTACACAGGAGGAACTGGGGGATCTGGAGAGTCGCTTTGGTGCGCCTATGGACTTTATCCAGGACGTAGAAGACACTGAAGAGAGACCTCGTACCGAGAGCGAATCAGGCTGGTTGATGACTCTCATCCGCGTACCGAACAAGGAGTTTGACGAGGATGGTAATCCGGTATTCTCGACCATTCCTCTGGCATTGCTCGTACATGGACAGATCTTCATCTCGATCTGTTACTACAAGACAGAGATGATCGACGACTTCATCCGCTATACCATCCGCAAGAACATTGAGGAGCGTATCCGTTATGACCTGATGCTTTCTATCTTCTTGAGCAGCTCTGTCTGGTATCTGAAGTACCTGAAGCAAATGAACACCATGATGAAGCAGGCCGAAGATGCTCTCGAGGACTCGATGGAGAACGATCAGCTGCAGAAGATGATGCGTATCGAAAAATTCCTCGTATACTTTGTTACTTCCATGCGAGGTAATGAGGTTGTAATGGTCCGACTGAAGAAACACCTGCGCCACCTTCCTTACGATGAAGATCTGCTCGACGACGTGGAGATCGAGCTGCAGCAGGCATACGCTACGGCCAACATCTACTCTGAAGTCTTGGAGCGTCAGCGTGAGTCTTACTCATCGATTATCTCGAACAACCTGAACGTCATCATGAAACGACTCACCGCCATCACCATCATTCTGATGATTCCGGCGGCTGTCAGTGGTTTCTTCGGCATGAACGTACCTAACGGCATGGAGGAATGGAATCCGGCTTTCGCCTTGATTCTTCTGGCCACTGCAGTTATCTCGATTATCGCTTACGTCTTCTTCAAGAAGCGTGATCTGGTATAATCACGAATTTATCAGCATCGACCTGACTCGGGAATTTCTTCCTGAAGTCCTTCAACTTTTCGATATCCGGCTCAAATGTGCAGACTCCTTCCTGATTGTCCTCGCATTGAGCAACTATATGTCCGTATGGATGGATGGCCACAGTGCCACCGCTATACGGGCATAAATTGTCTTGTCCCACACGGTTCACACCCAGCACATACGCCTGGTTCTCAATGGCACGGGCAGGAAGCAATGTATTCCAGGCCAGCTGACGCTGCGACGGCCAGTTGGCCACACAGATCATCACGTCGTAGGGTTCTGCATCGGTAATCCTTGACCAAACACAGAAGCGCAGATCATAGCAGACGAGCAGCAGGAAACGGATACCTCGCCACGCCACAATACATTTCTTTTCTCCAGCCTTATAACCTTTAGCCTCTCCACCTGGAGAAAAAAGATGATGCTTGTCTGCATAGTGCACCTCACCTTCTGGAGAGACGAAGTAGCAGCGATTGCGGTTGCAGTCAGCAGTCTGAACGGCAAAGGAGCCACAAAGCGCGGTGTTATACTTCTCGGACAAAGCCTTCAGTCGCAACTCCACCTCCTCGGCCTTTTCTATCTGGTCAGCAGAGGGATTGGTGACAAAGCCCGTCGAACACATCTCTGGCATGACCAGCAGATCGGTGTCCGGATGAGACATAAGAACAGACTCGATCTTGAGGTAGTTAGCCTCAGGATCGAGCCAAGTTATGTCCTGTTGAAACAGGGAAATCTTCATTCGCTAAAAGAATTATTCTTAAAATAACGATTGAATCAGTAACGAATTACTTCTTGAAGTAACGATTGTAGAGACCCTCGAAGCCCTTACCATGACGAGCCTCGTCCTTTGCCATCTCATGTACGGTGTCATGGATAGCGTCCCAATTGTTCTTCTTAGCGTTGGTAGCGATGCGGAACTTATCCTCGCAAGCACCAGCCTCAGCATTCATACGCTTCTCAAGGTTGGTCTTGGTGTCCCAAACTACATCACCGAGGAGTTCTGCGAACTTAGCAGCATGCTCAGCCTCCTCCCAAGCGTAGCGCTTGAAAGCATCAGCCACCTCAGGATAACCCTCACGATCAGCCTGACGGCTCATAGCAAGATACATACCTACCTCAGTGCACTCACCCATGAAGTGAGCGTTGAGATCTTTGATCATCTCCTCGTCAACACCATATTCTTTAGCAATGCCAATGACATGCTCCTGAACGAACTGGATGCCACCTTCCTGCTCCTCAAGCTCCTTGAACTTAGAAGCTGGAACCTTACACTGTGGGCAACGCTCTGGTGGGGTTGGTCCTTCATGGACGTAACCGCAAACTGTACAAATCCATTTTTTGTTCATAGTAGTAAAAGATTAACTGTTAAAGAATAAAACAACTATTATTAATCCGGTCAGCCATCCTGACCGTAGGAAAGTCTTTATGAGTGGGTCACACGATCCTTGAGCTCAGCCAGTTTGCCAGAGTTCCAACGGTCGGTAGTACCTACCAGATAACCAGTGATACGCTGCAGACGATCGAGGTTATGGCTACCGCACTCTGGGCAGATCTCCTCGCCCTCAACAGCATCCTCATGGCCGCAGTCCATACAACGGTTACGGTTGTGATTAACAGAACCATAACCCATATTGAGCTGATCCATCAAATCCACTACCTTGCAGATGGTATCTGGGTTGTGAGTAGCATCGCCATCAAGCTCTACATAGAAGATATGGCCACCACGAGTCATGTCATGATATGGAGCCTCGACCTCAGCCTTATGACGGATAGAACACTTGTAGTATACTGGCACGTGGTTAGAGTTGGTGTAGTAGTCACGATCGGTAACGCCAGGAATGATACCATAACGCTTACGGTCAATCTTGGTAAATCGTCCAGACAGGCCCTCTGCTGGAGTAGCGAGGATTGAGTAGTTGTGCTGGTAACGATCAGAGAACTCATCAGCCTTCTTCTTCATGAAGCCGATGATTTTCAAGCCCAACTTCTGAGCCTCATCGCTCTCTCCATGATGCTTGCCGACGAGCGCCTTCAAAGCCTCAGCAAGGCCGATGAAGCCGATACCGAGTGTACCCTGATTGATAACAGGAGCGATGGTGTCATTTGGCTTGAGCTTGTCTGCTCCATTCCAGAGGCAGCTCATCACAAGAGGGAACTGCTTTGCCAATGCGGTCTTCTGGAATTCAAAACGCTGGTGCAACTGTTTAGCCGTCAACTCACAAAGTTCGTTAAGACGAAGCATGAATACCTCGATACGCTTCTCTTGAGAAGGCTCACTCATACTCTCAATAGCCAATGCAACGATATTGATGGTCGAGAACGAAAGGTTACCTCGGCCAATAGAAGTCTTCTTGCCGAAGCGGTTCTCAAAGACACGTGTACGGCAACCCATCGTAGCCACCTCGTTGAGGTAGCGGTCTGGATCATCGGCACGCCAGTCCTCATGATAGTTGTAGGTAGCGTCCAAGTTGAGGAAGTTAGGGAAGAAACGACGAGCCGAAACCTTGCAGGCCAGCTGATAGAGGTCGTAGTTAGGATCCTCGGGCAGATAGTTCACGCCACGCTTCTTCTTCCAGATCTGGATTGGGAAGATGGCAGTGGCATGATTACCAACGCCTTCGAAGGTCGAGTGCAGAAGCTCGCGCATCACGCAGCGACCCTCGGGCGAGATGTCGGTACCGTAGTTGACGCTCGAGAAGACCACCTGGTTAC
>JAZQQH010000100.1:0-4266 GCA_045628985.1 Bacteroidales bacterium | reverse complement strand
ATGGCCTGAATCTCATCGAAACGCTCCCTGAACTTGCTTTGGTCAAGTAGCATAACGACATCGGAGTTGTTGATGATGGCTTCCTTGACGATAGGGGAGCCGACGATGTCCTGGATCTCCTGTGTCACCACACCGACGCTTGCCCAGAACTTTCTTGCTGTCTTGTACAGATACTTTATGTATTCAGCCATCATAGGGGAGGCGATGGCCTTCCATGCCTCCTCGATGACCAGAATCTTGCGGTTCTTCTTGATTCGCATCTTCTGGATGAAAAGGTCCATGATGATGAGTGTAACGAGAGGGAAAAGGAGAGGGTCATCCTTGATGGAGTCAATCTCGAAGACGATGAACGTCTCATCAAAGAGGCTGGTGTCCAGGTCCTCGTTCAGTGTCACCTCATGGTTGCCGCCCTTGTAGAACTCCTTCATCAGATAGTTGTAGGCTGACAGGTCGATTCCGGCAAGGTTATTTTCGTTGCAAATCTCAGGGAGCCTTTTCACACTGAACTCATAGAAGGTGTTGAAGCAGAGGTTGTCAATCTTCCCGTCGAAATGGGCTGCGAAATACTCTGTGATGGCCTGCTCGATGAGCTTGTCCTCCGTCTTGGTGACAGTGCCCTGGGTGCCTTTCCAGATGAGCATGATGAGGTTCTTCAGGAATCCCACCTTCTCGATGTTGTATTCCTCACGCTTGATGCGGAACGGGTTCATCGTGATGGGATGCTCGTCCGTATAGCTTATGTATTTTCCTCCGACATATTCGCAGAGACCCTCGTATGAGTTACCGGTATCGACCAGTACAATATCCGTGTTCTGCTCCCACATCTGCCTGACGACAGAATTCATGTGGAAGGACTTGCCGCTTCCTGAAGGGCCGAGGCAGAAAAAGTTCGAGTTGTCTGTTATCTTTTCCTTTCCCTCCTTTCCTGTTATGTCAATGGCCACAGGCACGCCCTGGCGGTCGGTGTAGTATATCTTCAGCGGGGTTTCCTCGCTGTGCTGTATCTTCTCCTTATACATCAGACAGGCCGCTGCGTCACTCAGGGTGAGGAAACGGTCATAGTCCGGATTCATTCCGTAGCAGTTGCCCGGGAACGAGTTCACGAACAGCTCAAGCTGGTTGTAGGCTCGCTTGCTGATGTGAATGCCGAGTCGCCCGAAGGCGTTCTCAATATGATTGGTGCATTTCTGGAAATCAGTGTCACGGCCTGTGACCACGGCAAGATTGAAATGGCTATAGACAAGCTGCTTGCTCTCCCTGGCAATGACCTCCTGCACTTTCTTGATGTCCTCGACGGCCATCTGGTTGGCAGGGCTCGGAATGCTGGCATGTCTGTTCTTCTTCTTGTCCAGGACGGCAAGCTCGTGCTTCTGTCCCGGAACGAAAATGATCTGGTTGTAGATGACGGCCTGTGCTCCCGGAATGCTGTCTATGGCATTGAGCAGGTCAACAGGCATCGTGGCATTGTTCACCTCGATATTGGTGAACGGTCTGATGAGAGACGGCAGACTGATGCTGTCCACATCGACGAGTGAATAGAACTTGCACTTGCGGTCTCCCATGGAGATGGTCTCATCATCGACCTTGAATCCGGTCATTGAGACTGTCCTGTCAGTGAAGTTCATGGCGAAATAGCGGTCAACATAGTTGCTGGCCTCTTCCTTTGAGAGGAACCGCGCTTTCACACCCGCATCCTTCAGCTGGTCAAGAACCTTGCGTGTCTTGACCTGGAAATCCCTCCATTTCCTTGAGTCGTATGAGAAGAGACGGCCTTTTCGGCATTCCTGGGTGATAACAAGATAAGTCACGGCATCGGTGTACTCACGTCCCCTGAAATAGCGGAAATAGCTGTCGGAAAGGTACTCGTGGCTGTCACCGCTTTCATCGCTGAAATGCCTGCGGCTGAATACGTCCTGCTTCTGCAGCGCATATCCCTCGCCAAGAGTCTGGGCAATGGAGGTGAACAGCTGGGTGAACTCATAGTAGGCATCTATGTTCGCCGAATACTTCTGGACCGGGTTCTCCATCTTCAGTATGGATGAGTACTCGCCGGTCTTGGTGTAGAGAACGGCCACGCCATCCACTTCCTCAATAGTGAAGTAGATGTCCTGGAATATCTTCTTGCGTTTGCCTCCGGTGCCGAACGCGGCTACCGATATGGCCATTCCTCCAAGTATTGCTACGAATATCAAGATTACATAGAGTGTCATTCCTGCTGTTTTTGTTTTAAAGCAGGCTCATCCTGTACGGGGTGAGCCCGCCTTGAAAGTTTATAATCTCTTTGAGTAAGCGAAGATGTACACACCGTGGTCGTTCTTCTTGGAGTGGAGACCTTTCCTCTTCATTATGAGAATGAGGCCGGCTCCGACCGTGATGGCCACGGCGAGAGTGATGAGACCTGCAACGAATCCTGCGATGCAGTATACGATGATGAAGCCCAGAATGGCCGCACCAGCGGTGCCTGCCGCCCAATAGATGTACCGTCCTTGAAGACCCATAAATTCAAGGGGGCGTTGCAGGCCCTTGAACAGTGGGTAATCTGGGTAGCGGCTGTCCTTGACTGTTTTTTCCATCCATCAGTCTTGTTGTTGATTACTGGTTACAGACCGAAGAACAGAGGCAGAGCCTGTGCAGCTGCCACGAGGAAGATACAGGCACCGACGACCATCATGATCTTCTTCTTGACATCCTGTTCCTCGTTGTTCATGGCGATGTACACACTGATTGCGCCGATGATGGCTACCACACCAGCTATGGCGTAGCAGAGTTTGACGACAATCGGCACATATTTCGCAATCTCTTCCGCGACAGTCGAGAGCGCGTTGGTTCCGGCGGTGTAGTCACCGGCCGCATTCTGTGCGAAAGTGGCCGTACTGACAAGCAGCGTGAGAGCCATGGCTCCGAGACGTGGGGAAGTGACTATACTTTTGAGTCGTTTTCCTAACTTTCTCATTGTTGTCTGATTGTTTGTTAATTACCTTGTTACTATATCAGCTCTTCTGCAGCAGAGCTTTCTTGAACCCTCGCCTCATGCTGTTGGCCTTCCAGCAGTCAGTCCGGGTGGTCAAGCCGTTATGTACGATACCCGAAAAATGCCGGGAATACTATCGAAGCACCTATCAAGAACAGTCCGGCTCCAACAAGCAACTCAATATCCTTTTTTGTGTCGCTTTCGCCATTCTGCATTTTGATGTAAACCAGTAGTCCGGATATGACGGACACTACACCAGCCACTGCATAACATATGTATTGAACATACTGCATCATAGTCACCGTGAAGTCATGGGCAGTCGCAAGGGCATCGGCTCCCCAGGAGTAATTCACGCCACCACACTTTGCCGCAGCGTCCGGTATCTGGATTACTCCCAGCAGGATGGTCATCACAATGGTTCGCAAGATCCGTCCTTTACAGCCTGTCAATACCTTTCGTAACATTTCCCTTTCCTCCTTCACCGGAATTGCCGGCAGCTACCTTATTAATTTTAACAGGAAGGGGCTTGCCCGTGAGTATTGCCATCTTCATGGTATCGTTCATCAGCTCGCCGTTATACTGAACATCAATGTCCTCCATGTTCTCCTGTGTCTCGTTGATTTTCTCCTGGGCAGGGGAGAGCGGCTTCCCGGTAGCGTCAAGCTTGGGAGCATCTTCCTGCTCAACAGCTGGTGTCAACTGTCTTGTGACAGTCTCATTCCACTTGTTGCCACCTTCTCCATCATCCTCGGAGATGCGGAAACCGCCGGATGTTTCTTCGACAGCCTTGGGAGCCTCGAACTCCATATCCTTAATCTCAAATGTCTCCTCAGAGTCCTTGTTCTGCTCCTTGGGTTTCCCGTACAGATCGATGCTTATGATGATACCGTAATAAAGCACATAAGCCGCTGTCAGGACGATTGCGAAAATCCAGAATCCGCTCATATTTTCTTATCTATTTTTGCCATATGGTTTGCCATCGGAGGTTGTACAATGGTGCCAAATAACGGTCATTTTTGTTGTCCTCACTGGTGCAAGCTATAAACAAAATCCATATTCCAAATATTTGTTGAAGAATTTTTTAGGAAAAAGTGCAAAATTTCCCATAAATCGGCAATTTGGTACTTGAAAATGGTACTTAAAGCAAGATTTTCGGGCAAAAAGAAAACTCCCCCGAAATGGAGGAGTTTTGGCACGTTTGCCACAAAACGGAAATGGCATTGTACATTCAGAATGCCATCAATTTTTCTTGTCCAAACGACTTTTTAACATATATAAAGTTAGAAACGGTAAAT
>JAZQQH010000099.1:0-8796 GCA_045628985.1 Bacteroidales bacterium | reverse complement strand
GTGGCACACCTGGACGGCCACCCCAGCGTGGACGCTCTGGCTCCTTGATCTCAGGACCTTCGACCACGAAGTAGATGGCATGCTTGCCCGAGAGACCTTCGACGCCTGGCAGACGCTGAGAGTAAATAGAATAAGCACCTGGCTTCTCCGCCTTCACGTCGATCGTAGCGATCTTCTTACCCTTCCAGGTATCATTCTCGTATGGACCATCGAGCAAGACATGAATCTTACAAGCCTGGTCAGTGCCATGACGGAAGAAGAGGTTGATGAAAGCGTTGTCGCCAGCCTTGATACCCTCGAAGGCCTTGCAACCCTTGGTGTCCTGTGCGAGGCCGCCGAAGCCGAAGTACTTGTAGCCGATGATGGCGCCGTTCTTGAGGCCAGCGAGCTCCATGGAGTTGTTCCACACGTCGCGCTGATCCTGCAGAGCGTTGTTGTCGTTGATATAGCAAGCGTAGCCGGCTGAGTAGAACTTATATGGGTCGAGACCGAAGATCTGGAAGCCCTCAGAAGTCACCTCGGCGCCGGTGTAGTGATCGCCGTTGGCTGCCTTAGCGCTCCACTCATTATCTGCAGCGTATGGATCGTAGCCGGTGATGCGGACCTGGCCACCCTTGGCGACTGGTTTCTTGTCCCACTCGATCTTGACAGGAGCCACCATGGCCTGACGAGCGTTGCCGAAGCCGCGTGGTGGACGGTGATAGAAGACATACCACTGGCCGTTGATCTCCTGGAGTGAGCCGTGGGTGTTGTGTGCAAAGTTGGTGGTTGCCAGCTTGCTGCCATCCTCGTTGAGGACGACGCCACGTGAGTCGACGAGGACGCCACCCGAGCGCCAAGGACCGAGCGGAGTATCGCCGTAAGCGTAGCGGAGTGCAGAGTTGGTAGAGCCCAAGCCATAATCAGGACCTGAGTAACCGGAGAATACCATCACGTACTTATTGCCGACCTGACGGATCGACGAAGCCTCGAAGAAGTTGAATTCGCCTGGATTCTGGCCTTTGTAGAGCGCTGGATACTCGGTTCCCTCAGGATCGCGTACCACGCCGTAGCGTGCTGAAGCCGGGATGAAATAGTCGCGGATGTCGGTGCCAGGACGTACCGAGTACATGGTCTCCTGATCGAGCTCGGCGGCGGTAGAGTGCTGGAAACCGTAGAAGACGTAGGCGCGGAAGCCTTTCTTGTAGTCAGGATCCTTCTTATTGGTGACAGGCTCGATGAATACCGATGGGTCGAAGTCGATCATCGAACCTTCGACACACTGACGGCCGTCGGCGGTGAGGTTGATAGGGGTGAATGGTCCGTTAGGACGATCGCCCTTGGCAACCATTGGCACACGGCGATAGCCACGAGAATGAGGATAGAGATAATAGACCTTCTTGCCATTCTCCATCACTTCTACGAGGTCAGGAGCGAACATGGTATCCCACTGGCCATCGACGTAATGGGTGAAGATGGCGCCTTCATCGCGCCACTGCGAAAGGTCCTCTACTGGAGCTGACCACATGCGGATATCAGGGCCACAATAATCGGTGTTCTTTACGTCGTGCGAACCGATGATATAGGCGCGGAGCTTGCCAGGATTGTCTGGGTCTTCGAAGACGCGAGGTTCGCCATCAGGTACATGTTCCCAAAGTGGGAGATAAGGGTTCTGGGCTTGGACGCTACCTGCCAATAGCAGTGCAGACGCAAGAGTAAGAAAGTTCTGTTTCTTCATGAGTGATAATTATTTTGGTAATGTATTATAGATTCGCGCGCGGCGTGCTCTTTATGTGCGCAAAGATGATTATTTTTTTCGAATAAAACAAAATTATACTGCGTTTTTGCCGCTTTATATATCAAAAATTTGTTTTCGTCAATAAAAACGGCTATATTTGCAGCGGAATGTAATCCAACCTTATTGCACTTATTAATAATAGACCATTATGATACGACATCTTTTCCTGCTCGTTGCTTTGGCTTTCGCCTCTCTTTGCCCTTCTGGAGTCTTTGCGCAAAGCGAAGCGAAGACCGAGCCTTTTAACGGCATCATTACCGATATGGTCGGTAATCCAATCAAGGGAGCCAAAATATTTGTGGTCAATGATAAATTCTTTGCCCGTTCGAACAAGAAAGGCCAGTTCGGCCTGACCAATGTCCTCCCTACTGACACGCTCCACGTCCTTTATCAGAAGCAGCTCTACGATATCCCTGTCGAGGGTCGAAAGAGCATCCGTATCCACTTGGGCGATCAGCTCCAGGCGCAGGAGGATGACGAGCTCGTGGCTCTGGGTTATGGCTGGATCAAGCGTCGTGAGAGCCTGCAGCCAAGCAATGGCATTTCGGGCGAAGTGCTGGTTCGTATGGGACGCACCAACATCCTGGAGTGTCTGGAGGGCCTCGTCCCTGGCTTGTCGGTGGGTCCGAATGGCAAGGCGCTTATCCGAGGCATCAGTTCCATCAATTCGCCTACCGATCCGCTCTATGTCTTAGATGGCATGATCGTCGATTCGCTGGACGGTATCAACGTCTATGATGTGGATCATGTCGAGGTGCTCAAAGACGCATCTATCTATGGCGTGCAGGGCGCGAATGGCGCGATATTGGTGTTTACTAAGAGGGGGAAGTAGGTAAATTGATAATTGATAATTGATAATTAATAATTGATAATTCTGATTGATAATTGATAATTCTGATTGATGAAAAACTATATAGTTGTCCTTTCTGCGCTGGCTGTGGCTTCGGCGCTTCATGCAGATCCAATCACCGTCAAGAGTCCGGATGGTAAGCTTGAGGTGTCGCTGAATGACCGTTTCGGCGGTGTGACTTATAGCGTGAAGTACGATGGCGTGACGGCGCTCCGTCCTTCGGCTATCGGCTTGGTGACCAATGAGAGTGACCTCTCGCGTGGACTCAAGATCGCTGAGACAAAGCAAGATCATATCACCCAGGATTATACACTGACTCGCAGCAAGAAGAGCCAGGTGCACTATGACGCCAACACGTTGTTATGCACCCTGCAGAACCCGTCCGGCGAGCAGTTGCAGGTAGAGTGGCGCGTCTCTGACAATGACATTGCCATGCGCTATCTCCTCCCTAAGCAGGGCGAGACAGGCAGCGTGCGAATCACCTCCGAGACGACTTCCTTTGCATTCCCCGATGGTACTACCACCTTCCTGACACCACAGAGTGACGCCATGATCGGCTGGAAGCGTACCAAGCCAAGCTACGAGGAGCCTTACTGCTGGGATGCCCCGATGAAGCAGGCTTCGGATTATGGTCACGGCTACACTTTCCCCGCTCTCTTCCACGTCGATGGCGAGACGGTTTTGGCCAATGGTAAGAGCGACAATGAACTCTGGGTGCTCGTCAGCGAAACGGGTGTAGACAGTCATTACTGTGGCAGCCACCTGAGCGATGTGCGTTTTGGCAATACCTACACCATCGCTTACCCAATGGCTGAGGAGAATAATGGCATTGGCACGACCGATGCAGCCATACAGCTCCCAGGAGCTACTCCTTGGCGCACCATCACCGTGGGCAAGACGCTCAAGCCTATCGCCGAGACCACCGCGCCTTGGGACAATGTCTCGCCGCTCTATGACGCGCAGACCCCATTCCGTGCAGGCTGTGGCACGTGGAGCTGGATCCTGTGGCAGGATGAGTCGATCAACCTGACCGACCTCAAGAAATACGCTGACCTGGCCAGCGCGATGGGTTACGAATATGTGCTGGTGGATAACTGGTGGGACACCAACCTTCCGAAGAGGGAAGAGGGAAAAGGGATAAGTGAAAAAGGAGAATCCATCGAGGACCTCATCGAGTATGCCCACTCCAAGAATGTGGACGTCTGGCTCTGGTACAGCTCAAGCGGCTACTGGAATGACATCGTGCAGGGACCTACCTCTCGCATGAGCAACAGCATCGTACGTAAGCGTGAGATGAAGTGGATGCAGAGCTTGGGTATCAAGGGTATCAAGGTCGATTTCTTCGGCGGTGACAAACAGGAAACACTCCGCCTGTATGAGGATATCCTGGCCGATGCAGCGGAGTATGGCCTGATGGTCATCTTCCACGGCTGTACGCTGCCACGTGGCTGGGAGCGTATGTATCCTAACTATGCCGGTTCGGAGGCTGTTCTGGCGTCGGAGAACCTGATCTTCGGCCAGAACCACTGCGACATCGAGGCCAAGAACGCTACCCTCCACCCAGTGTGCCGCAATACGGTAGGCTGTATGGAGTTTGGCGGCTCGTTCCAGAATCGCTACATGAACCGCCAGAATGAGCCTGGCCGTGGCACCGTACGTCGCACCACCTCAACGTTCAGCCTCGCCACCGCCATCCTCTATCAGAACCCGATCCAGAACTTCGCGCTGGCTCCAAACAACCTTGAGGACGCTCCTCAGGTCAGCATGGACTTCATGCGCAATGTCCCAACCACCTGGGATGAGGTCCGCTTCGTCGATGGCTATCCTGGCCGCTACATGATTCTCGCTCGCCGCAGTGGTGACACCTGGTATATCGCTGGAGTATCGGCCGATGAGAAGCCACTCAAGCTCTCTCTCGATCTCACCTGGCTCCCAGCCGGCACCATGACACTTTATAGTGGTGGCGATGCGCCAACAGCCAAGACCGTGAAGGCAGACAAGAAGGGATTGGTCAATATCTCCCTCTCAAACAATGATGGATTTGTGATAATTAATAAGTGATACAAGGGCGACAAGGGATACAAGGGATATAAGGGACGTTAGTTCTCTTTTCCCAGTAGCTAAGTTTTGTATAGCCTATACATTCGTCTCTTGTATCCCTTGTATCCCCTAAATCCCTTGTATCCCTAAACCCCTTAATACATGTTCGACCGCATCAAACACCTCTTCCTTTTCGAAGAAGACTCCGCCAGCGAGCAGGAGGTCATCGAGGGTATCGAGAAAGGCGTCAACTTCCGTGGCGCCAAGCTCTGGATCCTCATCATCGCCGTGTTCGTGGCTTCATTAGGACTGAATACCAACTCAGCTGCCGTGATCATCGGAGCCATGCTTATCTCCCCGCTGATGGGTCCGATCATCGGTATGGGACTGGGTGTGGGTATCTATGACTTCGACCTGCTGCGACGTAGCTGGCGTAACTATATCGTGGCTACGATCTTCAGCGTCCTCACGGCTACCGTATACTTCCTCATCACGCCGATCTCGGTGGCTCAGAGTGAGCTGCTGGCGCGTACGTCGCCTACCATCTACGACGTACTCATCGCGCTGAGTGGCGGCCTGGCTGGTATCATCGCGCTGAGTAGCAAGAGCCAGCGTACGGGTAATGTCATCCCGGGTGTGGCCATCGCCACCGCGTTGATGCCACCGCTCTGTACCGTCGGCTTCGGTATCGCTACGGCCAACTGGGCCTATGCTGCAGGAGCGCTCTATCTCTTTGTGATCAATACGATCTTCATCGCCTTCTCCACGCTGATCGGCGCCATGTTTATCATGAAGTTCAGTAAGAAGGCGTATATGGACCGCACCAAGGAGACGCGCGTCAAGCGAGCTATCTACGCCATTGCCGTCATCACCATGATACCGGCGGTCTTGCTCACCATCGGTATGGTGCACGAGACGTACTTCGAACAGCGTGTCAATAACTTCATCAAGCACGAGCTGCACTTCCCGATGACACAGGTCATCAACCATCATGCGAACTATGACACACAGTCGTTTGACGTGATGCTGATCGGCAATGAGGTGGATTCTGCCACGCTCAACATCGCACTGGAGCGCCTGCCACTGTATAAGCTCGATGGGGTGGAGATGAGAGTCTTCCAGGGGTCACAGAGCGCCGACAATGAGTCGTTCCGCGAGATCCTGGCCAGCGACAGCAAGGAGCTGCACCACGCTGAGGCGATTATCGCACAGCAACAGGCTCACGTCACCGAGCTGGAGCAACAGCTGCAGACTTATACGGGTCTCAGCGAACTGGCGCCACAGGTCCTGCACGAGCTCTCGGTACTCTTCCCGCAGGTCACCAGCGTGGCTTTAGCGCAGGGTACATTGGCTCAGGGCGACACGCAGGAAGCCCAGGTCTTTGCCCTCATCTCAGCCAACGCCACCCTCCCCGCAGCTGATCAGGAGCGCCTCACCCAGTGGCTCCAGCAGCGCCTCGGGCGTGACAAGATCCGTATCATCGTGGAGGTCTCTACTGCCAAGGAGAGCGCTCCTAAGAAAAAGAAATAATCTCCCATTACTTAATGAAAAATACCTTCCTCGGGGCAGTCCTCCTGCTCCTCACCGCACTCGTCGCGTGCACCACCACCTCTACCACTACCTCCAAGTCGCCCATGACGCTGCAGGCGCAGCTCGCTTCTGACGGACCCTATATCTGGCGCGATAGCGTCGGGTCGGGTGCGCGCATCGTGAGCGTGACGCCTGAGGGTCAGCTCATTGACCAGCGAGTAGAGCGCCTGGCGGTGGGAGAGGAGTTCGACGTGAGGACCGAGGACGGGCAGCATCAGTTCCGCGTGCGACTGCACGAGGTGGAGCGCCCAGCGGCCATCTGTCCCGCGGCTTCGCAGACCTTTGTGATGAGCGATCCGCACGGCGATTTCGACTGCTTCCAGGTGCTCCTGCGCGAATTCGGCGTCATCGACAGTACCTATCATTGGACCTTTGCCGATGGGCACCTCGTGGTGATTGGCGACGTGATGGATCGTGGCGTGGACGTCACACCTATCTACTGGCTGCTCTACCAGCTGGAGGGCGAGGCGCAGCAGACGGGCGGCAGGGTGAGTTTCCTGCTGGGCAATCACGAGACGCTGGTGCTGATGAACGACGTGCGATATACTGAGAAGAAATACCTCACCCTGGCCGACACCCTGGGCATGACGTGCGCTGACCTCTACGGGCCGCAGACGGAACTGGGACGATGGCTCACCACGCGCAATACGATGATGCGCATCGGGCGCGACCTCTTTGTCCACGCGGGCCTCTCGCCGCAGTTCTATGAGCTCGGCATGAGCATCGACTCGCTCAATACCACCATCACCTCGGGCCTCTACAAGACCAAGGCGGAGCGGAAGGCGCAGAGCGAGCTCGTATACACGCTCTTCGCCTCCGACGGCCCTATCTGGTACCGTGGCCTAGTGCGCGACGAGGAGAAGTACCACCCCGCCTCGCCCGACTCCTTGCAGCTGATCCTCGACCGTTATGACGCCGACCGCCTCTTTGTGGGGCACACCATCTTCCCTGAGGTGACCGAGTTCTATGGTGGCAAGGTCATCGGGGTCAATGTCAACAATCAGAAGGCGCGCCGTGAGCGCCGTAAGCGCTCATTCATGATACGCGCGACTTCTTATTGATATACTTGCCAACCACTCTGTTGCCTGCTTAATTCCACTATTTTCGACTTTTTCGTGCTATAAACTCCACTATTTTTGCGATTTTCACGCTATAAACTCCACTATTTTCGACTTTTTATTACAGGATCAAAGGAGGCTGATGCCGCAAAATTAAGTCGTTTTGCACGTTTCACGGGCGTGAATGGGTCGTCAGGTTTCCCCGCGAAGCATTTCACGCCCGTGAATGGGTTGTCGGGTTTCCCCGCGAAGCATTTCACGGTCAAGGATTCATTGCCCGATATTCCTGCGCGGCATCGAAGCACGGGCAAGCCTTGCCGGGATTCAGGTCGTGGTGTCCACACACTTTCGCCTCGGGATACATCTCTCTCAGCGCCTCGATCACCTCCCTGAGCACCTCTTTCTGCTCTGCGGTGCGATTGTCCTCGTAAAGGCCCCCCCGACCCCCCCTGTTTAGGGGGGACATTTGCCGCGCCCTCAGCGTGCCCTCCCTCGTAGCACACCCCAATCGAGTGCTCATTATATCCCCTGACATGGCAGCCTCTCACGCTCAGCGGGCGGCAATAATACAGCGTCCCATCACGGCGGATGTAAAGGTGATAGCCCGGGTATTCGCCAAATCCCTCTCTCTTGTGCGAGGCCTTGAGCTTCTCGATGGTGAAGTCCTGACTCGGCTTTGTGTCCGTGCAATGCACCACGATGAGGTCAATCTTCCTCGATGCAGCTCGCGATTCCGAACGCAGCAAGCACAGCAGTTCCGACCTTGACAAGGGTTCTGAGCACCTCGGTCCAAAAGTGACGCTTGCAAGTCTTCTTGCACTCCTCGCAGCACTCGCCGTGCTCATTACTGGGAGTCTCATTATTTTCATTCATAGTCATTGTTTGTTTTGCACATGGAGTAAATAGAGGGAATGGAGTAAAAACTCCTTAAACTCTATTTACTCCATGTGAGTTAATAATTAATCCTTAGGATAAGGGATTGGCGACACATTCTCATCGAGCCCCGGCTCATCGCCCGATGGCGCTGGCGACTCCGGAGTCTCCTCCTCCGCCTCACCAGGCGCCTTGCCCAGACGCTGATTGAGTCGGTTACGCGCATCGCGCACAATCTCGTTGATCACTCCCAGGAGCTTGGCGTTGAGCGCACCTTTCTCCGTGTCGCCCGCCGTGTTGGCAGTGAACTCCGTCTGGAGCTTGAGCATCGCATAGAGCTCCTCGCACTCCGCACGCAGACGCTTGGTGAGCTCGGCAGTGCTGCCCGAACGCTCCATCGCACGCTGGTTATACATCGCCGAGAATCGCTCGTTGGCTGCCTTGAGGAGGAGCAGGTCGGTGGTGATGCCCATCGCCTCAAGATCGTCGTCGGTGAACTGCGCATGCATGTCCATGTCGAAGCCCGAGAGGTGCGCGCTCTCCTCCTGGTATGGGAGCGCCGTGATGTCGGTGTTGTACTTGTTGAGAATGTACTTCTCGAGCGCCGT
>JAZQQH010000098.1:0-5767 GCA_045628985.1 Bacteroidales bacterium | reverse complement strand
GCCTGACGAGACACATCGTGAGGGAATGCCACTCGAATACATCCTATGGAACTCTACCGACGGAGGCAACAACTGGACACAGCTGGCTCGTGGTGAATTCTCTAACATTGTCAACAACCCTATCTGGCAGAAGATCACCTTTGAAGCACAGGAAGCCAAACTGCTCCGTCTTGACGTGCCTCGTATCACAAGCGGAGAAAGCATCTTTTATGACGATCTGGAGGCAGTACTTGAATAGCGTCGCCACTCAGAAGCACTCGAAGGTTTCCCTTTCTTCGAGACATTCAGCGGTGTGCTGTTAGGGAAGGCGAGGTGATAGGCTTCGTCGAGGTCTTGCAGACGGACGTTGTGCTTGCCGAGGTGAAGCTTTACCATCAGGAGCGAGCGTAAGATTTCGCGATGGACACGAGGGTGCGTCGAGGGCGGGGGCAGCTGGTCAAGGCCATAGACCTCGTTACCGGGTCGAGAGGCACGCATGCACACTTCCCAGATCAGGTCATCAGTGGCTTCTATGCCGAGCCACGACTTCAGGATGCGACGCACGCAGAACCTGTTGTGCTGTGCGGTGAGCAGCTGCCTCGTGCGCTCCAGCTGTTGCCAGAGCTGCACGAAACATGCAAGGGTATTCTCAATCTTCATATTGAAAATTCTTAATGACAATCATGACAATTGACAAGATGACAACGCTTAGCCCTTTACCTTCTGATAGCGACCGTCAGTCGCAATCACTACCAACCCTTGCTTGCGCCAGTTCTTCAGCATCTGATGCACCGAGTTGCGGCTGGCCGAAGTACCCTTCACCGCCATCGACTGCTGCAAAGCCTGCTCAAAAGTAAACTCGTCACCCAGACGCTCGAAGATGTTGTCATTCTTGCCCTTGCGAGCACGTATGGCGCTGGCGTTACCCTGGTAATTCTTGCTCTCGTAAGCCTGTTCGATGCGGTCACGGAAGTAGTACAGATCGTTGTCAATCAGGTAATCAGCCACGATGTCGAAGAGCTGCAACATCTCCTCCGTCTGCTGCTTGCGCAGCATCTCAATCCACAGCTCCGGCTCCTTCTTCAGTCGCAGTTCTGCACCGTTCATGCCATGCTTCTTGATGAGGAGTTCAGCCACCTTGGGCAGCCACAAAGCCGCTGTAATGCGCTGTGCATTCACGCACCCACGCATACGCTGACGTGCCAGCACGCGGTCATCATTTTTCATCGCCTCCAGTCGGATCGTTTCGAGCCACTGACGTCCACGCTCCTCCAACTTAGGCAACACCACCGTACCCGTCATCAGCGGCAAGAGGTGAGCCACCTGCTGAATGCGTTCCTGCTGCAAGTCAGTCATCTGTGCCGGATTTTCAGCCAACGGCGAGAACGTGTTGTCGGGTGTGCGAGCAATAGCCAGACGCGACAGCAAACCGTCCGTGTAGTTGGTGATCACGCGATAGAGAGCGTCCTGCGTACCGCACATCGTGACGTTCCAAAGCAGTTTCTGAATGTGGACGCGCACAGCATCAGCACTCTTCGCCTCGCAGTCATAACGAGCCTCATCGTATGCCTGACGGAGCATCACCGAGAAGTCACTCACCGACTGCTTCCATTTCAGCGCCACGTTGTCGGCTTCTGGGGTAAAAGAGAAGCTGTGCTTCCCCTCCGTATTGGCCAGACGTTCAGCGATATTCGCCACCGTGTTGTTCAGCGTCAGCATACGCACTGGCAGCTTCGGCTGTTCGGGAGCCTTGCCGCTCTTCATGCGCTTGGTCTTCGATGCCCACTCATCTTCCTGCTGCGTATAAATGTCCGTTTCTGCCTGTAGCTCAGCCATCCACGCCGCAATGATGTCATCCATCTGGCCCTTGCCCGAAGCAAACTCACCCACCACGAACGAGCAGAGATTCAACCCTCGCGCCTTACCATGCACATCGAGTTTCACGCCCGTAGCCAGCGCACCGATAGCCGGAGCAATGGCAATCAGCGTCGGCATCGCCAGGGGGTGTCCAGCCGCATCAATCGAGTCCTTCACGCCCTGTGGCATCTTGGGGAGGCGGTCGAAGTGGTAAAGTTCATCAGCATGCATGGCACCATCCAGCGCGGAAACGAAGTCATCATTGCCCACGCCTGACTGACCATTTCTCATTCCTAATTCCTCACTCCTAATTGTCGTGAGCACGTCCTTCAATCTCTTCGGCATCTGCGTGCGCTTCTCTGCCAAAGCCGAGTCAATGCAAGCCATCTTCTCCTGTTCCGAGAATCCATCGTAGCAAGGAATGACCTTATCCAGCACCTCACGATCAAAGCCGCAGATGTGACGGAGATTGACAGCAAGCTCAAAGGTCAGCGTATTGCGGTTACTCTTCACCGGCTCCTGCCCATCGTTGTAGAGTTCCCACCACTTCTTTATTATTTGGTCATATTCTATGCCCAAATAAGTTAAATGCTCATTGTCATGAGCGTTAAATGCAGGCGTTGCCTGTGTTAAAGGCTCACTATCGTTCGCGTTAATCCCTGCATCGGATGGATTTAACGCATCAGCATTTAACACGCCAGCATTTAACGCAGCTTTGCTGCTTTTAACGCCGCTAGGCTTAAAGTGTTTCTCGCTCTTGTGTGCCCCTTCCGGCAACTCCTCCTTGCCATACTTCTCACGCTCTTCCAGCTTACGCGACTCTGCCATTACCTCTGTCTCATTATACGCATCGGTGAACAATTCATCGCTCAGATAGAGCAGATCATCCTCCGAACCAGAAGTGGTGAAATACACGCGGTTAATATCGTGAGCCGAAGTGTCCATTTCACAATCAAGCAACGTAGCAATACGCACCTGATTCTCCAGAATTGTCTTACCCTGTTCGCGACGGAACACCGCATGACCGCCCTGTCGTGTCGAACGCTCCAACATCAAAAGGCCGTAAGTTTCTGGCTCAGAAAGCAGGATGGCAGCAGCCTTCTCAAACTCCTCCTTATCGTCCAGGTCGAAGCCAAAAGCCTTGCTCGGAAGCTTCGTCCCTTTCACCACGCCTTGCGGATAATGACCCGAATAGTTGAACTGCACCAGTCGCCTCTTCGCCGCATCATTGCCAGCACGAGCCAGTCGAAGATTTGCCAACTGAGCCGAACTGCCACGCAGCGCCAGATACTCCTCACGGGAGTTGATGGAGCGGGCAACCTTGTGCCCATTCTCCACCTTAATCAAATAGCAACTCATACCTTATCGCTTCAACTGCCACTCTCTGATAGCATCAGCCGCCTCGTTCGCCTCCATGCGAATCGTCTCGCTGATATTCAAACCCTCACTACGGAACACCTTCAGCGTCACCTGAATAGCTCCATCCTTCGTCTCACTTGCGCGTCCATGAGCCAGCTTCTTGATCAGCTTTGACTTAGCCTTCAGCTGTGGCTTACGCACAAAGTCGAACGTACCATCCGGCATCTGCTGAGCCATGCCCAATCCGCGAAATTTCTGCACCTGACCCACCTGAACTTGTCCTGAGCTTGTCGAAGGATCGGGTGAGAAAAGAAAATACTTGCGCTCATCGAAGAACGCCTGACCACCCAACTGTACGTGGTCACAACTCTCAATGTTGTTGATCTGTTCAGCCATAATCTGTAGTTGAATTGCGAGCGAAACCTCAGAATCGGTGGCCACCTTTATCTCGCGAGAATCCCGCTGTTTCAACTCAGATTAATAATTACTTGCCAAGCTTCTGAATATCCGTCACAAGAATATCCTGATAAACCTGATCATTGTACACACGCTTTGAGAAACGGAGTGTAGTAGCTACCAAATCGCCAGCGAAGAAACGGCACTGTGCCAGATTACCCAGCATCGCAGCCACATACTCATTCTCATACTTGCCGCCCAACTCCTGAAGCACGATGTTGCACTTCATTGTCTGGCCGCCCTCAGCCTTCTGGCTCTGTACAGCGAAAGCCTCGCCCTGCTGTACCACTTTTAGGATTTTTGCTTCCATAGCTTAATCGTAAATTGTAAATAAGTTGATCTCGAAATGCGGTGCAAAGATAGGAACATTTATCCAATAACAAGGAAGATAAAACGCTGTAAATCAACTATTGTCCAATGCATCCAATGACTATCCCCATTTCTGTCCAACGTGTCCAATCGCTTGTCCAACGCAAACACTACAAATGACGTGTATAGACGCAAAAAGCCCCGTCCCTGCAATAGGAACGAGGCAAAATATGATGTACGATGAAATTCTATTCGAAAGCGACCATCCAATAGCCGTTTTTCTTACCACCTTGGCGATTTAGTAATCTGAGTTCCTGCAAACGACCAATGGCAGAAATTGTGCCACCCTCTGTAGCGCCCTCTGTATCCTTGACGTAATCCTTGCGCGTTGCCAATGGATGTTTTGCAAAATAGAGGAGCACAGACATCTGAATCTCGGTAATTGTCTGTTGACGTTCTTCTAAAACCCTTTGTATGCCCTTTTGTATAGACTCGATATCCATTTGTATGGTCTTTTGTATGTACTCATCCTTCTTTTGTATGCTGTCATCTATGTCATTCTCTTCTTTTTGTATGGACTTGTCTGCATACAAATCAGCACGGAACTGCTCAATTTGTTCTGCATCGTTGGTTCGCCAAATGATCACACGGAACTGATTGGCTTTGTATTCATTGATAAAGTCAATCACCACATTCTCACGCAGAGCTCTCACGATGCCACTTCCAAGACCACGGAAAATCATCGTTCGAGCAGCAAAGTCTGCCATCAGCGGATTACGTTGCTTGGACGCTCCGAGTCGTATGTCTTCAACCTTCAATCCACCGTAGAGCCTGCCAGGATTGATAATCTCTATACGATTCTCAAACACAAGCAGACGCACGGCAGCTGGATGCAGCAGGTCGATGTGAACCAGAGCATTCTGAAGTAGTTCTTCTAATACAACCTCGGGAATTTCCAGCACGCCAACGCTATTGAAATTCTGTCCCTCCTGACGATGATGAAGCATATGAGGAATGCCATACCCTCGCGGAACATCCAAGGAATCGTACCCTCAATGTCTCGGCTGTCAATGTACTGACTACCGCCAATGCTGTTGCTCTACAAATTCTTCCGTTGTCATAATTTTATTCATATTTATCGTTTCGCGTTCTGCGCCTTCTGTATCTCCGTCTTCAGTTCCTCCAGAGCCTTCTTGAGGCCGTTGGCAATAAGGAAGGCTCGTTTTACTTTACCATTATCAATTCTACGAGTACGCGCATGAGCATGCATGTCGATGATAGCGATCTCCTTCCGTTCAGCGCCCTGCGTCCAGTAGTAATTGCGTTCGGCTGAAATACTCTTGGCAAAGTTACGTACGAAATCCTTGCTGTCACCCTCGCCAATCTTCTCAGCAAACAAATCTGGGAACCACACTACCATCTGCTCCGCAAATTTAGTGTCACCCATACTTCCATTGGCGACGCCAGACTCTCGTATACCCTTCATGATGTAATACCACTCATTCTGAGCTGAGGGAGTTATCTGCTCTGTATCTGATGTCACGCCATCCTGCTTGATAAACGACAACAGAATTACATGCACTTTCTTGTAAAGCGCCTCGGTTGTAAGGATACGAGTGTTGAAGATGATGTTAGATTGGGCAAAGCAAGAATCTTCACCAATCACCTCAGCATCTTCAACCTCCGCCTCCTCTTCTTTTGCCGTCACGCTTCCATCCTTGTTGAGATAGAAGTTCTGTGTGCCGTCACCAAGATTGATCTGATGGATGTTGGCACCGCTTTGGGCAAGTGCCATCATGAATTGCAT
>JAZQQH010000097.1:0-15727 GCA_045628985.1 Bacteroidales bacterium | reverse complement strand
GAGGCTATAAGCCGGTTTTAAGCCCAGATTTGACCAAAATCAAAGATTTCAGTCCTGAAGAATACTTCTCAATAAAGATAGTGGCTTGAAAATAAAAAGAGGACGTACAAAAGTCTAATCATGGACTTTTGACACGCCCTCCAGATTCGAATCGTTCTTTTAAGTCATAGACCAGTTCGATGTCTCGTTGTCTTGCCGTGGGATTAACGTATTCTTTCAGTTCTCCGTTCAGACAACTATCATGTATCGATAGATCCCCCATATTAATCTAACGTTTTGGTAAACTCTTTGTAGATTGCTTCCAGTTTCTTCTTGATATCTTCGTCTTCTGTACGGCTTCCGAGATATTCTTCCAGCAGAGGCATTACATGATACACCCACAGTTTCTCGAGGTCATCAGTGGTTATAATCTTGTGATTATCTGGGCGGTTATATACAAAATCCTCGATCTTCGCGAAATAGGCATGTCCTATCTGGTAGTCTTTACCCAAGCCTAAATGCTTATTGTCATTGGCATTCTCTGAAATGTATTTGTTTAGTTCCGAGCATCTTGTGATGTAGGGTTCAATATAATCTTCTCCAATTTTGCCGCTTAAGATGTCGCTTAACACAACCATCTGAGGCATAACTTTATAGAATCCAAATCGGCGACGCAGAGCGAGGTCAAAAGAAACCAGACTCTTATCTACATTATTCATCGTGCCGATGACGTAGACATTATCTGGTATGACAAATGGTTCCTTGAAATGAGGTATCTTTACGCCCTCATTTCTATACTCCAGAGCATACATTAACTCTCCGAATACGGCAGACAGGTCAGCACGGTTGATCTCGTCGATGATGAAGATGAAGGGCTTGGAGCCAAACTCTACATGAGACAGCTCCTTTTTTTGATCTTCTTTGTAATAGTCAATAGCTATATTCGTGTCCTTTACTAGTTGACGCAGTTCTTTTAACGAATGTTTATTACCTGCCGCAGGTTCTGAAGAGGATTGGTCATTAGTGGAATCGAATTGCGAAATGAGTCTATCGACATCATCTTTTGGGGTTGAGGTAATAGTATTCTCATTTGTGAAATATTCAGGAAATTCATAGTCATTACACTCGCTCTTAATTTTGGAGCAAATCTTCAATAATACCTCGTATTTGGCTCCTATATTCCCTGCTTTTGCTTTTTCAGAATAATCTTTAGCTTTATCACAAAATTCCTTGAATTTTCCAGATATGACCTCATACGAGATCGAACTATTATCATCACAATTAGGCATAATGCCCCCTATAAAATCTTCATAGGTATAGTTGGGGTGGAACTGAACAATGTCGTAACTGCCGTTTTTATAAGAATCTTCTTTGTCATTGTCAAAACGATAATTCTCAATATTATCGGAATCCTTCAAATCTAATAGTTTGCGCACTAATTGCTTTGCGTGATAAGTCTTGCCTGTACCGGGAGGGCCCCAAAGGATTATTGCCTGATTTCCCGTCTTAAGCAGCTCCTCCATGTTGAGGATACCTGGAGTCTGGAGGAAATAGATGGAGAGAAGAAGGGACAGATCATGAAGAGCGATTTTCTTTTCGTCGGTAGATTTATTCTCATAGCCGATGGCTTTTAATAAGCTTTCTGAATAGCTTTCCCAATTGCTAGTATTGTCGCTTTCCTGTACGAAACTTTTAAAATCACTTGTATTAATCGAGAATTTGATTTCGTCCTTGTTGTCACCACAAATCTCTTTATACGCTTTCAGACCCAACAAATGGACGCAAGAGTCACGATGTGTCCACATATAAAAGAATTTATATGGGAAACGTGTTTTGAGCCATTCGCGTTGTTTCTTTGCTATATCTTCATCTTCTGACCTAGGATCGGTCTGGCTGTTTTGATTCGGCTGTTGATGAGCCTTAATCCATGCATCTTTGTTTGAAAACTCGCAACCGAATTTTCCACTTTTATGATCTTCTTTATCCTCCCCAAAGCAACTAAATTTGGATCTTAATACAATTCGGCTATCTTGAATTGATGGGGAATCTCCTTTAATGTCTTGAATCGTCTTCATGACATTAAAGAAATAGGTCTCATTCGAGAAGTGGTAACTAGGCCAAGCGACTCTTCCTGTCGTAGTTCCTTCGTCTAATTCTCTTTGCCCGTTTCCTAATATTCTATATTCTCCATGCATGATTTTGGGATTATCGATATCAAAACCACCCATCATGCAATAGATATCCTTCACCCAATCTCGTTTTTTTTCTTTATTATCCTTATCTTGGTAAGTATAAGTGTATTTGCTATCAAACGCATCTTCTAAATTCTTTAGCGAATTTCCATTGACGCCCTCTGTACGTCCATCGTTAGACGGACCGAAATCTCCGACAGAAGGCTTATTGCCATCTTCATTGAAGGTTATACCTAATTTCCCAATTTTTGCCTTTTTGTCTTCGATTGTAATACTATTCTCTTTGTCTACAATCGCATCAAACAAATGCTCCAGAAACTCGAATCGTTTAATTATCTTCTGATTCTCTTCGTCCTTGAAAATATACTCTCTTCGAGCCCAAAGACCCTTGAGTTTCTCTACAGTTAAAATATTAGCCATATTTTTATACTACATTAATTATTATATTTTTATCTTATTCCCTACTCGCCTTCCTAAGTTTATCACACACCCTGACCATAGCAGCACCTCGGACACTGACGGAATAATGTGTATCTGGATTTTGAAAGATCCATAGAAATTAGATTATCGACGACAAAGATACAAAATAATATAATTACGTAGCTCTTTATGTAAAGAAAAATGATGAAAAAATGTTGAAGAACATAATTTCAGAAGAGAATTATTGCATAAAAACAGAGAAATAGAGTCTATCCACGGGGCCTTCACTCTCTTCTACCAGTTTGTCGATGTCATACGGATCATTGTTGACTGTTGATTTCATTGTAACATGCTTTTTCGATTATATTACTGTCAGCAGGATTATTCCAGGGTGTTGAAAAGGCTTTTATCCCCGTTCGGATTTTGGAACTTGCCACGAAACTCCAGCCACACATTACCCACCGTACCGCTACGATGCTTGGCAATGATGATCTCGGCTAGACCGCGCAGGTTGTTACCCTTCTCGTCTTCGTAAATCTTGTAATACTCAGGACGATGGATGAAGCAAACCGTATCTGCATACTGATCGATGGCTCCCGATTCGCGTAGGTCGTCCAGTTTCGGTCGCTGATCTTCTCTCCTGCGAGTCTCCACACCACGGTTGAGCTGAGACATTGCAATGATCGGAATATCCAGTTCCATGGCCAGTTCCTTGAGCGAACGGGAAATGACTGAGAGCTCCTCCTTACGGTTGCCAGACTGTATGCCGACTGCACTTACAAGCTGCAGGTAGTCTATCATGATTATTCTCACACCATGCTCGCGTACCAGCCGATGTGCTTTGCTACACAGGTCTGGTATCGAGAGATTAGGCATATCATCCACATAGACATGAGTGTTTTGCAGATTGGTAAACCGAGAAGACGTTTCAAGGTTGAACAAGCCGACAGGGATGCCGTAACCGACTGCCATGTTTCTTGCCATCGAATGGACAAAGGCGGTCTTGCCCATGGCCGGACGTGCCGCAACAATCACTAGGTCTGAGTTCTTCCAGCCTGAAGTCATCCTATCCAGTTCGTGGAAACCAGATGGAATACCCGAAAGGCTTTCCGTGTGGTCAGATGTCTGCCGCAGGTCCGTACGATTGAAGTTGTCTGTTGAATTCATTTTGTATTAATTTTGATCGATTTATATTTATTTCTATTCCCAGGGGCAGGGGTACGTTGGATCCTCTGTGGTCACGGAATAGCATTGCTCGGCATCTTCTCCTTCAAAGAGAGGATATACATCGAGACGGTAGCCGGGAGAGAAGAAGCTGTACTCCTGCAGATGAGCAGATCCGCTGAGCATACAGTAACCATAGAGGACCTCATAAGGTGCGGACTTCTCGTTTGGAGCATACAGTATGATGCGGCTTGGCCACCAGGCTCCTTGGGACTCAGAACCATCACCGTCCTCGATCAGGGCAGTCCATCCGTTCTCAAGACTCAGTTCCTGGGACGGTGTCCATATCGTTTCTTGGCGATGATCGCTGCAACCACAGAGCAAGAATAGCTCAGTGAGTATCAAAAGAAAAACAGGCTTGAACATAATATCTGGATTTTATTTGTCTGCAGAAAAATGGTTTTGTGGGTGCAAATTTATTTATTATTATTGAGAAATTGCATATCTCTCCCGTCAGTAATTCTGACATAGTTTGTCGAAAGATTTGACAAGCAAAAACGGAGGGAAAGAGAAGGCTGCTAGACACTAATTTTATCCACCCTCATTACAGCGTATTACTGTAGTGGGGATGGATAATGTTTATTATTTATGATCTAGTATTTACAACGTGCGCCGGCGCACATTGTCTCTGGTTTATTCTCTCATTATATCAACGACGCTACGTCCCTCACCTTTCTTCCGGACATTGATCTTTACAGGAATTCGGTCGACGAGTTCCTCACGGTGAGAGATAATGCCAACGCGGCGATGGGTCTGACCAGCAATCTCCTGCAGTCTTTCGAGTGTGGCCATGACGGAGTTCAGGTTCGTCTCGTCAAGGGTTCCGAATCCCTCATCGATAAACAGAATGTCCACGTTCATGTCCTGACGGTTGAGCGATGATAAGGCGAGCGATAGTGCCAGCGAAATCATGAAGCGTTCTCCACCCGAGAGGATGGTGGCTGAGCGAATCTGGTTCTTGTTATAACGGTCGAGCACCAGAATCGAGAGCTGCTCATTGTCCTCGCTACAGGTCAGCACATAGCGGTCAGTGATCTTCTCCAGATAGATGTTGGCATTGTTGAGCAAAGGTCGGAGAATATAGGTCTGCACCAGCGTGCGGAAGCGAGTACCACCGAAGTAGCTGTTGAGGCGTTGCCATTTTTCGAGCAAGTCTTCGGCCTTGTCAAGCTCTTGCTTTGCTAACTCGATTTTCTTCTCATTCTCGCTGATCGTTTTCAGTTTCTCCTCAATACCACCCATGCGGCCAGCCATATCCTGCTGCTTGGCAGAGAGTTCGTTGACGAGTTCCTCAAGTGGTCCCTTGGCCGGAGCGTCCTCAATCTTTTCCACTCCCAGCGTCTTAATCAGATCCTCTATCTTCTTTGTCGCATCCTTGATGGCATCGCAGCGCGACTTGAGTTCTCCTTCAATCCCATTGATATACGCTCTTGCCGCAGCCAGTTCCCCCTCCATACCAATAATATATAATAGGTATTGCTCGGTCTTTCCCGAGGCGGAGTAATAGGCCAATAGGGTTTCTGTTGTTGCCTGCAGAGTCTTCACAGCATCATTATAGGCTTCCTGCTGATGCTCGATCTGAGCGTAGAGGCTAGTCCATTTCTGATTGATATTATCCGACTTAAGTTCTTGAGGTTCAGTAGCGGCTGCCCATTCTGCTTGTCTCGACAGGATGCTGTTGCTGACGCTCATGATTGACTCTAATAGCGCCTCGTCCTTGCCGATTTTCTGCGATTGTTGCTCGGCTTCTTTCTTTTTGCCTGCATATTCTCCAGCGTCGGACTTGAGGCGCTGCTGCAGCGTAGGAATATCTTGCTGCCAGCTCGGGCAATAAGAAGCCAGGCGCGACGTGAGAACCGAAGTCAGCTGCTCATGCTCATTGTCCATGGCGACAACGCTCTTCTCCAGGTCGCTGATTCTGCTTGCATTGATTGTCACAGCGTTACGTGCTTCCGAGAGTGCACGCTCGGTTTTCTGTGCAGCATCGTCCAGCGGCTTCTTCTCCTCGGCCAGGCGAGTGATGATTACTTGCAGTTCCTCCGCCTTCCTTAGGAGTTCTTCCAGTTGTGCGATGTGTCCTTGAGCCTGACTTATGGCAGCGGAGATCTGTGCCACGAGGTCCTGAACCGGGTCGAGCAACAGCTTAATTGCCTGTTCCTTGATGGCCTTGTCTTCGCGCTCGATAGCCTCCGAAACTTTCTCGAAACCATTCTTCTTTGTGTCCAACGCTCCCTTTGCCTTATCGTAGGCTGTCTTGTCTGCGTCGCGCTGACGAGTTGCAGTTTCCAGCTGCAGCTTACTCTCTGCCTCACGCTGCTGCAGGGGTGTGAGAATGTTCTGGAAGTCATCGGCCAGATGAAGTGGGTCAACCGACTGTCCACACAACGGACACGTCTGCGCGTGGGTATCGCGCATCCTGCGGCGCAGTTCGGTGATCTTTTCCTCCAGACTCATCTGCATCGTGGCAAGTAGGGACTTGGTCGAGGCTTCTTCCTGGTAGCGCTGCACATAGAGCTCCTGCGACTTGACGTAGGCGGTATTCAGGCTGCGGAGGCTTTCTTCATCTAGAGCAATCTCGTTCTGTGTTTGCTGTGCGGCGAGGCGTGTCTCTTCCTGCTTGGCCATGCGGTCTTGCAGTCTCTCCAGCTCGTTTATTCGCTTAAGCAAAGCATCTTTCTCCGCACTGATTCCTGTCGGGTTCAGTTCCTTGCGCTCTGCCAGGAACTGATCGATGGCTCCTTGCTTCTCTCTGGCGATAGCCTTGGCCTGAGCATCTTCCGCTTGACAAAGGTCCGCACGGGACTGAAGCGCCACCGTCTTCTCTTTCTCTTCCTTCAGGGCCTGTCGGGTCTCTGCAATCTTAGTTCTGTTACCGATATATTGTACCAACTGCAAGTCTACCGCCGTAGCGTTGGCAAAGAGCTCGTCATTGATTGACTTTTCCAGAATCCACGCCTTGAGCCGTTCCATGCCTTCCTTCCGTTCTCTGAGTGCAGCCTGTCGGTAAGTCAGGTCAGCCGAAAGCGAGCGGAACGTCTCTCTGGCTACTACGAGCTGACGTTCAGCTTCCATCCTACGCTTTTCTGCCTGCTGCTTGTCGATGATCATCTGGCGCTCCTTGTTGGTCGAGTCCCAGTCATCGACCAGTTGCTTCTTTTCCCGATAGTCCTCGCTTGCCATGATAGCGTCCAACTCGGCCTTTCTGGCTTGCGCCTCGGCTTTGACTCCTGTGAAGTCCTCTATATAGTCCACGATCATGAGCTTGTCATGCTCCTTCTTGTAACTCTTGTCCAGTTCGTTTTTCTGCTGCTTCAGTACGTTCAGCTCGTCGGTCAGACCCTGGCGTTCTTCCGGGTTTGAGTGGGCCTTCTCCGTGTCATAAGCCGTCTGCGCATTTGCTTTCCTGTTCTTCGCTTTCGTAAAAAGGCTACTGATAGCCTCTCCGTATGCCGAGAACTTCGAAGTGTTGGTCAGCTGCTCAAGGATGGATTCTCGTTTGGCCTTGTCACCGGTGAGGAAGGCTGCAAACTGACCTTGTGCCAGCATGGCCATACGCCCGAACTGCTCGAACGAAAGGCCGATGGCATTCTGTAGGACCTGACCCTTAGGGTCGACCTTCTGCCAATCGTTCGTGCCAGTCTTATATAGCCACTTAGGGGTACGATGCTTCATCGGACGGTTTCCGTTGGCATCTGTATTGCCTTTGGAATATCCGAGCTCAAGGCGTGCATGATAGCCAACACCATCATTGCCCTCGAAGACCAGTTCGCTATAGCATTCATCATTCTCCGAGATTCCCAGACGCGTATACTGCTCAATGCTATAGACGGTGACTGTCTGTCCCTCATTGTCGATAAACTCATTGCGCGTCTTATTGGCCACATCAGAGATTCGTGGTGTCTTCTTATAGAGTGCCATGGCAATAGCGTCCAGGATTACGGTCTTGCCGGTTCCAGTATCTCCTGAAATCAGGAAGATACTCGACGTGCTGCCGGTCACTGGGTCGGTCAGGTCTTTCTCAAAATCTATGTCGGCCTTCTCAATAGAGGCGATGTTGCGAATGTGTAGTTCTTTAATTCTCATCGTAATGGATTAATCTTCAGCGGTTCCTTCTGTTTTCTTAGCAGCCTTGGCTGCGGCTTTAGCTTGGGACTCTTCTGCCAGTCGGTTTATCTCGGCTTCGACCTCGACAAAAGCTTGGCGCACCTCGTCCATGCTGAGGCCGGCATATTGGTTGATGGTCTTCTCGATGAAATCAAGCGGATTGGTCATCTGCTGGAGCTCAGCCACCTCGAACGTCGGTTTTCCCTGCTCGCTCGCGCTGCTTTCGGTCTTTCCTGTCCAGTCGATCTTAGGATTGTAGCGCACCTCGTCGTCCGTGCAGGCCAGTTCGTCATACACCATCTGCGAGAAGTTGGCAGGCAGGTTTGTGGCAATATCGACCTTCAGGCGTATATAGCCCGAGCCCTTTTCCTTGCAGAACTCGTGTACCCCTTTGAGCGCTTCCTTGGTCGATGTGTAGGAAGATCCATCCGTTGGAAGAGTATAGAAGTGTCGTAGTTCGTCGATTCGCAGCTGTCGGATCTTGACCTCTCCGCCATGCTTGTCAATCTCCACTAGGCTCACCGTGTGCGGATAGGCCTCGTCACAACTTACGTGGAGTGCACTGCCGGAGTATCGCACCACTGGGGTAGGGTAGGCGACCTCGGGCGTTTTGGCGTCTTCCTGATGTCCGATGGTCTGCGGCTTGTGTATATGGCCTAAAGCCAGGTAGTCGAAGCCTGAGCCGAATGATTGCAGGCTCTGTGGTTTGAGCGTGCCAATCTCGATGTTGTGTCCCTGCAGGTCAAGTCCGGCCACGGCAGTGTGTCCCATCATGACCACAGGCTTGCCCTCGCTGTTCTCCTCATTGATCTTGTCGAGCAGGTGCTGCAGTGTCTCAGTACGCTCACTTGTCATATAGGGCATAGCCACGATATAGCCGGCAGGGAGTCGCACGATGTACTTCTCCTCCCAGCCTTCTGCAGGCTCCGATTGCGGAGCCGTGCCAACCAGCCTCGCATTAGCCAGCGTCCACACTGCACTGTCAGCCTGTATGCGAGAGGCAGAGTCGTGGTTGCCGGCCGTAATGACAATGGCCATCGACGGACATTGACGATGCAACTCGACAAAGTATTCCGTGAAGGCCTTCTTGACGCTGGCCGAGGGTTGTTGTATGTCAAAAACATCGCCACTCACCAGCAATGCGTCTGGCTGGTGCTCTTTGCACCACGCCATGAGTTGGTCGAAGAAATGGCGATGCTCGTCGCTGCGATCATAGTTCTGGTAGATGACTTGTCCAAGGTGCAAGTCGGCGGTGTGGAGGATCTTCATATCGTTCGTCGGGCAGATTAGATATTTACATGGATTATGATGTGGCAAATATAGTAAGTTTTTATCACAAATGCCAATAAATATCATGATTTTTCTGCAAAACATGACGAAACCTGGCCCGATAGTTTGCTTTGAACGTAAAATAGCTTTATCTTTGCAGTGATTTATGACAGATAACTAAGGTTTCGGATATGATCAAGAATCTGGTATTTGATTTCGGCAAGGTGCTCGTCGACTATTCGTTCGAACAGCTTTATGACGAGTATTTCCCCGATCGCAAGAGTGTGGATGAGTTCATGCAGACCGTATTCTCTCCCTATTGGGGGCAGCAGGTCGATAGGGAAGTCATTCCCCTTTCGGAGATCGTTGCCCAGTTGCAGCAACTTTATCCGCACTATGCTGAGCAGATTGGTATCTATGATACTCGGCATCAGGATTTTGTTCTCGGCGAGGTGCCTGGTATGAAGTCGCTCCTGACCGATCTGAAGGCTCAAGGGTATCGCCTCTATGGACTGACCAACTGGTGCCATAAAGTGCATATCACTATGCAGCAGTATGGCATCTTCCGCTTGCTCGATGGTTGGGTCATCTCCTCAGAGGAGCATCTGGTGAAACCTGAGCCCGCCATCTACCAGCGCCTGTTCGATAAGTTCGCTCTTCGTCCTGAGGAGTGTATCTTCACCGACGATAAGATCGAGAATGTCGAAGGCTCGCTCCAGGTAGGCATGGATGCCATTCTTTTTGTCAATACCCAGCAGTATGCCCAGGAACTCCAGCGTCGTATCTACCGCCAAACTTCTCAAAATTTGCCCCAAAATTAAGTTAAATATGAAGAAAATTGCAACTCTACTGTGTGCACTCGCTGCACTGACCGCATGTTCTACCAAGCAGAACGATGCAGAGACAAAGGCTTCGACCAAGAGCCTGATCATCTATTATTCACAGACCCATGCTACTGAGCAGGTGGCCAAGGCCATCCAGGCAGAGACGGGTGCCGACATCGAGGCTATTGAGGCAGTTACGCCTTACGATGGAGACTTTCAGCAGACCATCGCCCGTTGTCAGGAAGAAATGGCTGCTGGTACCTTGCCAGAGCTCAATGCACTGGAGAAGAGCGTGGCTGACTATGACACCATCTATCTGGGTTATCCAGTGTGGTTCGGTACTTTTGCCCAGCCAATGGCAGCACTCATCGGCACCAACGACTTCGCCGGCAAGGTAGTCATCCCATTCTGCACCTTCGGTAGCGGTGGTCTCAACACCAGCACCGACCAGCTCAAGGCCAAGCTGACTCAGGCTACAATTCTGCCTGGCTACGGTGTACGCAACGCCCGTATTGCAGCCGCAGAGGCAGAGGTCAAGCAGTTCCTGATCAACGCTGGCATCATTGCCGGCGAGAAGGTTGAGCTCCCTGCATTCAGTGAACCGCAGGAGATTACTCCAGAGGCTAAGGTCATCTTCGACGCAGCGTGTGGTAGCTACTCCATGCCTCTGGGTGAGCCTGTAACCTTCTGCACTCGCGCCCTCGGTGAAGGTTCAGAATACCTCTTCGGTGTGGTCAACAACGGCGCACCAGCCGGTCAGATCTATGTCACTGTGACTGAGGGTAAAGATCCTGAGTTCACACAGGTGGTAAGATAAGAGAGTCAACAGGCTGTTATTCGATGGTGTAGCAGTCGATAATATGAATGATAAATACTAAATAATATTGGCTACGCGAAGCTGTGAGAGACTTTCGCGTAGCCAAAACTATTTATGCCTAATACCAAACAGCTTGCGATGCAAACTGTTATTGTTGAGTATTTACTTGCGTATTCCGTAGAGATAGCCGAGGAGAGCCATCTTGCCGCGCATGGTCTCACGAGGAGTGAACTCACCGTTGACCCAGAAATAGCGCTGATTGAAGAATGACTCCTGCTGAGGCCAGCCGCCGTCGTACCAGCTTGGGTAGCAGCGGTCGAGGAGGATACGGGCGTCGCCACCATTGCCTGGCGACCAGGTCTCGGTGCCGTTGAATGGTGTCTGGCCAGGGTGTGACTCTGGTGAACCGTCGTTACGGCCAGTGGTGTAGCAGTCGGTGATGTGGCGCTCGCCGAGGCCGGTCATCTCGACGGTGTTTGATGGGTTACGGCCGAGGCCCCAACCTGCTTCGAGGTACATGGCCTTCTCGAGCTGCTGGCGGCGAGCCTTGTCATTGCCACTGATGTAGTGTGCCATCATGACGAGCTGGAGGTTCTCCGATACCTGCCAGCGTGGATCGTTGGCTGCACGGCGTGAAGGACGGAGCGCGGTGTACTTGACGTTATTCTCGTCAGCGTGCCAGTTGATGCTGGCCTTCATATTCTGATAGAGCTCGGGATAGTGGCGCTCGCGAGGACATGCCAGGTAAGCTGCGGTGGCCCAGATCTGGTAGTAGGTGTCCTGACGGTCCTTGTTGAAAATCATCGAGGTGCCGTTCTTGATCTTGCTCTCGTCGGCCATGATTTTCTCCCACTCCTGGTCGCCCGTGACGTTGTAGAGATAAGCGGCTGCCATCTGGCGGAAGTCACGGCCACGCATACGAGCGCTACCTACGTCCTGCTGGTCGTCGAGCTGCTGGTTCTCCTGACGGCTGGCGAAGCGGAAGGCCTTAATGGCCTCGTCGGTATAATACTGACAGAGAGAGTCCTGGCCAGCGATGCGGAGCGCTTCGGCGGTCATGGCACAGTTGGCTGCATTGGCCCATGCTGCCATGGTGGTGCAACCTGCCTGGAACATGATGGTCCACTCGGTCGATGGGTTGGTGACGCCCTGTGAGTAAGCCTCGCCGTCGCGGATAGAGAGGAAGAAATCGACCTCGTTGCGCGCCTCGTCGATGATATCAGGGATGCCATTGCCACTCTCGCGGATGGTCAGGTTGTCGTCTGAGATGCGTCCATTGGTCAGGATATATGGCAGGAGCATGTCGTAGATGTTGCTGACATGTGCCAGGTGACGATCCCAGTCGAAAGCGTCGGAGTGACCACCCTTGACCTCGGTGTTGACAGGGCTGCCAGGGAGGCGGTGCTGCCAGAAAGCAGAACGGAGCGCTGGCTTGAAGTGAGGCTCATCCCACACATCGCCACGGAGCTTGCGCCAGTCAGGGTGCCAAGGATGCAGGTCGGTCTTATAGACGGTGAAGCCGACAGGATCGACCTCAGGGATGAAGCGTGGCTGACGTGGAGCAGGGACGACCTTCGGATCGATAGGTTCGCCGAGTCGCATATAGTAGTAGCCACGGACGGAGTAGCGGAATGGCTGGTAGTAGACGTCATTGTCAATGTCAAAGTCCATCGAACAGCCGACGTCCTCCACGACGAGACGATAGCGGCCAGGGGCGCTCTCGCGGAAGTCAATGTTCCAGACATCCGAGCCGGTCATGTTCTTCTTGTTGGCTTCCTGCTCGAAAGCAGCAGCCTCCTTCCAGAAACCAACCTTGCCGACGGGTTTCTTCTTGCCGGTCTTCACATTATATAAATATACCTTGCGGCCTTCGAACGCCTTATAGTCGCGCTGACCGCCTTCGCCGAGCCAGAGATAGAGATCCGCGGCCTTGACGGGTTCAGTAGGCTGATAGCCAAGGATATTGACGTGTACGGCCTCTGACTGTGAATTCCAGATATCGAACTTGACCTCTGCTTCCTTCTCGTCTGCCTCGATACCTGCTGGCAGGTTGATGCGATAGGTGCAGCCCTGCTTCATGGATTGTGGCAGGCGCAGGAAGATCCAGTGATCGAGCTCGCTGGTGAGGGTATTGTCGGTGTTCATTGGCTTCGACTTGCGGTAAGCCTCCTCGGCTACCTGCTGGCCGAAAGCCTTGTCGTTGGCAGAAGAGATCGTCCAGCCATTGGCACGGGTGGCGATGGCGGCGTCGAGGCGAGGACCGAAGACCTTGAGGGTGTCGTCGCCAGGAGAGAATGAGTGACCGAGATAGGCACTCTTGCCGGTAGCATCATCGCGATAGCGCACCTCTCCATCACGGAAGTGCACCATTAAATAGTCTTTATCAACGACCTTGACGCCAAGCAGTTTGGTCGCTGATACGTTCTGCGGAGCAATGGCAGCAAGGGCTAAAAGCGCGGCAGGAATAAGGGGTTTAATTGTCATGATTGTTTTATTTTGGTAAATAGGATTTGTTCTTAGTTACTTTTCTTCATGCCCTTCCAGATCAGGAAAATGCCGATGAGTACGAATGGGATGCTGAGTAGTTGTCCCATATTGAGTGCCATATCCTCCTCGAAGGCTTCCTGCACGTTCTTGAGGAATTCGATGAAGAAGCGTGTGCCAAAGATGCCGATGAGGAAGGCGCCGAAGATCACACCGTTGCGCTTGCCTGCCTGGGTGTATTTATAGAGGCTGTAGCAGACGACGAAGACGAGGAGGTAGCAGAGCGCCTCGTAGATCTGTGTTGGGTGGGAAGGATTGCAGTAGATAGGTTCTGCGCCACGCTCCCAGGCGTGGATGTTCTGCACGAAGCGAGTTCCCCAAGGGAGGGAAGTCTCGTGACCGTAGATCTCGTGATTGAAGAGATTGCCCATGCGGATGAGTGCTGCTACGGGAGCCACGGCAATGGAGAGACGGTCAAGGAGCCAGAGTTTATTGAGTTTGTCCTTGCTGGCATAATACATCACAGCTGCGATGACACCGATGGTGCCACCATGACTGGCGAGGCCACCCT
This sequence comes from Bacteroidales bacterium, assembly GCA_045628985.1. GTDB lineage: Bacteria > Bacteroidota > Bacteroidia > Bacteroidales > UBA3663 > Liminaster. The sequence continues at coordinate 1,843 of JAZQQH010000097.1, read as the reverse complement.
TCCAGGTCTTGAAGATCTCTAAAGGATTGGCCAGATAATAATCCGGATCATAGAAGAGACAGTGACCGAGGCGTGCACCTATCAGCGTGCCGACGAAGCAGGCAATGAAGAGATAATAGACGCGCTCAGGATCGAGCCCCTCACGCTTATAGACCCACTCCATGATCTTGACACCGATGGCAAAGCCAACGATGAACATGAGTGCATACCAGCGGAGGGAGAAACCTCCGACAATAGGAATATCTTCTGGAACAGAAAAGAGAATAGGCTTAGCGCCCCAAGTAATTTCGGCTAACATTTTGTTTTATTTTTGCTGCAAAGATAGCGGAAAAACTGCTAAAAACAAAATTTAATACAAATAATTTGGCGTTTTTACTTTTTTCTCCTACCTTTGCCACAATTTATTCACCTTATGGAAGCTATTAGTCTACAGCAACTCAATCAAAGGGTAGCGAGCGTCATTCAAGAGACGTTTGCCGACCCCGTGTGGGTTATGGCCGAGCTCAGCGATGTGCGTGTGGCTAACAATGGTCATTGCTACATGCAGCTGGTGGAGAAGGATCCGAAGCGTGGCACGATGCTGGCCTTTGCCAATGCACATATCTGGGCCAACCGATGGTGGCTGATACGAGATAGTTTTGTTCAGCAGACAGGTCAGGCTTTTCAGAGTGGGCTCAAGGTGCTGCTGCTGGTGCAAGTGACCATGCACGAGGCGTATGGCTATAGTCTGAACATCCTCGACGTGGATCCAACCTATACGTTAGGAGAGATGGCATTGCGCCGTCAGCAGATCCTCAAGCAGCTGACGGCCGATGGCGTGATAGACATGAACCGAGAGCTGGATTTCCCGACATTGCCACAGCGTATTGCCATCATCAGCGCGGCTGAGGCGGCAGGTTATGGAGATTTCTGCCATCAGTTGCACGACAATGAGTGGGGGCTCTGCTTCTATACACATCTCTTCCCGGCTGCGATGCAAGGACAACAGACAGAGTCATCTGTCATTGGAGCCCTGGAGCGTATTGCTGCTTATGAGGATCTCTTTGACGTGGTGGTGATCATCCGAGGAGGTGGAGCGTCGGCCGACTTGGCTTCGTTCGACAGTTATGAGCTGGCTCTCAATATTGCCAACTTCCCATTGCCAGTGATTACCGGCATTGGTCATGACCGTGACCAGACCGTCCTTGACCGTGTGGCTCATACCTCGGTCAAGACTCCTACAGCAGCTGCGGCTTTGCTCATCGATGTACTGAGCCAGCAGCTGGGTAAACTACAGGAACTGGAGGAGTCGGTGTTGGAGCATACACGTGGCCGTATAGAGCGCGAACAGTTGCGATTGCAGCGATTGCTCAACGTGGTGCGAGGGACTCATATCTCGTTAGGACAACAGCAGAGCAGACTCACGCTGATGGGGGAGCGGATCAAGATGCTCACGACACAGCGCTTGCAGAACGACCAGCAGAAACTTGCTTATCTGGAGCGTACCGTGCAGATGGTTCAACCTGATAATATCCTGAAGCGAGGGTTCTCTATTACCCGCGTCAATGGTCACGCCATCCGTTCAGCTCAGGAAGTGCCAGAAGGTGCAAGGCTGGAGATTCAGACGTCCGATGGCAAGGTTGCAGCAGTAGCAATTCTAGATCGAAAACAAGTAAGAATGATAGTTGCATCGAGCAAATAAACCTTATACCTATAATTATGTGTAAGCATTCGCTGAAGTACACATTGTAGTGTTAGTAAAAACGTAGTACCTTTGCACCGCGTAACAACTAACACTACAACTGTATTATGACGAAAGAAGAATTTAAGCAGCTGCAACTACAGCAGAAAGAGAGTGGACTCG
>JAZQQH010000096.1:0-5802 GCA_045628985.1 Bacteroidales bacterium | reverse complement strand
GTAGGTGATAAGCTCGCTGGTCGCCATGGTAACAAGGGTATTGTCAGCAAGATAGTTCGTCAGGAGGATATGCCATTCCTTGAGGATGGTCGTCCTGTGGATCTGGTGCTCAACCCTCTGGGTGTGCCTTCACGAATGAACCTCGGTCAGATCTTCGAGGCTGTACTTGGTGCAGCAGGTAAGAAGCTTGGCGTTAAGTTCGCAACCCCTATCTTTGATGGTGCTAAGCTTGATGACCTCAATGAATGGACAGACAAGGCAGGACTGCCACGCTACTGCTCTACACACCTCTACGACGGTGAGACAGGTGAGCAGTTTGACCAGCCAGCTACAGTAGGTATCACATACTTCCTCAAGCTCGGTCACATGGTAGAGGACAAGATGCACGCTCGTTCTATCGGTCCTTACTCTCTCATCACCCAGCAGCCACTCGGTGGTAAGGCACAGTTCGGTGGTCAGCGTTTCGGTGAGATGGAGGTTTGGGCTATCGAGGCATTCGGTGCCAGCCACGTACTTCAGGAGATTCTCACCGTCAAGTCCGACGATGTAGTAGGCCGTTCAAAGAGCTACGAGGCAATCGTCAAGGGCGATGCAATGCCAACACCTGGTATTCCTGAGTCTCTCAACGTATTGCTCCATGAGCTTCGTGGTCTTGGTCTTAGCGTTAAGCTTGACTAAAAAAATATAATCCTAGAACTCCTAGTAGAACTAGAAAAACTAGATAATATAATATGGCTTTCAAAAAAGATACAAAGATAAAGAACAATTTCACCAAGATCACTATCGGTCTTGCTTCCCCAGAGGAGATTCTGGAGAACTCATTCGGTGAAGTTACCAAGCCTGAAACCATCAACTACCGCACATACAAGCCAGAGCGTGATGGTCTCTTCTGCGAGCGCATCTTCGGTCCTACAAAGGACTTCGAGTGTGCCTGCGGTAAGTACAAGCGCATCCGTTACAAGGGCATCGTCTGCGACCGCTGTGGTGTTGAGGTTACTGAGAAGAAAGTACGTCGTGAGCGTAGCGGTCACATCGAACTCGTAGTGCCTGTTGCTCACATCTGGTATTTCCGCAGCCTTCCTAACAAGATTGGATATCTGCTCGGTATGCCAACAAAGAAGCTTGAGTCTGTTATATACTATGAGAAGTATGTAGTGCTCAATGCAGGTCCTCTCGCAGGTAAGGATGGCAAGAATCCAGTACAGGATCCAGAAGGTGGCGACCTCAATGGTAGCCACAATGGTGACCTTATCTCTGAGGAAGAATACATCAACATCTGCGACAACTATCTCTCGCCAGAGAATGACTACCTTGAGGACAACGATCCTAACAAGTTCGTTTGCAAGATGGGTGCAGAGGCAATCTACGACCTTCTCGTAAACCTCGACCTCGACGCCCTTGCTGCAGAGCTCCGCGAGGCAGCCAACAACGATGCTTCGCAGCAGCGTAAGAATGAGTCACTCAAGCGTCTGCAGGTAGTAGAGGCATTCCGCAATAGCAAGGAGGTTAACCGCCCTGAGTGGATGATCATGAAGATTCTTCCTGTCACTCCTCCAGAGCTCCGTCCTCTCGTACCACTGGATGGTGGTCGCTTTGCAACATCCGACCTCAACGACCTCTATCGTCGCGTAATCATCCGTAACAACCGTCTGAAGCGCCTCGTTGAGATTCATGCTCCAGAGGTAATCCTCCGTAACGAGAAGCGTATGCTTCAGGAGGCTGTTGACTCATTGTTCGACAACTCTCGTAAGTCAAGTGCCGTTAAGAGTGAGTCTAACCGTCCATTGAAGTCACTCTCTGACTCTCTGAAGGGTAAGGCAGGTCGTTTCCGTCAGAACCTCCTCGGTAAGCGTGTTGACTACTCTGCACGTTCCGTTATCGTTGTAGGTCCAGAGCTCAACATGGGTGAGTGCGGTCTTCCAAAGCTCATGGCAGCAGAACTCTATAAGCCATTCATCATCCGTAAGCTCATCGAGCGCGGCATCGTGAAGACTGTTAAGTCTGCTAAGCGTATCGTTGACCGTCGCGAGCCAATCATCTGGGACATCCTCGAGAACGTGATGAAGGGTCATCCAGTGCTCCTCAACCGTGCACCAACACTTCACCGTCTCGGTATCCAGGCATTCCAGCCAAAGCTCATCGAGGGTAAGGCTATCCAGCTCCACCCACTCGCATGTACTGCGTTCAACGCCGACTTCGACGGTGACCAGATGGCTGTTCACCTCCCATTGTCCAATGAGGCAGTCCTCGAGGCACAGCTCCTCATGCTCCAGAGCCACAATATCCTCAATCCTGCCAATGGTGCTCCTATCACAGTGCCTGCACAGGATATGGTACTCGGTCTTTACTATATCACAAAGCTCCGTCCAGGTGCCAAGGGTGAAGGTCTCACCTTCTATGGTCCTGAAGAGGCTATCATCGCATACAACGAGAAGCGTTGCGAACTCCATGCTCCTGTAAAGGTTATCGTTGACGATATCGTAGATGGCAAGTACACCAAGCGCATGGTAGAGACATCCGTAGGTCGTGTTATCGTCAATGGACTCGTTCCACGTGAGATGGGCTTCGTAAATGAGATTATCTCTAAGAAGTCACTCCGCGACATCATCGCTGCCGTTATCAAGGCAGTAGGTTTCGCACGTGCTTGTGAGTTCCTTGATGGCATCAAGAACCTCGGTTACCGCATGGCATACACTGCAGGTCTGTCGTTCAACCTTGATGATATCATCGTTCCAAAGGAGCGTGACGCTATCATCGCCAAGGGTAATTCTGACGTAGCACAGATCACAGCCAACTATAACATGGGCTTCATCACCGATCAGGAGCGTTATAACCAGGTTATCGATGTATGGACCCACGTCAACAACGACATCGCTAACGTGCTGATGAAGGAGATGACAGAGGCTGACCAGGGCTTCAATGCCGTATTCATGATGCTCGACTCTGGTGCCCGTGGTTCTAAGGACCAGATTAAGCAGCTCTCTGGTATCCGTGGTCTGATGGCAAAGCCTCAGAAGGCAGGTGCCGACGACCGTGGTACTATTGAAAACCCTATCCTTTCTAACTTTAAGGAAGGTATGTCAGTGCTTGAGTACTTTATCGCTTCTCACGGTGCTCGTAAGGGTCTTGCTGATACTGCGATGAAGACTGCCGACGCTGGTTACCTCACACGTCGTCTTGTTGACGTTTCTCATGACGTTATCATCAATGAGGAAGACTGTGGTACACTCCGTGGCCTCGAGTGCCGCGCTCTCAAGAATGGCGATGAGGTTATCTCAAGCCTCTACGAGCGTATCCTTGGTCGTGTATCCGTTCATGACGTTACAAACCCACATACCAACGAAATCATCTGTCCTGCAGGTGAGGAAATCAACGAGCTCCGCGCTAAGGCTATCGAAGACGCAGGCGTTGAGATGGTAGAGATTCGCTCCGTGCTCACTTGTGAGTCTAAGCAGGGCGTATGTAAGAAGTGTTACGGTCGTAACCTCGCTACACAGCGCATGGTACAGAAGGGTGAGGCTGTCGGTGTCATCGCTGCTCAGGCTATCGGTGAGCCAGGTACACAGCTTACTCTCCGTACGTTCCACGCCGGTGGTGTGGCTGGTAACGCAGCTGCAAACGCAACCGTTACCTGTAAGACAGCAGAGGCAATCATTGAGTTCGACGAGCTCCGCGTCGTTCCATTCAAGGAAGAAGACGGTACAGCATGTGAGATGGTAGTAAGCCGTCTTGCTGAGGTTCGTTTCATCGATCCAAATACAAGCATCGTTCTCTCAAGTGTTCCAGTACCTTACGGTTCTTCACTTTATTATAAGAGTGGTGCAACTGTCAAGAAGGGCGACGTCATCGCACGTTGGGACCCATTCAACGCTGTCATCGTTTCTGAGTTTGCTGGTAAGGTTAAGTTCAATGACGTTATCGATGGCGTAACCTTCCGTTCTGAGACCGATGATGCATCAGGTCTCATCGAGAAGATTATCGTCGAGGCAAAGGATCGCTCACGCATCCCAACCTGTGACATCCTTGATGCTGACGGCAACTCTATCGGCCGCTATAACTTCCCAGTAGGCGCCCACCTCAACGTAGAGGACGGACAGACAATCAGCACTGGTCAGACTCTCGTTAAGATTCCTCGTTCTGTAAGCACCGCAGGTGATATCACCGGTGGTCTGCCACGAGTAACAGAGCTCTTCGAGGCTCGTAACCCAAGTAACCCAGCCGTTGTCAGCGAAATCGATGGTGAGATTTCTATCAATCCACAGCTCAAGCGCAACAACCGTGAGGTTACCGTTACCTCTAAGACAGGCGAGGAGCGCAAGTATCTCGTTCCTACCAGCAAGCAGTTGCTCGTTCAGGACCGTGACGCTGTTCGCGCCGGAACTCCTCTCTCTGATGGTGTTATCACTCCAGCCGACATCCTTGCCATCAAGGGTCCTACCGCCGTTCAGGAGTACATCGTTAATGAGGTACAGGACGTTTACCGTCTGCAGGGTGTAAAGATCAACGACAAGCACTTCGAGATCATCGTTCGTCAGATGATGCGTAAGGTTCAGATCAATGAGCCAGGCGATACCAGCTTCCTTGAGAGTGACATCGTCGATAAGCTCGACTTCGCAGAGGAGAACGACCGCATCTGGGGTAAGAAGTATGTCCTCAACGCTGGTGACTCTGAGAACGTTCGCGCAGGTGAGATTATCTCTGCTCGCAAGCTCCGCGACGAGAATGCAAGCCTCAAGCGCCGCGACCTCAAGACCATCACCGTTCGCGATACTATCCCTGCCACATCTACACAGATCCTCCAGGGTATCACACGTGCTGCTCTCCATACAAAGAGCTTCATGTCCGCTGCTTCCTTCCAGGAAACAACGAAGGTGCTCAACGAGGCTGCTATCCGTGGCAAGAGCGACTCACTCGTAGGTATGAAGGAGAACGTTATCTGCGGTCACCTTATCCCTGCAGGTACAGGTCTCCGTGAGTTCGAGAAGATTATCGTTGGCAGCCGCGAGGGCTATGAGCGCCTCCAGGCAAACCGTCGTAACATCCTCGACTTCAGTGACCGCGAGCTCATCTCTCGCCATTAATCTCTGATTCCGTTCTCAGTGGCTCTGCCCACTGATTATGAATACAATAAAGCGTAAGGTTCCACACTCACGGAATCTTGCGCTTTTTTTTGATGTCACATGTTATAGTATAGATGCACTTGTTGACTTGCAAAAAAGATAGAGATTATTTGGTCTTTTGAAATATAATCGTTACTTTTGCAAAAAATATCAGTATATATCAATATGTGTACACTTGATTTACAAGAAAGATATGTTAATTTCTATACCGACTTCGCTTTCAAGAAGTTGTTTGGAACAGAGGTCAACAAGGAATTGTTGATCAGTTTCCTCAATTCACTTTTTGATGGACGAGAAGTGATAAGGGATTTGAAGTATCTGAACGTGGAGCATCTCGGACATGTTGCAGCGGAGCGAAAGGCAGTCTTTGATGTCTATTGCGAGAATGAACATGGAGAGAAATTCCTTATTGAGATGCAGAAGGCAGAACAGGAATATTTCAAGGACCGCAGCATATACTACAGCACCTTCCCAATCCAAGAGCAGGCACCAAAAGGCATTTGGAACTTTGAATTGCAAAGGGTATATACCATTGGCATACTGAACTTCACCTTCGACACGAAAAGTGATGACTACTTACATCATGAGGTAAAGCTGATGGATGTAAAAACAAAGGAAGTGTTCTACGACAAACTGACCTACCTTTATCTTGAGATGCCCAAGTTCAGGAAGACAGAGAGCG
>JAZQQH010000095.1:0-2396 GCA_045628985.1 Bacteroidales bacterium | reverse complement strand
ATCCAGACCGATCTTGTGGCAGAACTCTACGGAAGAAGGATCTCCACCGTGCTCACCACAGATACCAATGTGAAGCTTAGGATTTACGGGCTTACCAAGCTTAATGGACATCTCCATCAACTTACCAACACCGGTCTGATCCAGCTTAGCGAACGGATCGTTCTCAAAGACCTTGGTATCATAATATGCATCCAAGAACTTACCAGCATCATCACGGGAGAAGCCGAAGGTCATCTGAGTAAGGTCATTGGTACCGAAGCAGAAGAAGTCAGCTTCCTTAGCGATCTCGTCAGCAGTAAGAGCTGCACGAGGAATCTCGATCATAGTACCTACTTCGTACTCAAGTGCGATACCTGCTGCTGCGATTTCAGCATCAGCGGTCTCAACTACAACCTTCTTAACGAACTTAAGCTCCTTGATTTCACATACAAGAGGAATCATGATTTCAGGCTTTACATTCCAATCAGCGTGAGCCTTCTTTACTTCGATAGCTGCGCGGATAACTGCCTTGGTCTGCATCTTAGCAATTTCAGGATAGGTAACTGCAAGACGACATCCTCTGTGACCCATCATAGGGTTGAACTCGTGCAGGCCAGCGATGATGGTCTTAATATCCTCAACGCTCTTGCCCTGAGCCTTAGCCAGCTTCTCGATATCCTCTTCCTCGGTAGGAACGAACTCATGAAGCGGCGGATCCAAGAAACGAATGGTAACCGGGTTGCCTTCCAGAGCCTCGTACAGAGCCTTGAAGTCGCTCTGCTGATAAGGAAGAATCTTATCAAGAGCTGCTTCTCTCTCTTCTACGGTGTCAGCACAGATCATCTCACGGAATGCAGCAATTCTGTCTTCCTCGAAGAACATGTGCTCAGTACGGCAAAGACCGATACCTTCTGCACCAAGCTCACGAGCCTTCTTTGCATCACGAGGAGTATCAGCGTTGGTACGAACCTTCAGAGTTCTGAACTTGTCAGCCCAAGCCATAACGGTTCCAAATGTACCAGCGATTTCAGCATCCTTAGTAGCGATTTCGCCCTGGTAAATATTACCGGTGGTTCCATCGATAGAAATCCAATCACCCTCGTTGAAGGTTACACCAGCAAGAGTGAACTTCTTGTTCTCTTCATCCATAGCGATGTCGCCGCAACCGGATACACAGCAGGTACCCATACCACGAGCAACAACGGCTGCGTGAGAAGTCATACCACCACGAACAGTCAGGATACCCTGAGCAGCCTTCATACCGGTGATATCTTCAGGAGAGGTCTCCAAACGAACCAGAACAACCTTCTCGCCCTTCTCCTTCCAAGCAACTGCATCATCTGCAGTAAATACAACCTTACCAGTTGCAGCACCAGGAGATGCACCAAGACCCTTTCCAAGAGGAGTAGCAGCCTTAAGAGCAGCAGCATCGAACTGAGGGTGAAGCAGAGTGTCAAGGTTACGAGGATCGATCATAGCAACAGCCTCTTCCTCGGTCTTGTGACCTTCCTTAACAAGGTCAACTGCAATCTGCAGAGCTGCAGGAGCAGTTCTCTTACCGTTACGGCACTGAAGCATGTACAGCTTCTTGTTCTCAACGGTGAACTCCATATCCTGCATATCATGGTAGTGATTCTCAAGAGTCTCACAAACCTTGATAAACTCAGCGTATGCTTCAGGGAATTCCTTCTCCATCTGAGCGATAGGCATAGGTGTACGAACACCTGCTACTACGTCTTCACCCTGTGCGTTGATAAGGAACTCACCCATGAGCTTCTTCTCACCGGTTGCGGGATCACGAGTAAATGCTACACCGGTACCGGACTCGTTGTTCAAGTTACCGAATACCATGGGCATTACGTTAACTGCAGTACCCCAAGAATAAGGGATATCATTGTCACGACGATATACGTTTGCACGAGGGTTATCCCATGAACGGAATACAGCCTCGATAGCGAGCTTAAGCTGCTCTACAGGATCTGAAGGGAAATCCTTACCCAACTGATTCTTGTACTCAGCCTTGAACTGCTCTGCAAGAGTCTTAAGATCATCAGCGGTAAGCTCTACGTCAAACTTAACGCCCTTCTCTTCCTTCATCTTGTCGATGAGCTGCTCAAAATACTTCTTACCAACTTCCATAACAACGTCTGAGAACATCTGGATGAAACGTCTGTAAGAGTCATATACGAAACGCTCGAATGAAGGATCAGGGTTACCAGCGATCATAGCTGCAACTACTTCGTCATTAAGACCAAGGTTGAGGATAGTATCCATCATACCAGGCATTGATGCACGAGCACCTGAACGTACAGAAACGAGGAGGGGATTCTTAAGATCTCCAAACTTCTTTCCGTTTACTTCTTCCATCCACTTTACGCCGTCCATAGCCTGAGCCATGATCTCGTCGTTAATCTTAC
>JAZQQH010000094.1:0-58825 GCA_045628985.1 Bacteroidales bacterium | reverse complement strand
ACACCCACGATAGGACCATAATACGTCTGTGACTGCTTTGCATCACCAGAACCAACATATTCCTGATTCTGGATACGCAGACAGTAACCATTGTTGATACCGATGGCATTACGAGCAGTACCTACGTTGCGCTGCTTGAACACGGCAGTGGCAGCTGCATCTTTAGCAGATGATTCATAATTATGAATAAACAACTGTTTCTTGGCAACATATGTTTCGCTCTCCTTTTCACCCGTGGCATTATGGAACGCGTGTTGTGTCGAATTGAACTCATCATTCGTGACAATAGAGCCCAGGTAGTGAACATTATTAAAGAAGCCAAGATAATTGCGCTGATGATTCCTATCAAAATCTTGACCAGCACCACCCGTTGTTGATTGTGCACTAATCTCACCAAGTTCTTGATCTGGGTCAAGAGATGAGTTCATGCGCAACTCATTGACACGTGTAATACTATACACTGTAGCATCGATCTGGTCAGTAGCAAAGTCCTGTGCACCCTGCAACATTAAGCAGCAGTCGTTGACAGAAAGCAGGTCCATACGCTGGAAGGTATTCAGCAGCTTTGGATGTTGTGGCGTACCTTGAGCATAGCCATAACGTGTGATGTCTGCTGTACGGAAACCTTCACAGAAGGTCAAGTGTCCATCACCATAGACGCCACCCTCGCCCGAGAGCTCATAATACTGCGTTCCAGAGTCAGGTTCGCCATCACCCAGATGCGTGTATTGTCCTTGAGCATTTTTGATAAACTTACCACTCGTGCTTGAAGCAGTGTAAGGCATAGGCAGTTCTTTAACTTTCAGGGTAGAAATTTCGATATGGTCACGGTCTGTGTAACTACTATTTGCCGCAAGTGTAGCATCCATATCACCTACCATGATGTTTGAGTTACCACCATAGCCATAAGTATCAGCAATATCGTATTCAAATATACGTGTATTAAAGTTATGAGGGTGCAGATCCTTATTGTTAGCATCGACATTAGGCTGCAACTTATGCGTAGTAATCGAACCAGCAGAAGCCGCAGTACTGTTTTCCAACGAGTAGCCACCGCCATAAAGACCTCGACCAATCTTGATGTAAATGTCATTCCAGGTTATATGGTCTGATTCGTTGCGAGTGGTAGGATCAATCTTTACTTCTGTAAAATACGATTCATTATCTGCATTCGCAGCCACAATCTGCTCATGCACATTATTTGGCACGAGATCGCCCTTCAGATATTTCACGCTCTGCTTGATGAGATCGTTACCATAGACATCTTTTTTACCTTCATTCCAAGTATCACCACGTTGTACTTTATACTCGCCAGACGTGTTGCACACCCAATATTGAGGATAACCCACGATGACATGAGTAGAACCATACATATCAGAAGAGTAGCAACCACCAGCCACGTCGCTATAGACGAGACCGTTGCGGATCTCGACCGTTGTGTTACCGATGAGTTTACCGTTACGACCACCGCCGAAGACGTTGTTGAAGGAAGGATACTGGTAGGCATTGGTAATGCCCAGCAGATTGTTTGTCGCAGTTGTACTATGTTGAATATCCCATTTACCTTCTCCACCCAGCAAATCCTTGATCTCTGCACTCAGATTAGAGTTGCCGACAGGATCACCCATCGTACTCGTATCAAGGCTGCGATCCATGTTGATCTTCACATTACCCCAGACGTGTGAGTTCTGACCGAAGCCTGCACCATAGACATTGAAGCAGGCAATGTTGTCGACAATAGCCTTTTCGAGATCAGCCTTGTTGACATAGCGCAGCATATTGGTGTAGAGGTTGAGCTCTACATCACCCTCTACCTCACCCGACTGGTAGCAACCGCCATAGATATTACATGATGGCGCGTAGGTGTCTGAAGCCACTTTCCACTGGTAATGTTCGTCCTCTGTTTTTTCAAATTCTGCTTGACTTGTATAATGAGTCTCGAACAAATCGTTAAACTCGCTATATGTATATTTTATCGAGCTTCCATAATTGCTATACAGGAAGTCATGTTTCTTGGCATCGTCGAAACTCTCACCATGCAAGTTTGTTCCCAACTGGTCATCTGGCACATCCATCACCAATGGCACGAACTGCGAAGCGATGTTAAGGCGCATCTTGGTGTTACCGTTTGTTCCGTTCTGGTCGAGATCGATGGCACGGGTATAACCGCCATACGAGGTGATGATATTACCGTTCTGGTTATACTCTACGTTGGCGTTCAGACATGCACCTACAATCTTGTCATAGATGATGATATCGTGGTGGAATGGCAACTCTACGGTCTTGTCCACCAGCATAGAACCACGGTTACCACCACCGCAGTAGGTGCCGATGTGAGCCTCCTTCAGTGGCAGATTGAGGTTGAAGTCACGAGGTTGCGCCTTCATATCCACTGCCATCATGTAGGTATTGAGCAAGATTGGGTTGTGCTGCTTGTCAAGAGCGTAACCAGATTCGAATGCTGTTTCAGCACCCATATCCGTGATACCGTTGATCTTTGCGAACTTCGCAATCTCGTCGTTCTCCGTGTACGCCAAGCCATCGGAGCCCATGAACACACCATTCAGCGTGACATACGAACCGATCTTAAACTTCGTGAAATCACTATTACCATCACTGGTTACAGTAGAAGCATTACCACCACAGAATACATTGCCTTTGACGTATGCAACGCGCTTTGCTGTTTCTCCAGTCTTAGGATCAGTATAGCTCTCCAGACCACCGATATTGAGGAATGCTTTCTCTACTGAAGGACGGACTTCATTGATGGTAAGAATCTTGTGGGTGTCGGTACCAGGAGTACCACGCTTATCAAGAAGGGTAATACCATCAGCAGCTGTTTCTGGAACTCGATAGTAAATTCCATAACCGCCATCCGACTCATCGTTCATCTCAGTCACTTGCAAAACTGAAGGGTCATACTTATACAGATAGAAACCATTGCCCGAGCCATAGACATTACCAGACACAGCACCAGAGATATTTACATTCGTACCGTGAGCAACGTGTCCTGAGATATCATTACCTCCATAGATGTTATTGATATAACCATCGGTGATGTTGACTGTAGCACCATAGTAGTCTTCGCCTTCAGGCCATTTATCAGCGTCAGCGTAATCGTCATCGTTCGGACGTACATCACTCATACGGCAACCGCCGAAGAGTGACTGGATGAAGATGTCCGGTTGCTCGATAGTAATGCTAAGACCACGAGGGTTATAATTCGAGTTGGAACCATCGTCAGCAATAGCACCCGACTTACCTGTTGGCGACTTGTCTTCTGTAGCAGGGTCTCCCGCAGGATTATAATACGTCATATCACCCATATTACCACCCGAATAGACATTCTCCAGTCGTCCCTTGGCAAGGTTCCAAGTAGGCTGGATGTCCATCGTTGCGAGGTTATTACCACCGAAGAGGTTCATCACATGGAATTCATCCATGATCAGGTTATTGCCATCCCATTTGTAACCTCTCTTCATATCGTTGAAGAAGACCTTCTGAACGATATATTTCTGATAATCCGTAAACTCCACGTTTGCGTAAGTATCGCCTTCTGCATTGGCAAAGATACAAGTCTTCTCTGTAACGGTAGCCATATTGCCACCACCAAAGGCATTGAGCGTAGAACCGCCGCCAATCTCGATGAGAGCTTTCTTGACCTCAGGCTTATCACCAGCGTCTTCACTCCAGTTCAAGCCATTACCACCAGCGTATGCACTACCGATGAGAGGGAAGCCACGTTCGGACTTGCTATCGGTAGAAACCTCAACGTAGGTATTGAATGTCTCATCATTTGCAAGTGTTACTTCACTACGCTTTGCATAGCCATTCCATTTTGTCTTAGTAAATGCGATAGGCATCGTACCACTAATGGTTCCTGCAATATCATTGCCGCCATAGAGGTTACATACGATAAGGTGCTGAGCATCAGGTGCACCACGGTAGAAACCATCGTATGCCCAGACGTGAGATGCACCATCGATGTCCGCCTTACGGCTACCGCCGTAGACATTGAAGAGGAAGCCCGAGGCAAGTTCCACGAAGGTATTGCCACCGATGCCGCCCTGATAGCTGCCGCCATAAAGAGAGCCGAGCAAGGTACCCTGAGCTCCCGTATCATAATAGACATTGACGTTGCCATCCACCTCACCCATGTTCGAACCACCAAAGGCATTGTAGATATATGGGAACTTACCATTCGGATCAGTGTCACCCAGCGCATCGTTATCGATATTCTTGATGCGCAGATAGACATCACCCATCGAATGGGTATCGGAACCAAAGCCAGCACCGAACACGCTCATGGCGTTGTTACGATCCAGGTCTGCTACCTGCTGGTAAATCTCCAGGTTGTTCTGCTTTCCGAAGAAAGTAGCATCTGTACACTTAGGCGAGAGCCAGCAGCTGTAATCTACCCATGAATCACCTTCAACGAAACCTGACATGAAGCAACCGCCATAGACGTTACCGCCGTTAGCATATTTAGTGGTATGATTAATATCTGCTGCAAAGACCTCTGGCTCAAGGGCACAGTTCAGCTGCAAATAGAGCAATGTCTTGTCTTTGTTGGCTGTAAAGAGCTTGGCGCGAGTTGCATCGTCCTCCCTATCGGGTTGGCCTTCTTTTTTAGGCTCGAAATAGGCTGTTGCGTACTCGTCTTTATCATCTCTTGGATCAGCATGCACAGTGTGAATGTGAGAACTGATATCCGAAGAATTCAGACCTGTACTGTTCTCTGCCAACATACCGCCATTGTAGTTGTAGCGGACAATAGAGGTTATCTGGTCGGGATGTTCTGAATCTTCTTTAAGCACCTTCACATAGTCGGTACCCTCACTCCATCCTGCAGGAATCTCTGTTGCATAATCCCAAATACCATCATAATCACTATCTATGAAATCACCGTCATCATTAGATGCAAAATAATGATATTGAACATGTGAGTTATAAGCGCCACCTACAATAGCATGATTGACCGTCACACCCATTGGCAGACGGTAGTCAAAACGACCATTTTCATCTTTCAGTCGCATCGAACCACGGAAACCGCCTCCTACAAAGTTGGCAAGCCAGATATCCTCGGCATTGTCCTTGAATGAAAGATTAATAGCATTGGTCCATACAAGGATGTTGTTCAGGTATGCCTGGAATGGTAAGAGCTGCTGTTCACGGGTCATAGGATCACCCTGCTCATCACCTACTGCAAAACCAGGATAATACTTGCCTGCCTTATAGTTGAAGAAATGATGATAATAGTTTTCACTTTGATGTGTTTCATCGGTGTATTTACCATCCTGTGTAGCAAGATGCTTGCCAGAACAACCCATGAAGAGACCAGAAACGTTCTCGTCTTTGTCGATGTATCTAGCACCGTCAGCGTCAGCGTTGAGTGTAGCACGATTACGACCAATGGTTACATGCGAACCGAGTGTCAGATCGATTTTACCACCACCCAAGAAGTAGGCTGGATCATCACGGGTAAGGTGTGGATTGGCGCCATGACCTTCAAGTACCGTCTTGCTCCACTCTCCGATGGTACAAGAGTTGCCACCGCCGAATACCTGACCGAGCACGGTGACACGTTCATCTTCTGTGTTTCCTTCAAGAGTCAGTTCAACACCACCAAGTGTCTGCGGACGACCTACATAAGTTTTTCCCGTAACAGGATCCTTACCTTCTGGAACATGATTTACGTCAAAGTAATTTTTACTACCATGCTCACCCAGGTCGTACCGAAGCTGATCAGGGATATAGTAGCCAATATGGTCACCGTTACCTGCACCATATACCTCACTCTTGAACGTACCACCATAGATAGTCAGCTTGGCGATACCATTGACCGTTCCAGATACATCATTGGCACCATAGACATTGCCACCGATAGTAATCTCGTTCTTATGTTGATCGTAAGTGTATCGACGAATAATGTTATCATTCTCATCTTCAAGATCTGCAGAAAAGTGTCTTCCTTCGCCAGGAGTCTGAAGACCGATGGTTGTTTCTGTAACGATGTCAGTAATAGCACCTTTCTCATTGATATTGCCCATCACACTACCACCGAACACATTCTCAAGAATATTGCCTCGGGTAATATCAAGCTGTGTACCCTTGCATGAAGCATAGTAGCCACCTCCATAGACGTGATGGATGTTCAGACTTGGATCGCTACCCACATGCACCTTGGTATAGCCACCTACAGGACCGTTCATGCCACCACCAATGATACTGTGCATACCTGTACCATACTTGAGGTTGATGTCGCTATGAGCATCTCCCCTAACCTCTGCATACTTGCCGAAGCCACCGCCGAAAGAAGAGAAGTGTGGCTTGGCAACGTTAGAGATACACTCAGCATAGTAATCAGCCAAGGCAAAAGAAGCAGGTGCAGTAGGTGCACCTTCCATGTGGACGTGTGTATTGCCCTTTACAACACAAGCCACATTACCGCCACCATAGAGGTTATGGCAGATGTCGCTCTCGGTGTTGCGAGCTGCATCTTTACTCGTCTGTTTCTTGAAAGTTCCCGTGGCAGGATCCCAGTACTCCTCAAACTCCAGTTTGCCTTGTTTGAAATAGACGTAGGTATTACCAGAAATATCTGCAGAAGTAATTACACCAGAGTCATCACCGAAACCACCGCCGAAGATATCTTTCGCCATCTTACCGCCATAGAAAGCTGCATTCGTGCAACCATCTACTACGCCATCTTGCATGGTGCGTACGTATGTCGGAGAAACACCATTTGCCGCAGCAATATCAGCGCACGAATATACGCTACCAGCATTGCCACCGGCATAGATATTATTCCATACGGTTGCACCCGTCTCGTCTTCGTTGCCAAAGGTGATATTGGTACTTCCGATGACGGCACCAATCATTTCTGCCATAGTGATCTCAGCTTTCTTGCGACCATTGGCACCAGCAAAGACGGTTCCCATAATGTTGCCACCCTTGAGTTTGACCGATGTGGTGTAATCAAGCTTGGCAAGACTCATGTTCTCTTGTGCCTGATGATTTTCTCCCGTAGGACGAGCGGCTGCTGTGTACCAGCCAGTGTTGGCAATATCACCACCACCATAGACATTTCCGATGATCACCGTACCATCGCCATTGATGGTTACATCTGTTTCACGATACACCTGTGCAGCATTGATATAAGGCATATCGCCTTCGTATGGTGAGCTGATGTGTATCTGCCCGTTGATACCAGCACCGCCACCGAAGACATCGCCATAGATAAAGCCGCCATGAATATCGACCTTTGTGCCGCCATAGACAGCACCGACATGGCTACCCCACGGGTTGGCCTCTTTATTTGCCGCATCATTCGAACCAAGACCACCACCGAAGACGTTGAACATATAAGGCGAACCAGTGATGGTGACGTTTGTATTAGCAATATATTCGTCCTTATCGCGGTTGATACCCTTGTCTGCAACGCTATAAGCTCCGACCGTACCATTGTAGCCACCACCGAGGACAGCAGTCACAAAACTCTGACTAAGAAGTGGATTCGGACGATCTCGGACGATATATCCATTAATTGTAACAAGATCAGTCTTATTATATTCGCCACTATGTGCAGTTCCAATATTTATATCGACATGCGTGTCCTTTGCTACATCGGTATTGGCACCGTAACCTGCTCCGAAGACAGCAGCCACAGGAGACTTCTGATCAGCTTTATGATTGTCATACCAACTCTGCCAAGCGGCAGTTGCCTTGTCCGAAGAAACGAAACTCCAGGCGGTAATCATACCCTTGTTCACAGAGACGTGAGTACTGCCTGCCACGTTACAGGCTAAGTTTCCACCGCCATAGATATTATGATTGCCATTCTCTGCTGCACCGATGTAATACACAATCTCTCCGCCGTTGATGGTGACGTGGGTATCGCCTGTGTTCGCAACAAGCTCACCGGTCTCGGCATTATGTTTACCTACATCAGCAGAACGCTTCACGGTCACACCGTCAGCTTCCATCGCACCATTACCGCCACCGAAGATCTCACCACCATATTCACCAGTATTGATGATTACGTGAGTGTTACCTTCAACAGCAGCTTGGTCGCCACCGCCATAGACGTTGCCGGCAATCTTGATGCGGCTCTGCGGTTTATAACCAAGTATTCCATCCTTCTCTTCTTGAGGAGTAGGATGAGATTCTTGCGCCCTTGCTGTTGCCATACAACCAACAAACAAGAGCAATATCAAGAGTATATGTAATATCTTGCTTCGCATAATGCTTTATTTTCCAATTTTCACATTCGTATCACCAGTCACGACGGCCTCGTTGCCACCGCCGAAGACATCACCCGTGATGGTTACGGCAACTTCTTCTCCTTCTGAGGCAGGGTCTGCATTAAGATGTTTATTCGTTGTGTTGAGACCAATGTTTACATGCGTATCGCCATTCACAGCACCGGCATTACCGCCACCGTAGATGGAGCCGATGGAACCGACTTCATCAGGGATTACAAGATAACTGCCATTCTTTGTTATACCGTATGGCAAGGTGCTAGCCTCAGCAAATGTTACTCGCTCATCATTGCCATTGAGGACGAAGGCAGGAGAGATCTGCTTCTCCTCAGCACTACCATCATAACCTGCGAACTTACCCCTAATAGGATCTACGTTAATATGGGTATTACCATAAAGTACTGCGGTACTACCTAATCCACCACCAAACACCTTACCGATGCGGGTGAAGGAGATGAGGTTTACTTCTGGATCATTATATTGCGTTGTTCCTTCAGTCTTCACAACTACTTTACCATCAACTAGTCCGTCTTCATAGCCATATACAGAATATGGTGCTTTATTACCACAGGCATAGAGCTCGCCAATCATAATTGGCCAACAGCCAGTTTCATCAACGTTCACCTTAAGGGTGCCAAAGATCTTACCGCCTTCGTTGTTACCACAGAATACCTTGCCGTATGTGCCGGAGTGGATGTTCAGCGTAATATCGCCATGGACATTCGCATTATTTGCACCAGCATACAGGATAGCTCCACCTTCGTTACAGTCAAGGTTCATCGTTACGCTACATTCGATGTCTGCTTCGTTACCGCCACCGAACACATTGCCCACAACAAGAGGACAGGTACCATCTCCATTCTCTACACTTACAGAAGTACCGCCACGAATAAAACCGAGCGTATTACTGCCACCATATACATTATGGACTGTACCACCATAAACCGTAATCGAAGCAGTACCTGTACCGTAAGGGTTGGCATCACCTACTTTGCTATAGTAACCCAAGTATCCTACATCGGCACCTGGATTGCCTGCGCCAGCGCCATTACCACCAGCAAATGCATGGTTGATAGCATTAGCACCATAAATTTTTACCTTAGTAGCAGGAACAGGAGCAGCATTGCCACCACCATAGACGTATTCGATGGAGTTTTCACAGTTCTCGATGAGGACTTCGGCGAAGTCGTTGCCATCATCAGGCACGTATGCAGAGAGGTTACCACCGCCATAGACGGCAGGTACGTCATAGTCCTCTCCATCGCGAGGCGTTGTACTCAACACATGAACCTTTGCATGCCCCTTTGGTGTTCCATTAAGGTTATTGCAACCAAAGACGCCGGTCTCGGTAATCTGTGTGCCATTAAGGGTAACGGTGGTATTGCCATTGACATAAGCCGCAATATCTTCTGTGGCACCATTCACACCGTTCTTCTGACCAAGCGCTCCACCGTAAGCGCCGCCTACAGCACCGCCAGTCAGGTTGACGCTAGTATTGCCCGTGACATCAGCCAAAGCACCACCGCCATAGATGTCGTGGGTAACAACGCCAGCACTAACAGTGACCGTAGGATTGCCATCGGTCTTTGCGAGGCTACCGCCACCGAATACATTATTACCAATACTACCGCCAGAAATGGTAACTACAGGATTGCTGGTCACGATAGCTGAAGCACCCAAACCGCCGCCAAAGACATCATGCTCTACACTACCCTTTTGTATGTTGACCGCAGGATAAGCGCCGGGAGTAGTAGGAGTATAAGCCGCATCCTGACCGCCGGCATAGACATAACCTGCATGGAGACCGCAGTCGTATTTTGTTTTGTTCTCTGCTATGTTCACCGTGATGCTACCCGCCACATTACCGCTAACGTTGTTGCCACCAAAGATGCGATCTATCTTACCACCCTCGATGGTGAAAGCAATATCGCCAGTAATTTCTGCCTCACGAGCACCACCGAAGAGGTCGCCAATGCCTTCCGTATCGCTACCTGTGCAACCGATGTCGAACGTTCCAGCCTTACCATCTGCTTGGTTACCACCTCCATAGACTTCTGTCACATGGAGTTCGGCAAGAGCATCAGTATTCTTCACAATAGTCACAAGTTGGCTGCCTGTGATGGTTCCCTTACTGTTACTTCCTGCAAAGGCTTGCGCCACGGTTCCGCCATGGATGGTCAGGTGGGCATCGCCACTTACGTTTGCCTCTTTCTGAGGCTCGGCCGTCTTGTCACCATGACCACCAGCAAATGCCATTGTAGCTTCGCCACCATTGATGATGACGTCGGTATTGGTTACGTTGGCAGCATTACCACCGCCGTAGATATTAGCAACAGTTCCCTTATCAAGTTGGACGTTACCTGTACCAACGACATTGGCAGCATCTCCACCGCCATAGACGTCAACGATGGTAAGTGTCTTCTCATCAGTCTTATTAATATATGCCTTAGGATCACCAGTTACCACAGCCGTACTACCACGACCACCGGCAAAGATGTCCTTCACCGAACCGTAGTTAGCATTAACGAGCGGATCACCAGTAACAGGAGCGGCATCACCGCCACCGAAAATGTCGCCAGTAACTGTAGCACCAATGAGGTTGACGATAGGATTGCCCGTCACGACAGCAGCCTCACCATAGCCACCACCATATACGTTTTCACTTACTTCACCATTTATAAGATTGACGGTAGGCCCTTCTTTTCCATCAGGAGTTGTGTAAGGTGCAAGGTTACCGCCGCCATAGACATTATTGAGTGAGGCTTCAGCATCGTTAACCCATTCGATGTTGACGGTGATAGCGCCATTGATATCGCCACCTTCATTATTGCCGCCAAAGACGCGGTTGATGTGTCCATCGTTGATTGCGAGTGTGATATCACCGTTTACGTCGGCATTATGAGCACCACCGAAGACGCGGTCGATACTGGTACACTTGCCGATATTGATTTGTCCGGCATTGCTGGCTGCAAGATTACCACCTCCATAGAGGTCGTCAACATTGATGGGACAGAGATCGTTTTCCAAGTACTTCAACTCGGCTACATCAACATGGATAGTGCCGCCAATATCACCCGAGTTGTTTGAACCGCCATATACTTCCCTTATAGTGCCACCATGAATCATAACGTGCGTATCACGAGTGACGTTGGCAGGAGCAGACTCACCATTACCGCCTGCAAAGACACGTCCGAGCAGACCACCCCAGACGGTAACATCTGTCTCGGGAACAGCAGCTGCATTACCACCACCGAAGACGTCTTCAATACTATTGTCGCAATTTTCGATAAGGACTTCTGTCTTTTCCGTATCACTGGTAGGAACGTATGCTGCGAGGTTGCCACCACCATAGACGCCAGCCACATGATAAGGATGTTCTGAAGTCTCCGTACCTTTTGCAGCTGTCTTCTTTACATCCACAAAAGCATGACCCTGAGGTGTTCCATTGAGGTTGTTGCATCCGAAGACGTTGCCAAGGACGATGCTTCCATTAAGCGTTGTTGTTGCATCGCCACCAATGAGGGCTGCAACTTCTGCAGAACCCAGGCCACCGCCGTATGAATTGCGGATGCTACCGCCTGTGAGGTTTAACGATGTGTTTGCACTTACATTAGCCAGCGCCCCACCGCCATAAACATCTTGAGCGACTGTTCCACCACTCACATTGATAGCCGTGCTACCTGTAATGTTGGCTAGCGCACCACCACCATAGACATCCTTGGCGATAGAACCGCCAGCAACATTGATGGTAGTATTGCCTGTCAGCACAGCCGGAGCACCATAACCACCGCCATACACGTTCTGGCTGATAGTGCCACCGCTGATGTTTATTGTAGGATTGGCTTCTGCAACGGCAAGGTTACCGCCGCCATAGACGTGTTGATTTATAGTACCATCCTCTATATTCACGGTAATTGTCTTGTCTGTGCCTCCAACCTTCGCCTTGTTAGGATGACCATCCTCGCCCTCTCCGGCACCGAAGACTTGACCGTTGATGATGCCGCCAAGGATGGAAACATGAGTCTCGCCATCCACTGAGCCGAGAGCGCCACCGCCATAGATATTGCCCGTGAAAGTCCAGTCTTCGTCGGGACCTGTAAATTCAGGAACATTCGAATCTGCCCACAGCGCTCGATCCACGAGAGTCTTTGGATCAATCACTACATTTGTAGCACCATAGACCTTGGCGATGTCAAGGAACTCGTTCTCAGGGCATGTGTAGTTCTTGTATGTAGAGCTACCGATTATTGTTTGTGCTTCTATATGCTGAGCCTGATATGGTATGCCCTTTCCACCACCAAAGATACCGCCACTGATGTTACCGCCATAGATATTGACATGCGTATCGCCATATACGCTGGCTACTGTGAGGAAGTCTGCTTTTCTATTATTAGCTGCCGTATTGTAATAGGTAGGGTCACCCATACCACCGCCATAAACGCCACCAGTAATAGTGCCACCATAGATATTGACAGAGGTTTCTCCCCAAAGAGAACCTGCACCTGCCATGGTTCGTTCGGTAGGCATCTCCGGCGAGAATCCATAACTTCCGCCATACAAACCGCCCTTGATAATGCCGCCATAGATATTGAACTCTGTTCTTGTCTGCTCCAGGTCAATCACTTCTGCACTACCATGTAGCGTGGTAGTCACCTTTGGCATATTCATGGTTGCATCGTACGTCTTGTAGGTGATGCCCATATACGGATAGTACTTATTTGCCGAGGCATCCACATAAGGTATGAATTTGTCAGTAGTATGATGTGCTCCATCTGCACTCTTCAATCCACTGATACCACCAGCAGATACGTAGGCACCCGACTCAATCGTACCACCATACATATTCAGAATACTCTGACCATAGAAAGCAGCATTGGATATACCCGTTTGACCACCGGTCTCTCGACCGAAACATCCGGCAAAGTATCGCTGAATGACAACATCGGCGTCATTCTCAGGATTGATTGTCACCTTGGTACGACCAAAGAAGGATGAGTTGGACAAGTTCACGTTAGGCGTATTGGTGATGGAGTTTCCCTGCATCGCACCTACAAGGGTTGCTATCGTTCCACGGTGGATGTTAAACTCTACATCGCAGTACTCTGCCCCCTGCGTCATGCCAGCGCAAAGAAAAGCGATATCGTCCCGAAAGCCCTTTGTATTCCAAGCGCTTCCCGTAGTAGCTTCGTCAATATCTACATTTATCACACACATCAACGGGTGATCCGGATTACCAATCACATAGCGTTGTTTGATTAGGGCATCAGTTGTACCAGTCACACGATTACTCAGTATTCGACCGAATTTACCGGAACGAATGGTAAGCGTCACAGGCTTCGTCTGCTGGGGCCAACCTCCATCGGGTTTGGACGACGAGTTGACGGTAAAATTATACGTGTTGGCAAACAGGAACACCTGCATATCCGGTGCCTTTCGTCCTGCAATTGCACCATTAGCTGTGGTTAAATCTGTTTGCATATCATCCATTACGCATCCCACATCAAACATGCAGTCATGCAGATACATAGACAAGAAACTGTTTTGACCACAAAAACGGATATATTTAAACTTAGTGTCTGCTCCGATACGTGTGGTTCCACTTGCGAGAGTGTTGTTATGAGCAGTTGCATTGAGATAAACCCCACCGCCGGCCTTTACATTGGCAGCTGTGGTGTTCTCTGCTGTCCATGGCCAGACACCGGTGATGGTGGCCGGACGGTTGCCGGATGTGGTTTCGTCGATAAAGAGACTGCCAGAAGTTTGTATGTCGCACACCACGATGATATTATGGTCCCAAGCGGCATCGCGGTCTGCATCGGTAGTACCGGTATAAGCTGGGAGTTTGCTGTAGGCGGCAGCCCATGTCTTGACAGCATTGCCCACGGTGCTGCCATCTCGGCCATTGTTTCCGCTGCTTAGATTCAGATATACCACGTTATAAGTCACGCCATCGTATTCCTCGGTATGGTACGTTTGTCCCCACGCGCTTCCCACTCCCATCACCATCATGATGAGCATCGATACTATTCGTGATATGTATGTATTTTGTCTGGTCATATCGTTGAGAACTTATATTTCGTTATTCAATGTTTTCTGATGGAACTTCCACCGCCGTCTTGATCTCGCGCAGCACTCGCGCGTTGACATAGTGTGTATGGTCGTCGCTGCGGAAGACATAGATGCCGTCGGGACGGAGGGTCATGAAGCGGTTCTCCTGGAGGCCGGCTTCGAACATCGGGAGGATGTACTTGAGGAATTCCTCGGGGGTGCCGTGGCATTCGCGACGGAAGAGGTCGGCGAGGACGGTGTCGGAGGCAAAGCCGACGGCGCGGGCGACGACGTCGAGGTTGTCCTGAGGATGAGCGAGCATGTACTGCTGCACCTGGCGCAAGCGGTAGGTCTTGACGAGTTCGGTGAGAGTCATGCCCGTGAAGAGATCGATGGCGCAGCTGAGCTTGCGGGCATCGACCTTCATATAGCGAGCAATCTGTGCCACACGGATGTAGCGAGTGGTATAGAGGACGTCGGCTACCGCATCGCAGAGGATGCTGCCAGTAGAGGCTTCTGGGTAACGATAGAAGTGCTCAAGGGTCACAAATGGCTCGAATGGTTTATATTGCATTGTCAAAAGGGGTTAATAGGTCCATAATTTCGGTAGCCGGTTTTATGTACCGAAATTTTTAATTCACAAATTCGGCAGCCAAAACCAAGTACCGAAATCTTTTCGGAAGGATTTCGGCACTTGAAACCGTGTGCCGAAATCTTGCGATCACAAATTCGTCACCAGAAACCAAGTGCCGAATTTTACGATCAAGGAATTCGGTACTTGGTTTCGGTTGACGAAAAATGAGGTTTTATTTTTCGTCGCCTGGTTTCAGGTGCCGAATTTTGAGCGTTTATCCTACTTAATGGTCAGGTGCTGCTTATTGTCATGCTCCGACAGGACGTAGAGATAATCAGGGTCGATGGTGATTTCGAAGTCGTAGTAATAACCAGGTTTCAGCATGCCACCTTCAAGTGCAGAGGGACTGAGCAAAGAAGCGAGATTAACCCTATTCGTCGCCATTACCCCCTTGCGAGTACGATGACCAGAAAAGGTTTGATCCTTGTCATAAATATCGTACACACATTTGAACTCCAGCTTACTGATGTCGGTCGATGGATTTGGGAATGTGTAGGCGAAAGGCTGCATGGTAGTCAGCTGGCGACCATAGCCATCATCAATGTAGGACGTGTTGGTGAGGGTCAGATCCTCGTCGTTGATAGAGACACTACGCAGGACGATATCACGGATGGTGAGATACTTGTCGCTGGCACCGAAGTGCAGGCGAAGCAGGGACGAAGCGTGGTGGAGCGTGAACAGGAGGTGGTTCTTATACATACCGTTGGATTCGTCATCTTCTCCCGTGTAATAGGTGTCCTTTGAGGTCATGAGGTCGGTCGTACCGAAATAACGATAGTAGATTCCGCCATAATATTGGTCATCGTAATCGTTGATATATCTCTTGATTTCGTCAGGACTGCCAGGCTTATCCTCCCCACTGAAGGAATAGGCCTTGAAAATGAGTTTCTTAGCATCCTTGCGCTTATAGATGGTCTTCGGCTGCTCCTGCCAGGTGCTACCGTCCCACAGATAGAAGACGTGGAAGTCGGCATAACCCGTAGGATTGTCATCCTCTACAATGGCATTCTGCTCCTTCATCACCAGGAAATCCTGCAGGTTGTCTACATGCTCACCTGGCTTTTCGGTGCAAGTGACGAAGATCCATTCGGGACTTGTAGGAGGTTCGTCATCGAAGTAGCTGGCACGAGAGCCGGCTCCAGGTCTGCCATTCACCCACTCTGAGCGGACACCGATGGCGATAGGTGCAGAGTCGTCATCGTCGATGGTCGGAACTGAGGGGTCATCGTCGTCCGAACAGCTGATGAGACCGCCCAGCAACAGGGAGATGAAAATATAGTGAAATAGTTTTCGGTTCATTCTGTCAGGTTTTACCAGTTAGGCCATATAGCAGAGGCGCTTCCTCCCTTCTGCCAAGGTTCGATCTTAGCATCGACAAAGATCAGGCCGCCTTCGAGGATCTTGAAGATATAGGTGTAGCAGAAGTTTGGCTGCCACTTCATGAAGTTGGCAGGGACTTCGGCCTTGCGATCGTCACCATCTACGCTGAGCGACATCTGGAAGGCAACGGGATCGGCTGTCGGATGGAGCGGAGGGAGATAGACGTATGTTTCGCCATTCTGTGGTCTTGCCACGACGGTGTTGTTGCTTGCGATGCCGGCCTCAGAGGTCAGGATGACAGGGTCGTATTTCAGCTCTTTGCAAGTGGATTTTTGGCTGACTTCGAATTTTGCGTCCAGCACCTCCTCCTGCGTCTGATCGCTAAGACCTACTTCAGGATCAGTGCCAGCGGAATAGTCGATGACGATGTCTGCGGAGGTGGTAATCTTGCCATCGTCGCCAATAGGACCAAATACGATGTCGGTGATCTCTATTTCTTCGTTCTCCTTCAGCTTCTGCGTGGTGTAGAACAGTACTCTCATCTTGGCATAGACATGTGAAAATTCCATCGTCACCGAATGGATGGTTGGCTTGCGCATATTGATGCGGCTATAGAGAGGAAGGTATTCCGGCTCGTCCAGAGTGAGGCAGACTTCATTGATGTGCAGTTTTTTGCGATCGTCATCAAAATAGTATTTGTCATCATCGATCTTGGTGGCTGCCCAGAACTTATAGTTTTCGGCAGAGAAGTCCCAGAACTTGATAGATTGGTTAGGGATGTGACCGTACTCCCAGTCGTAGGTATTTGTCTCGGTGGTATTCTGCGACGACTTCTTCCACTCGATAGTATATTTGTCGAATACCAGCTCCGCGCGATCGCTTCTTGTCTTATAGCCATAGAGGGTGAACTTGGTGTCAAGGTCGCTGAGAGGTGTGGTATTGTCGGCGCGAGTAACCTCCTCTCCTACCTCAGCCAGCGCTCCGCTGAAGGTGATCATCTCGTCTGATTCCTTCTCTGGATTGTCAATGATCTCTTCGGCGGTGTCTGCACACGAAGAAACCATCGATGCCAGCGGCACCAATGTCAACAAAAGAACGCAAATCCAAAGACTTCTTTTTGTCATTTTCCTCGTGCGTACGCGTATACAAGTGCACGCGCACATTAATTAATATATAGGAGCTATGCGAGGAGATTCAACCCCGCATAGCTAATAATGTGGTAAAAACTCACTCCCTGCGTCGAGGGAGTGAGGGTATGGGTGGATTACTCGGTTACGGTAACAGTTACCTGAGCAACGACAGTTGTACCAACCTTGTAGTCGAACTTGTAGTCACCAGCCTTGCTTGCGCCAGAGAACTTGATGGTCTTACCGTTGGTTGAAACGGTGTAAACAGCACCATCTGGCTTAGCAGTTTCAACGAGGCTTGCGGTAGCAGCATTGATGGTCTCTCCGTTGCACTTAACCTCGATTACAGCGCTACCAGTTGACTTCTTGATAGAAGCTGGAGTAGCAATGCTATACTCATTTACGGTAACAACACACTTAGCAGCGGTATTGTTGTAGGTGAGGGTGTAAACACCGCCTGCAGAACCTGTCAAGGTATAAGTACCATCTGCGGTAGCATTTACGTTAGCAATGGCAAGACCTGTAGTTGCACCAGTGATTGCTGATGCTTCTACAGCAGGTGCTGCCGAACCATCCCACAGGTTAATGTTTGCGTAAACATTGTCATTATAAGGCTTGGTCATTGTGACTGCAGCAACATTGAAGATGTAGTTCTTGACGTTGATAGTCAGAGTCTCACCTGCAATAGTAGCAGTGTATGTACCAGTTGCAACATCACTTGCAGCCTTGACAGTGTAAGAACCATCACCATTGTCGGTGATAGTGATACCCTTATTCTCGTTAACAATTACAGCGCCAGCAGCAGTAATACCAGCGAGAGAGAGAGTAGCATTAGCTTCACCACCAGCCTCAACATCAACACTTGACAATGTATGAGTATAGTCTACAGTAACTGTTACAGTCTGACCCTGGAAATCAACGGTGTAATCACCAAGAGCAGAGCCATCAGCTACAGCAGCGCCGTTGATTGTTACAACATAGCTACCCTCGGTTGTGCCAGGAGCAAAGACGAGGTTGTTGCTTGCAACACCACCCTTAGTTACCTTGAAGCAAGGAGCTGCACCAAGAACAGGAACATCATTGCCCGTCAAAGAAAGGACAGTGTAACCATTAACAGTAGTAATAGAAGCAGAGCTTGGGGTCAAAGCGTATGTAACAGCGGCAGCAGGACCACCAGCAACCTTAACAACCTTATACTGTGTTGCTGGATCTGAGATATCACCACTAGCAATTACATAAGTCTTACCAGCAACAGCGGTGAACTTGCCTGCCTGAGTTGGAGACTTCTTGATGAAGGTGCCATTTGACAATGGGATGAAGTCTTCATCAGCAGTTGTAGGATTAGTTACAGGAACCTCGGTAAGTACACAGAAATTCTTCAACCAGCTAGCAACAACCTTCTCAGTGGTAGCCTCAGTGCCATAGTTGTTAACCTCGTAAACCTTATATCCAGTTACGTCTGCTGTACCATTCTCGAAG
Organism: Bacteroidales bacterium; assembly: GCA_045628985.1. Taxonomy (GTDB): domain Bacteria; phylum Bacteroidota; class Bacteroidia; order Bacteroidales; family UBA3663; genus Liminaster. The sequence continues at coordinate 39,956 of JAZQQH010000094.1, read as the reverse complement.
AAGATCTCACCAGCAACATACTCGTCGTTAGCTGTTGCGACAACTCCCTGCTGGTAAGTTGTAATAGAAGGATCAGATACAGAAGTGATGGTCTCCTGAACATCGGTCTCGTCAGTGATTACGACAGCGTCGAAGGTGATTGGGAAGAGGCCAATCTTGTCGTCATCGGCTGGCTTACTAGTCGGATCTTCTGGATCGTAATCTGGATTATCTGGATCACTGCCAGGACCAGCTGTTGTACCATTGGTGTTATCGCTAATCTTAAAGATATAAGTATAAGCGAAGTTAGGCTTCCACTGAGTAAAGTTGGTAGGAACTTTAGCAGAGGCATGCTTAACCTCGATCTTCTCACCTGAACCATCGGTAGAGGTAAGGGTATAATCTACATAGAGCTCAAGATTGTTGTCTGCAGGTGTATCAAGTGCCGAACTCTCGTAAGGGAGAATCAATGTGTAGCTCTTATCGCTCTGATCATAGGTAGCTGCAGCAGAGGTAGTACCGATGGCAGGAGTTGCCTGAATGTTTGCACCGAAAGTCATATTTGTAGCAGAAACTGCAGCGCCAATTCCAGATTCTGAATAAGAAACCTTTGGACGGTTCTCGATACCCGATGCATCATCGTAGTATGTTACCTTCAAATCGGTAGCAGCAGAAGTGCTGACTGTCCAGAAGGTACCATTGATCGCAAAGTTGGTCTTGGTATTATTCCATGCACCAGTTGATCCATAATAGAACTTGTCAATATGTACCTCATATCCAGGAATCACTTCGTACATTGCGAAACGGATCTTGGTAATAAGCGAACGGAAGGTAAGAGTGACCGTATTATTGTAGTCAGCAGGAGCGACAGGAACGCGATCTGAAGCATAAAGCGTAGAGATGTCACCACCAGCAGGTATGGATACAGTCCATCCCTTCTCATATACTGTAGTACCAGTAGTTGTCTTCGTTGCTGTGATACCAGTACCAGAAACAGCAGAGAACACATAACCAGTTGCTGAATGATCCCAGTACTTGATTGTCTGTTCTATAGCAGAACTGCCTGTATGAGGATTATAACCTACATACTCCCAATCTGCAGTATTTGACTGTGTCGTACCTGCTGTACCAGCAGTATAGTTCACATTATAAAGATCAAATACCTTGTTGTCTGTTGATCCATCAGCTGCTTCAGCTGCATTGGTCTTGAAGCCATAGACAATGAAGTTGTTGTTCAGTTTCTCGGCGGCCTGAGAGCCTGTAGAGGTAGCACGGGTCGTAGCCGTGACTCCAGAGCCGAAACCGATTCCATCGCCTGTAGGGTTGTCAACAACACCTACATAGTCCTCGCTGGTACAACCAACAAGGGCCATTGCTGCTATAGAAGCAGCGAAAAGCTTGGTTTTTTTCATAGTTTTTGTTGTTTAATTAGTAATTATTATATTATTTTTTACATTTCTATCACATGTTCTTCTTCTTCGAAGTCCTCCACCACGGCATCGAAGCCCCATCCTCCGGTACGTCCAGGTGTCGGGATAGTATCCATATCGAGCTCGATGGTGATAACTCCACCACGGTATCGACGGAGCACCTGATTGGTGACATCGAAGACAATCGTCGTATCGTTGCCGTTGCCGAAGAGGAAGTTAATGTCCATATAGTGTCGTTGCTGTCGGATCTCCTTAGGTATCTCAAGCGGATTGCGATACTTGAAAGGATTGATCTCACGGATGCCGAAGGTGGTGAGACGGCCACCGATGATATCGACATTCTCGTGGCGGTCATCAAGCTCGACACTATGCTTGAAGCGTGTATTGTAATGCACCGTGATGACATCCTTGCCGGCCCTACCACTGTTCAGCGTGGCAGAATAAGCCAGATTCGAGAGGTTGGCATTGCCATCGGTTCCTACCACACGTCCCTTATTGTGATGCATGATCACCTGCGTCAGATAGATATAGACCACAGGGAAGAGCGTATCGTTGAGCGACTTATAATAGGTATTCGTCTCAGGCTCATATCGGTCATAGTCGGCAGGATCATGACTGATGTAGAAGTCCTTGTTCTCGACCGAGAAGAGCTCGTCAGGCTGATTGTACGAATAGATACGCTGCGGTGCATTGTATCGGGTCATGAATCGGGTCGGATTGGTAATGACCACCGTAGAATCGAGCGTTGTCTCCTCGTCAAAGACCACAGTCTCAACATCGCCATCGTGAGTAATGATCTCGTTCCAGAGCAACAGGTCGTAGTAGCCGAAGTTGAAATTCGAGCGATAGCTGTAGCCGCGGAAGAAGTCTCCGCTCACCTGCCTGTGACCCTGCACACCCGGTTCGTTGCCCTGATAGTACTTGCGGATGTGGAAAGCCTCTGGCTGGGTGTAACCGATAGGTCCGAACAGGAGGCTGTCCTGCCGATCCCAGCCGTAGCGCCACTCCTTGCGCCAGTCGTAGAACGTGTCGCAGTTGAACTCAACCAGATAGGCCAGATCGTAGTGCCACATGACATCGATGTCAAGAATGATCACAGGCACGTTCATGTCTATGTCCTCACCCTCGTGCAGATGCAGCGGAGGAATAGGATCGCAGCTGGCGATGATGGAGATGCCGAGCGAAATAAGTATGAGATGCAATAACTTTCTCATCGGCCATCTCCTTTCTGCTTCATCTTGCGATAGAAGATATCGTAAGTCAGCGTGATACCTACGCGGGTAGGGCCCAGCCAGTTGAAGATATACTGACGCTCGCGGAAGTCCTTGGCCTGGCCTTTCCAGTTGTAATAGTACAAACCGTCGACGGTCGATGTGACAGGATCACCCCAGACGTACGGATCGTACTTGGTGTGGAAATAACCGAGCTGAATGCCAGCTTCGAGACGCCAGTGATGACGGTCGGTCCAGAGATGACCGTCGGGCAAGCGGACAGCTTCGCGCTTCTTGCCGAGCCTCCAGACATAGCCTGCGCCGAGGCCTCCACCCCAGCCTTCGCCTTGCCAACCTTTGGTTTCGGTGAAGCCTATACCATACTTACCGGCGTTGACGTAAGCCTGTGCATACCAGCCACGGAAGGAACCGCTCTCCTGGAAGAGATAGCGACGGACCTCGAGCTGCCAGTTGCGTATCTGGAAGAACTTATGACGGTTCTGACGGTTCTGCCACCACGGGATGTCGAGCGAGGCGCCATAGGTCCAGTGGCCCTTGAGCGGATAGTACTCGAGCTGGACGTTCCAGATGGGAGCAAAGCCGTACTGAGGGACGTAAGCCACGTCCTGCAGCAGGTTGGTCTTGAGCGAGAGCCATTCACGGCGGACGGAGTCGTTGACGGGACGAGGTGTCTCATCGAGGAAGACCTTGCCGAGCGTCAGATGGTCAGGGAAGACGACGCGCGAGTGCTGGTCAGGAGCCGAGGCGGTGAGTGGCTGGATGCCGAGGTTCATGACGTCGCCTGCATGGTTCTCAGGGAAGATGATCATGAAGCGCGAAGCTCGCAGTGCAGGAAAATACTGTTCCTTAATGCGAAGCCAGAGCTTGCCACCTCTATAATTCATGAGCTGCGTCTTGAGCTTGGCGGGATTAGAGATTCCCTCGGCCACCATGCGACTCACCAACGCGGCATCGGGGTCGCCGGCCTGTCGCATCGAGAAAGCTAGAAGCTCGTATTCCTCATCGACCACGTCGATCTGAAGCTCGGAAGCGTTGACACCATTTTGTTCAAAGATCTTAAGCAGCGCGTCGCGTCGACCCTTACTCAGCTGCTGGTTGAGAGCCAGCGGACCATCCGGAGAAGCGGCGCTGCGGATGCGGATGCGAGCGTTCTTGATGTTATCGCCATTGATCAGCGGGACAGCATAACGGATGAAGTGCTGCAACTCGCGATTGTTGACATCGACATCAGCGCGACCTACGGTGAAGATGATTGGCAAAGAACGCAGGTAAAAGAGCGAGTCCACCTCAAGGGTCTCTCTTCCTGCATCCTCTGCGAAGATGATATATGACGAGACATTCAGTGTCTTCTCTTCGGTACTCAAAGGTTGTTGCGCCTTAGATAAGCCTACAAGAAAGGTACATAATGTGCAAGTCAGAAAAATTATATATCTCAACGCGTGGTACTGCATTATCAATCAATCTCAAAATAACCACAGATGTATGTAGTCATCTTTGGCGATGCAAAGTTAGGGAATATTTTCGTAACTTGGATAAAAGTTATCAAAAAAAATGATTCAAACATGCTCAAGAACATAAAAAGGCGCTTTTTTTCGACCACAAATGGCAAAAAAAACGCCGAAAAATCGCAGAAAAAAAAAAAAAAAACAGCGAAGCACCCCATAAAAACGATGAATATCACCACCTTCGCAGCATTTTTAGATTCTGCAAAAGTGGTGATAATTGTTACTTGTTAACTGCTAATTGCTAACTGTTCCTTGATTGCTGATTAGCCGATACCGAAGATAGCCTTGAGGGTATTGTCGATACCAGAGAAGCCCATGAAAGCCATAGCGAGGAGACCAGCGGTGATGAGAGCGATTGGGGTACCCTTCATGCCCTTAGGAAGGCTGGTGATCTCGAGCTGTTCGCGGATACCTGCGAAGAGGACCATAGCGAGGGTGAAGCCGAGAGCGGTAGCTACAGCGTAAACTGCTGACTCAAGGATGTTGTACTCGAAGTTGATGACGTTGATAGCGACACCGAGGATGGTACAGTTGGTGGTGATCAATGGGAGGAATACGCCGAGAGCTGCATAGAGCGATGGCATAGACTTCTTGAGGATGATCTCGACCATCTGCACGAGAGCAGCAATAACGAGGATGTAGACGATGGTCTGCATGAACTCGAGGCCTGCGGGTACGAGGATGCCGTAATAGATAGGATAAGTCACCAAGGTGGCAATGAGCATAACGAATGCTACTGCCATACCCATGCCTGCTGCGGTGTCGATCTTCTTAGATACACCAAGGAATGGACAGATACCGAGGAACTGTGCCAGAACGATATTGTTAACAAATATCGCGGCAATGATCATAATAATATAACTCATAATTCCAATTTACAATTTAACGATTTACAATTTACGATTGAAATCACTTGTTAAAAATTTTGTTGAAGATAGCACTCAGATAACCGAGGGTAAGGAATGCACCAGGAGCGAGGACGAAGGTGAGAGCACCATAGTTCTCAGGGAAGAGTGGCAATCCGAACACTGCACCAGTGCCAAGGATCTCGCGGCAAGCACCGATGATGGTGAGTGCTACGGTAAAGCCGAGGCCGATGCCGATACCGTCGCAAGCAGAATCGAGCGCGCCATTCTTGGCAGCGAAAGACTCAGCGCGACCGAGTACGATACAGTTCACAACGATCAATGGGATGAACAAACCGAGCTTGGCGTCAACCTCAGGCAAATAAGCCTTCAAGCAGAGCTGAACGACAGTTACGAAGCCTGCGATGACGACGATGTAGCATGGAATATGTACCTTATCAGGGATAAAGCCCTTGATCAAAGAAATTACGATGTTTGAGCAGATGAGTACTGCCATGGTGGCAAGACCCATTGACATACCGTTGATGGCCGATGAGGTAGTACCCAAGGTAGGACACATACCGAGGAGCAACACAAATGTAGGGTTCTCCTTAATGAGGCCGTTGATAATAATACCGAGTTTACTCATAATTGTTTCCTTACATTAATGTTAATTACCATTAGATGCGGCAGCTGCCTCTTCTGCTTCCTTAGCAGCGGCTGCAGCCTTGCACTTAGCACACTTCTCACTGTCTGGCTTCTGGCACTCGCCATCTTCACCTTCGCCACCGCAGCACTCTTCCTCAGCAGCAGGAGCAGCTACCTGCTGAGTAGCAGCGGTAACAGCTTCAACACCTGCAACAACGCTGTAAGCCTGAGCTACAGCATCGAGGAATGCACGTGAAGAGATGGTAGCAGCGGTGATAGCGTCAACCTCGCCACCGTCCTTGCTGACGGTCAGGTTGTTCTTGCCAGGGTTCTTGCCGATGACGTCACCCTTAGCTCCCAACTGGAACCATTCTGGCATCTTAGAACCGAGGCCAGGGGTCTCAGCGTGGTTGAGGACAGCGTAACCAGAGATGTTCTTCTCAGCGTCGAAGCCGATCATGACGGTTACCTTGCCACCGAAACCATTCTTGGTGATGGCCTGTACGGCGCAACCTACCTGCTGACCACCCTTCATGACTGGGAATACGGTAGCAGCCTCGCCATTGGTAGAAGTAGAGTTTGTAGCTTCGCCTACAGCATCGAACTCAGGAGCAACGGCCTTGATAGCCTCGGTCTGAGCAGCAGCAGTAGCCTGTGCGATAGGATCGGCCGTAACCATAGCTACAGCACCGAGCAAGCCACCTACAACAACAGTGATCACTGTCAATGACAGGAACATGTTCATCAAAGAATTTTCAAGCTTTGCCATAGTAGTGATTACTTTTTAACAACGCCAAAACGCTGTGGTTTTACATAGGTGTTGAGCAAAGGTACGAATGCATTCATGATGAAGATGGCGAATGACATACCTTCTGGGTAAGCACCGAAACGACGGATCACGATAGTCAGGAAACCAATGCAGACACCGTAGATAAGCTGCGAGCGGCTGTTCATTGGAGAGGTGACATAGTCAGTAGCCATGTAGATAGCACCGAGCATCATACCACCACAAAGGATCTCAGTAACGGCAATCTGGAAGTCGAAACCATAGAACAGGAAGCCGAATACGAAAGAAGAAAGGAGGATAGACACTGGGATGTGCCAGGTAATGGTCTTACGGATGAGCATGTAGACGAAACCAATGAGCAATGCAATGGCTGAGATCTCACCCATCGAACCGCCGGTAGTACCTACAAGACAGTCGATCATGTTAGGGAGCTCTACGTCAGCGCCATTGATGTACTGACCGATGACTGCGAGTGGAGTAGCACCGGTAGCGACGTCAGCATAGCCAGCCTCAACAGGCCAGGTGGTCATCTGTACTGGATAAGCCACGAGAAGGAAGATACGACCGGTGAGTGCAGGGTTGAAGATGTTCTGACCCAAGCCACCGTATGACATCTTGCCGATGCCGATAGCTACGAGAGCGCCGATGATGATGATCCAGAGTGGAAGGTTGCTTGGCACGTTGAAAGCCAGGAGCAGACCGGTGAGGACTGCAGAGAGATCGCAGATGCTTGGAGTCGTCTTCATGACGAACTTCTGAATCAGGAACTCGAAAAGCACGCAAGCACATACAGCAGTGAGGGTAACGATGATGGCACCCATGCCGAACTGGTAGAACGACCAGAGCAGTGCAGGACACAGCGCAATGATCACCTGAAGCATACACTTCTGGGTGCTGTTGCCGCTATGTACGTGCGGAGACAATGAGACGTTAAGTTTATTCATTTCTTTTATTGTTTGAATGAATAATGAATAATTAATAATGAATAATGACTGTTCTACTTTGGCGAAACAACCATTATTAATTATTCATTATTAATTATTAATTATTTTTTTGCTTCTGCAGCAGCCTTAGCAGCATCGGCCTTGGCCTTAGCCTCAGCAGCACGAGCGCGAAGGATACCCATTACCTTTGGCTTACCCTGACGGATCCAGTCGAGCAATGGACGGTTAGCAGGACAAGAGAACTGGCAAGAGCCACACTCGATACAGTCGTATACGCGCTCCTCCTCAGCCTTGTCGAGCATATTGAGCTCAGAATACTTAGCCAGGAAGTTTGGCTGAAGGCCCATTGGACAAGCATGTACACACTTGGCACACTTGATACAAGGACCAGCGGCCTTGCGGCGAGCCTCCTCATTCTTCATGATCAGGATGCCAGAGCAACCCTTGACCATATAAGAATTGGTGTCTGGCATAGCCTTACCCATCATAGGACCACCAGAGATGATCTTACCGGTATCCTCAGGAACACCACCAGCAGCAGCGATGAGATCTGCAACAGGAACGCCGAGACGAGCCAGGAAGTTAGATGGCTTCTTGACCGACTTACCAGTGACGGTAACGACACGCTCAATGAGTGGCTTGTTCTTCTGGACAGCCTCGTAAACTGCGAATGCGGTACCAACGTTCTGAACAAGTGCACCTGTCATGATTGGCAGACCACCAGAAGGAACCTCTGCACCGATGACAGCGTTGATCAACTGCTTCTCACCACCCTGTGGGTACTTGAGCTGGAGAGGAACGATCTCGATCTCTGGGAAGCCCTTAGCAGCGGTCTCGGTCATCAGCTTGATAGCATCTGGCTTGTTGGCCTCGATGCCGACGTAAGCCTTCTTGACACCCATAGCCTTCTCAAGGATCTGCACACCGATGAGGATCTCCTCAGGATGAGCGAGCATGAGCGAATGGTCAGAGGTGAGGTAAGGCTCGCACTCTACTGCATTGATGATGACACACTCAGGCTTAGCTGTTGGAGGTGGAGCGAGCTTGACCTGTGTTGGGAAGGTTGCACCACCCATACCTACGATACCCATGGCCTTGACGCGGTCGATGATCTCCTGCTTCTCGAGCTTGATCTCACGGACGATATCCTTTGAGCGGTCGATGCTCTCCTCCCACTCATCACCTTCTACCTTGATGAAGACTGCAGGTACCTTCTTGCCAGTAGCATCCTCAACGAGATCTACCTTATCGACAGTACCAGAGACAGAAGAATGAACGAAAGAAGAAAGGAATCCGCCTGGCTCACCAATAGGAGTACCTACCTTCACTTTATCGCCTTTAGCGACGATAGCCTTTGACGGAGCACCCAGATTCTGTGCCATAGGGATGGCAACGACTGCAGGAACTGCAGCCACCTCGATAGGCGCCTTGTCAGAAAGCTTATTTGCGGCGGGATGAACACCACCGAGTTTGAAAGTCTTCATTATTTTGCAAAATTACTAATTACAAATTACAAATTACTGCTGTTCCTGCTGTGCAGCAGCTGGAGCGGCAGTAGGAGCAGCCTGCTGTGCTACTGGAGTAGTCTCTGCAGCGGCCTTGGCAGCGGCAGCAGCCTCAGCGGCAGCCTTCTTCTCTGCTTCCTTCTTTGCCTTGAGCTTATCAACGACAACCTGTACGGCAGGAGTGCAGTGGATAGCACCTGTAGGACACTCGCTCACGCACATGCCACAAGCCTTACACTTCTCAACGTCGATGTAAGCCACATTGTTCTCAACAGTGATAGCCTCGAACTTACAGGTCTTCTGGCACTTGCCACAACCGATACAAGCGCTGGCACAAGCCTTACGAGCAACGGCACCCTTGTCCTTGTTCAAGCATGAAACCCAGACGCGCTTTGGCTGGTTAGACTTCATAGAGGTCTTCTTGCGGAGCTCAAGTACGATCTTTGGACAAGCCTTAGTACAAGCACCACAAGCCACACACTTGTCCTCGTCGACCTCAGGGAGGCCGGTCTCAGGATTCATGTGGATAGCGTCGAAGGTACAAGCCTTCACACAGTCACCAAGACCGATACAACCGAAGGCGCAACCAGTCTCACCAGCGAAGGTAGCAGCAGCTACTGCACAAGACTTTGCACCATCGTAGCTGGCAGTCTTAGGACGGCAAGCGATAGAACCGTTGCAGCGAACGACTGCTACCTTTGGTTCTGCAGCACCAGCCTCAACACCGAGGACCTCAGCCACCTTAGCCATGCAGTCAGCGCCACCTACAGGACAGAGGAGAGAACCGAGCGAATTGCTGGCGTCCTTCTCCTTCACGCAGGCATCGGCCATACCATGGCAACCAGGGAAGCCACAGCCACCGCAGTTAGCGCCTGGCAGCAACTCCTCCACCTGACCCACTCGAGGATCTTCAAAGACATAGAACTTCTTGGCCACAAAGTAGAGGACCAGAGAGCCTATGACTCCAATCGCACCAAGTACGATAAGAGAAACTAAGATTAAATTCATAATTTTTATTTATTTGTTGTTGTTGTTGATTTTCTCATTTTGAAGAGAGGAGAACCTCTCTGTATACGATCGTGCGATTGTATCTGATTACGGTCGTGCAATTGTAAATGCTACTTTCCGATTGAGTTTATCCCTCTGCAAGAAAAGTATTACATAATAGACAGCCAGCACAGCGAGTGTGACCAGACAAGCCATCATCTCACCAGCCAGCGGGACAGTCACAAACAGAGCGATGAAGGCCAGCACCAATGGCACCATGAAGGCCAGCACCACGGCCGACCATGCCATCTCGTTGCTCACGATGATATTCACCTTCTCGCCTTCGCTGTACTCCACGCCTTCACTATCGGCCACAACAATCTTCTCCGCCTGATCCTGACTGGAGCAAATGCCCTTGGCATGACATCCGGAACATGCGGAACTCTGAATAAAGCAAACGGTCACCTTGCGGCCTTCTACTTTAATGACACGGCCTTCGTGTGTAATATTTTTCATCTATAAGATTGACAAGCGGGATAAGAAAGCTTTCAAATTTGCTGCAAATTTAATAATTTTTGCCGAAATAATGTTATTTTTGAGTACAAAAAATGCTATTTTATGTTATAGACCGATAAAAAATAGGGGAATTGTACTTAAAAATGGGGATTTTTTACTACTTTTGCATCCCAGAAGAGGGAAGAACAAGGCCTCTTCGGGTTAAATAGATGCTAAAAAATCTCATAATATCCGGACTTGCGCTCACCACCGTGTGTTGTAGTTGCAGCAAGCCGTCCTCCTCGTCGACCAACACAGGAACGACGCAAGCGACCACCACGACGGCCTCGTCCTTGCCTCAGTTCTGCGCCGACTCAGCCATGCTCTACGTCAAGCAGCAGCTCGACTTCGGACCGCGCGTTCCTGGCACCGAAGCGCAGCAACTCTGTGGCACTTGGCTTGAGAGCGAGCTCGTCCGTCATGGAGCCAACGTCAAGGTGCAACGTACCGAAGCCACCTCTTATGACGGCAAGAAACTGCCAGTCATCAATATTGTCGGCAGTTACAATCCAGACGCCAAGATGCGCGTCTTGCTCATCAGTCACTGGGATTGCCGACACGTGGCCGACAATGATCCCGATCCTGCCAAGCGTCAGCAGCCAGTCGACGGAGCCAACGATGGTGCCAGCGGTGTAGGCGTCTTGCTCGAAGTGGCTCGACTCGCCAGCCAGAAGCAGCCAATCATGGGTATCGACATCTTCCTGACCGACGTCGAGGACTATGGCGCACCTGACGACTGGCAAGGCTCGCACGACGAGAAGTGGTGGGGCATGGGAACACAGCTCTGGTGCAAGCAGGCCATCCAGGAAGGCTATCGCGCTCAGTATGGCATCCTCCTCGACATGGTAGGAGCTCCTGACGCCACCTTCTATCGCGAATACTACAGCGACCGTTATGCTTCGACCTACGTCGATCAGATCTGGCGCACCGCGTCCGACCTCGGCTATAAGAGTCTGTTTATCAACCAGCGTGGCGGTGGCATCACCGACGACCATGTCTTCGTCAACCAGATCCTCGGTCTCCCTACCGTCGACATCATCGACACCCGCATGGACAACGACGGCACCTTCTATCCTTACTGGCACACGACGGGCGACACGCTCGACAAACTGTCGGCCGAGACGATGCAGAAGGTGGGCAACTTATTAGTAAAATTATTATGGTAAACTCTATCAACGAAATTCAAGACCAGATCGTCGACGACTTCTCAGCCTTCGACGATTGGATGGACAAATATCAGATGATCATCGAGATGGGCAACAATCTGGAGCCACTCGACGAGAAGTACAAAACCCCACAGAACCTCATCGAAGGCTGCCAGAGCCGCGTGTGGCTGCAGGCCGACTATAACGAGGACACCGAGACCATTCACTTCACTGGCGACAGCGACGCCGTCATCGTCAAAGGTCTCGTCAGCCTCGTCATCCAGGTGCTCAGCGACCATACTCCAGACGAGATCCTCGCCTCCGACCTCTACTTCATCGAGCAGATCGGCCTTAAGGAGAACCTCTCTCCTACCCGCTCTAACGGATTCCTGTCGATGATCAAACAGATGCGTATCTACGCCTTGGCATTCAAAGCAAAAAAATAAGTATAATATGAAACGATTTTTTCTCCTTATCGCCCTTGCCTTAGGTTGCGCTGCAGCCACACAGGCTCAGATCACAGCACCAGTGACAGAAAATCAGGCTTCGACAGAGAATCCTGATGCTAAATACCTCGTTCCATTGCCATTAGAGCCTACAGGTCAGGTCTATCTCGAGCGCGTACTCACCTTGCCAGAAGGTACTAACACAGAAGAGACCGTCGCCAAGTTGAAGGACTGGATGGACCGTTGCATGAAGGACGCTCGCATCATCAGCAGCACCCCTGTCGAACCCGAAGAACCAAACACCATCCAGATGATGGTCAATCAGGAGATCGTCTTCTCTCAGACATTCCTCACCCTCGACAATGGCCAGATGAACTACCTCCTTCAGACCAGTGTTAAGGACGGCAAGATCATCCTTCAGATGCGTCGCATCAGCTTCCGCTACAATGGAGACAACCCTGATCGTAAGATGCTACGTATCAGTGCAGAGGAATATATTGCCGACAAGGTAGCGCTCAACAAGAAAGGCGACAAGATCATCCGCGCCTACCGCAAGTTCCGCGTCAAGACCGTCGACCTCATCGACGAGTACGAGTCATCGCTCAAGATGGCCTTCTGGATCAAGTAATCTGTAATTTGTAATCAGTAATTAGTAATTAAAGTCCCAATGTGGATCATCCTCGCATTCATCTCAGCCATGCTGCTGGGATGCTATGACGTCTGCAAAAAGGTATCGCTCAAAGACAACGCTGTCATCCCGGTATTGTTGCTCAATACCGTCTTCTGCTCGCTCATCTTCCTGCCACTGGTCGTCTTCTCGGCCACTGGCAGCATCGATGCGGGCAGTTTGCTGTATATCCCGCCTATCGAAGACGCCACTATACATATATATATTATAGTAAAGTCGGCCATCGTCCTGGCCTCATGGATCTGCGCTTACTACGGACTGAAGCACCTCCCTCTGACCATCGCTTCGCCGATCAACGCCACCCGTCCGATCCTCGTCCTTCTCGGTGCCATCTTCATCTTTGGAGAGAAGCTCAACACGTGGCAGTGGGCAGGTGTACTCATCTCCATCCTTGCCTTTGCGATGATCAGTCGCAGCGGCAAGAAAGAAGGTATCTCGCTCAAAAGCAGTATCTGGATCTGGATGGTCATCGCCGGCACCATCTTCGGTGCTATCTCTGGCCTTTACGACAAGTTCCTGGTGGGTGATCCACAAAATGGCCAGGGTCTTTTCGGACTCTGGCCAAACCGCGGGTTCAATAAAATGATCATCCAGTCATGGTATAACTTCTACCAGGTACTGATGATGGGACTCGTCTGCCTCATCTGCTGGGCACCGGCGCGTCATCGCCTCAAGCACCCATTCCACTGGAAGTGGCAGATCCCGCTGATCTCCATCTTCCTCTCTGTGGCCGACTTCTGTTACTTCTACGCGCTCTCCTACCCCGATGCACTCATCTCAGTCACCTCACTCGTCCGCCGTTCCAGCGTCCTCGTGAGCTTCCTCTGTGGCTGGATCCTCTTCAAAGAGAAGAACATCAAATCCAAAGCCATCGACCTCCTCTTCGTCATCATCGCCATGGCGCTGCTGTGGATTGGATCGCAGAAATAAAACTTAATGAATTAAATATCAATCCCCTCCTCTCGAAGTAATCTCATCTTCTTTTCGATCATCTCACCGGAGGTCTGGCCGTTGTATCCATGCATGGAACCATCGGAGGCGATGACACGATGGCAAGGGACTTCGGGAGCGAAAGGATTCTTGCGGAGCGCCTGTCCTACGGCTTGTGCACTGCCACAACCGATGCGATGAGCGAGCTCGCCATAGGTGATGGTCTCGCCGCGTGGGACGTTGAGGAGTTCGAGGTAGACGCGACGCTGGAACTCGGAGATATTGGTGGCAGAGAGGACACGCTCGCGGATAGGACGATAGTCGGCGCGACGGTCTTTCTTACCGTTGAAGGTCTTCTTGACTTCGGGGATTACCTCGTATTGCAATGGAATCTTGAAGGCTTCGAGACGAGGCTTGAGATACTGGATGAGCACCTTCTTATTGAACTCGACGCCTGGTTCCATGACGACCAGCAGACGGGGGATCTGACCCATGAGCGGATGCTGTGCAGCGACACAGAGACAGTCGGCAATTCCTGGCATGGACATGGCTACGTCCTCCACTTCGGCAGGCGCTACCTTGAGTCCACCGACGTTGATGAACTCACTGTCGCGACCTGTGATGTAGAGGTTGCCATCGGAATCGATCTGACCGATGTCGGACGTGACGATCTCTGTAGGTGGCTGCGGATCGTGGAGGTAGCCGCTCATGATCATCGGACCTGTGACGATGATGTGTCCCTCTGCATCGAGACGGACGCTGGCATGAACCATGGTAGGACCGACACAGCCTTGCTTACACACCGCCGGCTTATGGAAGGGGAAGGTGCAGACGATACCCGTCTCGGTCGACGCGTAGGTATTATAGAAGCGCGTCTGTGGCAGGAGTTCGCGAATCTGCTCCATATCGCTGGTGGCGATAGGTGCAGCTCCGGTCTCGATGAACTCGATATTCTTGGCCAACGACTGTAGTCGCTCACGATGCAGCTGCATAAGCATACGGATGGCCGAAGGTACGAGGAAGGTGGCGGTGCGAGGTGCAGAGCCTAACGCAAGGAAGAGCGCCTCGGTGTCCTTGAGGCCTTCGAGCAGATAGATGGTACCACCGACGACAATCATCGGAAGGACCTTGCTCCAGCTACCGAAGTGATGGATCGGTCCACAGATGACGAAGGTCAGGCCGAAGTGGAAGCCTTGCGACTGGATGAGGTTGTCGGCATCGGCCATGATGGCATCCTGGCTGAGTAGGACGCCTTTCGGCTTGCTGGTAGAACCCGTAGTGAAGAGGATGTCGCTGACAGCAGGATTGTGATAGTCAGGCAGATCGTCCATGATGGCATCGACTGGCACACAGATGGCTCCGACCTCGTGCAAGGCCAGGAAACGAACCAGATAGGCCACATCCTGCGAGGCAACGAACTGATAGAGCTGACCTGGCAGGACGTGCTCCTCGTCACGTAGGCGCTGAGCTTCTTCCGAGACTCGTGCAGAGAGCTCAGCATAGGTCACCACCTCACCATCGTGGATGATGGCGGGGACGGTGGGGTGCTCAATGGCATGACGGTGGAGGTGGTCAAGGAGAGTCATTACTGCTTCTCTGCGAGCTTGCGCTCTACGAGTGCTACGAGAGCGTCGATGTTACGGAGGTTCTTAGGAGTAGCGTCACGCGAGGTGAGTTCAATGCCATACTCCTCAGAGAGAAGCATGAGGATGTTGGTAACGCCGAGGGAATCGAGCTCGTCCCAGAGGCGCTCTGACTCGAGGTCAACCAAAGGAAGGGCCTCTTCGAGGATGGAAATGATCTTTTCTTTCATATATGAAATAGATTTCGAATTACTAATTACGAATTACAAATTATTTTGTATTGCGGTCGAGATAGTCGCGTAGCGGTTTGTCGATGCGGACGAGCCACTGGAAGACCATCGGTGGAATGAACCACGCCATGAGGACGACTACTGCCATGCCGATGATGGTGACTTCGGCCAGCGAGTGCATAGCAGGATGCTTGGCCAGGATGAGCGATCCGATGCCGATGAGCATGATGAGTGCGGACAGCAGGATGCTACGCTGGTAGCTGACGAGGACCTTGCGGCCTTCGCGATAGTCGCGGATCAGACCTTCAGTGACAAAGATGGTATAGTCGTCGCCTTGTCCGAAGATGAACGTGGCGAGGATGACGTTGACAATGTTGAACTGGATGCCGAGCAACTGCATGAGGCCGAGAATCCATACCCAGCCGATGGCCATCGGGATAAAGGCCACTAAGGCCAGTTCGAGACGACGGAATGAGAACCAGAGGAACAGGAAGACGATGGCACTGCACGCGTAGCCGATGTAGTTGAAGTTATCGGACAGAGCGTCAGACACGCGGCTGTTGAGCGAGGCCAGGTCGAAGATGTGGAACTCTGGCTGAGTGGCAGCACCGGAAGCCTTAGGGAGCGACTGCTGCAAAACCTCCTCTACGTGCGAGACCTGATCAGCAGGAACGCTGTACTGAGCCACGAGCAAACCAGGACGGACCATACCGGTGAGGATGGTGCTGGTGAGCGGTTCGAACTCGTCGTAAGGGAGCGGTGAGAGCTCGGTGGTGAGGAGGTCTTCGAACGGAGCAAAAGCCTCGGCTGAGAAACCTACTTCTGAGGCCGTCTGGACGAAGTTAGTGGTCAATCCAGAGGAGTAGCCATGCTGCTGCCAGAAGTCGCGCCACAGCGCAATTCTGCGCTCTTGTGTAGCTTGCGAAGGAAGGAGATCGACAGGATTCTTCTGCGAGAGGAAGAGATCGGAGACTCCAGAAAGCGAGGCCTGAGTGGTCAGCTGTTCGAGACCCAGGAGCGCCTCATCGGCCGTAGCACCAGAGACGGAAGCAAAGACGGTATTGCCTTGCGACTGGCCCTGGATGTCGGACATATAAGCGAGGTCAGCGCGCTGACGATCGGTGAGATAGTTGATGTGATTGAGGTTCGAGTCGAACTCTGTGAGGAGACTGAACCAACCGAAGACAGCGGTGAGAACCAACAACACGACAAGCGTGACACGCGACTGGATGAGACGCTGCGAGAGACGGTCGAACGCGTGTACTTCGGCTTCGAGATTGACCTTGGCCGTGGTGGCCTTAGCATCGAACATCGTCATGTGTGGCATGAACACCAGCACGAAAATGATGGTACCGATGAGCATGAGCGCGCTGAAGAGACCGAGGTCACAGACGGCAACAGCATCGAGCGGGACGAGCGTCAAGAAGGCGCCGACGGTGGTGACATTGCCTATAAATAAAGGTGCAACGAGTTCACGGAGCGTGAGGCGCGTATTAGGCTGATGCTGCTTGTGACAGATGTAGTGCAGCGGATAGTTGACCGCAATGCCGATGATGATCGACGCGATACCGAGGACGATGACCGAGACACTGTCGCGGAAAAGACCTAAGAAACCGAGCGCGAACAGAAAACCGAAGCCGGTGGCAATGGCAATCTGCAGCAAAGAGCGCAAGCTGCGGAAAGCGTAGAGCAAGAGCGCCAGGATCAGGATGGCAGAGATGGCAACAGCCAAGATGCTGTCATGCTTGATCTGCGCGGCGTTGGAGACGGCGATGACAGGAGAGCCGATGACGGTGACTGCGATGTCACGAGTAGCCTCCTCGGCCCGCAAGGCGGCGGTGGTACGCTCGAAGAGAGAGACGAGCTGCGCGTTGCCACTACTCTCACTGCTACCGAAAGGCGACGTGACGGTGACGATGCAGCGACGCTCATCAGGCGTGAAGATATAGCCGTCGTACTGCTGGAACTGCAGCTCTGGCTGGAACTGACGGAGCAACGATGCCACTCGGCCTCCGAGGCCTAACGGATCGTGCTGCAGGACAGGTTGGACAAAAGAGCCTGCCAAGGAACCCAGTTGCTCATAGTCGGCCTCCAGGCGATGGCGGACGAGATCCGGATCGGCCTGCCAGAGACTATCGAAACGCTGATAGTCAGCCTCATCGAGGTAAAGCGGAAGATGCTCGTAGACGAACGAGAAGACGTCGAGCACCTGCGTGAAGTCGATCTGTGGCTGCCAGTCGGTGATCCATCCTGCGGTATCCTGTTCGGCCAGGAGCTCACCGAAGCGCTCTACGCCTGCAGTGACATATTCCTGCTGTACCTGCGTAGTGTCAGCGTGGCTGAAGAGGAGTACAACACGGTTACCGGCTGCTACCTCCTGATAGATCTGCATAGCCTTGCGATACTCCGCATCGAAAGGCATGAAATCGGAGATGTCTTCCTTATAGTCGAGCCTCGTGACCAAGGCGCACAGCGCAGCCACGACCACTGACAGCAAGAGCCAGAGGCGGGAGCGACGAGGCGCGAAATAGTCGTAGAGACAAAGGAAGACGTTCATTTAGATCTTATCGTTATTGATTGGGTTGGCATAGATGCCGAGGAAGATCTCGTGGAGTGCATCGAGGTCAGTGACAGCGTACTGCTCCTTCTGTGCCATCGTATCGAGCATGGCCATACGATTGAGGAAAGCCTGCTTCTCAGCCTCAGTATACATCGACTGATAGGTGGTCTGTCCATAGAGCATGTCATGTGCGATGTAGTTGTTTGGCCACAAGCGATAGTGAGTGCGGATACGCTGATCGATGATACGAGCCACCTGCTGATGATACTCATTCTGCGTGAGGCTGTTGAAGGCCTCGAGCTCGCTACGCTTGATTGGTGGACACACCTCGAAGTGCACGCGGCCTTTGTCCTGCATGATGCCAGTGAGGATGCTTGTAATGTCTTCACCCGGACGCTTGATGTACTTCTGTCCACGGCTCATGTAGAGCTCGAAGGCCTTGAGGAAGTCACAGCTCTCCCACTCGTAAGACACGCTGACAGGTGCGATGTGCAGGTTGTCGAGCGAACTGATCTTATCGGCAGAATCGCTGACCGAGAACATCTTGACGATACCCTGGTCGGTGCGGTCATTGCCATCTTTGGTACGACCATTGCGCTGAGCAATCCAGACAGACTGCTGCTTGTCGCGGATGACGTGACGGATGTACTCCGAGAGGTGCAACGAACAGCGGTAGAACTCCTTAGGAGTGCCACCACGCTCCACGCGGAACATCTTGTTTGACTTACCGATATCGATGATCAGCGGACCAGACATCAGGTTGGCGCCAAAGGTGATCTCGGTAGTCGGATAACCATTGAGGTAGAGGACGTACTGCAGGAGGCTGGAGTCGAGGACAATGTCGCGATGGTTAGAGACATAGAGATAAGGAACACCATGCTCGATGTGTCCCAATCCCTCGAACGAGAACTGCGAGATGCTACGCTCGATGACCTGCTCATTGAACGCCTTCATGACCTTTGTCTGGAACTCCTCGATGGTCTGGATAGAGCGCACCTCTTCGCGCACCTCCTGCACATTACGGTCAGGAAATACGTATGAGGCGATGATTGGGAAACCATCGCTGGAGGCTATACGCTGCATGGCAGCAGGAATCTCCTCCTGAAAGTACGGACGGATGTCGTCAAAGTTATTTGTCATAATTCGATTTGAACCAATGAATGAATTTTTCTTTCCAGACGATGCACTCAGCGCTTGCCTTGGCAGGATCAGCACCAAAGCCATGTCCGCCAGTCTTATACTGATGGTACTCATGCGGAACACCTACAACGGTGAGTGCAGAGTCGAGCATCTCTGAGTTATGGTAGTGGACGATAGGATCGTCGACACAGTTGACCAGGAACACCGGTGGCATATCCGGACGGACATGCAGCTCGAGCGAGAGGCTATCCTGCCACTTGGTGCGGAACTTGCGATACTCCCCTAACAAAGCGCGACGTGAACGCTTGTGTGTCCAAGGATTCTTGCGGAGCGTCACAACCGGATAGACGGGAACCACAAAGTCCGGACGATCGTCGGCCGAAGTGAAGAACTCTGCCGCCGAAGTCACCAGATGTCCTCCTGCTGAGAATCCCATCGCACCTAAGCAATTCGGATCAATATTATACTCCTTTGCCTTCTGGCGAAGCTCTACGATGGCTCGCTGGATATTGACCAACGCGTCAGGGTACTGATGGCCTCGGACAAGATATCGATAATGAGTGATGAACGAGGTGACACCCTGCACCGGATATTCGAGTACGAAAGCCGAGATTCCTTGCGACTGCAGCCATTGAGCCACACCTACGCCTTCGGTCTTCATATCGTGCCAGGAATAGCTGCCACCCGGACAGACGATGATGGCGGGAGTAGGATGGTCGGACTCAGCGAGGAAAGGAGTCAGACGCTGAGCGTGGAGCGACAGGCAATTGAGGAAAAGAACGAAGGCGAGTAGTAGTATTCTGAAATCTTTCATCTTCATTCTTTTATAGCTCCTAATATTGCGTCTCTGCCAAGAACCGCCTCAGCGGTCTGGATGGCCGTAAGCGGCACGCCACAGATGCCATGCAGGTTGATACTCTGACCAGTGAGCAACAGGTTGCTGACCTTGGTCTGAATAGGCAGGTGCGAGAGGATGATATTGTCGGCGTCCTTGCTGTAGCCATACATATTGCCTTCGGGAGTACCGAGCCAGTCGCGGAAGGTGAGTGGTGTGGCTGCGAAGCTATTGACCACAGCGTCAGCAAAGCCAGGATAGCGCTCTGAGACAAGCTCGGTGACGCGACGTATCTGTTCCTCACTCCACTGTTTGTATTCATCAGGACGATGGCCAATAGAACTGTCTTCCCAAGGACGGACAGCGTCGAAAGTCATAGGGCTGACGGTCATCAAGAGACGAGTGCCACGTGGTGAGATCTTGCCATCGGTCATGAAGAGCGCCACTCCCTGAGGCCAGAGCTCATCGTACTGGTGCATCTGCCAGAAACGTTCCTGCGAGCGCAGGATATAGACAGGTGACTGCAGCGCGTCAAAAGCTTCGGCCTTGACTTCGTAGTAGACCTTGAAGGCCGAGTAGCTGTTCGGTATGGAATGCAAGCGTGAGACGTAGGCGCGAGGGAAAGCGCCAGAGCTGCTCAGGCCGATGGTCATGGTCGGATGCAGGGACGAGATATAGATGTCGCCTGAGAACTCCTTGCCATTGCAGGTCCTGACACACTGCACTACGCGATTCTCGACGCAGATCTCCTCGACAGCGTGATTGGTCTGCACCTCTCCCCCATTCGCGCGGATGACGTCGGTCAATGCATCGGCCAACTGCTGGCTACTCTTGCCAAACATAGAGGTGCCATTGATATAAAGAACGTTGATGAGCGCGTGCACATAAGCCGGCGTCTTGTCCTTGAGACCTCCGTAGAGCGTGCTGGCAAAAGCCATAAGATTGAGCAACTGCGGATTGTGAGTAAATCGCTCCAGGAATGCACCTACCGGGATTCCGAATGACTCATGGACAGCTGTACTGGTAGGCTGACGAAGGTTGAAGAGATCAATCTTAGAGGCGATATCGTAGATGGAATCAATATAACTACGGATACCAGCTTCCTCTTCGGGAAACTGCTCCACAAGGTAGTCAGCCAAGCGCTGTCGGCCTTGAGGAAGTCTGTAACCCGTCTTATTATCGATACCGATGATCTCGGCCATGCAGTCGTCTGGCATAGGGACGATATCGAGCTTGTCGAGAATCCCCAAATAACGGCAGATGCGATGGAGCGATCCTCCTGGCTGGAAGCCCCCCAGGATGTGCATACCCGTCTCGAACGTCATGCCATGACGGACAAAGGTCTGCAAGCCACCGCCGATGACATGGCTCTGCTCGAGCACCGTCACCGACACATGATTCTTGGCAAGCAAGGCGCCTGTAAACAGGCCACCCAAACCTCCTCCTATGATGATTGCTTTCTTCATTAATATTTTTATCTGATGCGCAAACTGCCGGGGCCAAGCAGATTGCCGCAAGTGATCATTGTACCTACCAGCACGCCTAAGATGCCGTGCGAATTGATGTTCTGTCCGACCAGCAACAGATTCGGGATACGGGTGCGGTAGGGGATGCGATACGCTGGTCCTGCACTGACGTCCTTAAGGATACCATACATCGAACCTTCAGGAGTAGACGTGTAGTCGCGATAAGTCAGCGGAGAAGCGGTGTAATAGCTCTCGATCTGACTGCGGATGGCAGGGAACTCCTTCTCCATCAAATCCAGAATCTTCTCCGCTTTCTCTTTCTTCCAAGTCTCGTAATCCGCACCACGTCGACCGATGCGAGTGTCTGACCAACGCTCAAGTTCCTTGGCGTGCATATAAGACAAGACGACACCGCTCTGAGCGTAGCCGGACTCCGCTTCCGGACAGAAGTGCATATAGAGGTAGCCTTTCGGCCAAGACTCCTCGTCATAGTCCTCGCATCCCCAAGGATGGTTGGCTCGATAACCGTAGAAGTTGCTGTTCATATACGGCATGGCTCCGTCCTTGAACTTCAGGTACAAAGAGAAGACCGATGGCGTATTAGGGATCGCTGCGATACGCTGACGATAAGCCGGACGGATCATCGTCGTATCGAGCAATGGCAGGAGTACCTGCGGATGGATGGCGCTGATGACGACATCGGCCTGGAGCAGTTGCTCGCCATTGACCTCCACGCCAGTGGCATGGGTAGCATCGCAGACGACGCGAGTGACCTTGCTACGTGTCAAGACACGGCCTCCATAACGCTCGATGGTTGCAGCCATGGAGGTGGCCAGCTGGTCACTGCCGCCACGGATGCGGAAGGAGCTGCGGTTGTAGAAGTCCATGAGCTGTGCATGCAAGGCAAAAGGCGTCTGGTCCTGCACACCAGCATAGAGTGGCAGATCGCCACACAGGACGTCGCGCAGATGAGGATCACGGACGGTCTGCCGCAACACCTCTCCCATCGAGGTCAACTGATACTGCATCAACGTATCAGAGTCCTGCGCCGACTGCATCTGGCTCAAGCCACAGACGTCGGCCACCTGCTGCACGGTATCGAAGTAACGTGCCAGGCTGTCGGCCTCAGCAGGAAACTTCTGTAGCATCGTCTCAATGAAGTTCTCACGACCATTGGCAAAAGAGAAACGCTCTCCTGCCAAGGAGATGATGTTGTAAGCCGAGGTGTCGAGACGACTCAGCTGCACATCAGGAAGGATCTCGAGATAGTCGAAAAGCTGATGTAGCACCTGACCAGGATCCGCGCTACCGACGAAGTGCATGCCGGTCTCGAAACGGACACCTCCACGTGAGAAACACTGGAGGCAACCACCGATCTGAAAGCCTTGTTCAAGCACAGTAACGTCATAGCCATTCTTTGCGAGAATGACTCCACAGGAGAGGCCTCCCATGCCGCTACCGATGATGATGGCTTTCTGTCGCTGCATTTTTTTATTTTTACGATTCCGTTCAAACGGAACGTTTATTGCTGATTAAGTTTTTGCTTATATACCTGTCGCCAAGCGCTGGTACGCTCCTGATAGGTCTCTCCGAGGCTTGTATCGCCAGCCTTGACGCGCTCTCCTACTTCGACGGTAATCGTGCCAGGTTGCAAGCAGAAATCATTCTTTGGCAACACACGGCCAGGACCATCGAGGAAGACAGGGACGATATCTGCTCCGATACGCTCAGCCAGATAGAAGGCGCCACGATGGAAGCGGAGGACTTCGCAGGTAGCAGAGCGTGTACCCTCAGGGAAGATCAGTACCGAATAGCCACGTTCGAGCAAAGAGGCGATCTTTGGTTCATTGGCCTCCAATCCGTCAGCTGCTGGATAATACTCCAGATAGTGGATGATCGGTGCATAGAGCGGGAAGTTCCATACCCACTGATTGGTCATGGCTACGATACGCGGAGACAACATCAAGGTGCAGAGCAGATCGAGGTGCGACTGATGGTTGCAGATGATGACTGCAGGCTTGGAGAAGTCCTCGTTCGATGCATTCTTGACGAAGACCTTAGCGCCAGGGATATGACGTGCACACCAACGGAAATAGCGCCAGATCAGGACGTGGAACTGCAACTTGCGCTGATCGTCATGAGGCCACACAAGACGATAAAACAAGGCCATAGGGATAGCACCCAACACAGCGCTCAGGAGGAACACTGTGAAGGCGTATATCGTGATGAGTTTTCGTTTCAGTCGTTGCACGTAATTAGTAATTTGTAATTTGTAATCCGTATTATCGCCTCAAGAGGCGATAATACGCCATCATCCACCATCCGAACAGGAAACTGCTGAAGAACAGAATCGTATTGAGGATAAAGATGCGGACAAAGTCCTTGCACGGACGGAAGTGTGTAACACGCTCCTCACGTGGAGGATAGTAGACACGGATAGGCGTTGAGTCGAGCTTCACACCATGCCATGCGGCAAAGACCATGAACTCCAGTTCGGCCTCATAGCGAGCCGTGATGAGGTTGAGTCCATGCAGGTGATGCAGTGGATAGAGACGGTAACCTGTCTGCGTATCTGGCAGACACTGCCAGGTCTGAAGTGCGAACCAGAAGTTAGAGAAATAGTTGGCAAAGGTATTGCCTCCTGGCATATTCTCCTGCTGCAGTTTACGATTGCCGACGATGATCACATCCGGTCGTCCTGCAGCGATATTCTCCTTCAGTTTCGAGACAAAGTGTGGCAGGTCCTCTGGATAATGCTGACCGTCAGAATCGATGGTGATGGCATAATCAAAACCCAGTTCCTCAGCCTTGCGGAAACCAGTACGCAAGGCGTGTCCCTTGCCTTGATTCTGCTCGTAACTTACGATATGAAGCGTCGTCTCTTTGGCCAATGCATCTGTCGACAGTGCCATCTGCTCCTTATGCTGCTGGAGGAGCGCGAGCGTATCATCGGTCGAACCATCATTGACTACCATGATATCAGCAGAGAATGGCAGAAGACGATCGATGACCTGCAACACCGTGGTGTGGTTGTTGTAGGTCGGAACGATCACGCAGATCTTCAGGGTTTTCAATTCTTCGCGAATATCCATATCGAAGTTTTTGATGATGGGAGTGACAATGAGTTATTTGGCATTCAGCAACAGCGACATCTTGGTGTAGGTGGTCTCATCCTTGACAATATCAGCGTTGATATGCACCTGCTGGTCCTCCTCTTTCTTGATCTTGATAGCGATGTCGAGGTCAAGCACCTCATCAGGCTTGATGACCGAGAGGAACTTCAGGTTGACGATCTTTGCGATCTCTACTTCGCGCTTTGTCCACACAGAGAACAACTCCTGCACCATCTGCACGATGCAAGCGCCTGGCATGATAGGTTCGCCAGGGAAGTGCGCCTTGAAGATGACGCTGTCTGCATTCAGACGGATCTGAAAGCGGACGGCCTCGGTAC
Source organism: Bacteroidales bacterium (assembly GCA_045628985.1). Taxonomy (GTDB): domain Bacteria; phylum Bacteroidota; class Bacteroidia; order Bacteroidales; family UBA3663; genus Liminaster. Next base: position 15,065 of record JAZQQH010000094.1, on the reverse strand, counting down.
TCTCCTCAGGGGTAGAGACGATTGTATAGAGATTATCAAGAAAGATCATATATTTTTATAATTACAAATTACGAATTACTAATTACATAATTAATGAATCTTAGGATACCTCCCGTAATTCGTAATTTGTAATTCGTAATTAGCGTATGCTCAATGTGCAATAAAATAACATCCTAACATGATGAGACAGATACCTACCCATGCAGAAGTCGAGATCTGCTCATGGAAGATCAGCATCGCAGCGATCATGCCAAAGATATACGCCATCGACGACATCGGATAAGCCAAGCTGAACGGATAATGCTTCAGGATATAGGCCCAAAGTACCGTAGCTCCACCAAAGCTGATACCACACGCCAACCACCACCAGTTCGTAGCTTGTGACCACACGAAGCTCCACGACCACTCTACTTTCGGCATGTGCTGCAGAGCGATCTTGACCAGTACCTGGCCTCCTGACAAGAGGATGGCCTGAAGGATGGACAGGGGGAGCAGGGAATAGAAGGAGGACATTTTCAGTGTGGAGTTCCTTTATTTCTTTTCAACACGAATTATCATAAATTATCATAAATTTTTCATTAATAATTATTTTTGATTCATTCATGACAATTCGTGATAATTCATGTTAAAAGTATTTTTGATTTGCTAGATCATTAATTCTCTTATTGGAGTCTTGCCAGCAGGAATCGCATCCTCCGTCACCAGCAGATAAGCCTCGTTGACAGCTGCAGGAACCGAGTCATGCAGGCCTACCAACGCGCTCTTGATCTGGCCTTGCTGCATCAGCATCCAAGCGTCGAGCATGGCCATACGGAGGGAATCCTCTCCCTGCGAATGGGTATTGTTATAGCCATGATTCTTGGTGCTGATGGCGATCAATGAACCGATGGTGTTATGTGTCGACTGCATGAATGGTGTCGGCTTCAGCAACTGTTCACCTCCGGTCAACATGTCGCGAAGGAAGGCCTCCGAGCTCTCTGCATTACCCCATGCTGTACCTGTGATGATTGCATCTGGCACGAAAGCTACACCTTCTTCGCCAGCATCGCGCAACGCCTGGACAGACACCGCCATCGTACGCTTCAACATAGGACCTAAGCGACGAGCTTCGCCAGGTGTCATGTAGAGCTTGAAGTTCGGATCAGCGTCAGCGGCTGAGAGCTTTTGCTCAGAAAGAACGTAAACCTTCTTGGAGTGAGGAGTTAGAAGTGAGGAGTGAGGAGTAACCGCCTCGTCCAAAGAGTTATCTTCAATAGCCGAGAAGACCATCGAGCTATCATTGCCACCAAAGCCGAATGCATTGCACAGGATGTGACGCAAGCCTTGTGATGGCAGAGCCGTCTCCGTGGTCACTGGCATAGGTTCTCCTTCGATACTCTTAGTGCATCCCAAGCTCACTGGCATGAACTGATGCTGGAGCGCCAACAAGCAGAAGACCGCCTCGATGCTACCAGAAGCCGAGGTAGTGTGACCCGTGAAACCCTTGGTGCTGCTATAAGGTGGCAAGCTCGCCTGATCGGCAAAGACACGATGCATGGCCGTGAGCTCTGACGGATCATTGTTTGGCGTACCCGTGCCATGTGCATTGACATAATCAATGTCCGAAGGCTGCAAGCCTGCCATACAGATGGCCTGCGACATAGCGCGATAAGCACCTTCGCCATCTTCTGACGAAGCCGTCTGGTGGAAGGCGTCACAAGCGTTGGCATAACCGCTGACGATGGCCAGAGGCTTCGCTCCACGACGCTTGGCTGAACTTAGTGTTTCGATGACCAGGAAGCCTGCACCCTCACCTAAGTTCAATCCTGCACGCGTCTCGTCAAATGGACGACACTGTGCATGATCGAGGATCATCAGCGTATTGAAGCCATTGAGGTGGAAGCGTGAGAGCGACTCCGTGCCACCTACCACAGCCTGCTCATACTGACCCGTCTTGATGAGGTTAGCACCGATCTCAATAGCGTTCAAAGCAGAAGAGCAAGCAGTACTGATCGTATCGAGCAAAGCGAACTTACCAAAGCCACGAGCTATCTGCTGCGTGTTGCTGCCACAGTCGGTCTTAGCCTCGAGCATCTGCTGCATCATCAGCTCATGTTCGGTGCTGGTGAAGAGGTTCTCTCCACGATCCATACCTGCCACAGTGGTGCCAGAGATCAGTGGCATACGGCCATCGAGCTCTGCAATGAGCTGCTGATCGGCATCGAGCATACCCGCCTCTGACAAAGCCTCACGCAAGGCAAGACGAGCCATCAGCGTCGTACGGCAAAGCTCCTCTCCCCCATCGGCTGCCACAGCAACCTGCTGCTGCATCTCCTCGTTCGAGAGCTTCACTTCGCCAACTGGCAACTCATGATGTTCGGTCTTCAGATAGCAGACCTCGCCGATGCCAGAGCGCAACGACTGAAGTGCAGACAAGGTCTCAGCCTTGCCTACACCAATGGCAGACACTACGCCTGCGCCTGTGATGACAATAGGTTCTTTGATCACTTAATTATGAATTCAAAAATTACTTCTTGCGGTTAGCAGCCACATACTCAGCCATAGCCTTGACCGACTGGAATACAGCCTTGCCCTCAGCAGGAGTCTGGAACTTGATACCGTAGAAGCGCTCGAGCAATACGATGAGCTCCAATGCATCGATGCTATCCAAGCCAAGGCCTTCGCCAAAGAGTGGTGCCTCTGCATCAATGTCAGCTGGGGTAAGATCCTCCAAGTTAAGAGCTTCAATGATCTGCTCCTTCAATTTTTCAATCAATTCTTCCATTTTTATTTTATTTAGTAATAAGTTTCGTTTTTTTCTTAATCATAAATGTGTCGAAAGGAATCACTAGGATACCTTCCGTCATCACGGAAGGGATCGCACGTATCACTGGGATACCTTCCGTCGTCGCGGAAGGGATCACACGTATCACTGAGATACCTTCCTTGACGCTTTATCGAGTATAGAGTCCTAAATGAGCCTCAAAATGATTCTCATCTTCGCACTCGAGCCAACCACCTAAGACCGATGTGGTCATAGGATCGGCAAAAGCCTGTGCAATGAGCTGTTGCAGCAACTTGTCGCATGGTTCTTCGACCACCAGGAACGTCGTCTCGCCATGATAATGATGACGGATGGCGATCTCTCCAGTCACGATGTTTGGCAACGTATAGACGAAGTCGGCAGGACTTGGAAAATAGTCGTCACCTTCCTGTATCGTCAACTCATACTTGCGATCAGCAGCCAACGAAGCGCTGCGATTGATCAGTACGATGGCTCGATCCTCACGCTCCACGAAATGCTCCTCGTCGACCTGCTTTAGCAACAGCTCAGAGGCGATGAAACCTAAGCGCGCCAGCGGATCCATCTTATAGAACTTCGGATAATCTCCGACATGCTGCTTGTAGAGAGATACGAGGAAATCACGACCTGACTCACAAGAAACTTGTTCTAACTTTCCAAGCTCCCTCCCTATGAGGGAGGGCTGGGGAGGGTCATGTTTAATATGAATCTCTGCTATCTGCTTCATACCTCATCTCCTTTCTTGAATAGCGCTGCTGCATTGCAGCCTCCAAAGCCAGACATCAGCTTGATAAACTGACGCTTATCCGTCGGCACATGCGGGCCAGAGACATAGAGTTCACGACTCGTGCCACAGGCGCTGTAGCCTCGTGTTCCTGGCACCCAGCCTTCATCGATCGCATGCATGGTCAGGATGGTCTCCAGCAGGCCTGCAGCACCCATGGTGTGACCATAATAGCCTTTGAGACCACTGACGAGCGTCTGGCTCATCCCCTCTCGGTCGATGGCCTTCGACTCCATGTCGTCATTATAAAGCGTAGCAGTGCCATGTGCAGAGATACAGGCGATCTGCGAAGCGTCCTCTCCCTGCATCACCTGATGCAAGCTGCGATAGCTACCCTCGGCCGTCTTCGAAGGACCTGAGATGTGGAAGGCGTCATTGCGGACAGCTCCCTTGCACAATACCCAATCCTCTGTTGCAGCTTTCTCCTTATTAATATATATAATAGTAGCAGCTGCCTCTCCTAAGTTCAAGCCGAATCGATCTTCGTCAAAAGGTCGACACTCCTCGGTAGAGACCGCCTTGAACGACTGGAAGCCAGAGACGATGAACTTGCTCTGGATGTCGCAACCAGCCACGATAGCCACGTCATAAGCGCCACTCTCCAGCAGTCGCTGCGCCAGGATCTGAGCCGACAAACCACTGATGCAGGCGTTCGAAACCGTCACAGGTTGTGTCGTGATGCCGAAATGGTTGGCCAGATGAGCTGCCGTCTCTCCCATTCGCTCACCGTCAGGACCCGTAGTGTTTCCTTTGGTCGATGAGAGTACCAGCACCACACGCGAAGTCGTCACATCGAGCTGTGGAACCTGCGACAGCGCTCCTGCAATGGATTGACGAAGCGCTCCTTCGTAAGAATGCTCCTCCAGCTGACCATCAGCAAAAAGAGAAGCCATGAAAGCCTCCGGGATATTCCATCGCTGATAGGTCGTAAGCGCCGAACGATACTCCTGCACAGCATGCAGGTTCTCCTCGGTCGTCATCCCTATCGGTGACAGGATATTATCAGCTATCTTAACGATCATCGCCACTCCTAACTTTTAACTCATAACTTTTAACTTTGAGTCACACCGTTTTCTCGCTCAATGCAATCTTCATCTCTCCCTCTGCCAGCAGCGTACCATCCAGCAATCGCACCTCTCCGTGTGCCAATGTCAATCCGAACGATGAACTTAGCACCTCGATACGCGTCTCGATGGTCTCTCCAACCTTTGGCAGCTGCACGATCTCCAGGTTCCTGACAGCACCGATGAAACCGATGTTGACGTCCTTGTGGAGGATATACTTATTGATATATCCGATACGCGCTGCACAGGTCTGTGCGATGTTCTCTACAATGCCACTGGCCACGAAGACACCGTTCTGACAGAAGATATTGTCCTCCGTGATCTGGAATCGCGTAGAGGTAACAATCTCGTCATAATGCAGCAGCTGGCTCACCATGATAAATGGAGCGCGCTGTGGCAGGATGCCACCTATGGGGATCTGAAGGAATTCCTCGTCTGTCATGCTTTCCAAAAATCAAAATAGTTAAACCATTGTGTAGGATACATCTTCACCACCTTCTCCAACTGACGTGCGAACTCATCGGCCAAAGCCTGCTGACGGACACTCTTCTTGGCGAGCAACTCTGCATCGACCTGCTTATAGCCTTCGGCCAGATCCTTGATGATGATGTGGTAGGTCTGCCAGTCTTTCTTGAAGACGAAGACGGCCAACGCTGCACAGTCACGCGCCACAGCCAGGGAGAATGGTCCCAGCGGGAACTTGGCATCCTGACCTAAGAAGTGGCAGGTAAGCGCCTTCTGCGAACCGAAGATTCGGTCACCTGGCATGCTCACGATATGACCATCGGACAAGGCGGTATTGAGCGTGAAGATATGGCTCATATCTGGCATCACCGGCACCATGTTGATGTTGTTAGGAGTAAAGACCTTATTGCGATTCTTCATCACCGTCTCGGTCTCTCCCATAAACACCAGTGCATGAAACAACTTGCTCTCGCTCTTGAGCGAATAGCCAGCCAGCTCGTAGTTGCCTGTGTGCGAACTGATCTGCATGAATCCCTCCGGCTTCGCCTCCTGCGCCTTCCAAAGGTCGTCATAGCCTTCCATCTCGAAGCGGAACTTTCGGCCACCATAGACAGCAAAGCGGTCGATGATGATCTGTCCGAAGTGGAAATGATTGAGGTAGACGTGCCAGAAAGCCTTGAGTGGCGACTCACCGAAACGCTGACGGAAGAAGCGATACTGAGCAATATAGCCGAAGTGTGCAAAAAGCATATAGAACGGAACGATCAGCGCTACGAAAGCGTAGATGATACGCTGATCGGTATGACCGAGGATGCTGACCAGAGAGCGCTGCATCCATGGCATGCCGCCTGTCGTTCCTTTCCACTGGCTATGCTCAAGTGTCTCTGCCATGTGTCAGGATTATTTGGTGGTGTGCTGCTCGATGTAGTCGCAGAACTGTGCGAGGGTCTCTACACCAGCCATCTCCTCAGTCTTGATACGGAAGCCGAAGGTACGATCCACAATCACCACGATGTCTACGAGGTCAAGGCTATCGATACCGATATCCTCGCGCAGACGTGCTTCTGGCTGGATCTTCTCTTCGTCAATCTCCAAATCCTCCATGAGGAAACCCTTTACTTTCTCTTCAATTTCTGAACGTAACATATATTGTTTTGTTTATTATTAAGCAATAAGTCAAAAATAACTTTATTTAGCACATGGAGTAAATAGAGTAAAAAGAGTCTTTTAGAAGACAAGAACTCTATTAACTCAATTCTGTTATTGATGAAGAGTGAATGGAGTCATCATTTTAAGAATACTCCTTTAACTCTATTCACTCCATGTGATAGATATAAGAAATTTTGAACAATTACCTATACCTTATTTTTCTCTTTTCCTTTTTACTTTTTAACCTTGCAAACCATGATCGAATGACCCTGGCCTAAGTTGTCGTAGATGGTCTCTACCTCCATGCCAGCAGCTTCGACATAAGCCGTCATATCCTCGGTGTTATACATCTTCGAGTTACCATTGGCAATTGCTGTGAAGTAGAGGCTGGTCAAGGTAAGACAGAGAGCTGCTGGCTCGTACTTCTGACGGTCCCAGAGCGTCTCCATGATGTAGAGGCGGCTGTCGGCATCCATGATCTTCGATGCACGCTTCAGGATGCTGGTGATCTCGTCACCACTGAAGCAATCGAGGAACTGTGACATCCAGATCACATCATAGTGCTTGTTGGTTGGGAAGGCTGCATTCGGATCGAGCAGGTTGATACCGATGCCATCTACACGATCTGCACCTGGCATACCTTTGGTAGCTTCCTTCATCAAGCCGATCTGCTGTGGCAGGTCGAGGATGGTCACCTCTACCTCAGGATCATAGTTGACACACTGCATTGACCAGCGGCCTGTGTTGCCACCGACGTCGAGCAACGTACGTGTCTTGTTCTCCTTGAAGACTACCTTCAGCGCCTCAGGGAATGAGCTATCGCTATAGAAATGATCGAAACCGAACCAAGACTTCTGTACCTGCTTTGGCAATGACGAAAGGCCTTCATAGACGGTAGGCCAGTCGCCGAAGTGCTTCAAACCGGCAGGACGGCCTTCCTTGAGCGACTCTTCCAGAAGGAACCAGCCTTCGTAGTTGACGTCGTGGTTGAAGTCGAGGTTGACCTTCGTAGCAGGATCTGCCAAGAGGAACCAGCCAGCCTTTGAGAGGCGGAAACGGTCGGTCTCAGGATTGACGAGGATGGTTCCGATGCAGAGCGAAGCCTCGAGCAAGCACTTCACAGCGTAGTCAGACAATCCGGTCTTCTCTACGATCTCAGGACGTGTCATACCCGTCTCAGAGTCACGAAGCATATCCAAGATGCCGAACTTAACCATCAGGCGCGAAGCCTGGAAAATCACAGGGCCGAAAGCGATAAACTCTGCCAGACGCTGAGCGTCACGAGCACTCTGTTGCTCCGAAGTATAGAGTTTCTGAAGGGCAGGTGATAAATGCATATTGATAGTTTTTTATTAATTTTCGATGTGGTTATTCGACGAATTTACGGATGACGAGCGCTGAGTTCGTACCACCGAAGCCGAATGAGTTTGACAATACGGTGTTGATCTCTGTCTCGACCGTCTCAGTGGCAAGATGAAGCTTCTCACTGTACTCGTCAGGATGTTCGAAGTTGATGTTCGGAGCCACAAAGCCTCCCTGCATCATCAGGATCGAATAAACGACCTCCGACGATCCTGCCATCCAGCACTCATGGCCGGTCATGGACTTCGTAGAGCTGATCCACGCCTTCTTGCCTTCGAACATACGTCCCAATGCCATCGCCTCGAGCATATCGCCTTGTGGCGTAGAAGTGGCATGTGCATTGACATAGTCGATATCGTCAGGTGTCAGGCCTGCATCGTCAAGAGCGCGCTGCATGGCGTTGAGCGAACCTTCGTCGCTTGGATGCGAGATACCGCCACCTCCGTTCGAAGAGACGCCATAGCCGACTACCTCGGCCAGGATGTTAGCACCACGCGCCTTGGCATGCTCCAGTTCCTCGATGACGAGCGCTGCAGCACCACCGCTTGGCACGAGGCCATCGCGGTCACGGTCGAAAGGGCGGCTGGCCTTCTGTGGCTCATCGGTACGGATGGAGAAGGCGTTGATAGCATCGAACGAAGCCATCGAGAAGTAATTGCACTCCTGAGCGCCACCTGCCAGGATGATGTCCTGCATACCCTGACGGATCATCATATAAGCCAGGCCGATGCTGTGCGAACCACTGGCACAAGCCGCGCTGACGGTGAAGTTGACGCCACGGAAACCGAAGGCTGAAGAGAGGTTCATCGTGACAGTCGAGTTCATCGACTGGAATACCAAGCTGCGTCCCAGCATGGCAGTGTCATGACGCTCGTCCATGATACGTCCTGTCTCGATCACCGGTTTTGACGAGGAGTCATTGCCGAAGATCAAGCCGATCTCATTCTTGTCGATATACTCAGCGTCGATACCCGCCTCCTTGAACGCCTCAAGGCTGGCCATGTATGCGAACTCAGCAGGTTCAGAGAAACTGACGCGCAGACGACGATCGAGCAAACCCTTGAGATTAGGTTTCTCGACGATACCCGTCAATGGCGAGCGATAACCATAGTGGATGCGATCTGGATCGATGCCGATACCCGACTTGCCTTCTCGCAATGACTGGCTGACGGTCTCCTTGTTCGTACCAAGACATGACCAGATGCCTGCGCCTGTAATTACTACTCTTCTCACAATTATTTATGAATAATTTAGATTCTCTTAATTATATAATGTGGGCGCAAAGATAATAAATTATAATGATATTCCCAAATTTAGACGCGCAAAAAGTCCTTTTTCCTAAATAATCAATTATCAAATAAGCGATAATGACAATTCCACCTTATGATAACATAGAGAAAAAATCACCATCTGCGCAAAGATTTCTTACACAGATGGTGATTTTTGATATGTGTTATCTGCTGTTTCGCAGTGTTGCAAACTACGCTTTATCGACGCTGACGACGCGCCTGCTCCTCACGCTGCTTCTTGAGCTGCTCCTGCTGCTGGCGCTGAATCTCCTGCAGCTTAGCGGCCCAACCGGTAGCCTTGCTGGCCTTGGCTGGCTTCTTGAGGTTAGCCTTAAGCTGCTCCAGGATCTTGTCCTCGTCCATGCTCCAACGGATAGCGTAGGTGATGATGATACCGAGGAGAGTACTCAGGAAGTAGTAGTATGAAAGACCTGCTGAATACTGGTTCAAGAAGAAGAGGAACATCAGTGGCATGAAGTACATCATCATCTTCATACCTGGCATAGCCTGCTGGCTTGGATTCTGCTTCTGCATCAACCAAGTATAGAAGATATTGGTGATGGTCATCAATACGCAGAAGAGCGAGAGGTGATTGCCAAAGATCCAGTTCACGACAGGGATGTTAGCGTCCCAAGTGAGGAATGCATCGTAGGTCGAGAGGTCATCGGCCCACAGGAATGGCTGGTGACGGAGCTCAATAGAGGTTGGGAAGAAGTAGAACAAGGCGATGAGTACTGGCCACTGGATCAACATTGGCAGACAGCCTCCCATCTGATTGACCCCCATCTTGCTATAGAGCGCCATGAGCGCCTGCTGCTTCTCCATAGCCTGCTCCTGATCAGGATACTTCTCGTTGATGGCCTGCACCTCTGGCAAACGCTGTGCGATACGCATCTTTGCCGACGCCTTGTACGACTTGTAGGTCATTGGCAAGGTGATGAGCTTGATGAAGAGAGTCAACAGGAGGATGATGATACCGTACGATGGAATCCACTTGTCCATGAAGTGGAACAATGGGATGATCACCCATGAGTTGACATAGTGTACGATGAATCTCCAGCCAAGGTAGAATGAATCCTCAAGATCCATATCCTCGTTGGTCTTGCCAACGAATGCAGCTGCTGGCTCGTTCATATCCGAGAGCTTCCAGTAGTCCTTAGGACCCATGTAGAGACACATTGGGATGGTGGTCTCAGCGCTCTTGGTATCGACCTCAAACTCCAGGTTCTCAGCGGCATACTTCTTAATCACGTTCTCGTCAGTCTCCTTAGCGATAGGCTCGCTGCGCAGACGACCCGCTGTGAAGAGGTCGTTGGTGACGAGCATGGTGCTGAAGAACTGATTCTGGAACGAGATCCATGCCATGCGACCATCCAGGGTCTCGTCGTCAGACGAAGTGCTTGAGAGGTCGTTGGTCGACTGTCCCTGATACTTATAATAGAGCTGCGAGTAGCGACCCTCGAAGTCACGACCGAGCTCGGTGCGTGGCAATGACTGATACCAGTTGAGCATCAAGGTACGATCGTTGATCATACGCTCAGCGTTCTGCATCTTGAGGCTATACTCTACGAGGTAGCTGTCAGCGGCAGTAAGGCGATAGACGAAATCGAGCGATGCACCATCATCGGTCTTCAGGCGCATGGTAGCGCTCTCTGCGGTGACGTTGACTGGCTCGAAGTAGAACTTGTCGGTGTTGAACGATCCCTTAGGAGTATTGATCGTGTAGTACAGCTCGTTGTTCGAGCCGTCGAAGAGCTCCAAGGTGTTACCCTGATAGTCATCGTACTGTTTGAGAGTAGCAGCCTTGATCTGACCACCCTTGGTCGAGATCTGCAGGCGGAGTACCTCATTCTCGAGGGTTACGATCTGCTCCTCACCTTGTGTTGCAGCTGCGAGTGAGCCGTAGGTCTGGATGAGACGTACGTTCTGGATGCTGTCCTGTGCGGCAATAGCAGCGCTGTCCATAGCGTTGAGTACCGTACTGTCGTTCATGATCTTGGCCAGTTCGGCCTGTGCTACGCTGTCAACCACAGCCTCGCGCTGTGCTTGTGCAATAGAGTCCTGATAGCGGCGCTGCGCCTCGATCTGCTCAGGAGTTGGCTGATTGACCCACATGTATCCGAAGAAGAGGAGGCAGATGAGCAATGTGCCGATAAGAGTATTTTTGTTCACTTTCTTATATAATTTTTATTATTTTACAAAATCACAAAAAATTGCGCGCAAAGATAGAAATTTTTCTTGAGAGAACAAAGTTTTTGCCACATTATTTTGCCAAATACCTAATTTTTGGCCAGCTAATCCCCTACTCTGCACACCGAAATTTGCTTTTTTCGAGAATAATTCGTAACTTTGCAGCAGAAACAAAAGAAATTATGGAAATCAAGAAAGCCGAATATCTCATCAGCAATACCGACTGGCGCAAGTGTCCTGACACCCGTCTTCCGGAGTGGGCCTTCATCGGTCGCTCTAACGTAGGCAAGTCGTCGCTCATCAACATGCTGACCAATCACAGCGGCCTGGCCAAGACCTCATCGAAGCCCGGCAAGACATTGCTGATCAATCACTTCACCATCAACGATAGCTGGCACATCGTCGACCTCCCTGGCTACGGCTACGCCAAGATCAGCAAGGTAGCGCTCGAGAAACTCGACCGCCTCATCAATGGCTACATCCTCAACCGTCAGCAGCTCACCTGCGTCATGCTCCTCATCGACAGCCGTCACGCTCCGATGAAGGTCGACCTCGACTTCATGGCCATGCTGGGAGAGAACGGTATCCCTTTCGCCATCGTCTTCACCAAGCTCGACAAGATCAGCCAGCGCGAATGGTCGAAGAACTACAAGGCCTACTGCGAGCGCCTCAAGCAGGACTGGGAGGAGCTTCCTCCGATGTTCGCTACCAGTGCTGAGAAGAAGACGGGCCGCGAGGACGTGCTCAATTATATCGAAATGGTTAACAACTCATTAGCACAGAACTGATGCAGCCTCCACACGGCCATGGCGCTCCTGCTGGCATGGGAATGCCAGCGCTCCGCTTCGCCATCATCGACTCGAACACACTCATGTGTCTCGGCCTTCAGCAGATCCTCACGGAGATGCTACCGATGGTCGAGACAGAGGTCTTTGCGTCCTTCCAAGACCTGGAGAATCAGGATAAGGAGCAATGTCATTTCCTGCACTATTTCGTCTCCTCGCGCATCTACTTCGAACATAGCACCTTCTTCCGTCAGAACCCTAAGAAGAGTATTATCCTGGTCAATGGCGACATGCAGATCAGTGGCATGCATACACTCAACGTCTGCCAGAGCGAACCGATGCTGATGCACGACCTGCTCATGCTTCGCAACATGGGCAAGTCGCCTGTCTTGCCACCAACCACCACGACCGAACACCGTGAGCAACTCCTCTCTCCTCGCGAGATCGAGGTAGCTATCCTCCTCTGCAAAGGCCTCATCAACAAGGAGATTGCTGACCGCCTCGACATCAGCATCACCACCGTCATCTCTCATCGCAAGAACATCATGGAGAAGCTCAACGCTCGTTCTTTGGCCGACATTATTATCTATTCAGTCATGAATGGCTTGGTTTCTGTTGAACAAATATCAGGTATCAAATAGCCTGTTATTTTGCCCACTCCTTATCTTCAGACGTTCTTCTCCAAGTGAAGTAAGTATCCAGTACTTTGAGCGCATCCTCGCTTGGCACAGGGCCTGCAAAAGGTACAGGACCCGTCAGATGCATACTCTGAGGCTGCTCATTGGTAAAGTTTGGCCAGAGAGGTAGACCCTCCCCATTCGGATCGCCATACTTGGCAAAATTGGTCCAATATTTACCCATGGCAATAGACAAAGGACGGTCGACCTCAGGACGCTCGAACTGATCCATGTGCTGGAAGACGAAGTTGACGTCCTGGCCGTGATAAGAGCCACGACCGAAGTTCAGATCCCCCTCAGCGTACTCCGGATGCTCATCGAAGTAATACAGGAAGACCTTCGACTTGCCCGTCTCACTCTGCAGACGCGCCCACTGCCAGGTCTGCCAGCCGAATGCAGCATCGCGCATCAGGTCACGTGACTGCTTGCCGCCATCCTCCGTGGTATAAGGATAAGCCTGGAGCAATGCATCGGCATAAGGACCATAGCGCAGCTGAGTACTCTGCGTGTAGTATTCTGGTGTACTCGGGCCGAACTGGAAGCTCGCACCTTCATCTGAGTTATAGCCGATCAGCACCGGGATATCATTGTACTTACCCTCGGCATAAAGTACCGACTGATCGTCTGGAATGACGTAGCCATCGACCACCGGCCAGCTGCCGCCACCCAATCCACGAGCCGCGAATTTAGAAGCATCCATCGCACGAAGCTCAGCCAACGAGCTGACACCGAGCGACTCCATGATCTGTACACCTACCCGCTCCGCATCAGCCAGCTTCATCATATTCTCACCAGGATAAGTCGTAGGGCGCGATGGACCGAACGAGCCACCACTCTGCGAGATAGCGCCCTGTATCAGGCCATTACACAATGGCGATGCACACAGCATGCTCACCGAGATACCACCGGCCGACTCACCGAAGATCGTGATTTTATCAGGATCACCTCCGAACTTGGCAATATTTCTCTTAATCCACTCAAGTCCAGCGATCTGATCCTGCAGGCCATAGTTACCAGACACATGATTAGGACTCTCAGCCGAGAGCTCAGGCAAAGCCAGGAATCCCAGCTGACCGACACGATAGTTGATACTTGCCAGGATCAATCCATCCGTCGAGCGTGCCAGCGCCTCGCAGTCATAGTTCGGATCAGCGGTATTGCCAAACACGAAGCCACCACCATAGATCCATACCAGTACTGGCAGCTTCTCGTCGGCCGACTTAGCAGGCGTCCAGACATTCAGATAGAGGCAATCCTCGCTATAATCTGGCGATGGCTCACCCTGTATAGGACCTGCCGCATACTGTGTGGCCTGCAGGATCGTATCCCACGCCTCCACTGGCTGAGGAGCCTTCCAGCGCAGATCGCCTACTGGAGGAGCAGCAAAAGGGATTCCCTTGAAGATGGTCAATCCATCGGCATGATAGCCCTGTATACGTCCTCCTTCAACCTCAAGGAGTCCATCGGTCAACGTCGGTTGCTGGCAAGACGCGCATGCCAGTGCGAATAATGAAAATAGGTAATGTGACGGTTTCATAGGTTTTATTGTATTATGGTTTTACGCAGCAAAGATACTCATTTTTTATTTATATTGCGCAAAACATCTTTCCGAAAGTGCATTTTTTGAGCGAAAAAACCCCTTGGTTTAATCCGCAACGCGAAGATTAACAATAAAAAACACAATTTGTGAAAGTATCTCAAATCTGCATCGCACGAAATAAACGCTTCTCCATTCCTCCCGTCCTATAGACAGAAAGCAGGAAGATATACCGGTTATCTCCTGCTGAGAGTTTCACAAAAAGATGTAAAACCCATAAAACCGTAAAATTATGAAGAAGACAATGTTCGCAGTTCTCTGCCTCGCTATGACCACCCTCACCTGTGTAGCCAACAACCACCATAAGCCAGCCAAAGGCCACGACAACCATCCACGTCAGGAGCGCGTCGACCCTATCATCAACATGGACATCGTCTCTCAAATGGGACTTTCGGACAAGCAGGTAAAGCAGATCGAATCGCTCAAGGAGAAGAAGCAGGAGGAGATGAAGGCCCTCCGTCCGAAGAAGCTCGACGGCAAGCCTATGGCTAAGCAGGAGCACAAGAAGATGGATCGTGAGCAGATGAAGGCTCAGCGTCAAGAGCGTCAGCAGATACAGAAGACTCATCGCACAGAACATAAAGCTAAAGTCCAGGCAATCAACGAGAAGTATCGCAAGGAGCTTCAGGACATCATGGGCACCAAGACCTATGTGAACTACGTCGAGAAAGTCAACGACAAGCTCGCCATGCGCAACTCCTTCCAGGGCCGTCATCACAAGATGAACATGCACAAGAAGCCTCATCGCCAGCACATGCACCAGCAGCGCACATGATACAATAAGAGGGTGTGTCAAAAGGTATAAAGCCCCAGACACACCCACATTTACTAATTTAAATTAAAAGTCCGGACTTTCACAAGCTCGGACTTTTTTATATCCGCAAAAATGCGTATCTTTGCGGCAAATAAAATCATGTCTAC
>JAZQQH010000093.1:0-68318 GCA_045628985.1 Bacteroidales bacterium | reverse complement strand
GGTCTCTATGACTATGCCCACAATATCGTTCTGGAGGCTGTCGGTGCTATCTGGGAGTATAACCCTGAATTAAGGGAGAATGTAAAGGAATGGTTCAAAGAGGTTCTTACCTTTGCCAAGGAGAAGCTCGATGCTGATGACAAGAGCTATTTCTCGCATACCGTAATAGCCTTTGCCCTCGTCCAGTGTATGAATATGGCAGAAGAAGATCTCCTCCCTATCATTAAGGAACTCTACGAAAAGGATTATGTAAACCAGAATGTCTGTGGAACCTACGTCAATGTAGCACAGTGTATCCTTACCCGACAGGCATCAATGGATCATTTCGACATGGATATTCAAGACTGGTTTGAGTGGTACTATACGAATTTCGGAACTGAAACGAAGTGATACAGGACAGTACGACATACTACGTCTGGGTCGGAGGCTCATGTGACTATGGTCATAAGGAGAGAGCCAGCGGCTGGGCCTACATCATAGAGCATGATGGGAGGGAGGTAAGCCATGCCGTGGATGCAGATCATGACACTACAGAGTTCAGGATGATACTCACGGCTATGATCAGGGTGATGGAAGAACTGCCTGAAGGTTCCGACATTGTTTTCCTGACCAATGTGGCGTATATCCAGAATTTCGATAAGACCCCTACAGCCAAGTCTGCCAATGCTGACCTTGTCACGGGGTGCATCGAACATAAGACGCGACACCATTCTGTAGCAGTCAAGATCGTTCCGTATCACAAATACCCGTTGCTGATTGAGACCCATGACATGGCTCATGAAGCGATGATGAAACATAAACTAACACTAAAACAAAATTAGCCAATGGTAAAACCAACAATCACCCCAGAAACCCTTATTCATGATGTCCTGAACTACTACGGAGTCAAAGCCGACATTTTTAAGGCTGTTGAATATCTTGAATCCGCACAGCACCCGACACCGGCAGAGTTCCTTCAGTGGTTGGAAAAGAAATAATATAGATTTCACAATGATGAAAGTAAATTACATAACAGTACTGCTTGCCATGTGCCTGTCTATGATAGGATGCAGGCAAGCAACCAACGTCGAGGAAAACAGTAAAACCTCAGACAGTGCAACTGTGATCAATGCTATCATGACCCGAACAAGTGTACGTCAATACACTGACGAGCCAGTCACTGATGCACAGATCGAGACCCTTCTTCGTGCTGCCATGGCTGCCCCTACGGCTGCAGATGTACGCCCATGGTCGTTCGTGGTGGTGAAGGACAGAGCTATGCTGGATTCCATCCCAATGCACATCAGACAGGCCACTCCAGTCGGTCGTTCGCAGGTAGCTATTACCATCTGTGGTGATATGCAGAGAGCCTTTGAAGGCGAAGCCAGGAACTATTGGATCGAAGACACATCCGCTGCAACCGAGAATCTGCTACTTGCAGCCCATTCTATGGGTTTAGGTGCAGTATGGTGTGGTATCTATCCTCAGTCAGGCAAGGTTAAGTATATGAGTGAGCTGTTGAAACTTCCTGAATACATCGTTCCTATGGGCATCGTTGCTATCGGTTATCCTGCTGAATCTCCTGACCCAAAGGACAAGTGGGATGCTGATCGAGTACATTTTAATGTTTGGTAAAGTAGTTTTACATTGTCTATGACACCTGAAGAACTTATAGATGCCTCGTCTCTAAACGGTCAGATAGACCGTAATACATTGTTGGATCTTGCCTATGTCGTACTCGATGAACGACCAGATGCTACTCCTGACGAGTTTGATTATTACTGCTGCCAGGCTATCGGTGACAGATAAGACATTATGAATATCGAGGAAGTAAGAGAATACTGTCTGACGTTGCCATACGTCACAGAGGATGAGTTTTTTCCTGGAATCATCACTTTCCGCATAGATGGCAAGTGGTTCCTGATGATGTGGCTGGAAGCGCCTGAACCGAGGGTCGCTGTAAAGTGCGATCCTGTTTTGGCGGTAGAACTGCGCGAACGGTACCGGGGCGTTGAGCCAGCCTACCACATGAACAAGAAGATGTGGAACGACCTCTATCTGGAGAGAGACCTCGACGAAGAGATAATCAGGAAGTGGATCAGACATTCATACGAAGAAGTGGTAAAGAAACTTCCCAAATCTAAAAGACAAAAATATCAAACTATATGAGTAAGACTGCACTTGTAATCGGTGCTACAGGAGCCACGGGCAAGGATCTCGTCGTCCAGTTGCTGGAAGATACAGCGTTTGATAAGGTTCATGTCTTTGTCAGACGCAATGTCGATCTCCATCATGACAAACTCCATGTGCATATTGTGGAGTTTGATAGGATGGATGAATGGAAAGACCTGCTGAAGGGAGACGTACTGTTCTCTGCCCTTGGTACTACCATTAAGAAAGCAGGTAGCCAGCAGGCTCAGTGGAAGATAGACTACACCTATCAGTATGAGGTAGCCAAGGCTGCCAGGGCAAATGGCGTAGATACGATGGCACTTGTCTCTTCGGCATGGGCTACCGCTGATTCCAAGGTCTTCTATACCCGTATGAAGGGGCAGTTGGAAGAGGATGTCAAGAACCTTGGTTTCAGAAGTCTCGCAATCATGCGTCCTCCGTCGCTGATCCGCAAGGATACCGACCGGTTCGGTGAACGAATCAGTGTAAGCCTGCTTCAGGCACTCAATAAGATCGGATTGCTGAGATCCATCCGTCCTATGCCTACAGCACAGGTTGCCAAAGCCATGATAGCGAAGGCTCAGGAAGGGAAGGAGGGTATCTTCACCCTTGAACCCAAAGACCTCTGGAACGTATAATATCAATTAAGTACAAAGATGAACAAATATCTCTATATAGCAGTATCATTGCTTCTGTTCTCCGGATGTGAGACAAAGAAAGAACATAATTGTATCAGTCCTATGCCTTCAGGAATTGATGTCGAGGCATTGACGGATTGTACCGTTCCTGCCTCATTCACCACGGATGATTTCCGCTGGATGGGCTGTAATCTAAGGATGACTGTATATAGTGAAGACCTGTATGATGCTGTGGAGGTTTCTCAGATGCAGTTAGGTGATACATTGGTCTATCAGGGCAATCCTTTGGTAATTACGAGTCTTGAAGAAGATAACGGCACACTCAATGTCAACGGTGGTGTTGAGATGGGCGGATGTTGGCTACAGGGTTATGAGGGTGGAACCTACAGGGCATATACCTTCGATGACCATTCCATCTATAGCAAGTTGGGTACTGCCGAGGTGGCTCTGTCTGAGGATTTCGTCATCATTGACTGCCATGAGTTCCCTGATGAACCATCGGATACCATTCGCACGGATCAGAAACTCTATCTTGAAAACCTCGAAGGCTACCGCAAGGAGTTCTATTCGATCAATACCAGGGTTGCCATCGAGAATGGTATGATTACAGAGATCAACCGTCACTGGATTCCATAAGGCTATGAAGCAAAAGGTCAGGATAGGCTATCTGATTGCATTGGCATTGATAATTGTCTCGGGGTTGTTATCCCGAAAGGTGGACTGGTTACCGGAAGAGACTGGAGACGCACTCTGGGCTGTTATGGTATACTGTCTGCTGAGGGTTATCTTCCCTACGGTCCGATTACTATATATTGCGTTAGGCAGTCTTGCCGTATCGTATTGTGTTGAATTCTCGCAGCTCATACGCTGGTCTTGGCTGGTAGAGTTCCGTTCTACCACGATAGGACATCTGATGTTAGGGCAGGGATTCCTATGGTCTGACATCGTGGCCTACACGATCGGCATTGTACTGTTCTACCTTTTGACCGACTATATTGAAAAGAAGAATCAATGAACGAAGTAATATTTCTAACACCCGATCTTAGTTCAGAGTTGCCTCTGATGTATGCAGATGGAGGAGTACGCGCTGGCTTTCCTTCACCTGCACAGGACTATGTCGATGGTACTCTTGACCTGAACAAGGAGCTCGTCGAGCATCCTGCTGCCTCATTCTATGCGAGGGTAAAAGGCAATTCCATGGCTCCAGGCATCATGGAGGATGATCTCTTGCTGGTCGATCGAAGCCTTGAACCCTTCGATGGTTGTATTGCGATCTGCTGTATCGACAATGAGTTCACGGTCAAGAGGGTTGATATGAGTCAGAAGGCGAAGGGAATCCTGCGTCTCGTTCCTGATAACCCCGACTATCCTGTCTTTGAGATCAATGAGGAAGACCAGTTCGTCCTCTGGGGTGTCGTAAGGTATGTAATTCATAAGACTGTCTGAATAGCATGTACGTCGTCGTTGATTGTGACAACTGTTTCGTCTCGTGCGAAAGGGTCTTCCAGCCAGAGCTATGGGGGAAGCCTGTTGTAGTACTCTCGAACAATGACGGCTGTGTGGTGGCCAGGTCTAATGAGGCCAAGGCACTGGGCATCAAGATGGGTGTTCCGATCTTCCAGATTGCCGCGCTATGTAAGCAGCATGACGTACAGATCAGGTCGAGTAACTATATCCTCTATGCTGATATGAGCAATCGTATCATGAGCATACTCAGAGAGGAGGTCGGTCCTGGAATGATGGAGCAGTATTCTATTGACGAAGCCTTCCTCACCATTGATCTGAAGATGGACTTTAGGGAATGGGGTGAGGCACTGGTCAAGAAGATAGGCAGGTGGACGGGTATGCCTGTGAGCATCGGCATTGCTCCGACACGCACCTTGGCGAAGGCGGCCACCTGGTTTGCCAAGAAGTTCAAGGGCTATAACAAGGTCTGCATCATCGACAATGAGAAGCGCAGGGAAAAGGCTCTGAAGGCTCTGGCTGTCGAGGAGGTCTGGGGTATCGGCTGGAGGGGACAGGACAAATGTCGCTACTATGGCATCGAGAAAGCCTGGGACTTTACCGAGAAATCTGCCTCATGGGTCAGGCAGAACTTCACCATCACGGGGCTTCGCACTTGGAAGGAGCTGAAGGGAGAGTCGTGCATCGACACGGTACTGACAGGTGCCAAGCAGACGATCTGTACGAGCAGAAGCTTCAACGGCATGGTTTCGAAGAAAGGTGAGCTGGAGATGTATGTCAGCAACTATGCGGCACATTGTGCAGAGAAGCTGAGGGCGCAGCACAGTGTCTGTAGTCTGGTCACGGTCTTCATCGCCACGAACACTTTTAGGGAGGACTTAGCTCAGTATGGCACATCCATCACTGCAACGCTGAGCACCCCTGCCAGTTCCACCATCGAGGTGACGGAAGCGGCACTCAGAGCGTTTCGAGCCTGCTTCAAGGAGGGTTATCAGTACAAAAGGGCAGGAGTCATCGTGAGTGGCATCAGCAGTGACAAAGCCATTCAGCTGGACATCTTCGATGTGCTGACACCAGAGCAGAGAAGCAAGTATAACCGTCTCTCCGAGGTCGTTGACACCATCAATAGGAAGATGGGTAACGATACGGTGATACTGGGAGTCCAGCAGTTCCCGAAAGACCCGAAGACGGGGGAGTCCTCGAACTTCAGGAACCTGATCAAGCATGAGCATCGCTCGAAATGCTATACGACCAAAATAGACGAATTGATAGAAGTAAAATAATATAAAATGAAACTTGTTTATAAGACTGGCGACAATGTAACCTTGGCAGACCTCGATCAATTGGCAGTTACCTATTCGGGTATTGTCAATATCGGACGTAAATGCAAGGAAGTATGGAACACTATTGCCATTGAGGATGACTCGATCGACCCATTCCAGTGTAATCTCATTGGAGCTGTAGGTGGTTCATGGAGATTGACGCATGGCCAGCATCGCACTGAGTGTCCTAAAGGGTTGCTCAGTAACAAGACCATCCCTTGCAGCTCCTGCATGGGTAGATGCGTAGGAGTTCATCCTGGCAAAGCGCGTTACTATCAGAGAACACCTGAAGTACAAACCATGCTCAACGGGAAGCCATTGGGCAAATGGGGTGAAGTAATCAATTCAGGCGATACCATTAGTTTCGGTGACGTAACCATTTCTGTCGTATAAATGGCACGGATATTCATAGCAATACGATTCAATGGCATGGTAAGTCAATGAATGCCAATAGCAAAAGAACAATGACAACAATCCTGAAACAATGATCTTAGGTATTGATATAGGAATCTCCACCACGAAATTCTCCTTGATTGATGAGAATGGTGATGCTGAGTTTCACGAGATGAAGGCAGAACCCATGTCTATTGAGAAGCTAGAGTGGTATATTGAAACCATGATGTGTCTTGGGCGCTTCAAAATTGACACTATAGCTGTGACTGGTGTAGGAGCACATAAAATTGGGGACACACTGTATAAACGTCACGTTATTCATGTCGATGAGTTCGAGGCAAACTCTTTGTCTGCACAGAAGTTCATCAATAAGGATAGGTTCATCGTGGTCTCAATGGGTACAGGAACAAGTTTTGTTCTTGCCGACAACGGAACTTACACCCATATTGGCGGCAGTGCCTTGGGTGGCGGCACGTTACAGGGAATGATGAACTTGTTGATGCCAGGTATAAAGTTCTACGAGTTCAGAGAGTTGGCCAAGGAAGGTGACTTGTCGAACATCGACATACAGGTCAAAGATGTCAGTCCTGTTGAACTTCCCAATCTGCCGATGGACGCCACAGCTTCCAACTTCGGCAAGGTGAAGGTAGAGCCGGAAAAGGCAGATCTAGCCGCAGGACTGGTCAACCTCATTCTCCAGAACGTCGGTGTCATGGCCAACCTTGCCGGAAAGGGCAGGGGCATTGATTCCTTCTGCTTTATCGGTCTGATGTGTACTTTACCAAAGAGCCGAGAGATCTTCGATCGACTGGAGAACCTGTATGACATACATATTATCGTACCAGAGCACCCAGAGACATTTACAGCCTTTGGTGCAGCATTAAAAGCTTACAATATATGAAATTCAAGACAATTATATGGGATCTCGATGGTACGCTGATGGATACCCTACAGGATTTGATGAGCTCCGTCAACTATGCTTTGAAAATGCATGGGATGCCAGAGCGAACCTATCAGGAGATACGTAGTTTCGTGGGTAATGGCGTTAAGCGGCTATTGGAGCTGTCTGTGCCAAATGGACTGGAGAATCCAGCGTTCGAGGCAGTCTTCGCTGACTTCAAGAGTCACTATATCGTGCATTGTCAGGATCAGACAGGACTCTATGAAGGTATTGCCGAGACACTGAAAGAGTTGAAGGCACGAGGTATACGCATGGCAGTGGTGAGCAATAAGCTCCAGTCGGGTGTGACAGAACTGTTCGAGTCGAAGGTCAGGACGGTAGGGAAGGAAGAGACTATCTGCCTGAAGGATTATATAGAAGTTGCCATCGGAGAAAGACCAGAGATGCCAAGGAAACCTGCAGCAGATATGGTAAACTTTGCTTTTGAAGAGATGGGCATCGACAAGCAGGATGCTGTCTATATAGGTGATTCCGAAGTTGATCTTGCTACCGCCCGAAACTCAGGCCTTCCATGTATCTCTGTCCTGTGGGGATTCAGAGATCAGGATTTCTTGAAAGAACAGGGAGCTCAGATATTCGTAGAATCACCAAGTCAGATTATTGAATACACAAAATAAGTAACGATTACGACAATGAGAAAGGTATTACTGTTTCTCCTTCTGATGACCAGCATGGCAGTGTGGGCTCAGGGTAAAGGAGTGTTTACTACCGACAAGAGTAAGCTTGTTGATGCAGATGGGCAGGTATTCGTGATCCGAGGTATGAACAACCCTCATGCCTGGTTTGGAGAGAAGGCTTATATGGCTCTTGATGATATTCAGGCCGTAGGATGCAACACTATACGTATTGTTTGGCAAACCAAGGGCAAGGATTCCGACCTCGAACGTATCATCAAGCGTTGCATTGAACTTGAAATGATCCCTATGGTGGAGCTGCATGACGTTACGGGCAATACCTCAGGAGAGCGCCTTGCTGAGATGGCAAGCTGGTATGCTGAGCCAGAACGTGCAAAGATGCTACAGAAATACGAAAGAAACCTGCTGCTGAACATCGCCAACGAATGGGGTTCAAATAAGACTAAAGGCGACTACTGGATGAAGTCGTATGTTCAATGTATTGACATCATGCGAAAAGCAGGTTATACAACCACGCTTGTCATTGATGGCCCTGGATGGGGTCAGAATATCACACCGATAGTTGAGCACGGTCAGGAACTTATTGACCATGATCCCCTGCATAACATACTCTTCTCCATTCACATGTACGGCAGCTGGAATAAGTCGGAAAGAATCAGGGAGAAGCTGACTCTGTGTCACCAGAAGGATTTGCCACTCATTGTTGGAGAGTTCGGTTATAACTACCGAAAAGGACTCAATAACCTTGGCTGTAAGGCTGACCATGTGGCTATTCTGAACACCTGTAATGAGTTGGAATATGGCTACATGCCATGGTCATGGACAGGCAACAACAAAGAAAATCAGTGGCTTGATCTGGTTGAACCGAGTGACTGGAAAACGCTTACTTGGTGGGGTCAGCAGGTAATCTCTGGACATGGCGGAATAACCGAAACAGCAAAGAAAGCATCGGTATTCACCATAAATCAATAATTGGTCATAATGAAAGACAGACAACCCTATCAGCAGCCGGACCTTGACAGTATCGAGGAGCTGAATTACATATCTACCGTCGAAGAGGATGAAGTCATAGACAGGCACATAGACACTCTTAGAGAATGGGGATATGGCAGTATTTCTCATGTCCATGACCTTCATCAGCTGTTCTGGGAGTTTACTCGTCGAGGGATTATCCTTGACAAGCTCTTCCGTGTTGCTGTTGTGGAATGTATCGACGAAGAGCCGCTGTACACCAAGTTCCTGGGTATGGCCAAGCGTTACAATGGATGGGCGCAGAAGCAGGTCGCACAGGAAGCTAAGCAGAAGAAGTCCAACAACAAGGAGCTGTCTGAGAAGATCGCACAGATCAAGGAGCTTAATGAGAGTCTGAAGATTGCCAAAGCCAGCATCGCCAAGCTCGAAAAAGAGAAGGAGGATCTAATCAAGGCTCAGAAGCCAAAGAAAGCAGGAGCCATTGAGAATGAACTGCGGCAGGAACTGAAGAAGGAGTACTCCATGAAACTGATTGAGCTTAGACATAGAACCAAGAGCTACAAGGCACTGACTAAGGTCATCATGAACGGACTCATGAATCCTTGTAGTCGATTCTTCGAGGCTTACGACCTGACCGAGGAGAAGGACGTGGACGATTATATCGGCCTTTTCAGCATTGCTGGACGTAAGGTCAATACGGCAACACAGAAGATTATCGTCGAGCAATATGGCGGCGAATCTGCCATTCCTTATTTTATTACGCGCGTACGTGAGCACAATGAGATCTGGGAGCAGAACCGACAACCTGAGGACAATGAGGATGATGAGTAATATCTGTAATCATTGTAATACAATATTACACGATATTATCATACGACACGATACTACAATATAATACGATAATACACATATTATCTGAAATTACATATAATACACGATATGACAGAAAAAGAAGAACGTTACTGGCAGGCATGTAAACAGGAACTCCAGCTGATGCTGAAGAGTGACTTCATGCAGTGTGATCCTTTCGAGGAGGACGATGCCAACCTGATCATCGAGGCTGACCAGCGTTCCAGACGATGGACATTCGAGGGACAGGGCTTCTGTAGCCATGTGTCACAGTTCTGTAGTCTTCTCTCAGTCGATGGTGTAGAAACCGTTCTCTATGATCAGCCAGGCGATAACACCGTCTATGTAGATGAGCTGGTCATGCACCCATACAACTGTAAGTCAAAGGAAAGAGTAAGGGCTTCCCTCAATCAGTTCCAATATCCCATGATGCTTGACAAAGGGCAGAAAGTACCGTTCGATGAAAGCCTTGCTACTATAGCCAGCAGTGTCGATGACCGGCATGAGGAAGAATATATCCTGACCAGACAGGGACAGATGTTCTTCTATTCGTACTATCTGGGAGGCATTACCAAGTTCAACCAGCAAAGGAGATGCTTCAGACTCTATAGTATGAGACCCGATATGCTTCCCGACCTGCTAAGAAGAGAGATTCTGAGGGCACAAGCGGTAGCTGTCCAGTATGTCTTCAGATATCCTGAGTTCTGTAAGCCTATTGTCCAGGATGCACATCTTGACTATATGACAGAGGCTTCGATCATGAGACAGGCAGCTCATGAATATACCTCAGAGATCATAGATTTGTCAACCCAGATCAAGGAAAGGGTAAATATGGCAAGAGTAAAGGTAGAACATATATAAACAGTCATGTTAGCATATACATATATAGAGAAGGGTAAATTTGCTCTCATAGACAAACCAAAACCAACATTGGTTGATCCGACTGATGCCATTGTCAGGGTTACTGTTGGCAGTATTTGTACCAGTGACCTTCATATCAAGCATGGCAGTGTACCTCGTGCAGTACCAGGAATTACAGTAGGTCATGAAATGGTTGGTGTAGTGGAAGAGGTAGGAGAGGCCGTTACCAAGGTTAAGCCAGGTGACAGGGTTACAGTCAACGTAGAGACCTTCTGCGGAGAATGCTTCTACTGCAAGAACGGCTATGTCAATAACTGCACCTCACCACATGGCGGCTGGGCTTTGGGATGCCGTATTGATGGTGGTCAGACAGAATATGTCCGTGTACCTATGGCTAACCAGGGTCTGAATAAGATTCCTGACAGCGTAACTGATGAACAGGCTTTGTTTGTCGGTGACGTATTGGCCACTGGTTTCTGGGCAGCGCGAATATCCGAGATAACGGAAGATGATACCGTTCTCATCATCGGAGCTGGTCCGACTGGCATCTGTACCTTGCTGTGTGTGATGCTCAAACATCCAAAGCGTATCATTGTCTGTGAAAAATCTGAGGAGAGACGTCAGTTTATCCGAATGCACTATCATGATGTGCTGTTGACTACACCCGAGGAATGTGAGGATTTTGTAAAGGCACATAGCGATCATGGTGGTGTAGACAGAGTTTTGGAGGTGGCAGGAGCCAAGGACTCTTTCCAGTTGGCGTGGAAATGTGCTCGTCCTAATGCCATAGTCACGGTGGTAGCGCTTTATGATGAGCCACAGCTTCTGCCGTTGCCGGACATGTACGGCAAGAACCTTACCTTCAAGACGGGCGGTGTTGATGGTTGTGACTGCGACGAAGTACTGAAACTTATCGATGAAAACAAGATTGATACGATACCGCTGATCACACATCGCTTCTCGCTCGATAAGATAGAGGAAGCCTATCGAATCTTCGAGAATAAGGAAGAGGGCGTAATCAAGATTGCGATCTACAATCAATGATAAGAAACCTGCCAATCCTGGAATTAGGAAAGGCAGGTTTTCTGTATCTTGTTAGATCATTCGCTTTATTGTTTCAGATAATGCTCTATCAGGACATCTGCAATATCAATCTTGTTCTCTCGGTCTTTGTCTGACGCATTCTTTTCAAGTACATCAGAGACTATGGCATCACAGAACTTGTAGTTTTTGGCTTGTTCGCACCATTTCTCGTAACCATCCACATCTGGGAAGAGGATGACATGCCGACCTTTGAGTACTCTCATCTTCATTACGTCAGTATTACTTTTCCCTCCAGTCGCTACCCAGACGAAGTCAGGAAAAAGGGCATAGCAGATGATTGCAGTCTTTTCGGACTCCACTACAGCAACAGGCTTCAGAGGGAATAGTCTGAGTAGATGCTCTCCGAATAGACATTGTTTCAGGTTGAACTCCTTCGGAACACCAACCTTACCTTTCCATTTCGCATGAACCCAGTTGATGGCGAATTTGTCGTTCTTGATTCGATGTCCTGTTACAAGGTCATAAGCCATGATCTTGCCAGTACGGATATGCAGGTTATTATCGATCTGCCAGAAGATAACCTCTCTCATGTGGGTTGCGCCAAGCTGATAGGCTTTACAAAGATGATCAACTAGATCGTCGTTTTTCAAGAGACGTTTAAGAAAATCAACGAATGTGCTATTCTTGCTCAGATTCTTTACCACCACATTCGCGTCGATGAATGTAGGTTTCAGAGCCTCGTTGTAAGAGACAGTTCTGGTACATGCAATCTTTTCAAATTTTGGACGATCCTTCGGTTCGATGCAGTTGTCCTGAAAATACTGCTGTGGCGTATAGTGATACTTGCAGGAACTCTCATGATTGCATCTTCCGACTGTCTCATCTACTGGATCACCTTTATCATCCACGTAGTAAACGAATGACCGCTTGTCGTTGCATTTTGGACAAGTGTGTCGGCTGCTCATGCCATGATATTTTTCCAGATGGAACTTGTATTTCTTTTCCATTACTGATAATCAATTAAATAGATTGTTGATTGAACTGTCCAAAAGTGTCCAGGAGTCCATAAATGTCCAACTCGTCCACACATCGTACATTGGACAGAACACTATTTCTTTTTCTTCTTCTTGTTATAAATATAAGCTATGGTTGACTTCGGTATTTTTAGCTGATCAGCAATGTCTCGGAACGACTTGCCTTCCTTTTTCAGATTCTCGATAGTTGCGACAACGGCATCATGCTGTTCGTCGGCTGCCACTCGAAGATGCTCTGCCTCTTCGGCCTGGCCGATTTCCTCAAAATGAAGGAAGTTGTCAGGCTTTTCAATTTTGGCAACAATCACATTATGCTCACCGTAGGTCTTACGACCCCAACGTACCTTCAGTTCTTTGATGTATCGAAGTTCCTCGTCTTTGGCACTCTGACCGATGGCAAAGACACTGTCAAAAAGATTATAGAGACGTTTACTTCCCTGAAGGTCATTCTGGGTGATGACAGCCCATAGAGGTCGTTTGGGAGTATGTGCCAGGATCAGGAAGGAGAGACCGTACATCTTCTTCAGTGAGATAAGCTGCTGCATGAGCGTACCTGCGGCTTCGGCTTTCTCCATAGCGCTGCATAGATAGGTAAGATTGTCTATGATGATGATCTTTGCGTCTCGTTTAAGGGCAAGCTGTAGGATCTCATCAATTACGATTTCCTCGAAGGTGAAGGGGTTAAGCTTTTCACAGTTAATCTCCACACGGTACAACTTGGAGGGGAAGACATATCTTTCACCGGTCTTGTCATTAGTGTATCTGAGCTGAAACTGTTTCTCAGAGAGCTCGAAGTCAAAATAGAGAACCTTGTCTGTCTTTGCAATCTGAGAAGCGATCTGAACGGCGTAAATTGACTTTCCAAGGTTTGAGTCGGAGAAGAGACATGAAATCTCGCCCTCATACCATAGCGTCTTCCAGAGGCTACGAGGATTACTGATCAGACTAGCATCTGTAAGGGCATCGTTGGCTTTCTTTACTATGAAAAGTC
The DNA here is from genome assembly GCA_045628985.1 of Bacteroidales bacterium. Classification (GTDB taxonomy): domain Bacteria; phylum Bacteroidota; class Bacteroidia; order Bacteroidales; family UBA3663; genus Liminaster. Next base: position 55,003 of record JAZQQH010000093.1, on the reverse strand, counting down.
CATCTTCATTGTTGGACTCTTCTGACCTCTCATTGAACTCTAAAAGGAGTTTTGAAAGATCATTGATAATCTTATTGTGTGATGATTCCATACTCTTCTATGAACTTTTGAACTTCAGAAACCTTGTAAACATATTTGTTACCATTCTTGTACCCTTTTAGTAATCCTCTTTTGTGCCATCGCCAGATAGTGCTTGGATCCTTGTGCAATAGTTCTGCAAGATCTCTACGGTTGAGATATCTTTCCTGAACTTCCTCGGGGATAGGTTCGCTTACACGGTCAACCAGTTGTTGGTGGTGTTTCGATTCATTTGTTACCTCTTCAAGCAATCTCTTAAGATCTTGGAAATTTACAACCAGTTGAACTGGCTGTTCATTGTTAAGAATGTCTTTGATCATATTATGAATATTATGTATTTGCAACGAAATGTATTGCAAAAGTACTGCAAAAGTACCATAATATTGCATTTGTTGGTAATTAGTTCACTTATTATTAACATTTTATAGGTTATGGAACATAAATACGAACATCAAAACGGAACATAGTTACTATTTGATTATATATCAACATTCTAATTTGTTTGTATATAATAATATGCCAATAGGTTTTCTGCTATTTCACTATTGGGATTGATGAGATTAATTCGGCATAGTAAAATTCAAATGCAACGATGCAACATGTGCAATATATATTAAAACAAATCAGCCAAGCTATGTGAAGCTTGGCTGCTATTTAATTGCAAAGGGTTTGTTTTAGTTGTTCGAGGACATCGTGAAGTTTGGTTTCAAAGTTGTCCGTTACGCTCGTTTCAATCTGATGGACTTCATTTGTTTCAAAGTCCTTAAGGTCGAGGAAAGTCATAAAGGCAGAAAAGTGTTTGTCGTTATTTCTCTGAAACCCTCCGAAACATGCTCGACCTTTGGTTATGCTTAGAATCTTTCCTAACCTATTATTATATATATAGGCATTACCGGCTTGTACCTTTGTGATCTTGGAAGATAGGGAAGGGGTGTCAAGTAATTGATTCGAGTAGTCAAAGAAATCTTGGATTATCAATTTGACCTGATGGTATTGTTCTGAAGCAATCATCTTTTCGTTCTCTTGGAACCAGCTGCATGGATGATCGTCGGAACTGAGAGTGGTAAGGTGAATAAAATTTTCAGAGAACCCAACCTGCTCAATATCGCCGTCGGGTTTCAGGTAATGCGCATAGAAGCAGTTTGCTTGTATGTCCAGTGGGGTAGCGAAGAAAGGATGGGTTTTCTCCATTTGGAATGATATGTTTGACTTGTCGTCTGATGAAGTATATTCGATTGTTCCCCAATAAAAAAAGTGAGAGCTACTTCGCTTCACAATCCTAAGTGAGGTATTTGGCTTACCCGATAAGACATTGTAAAGGTCTGCAACTCTCACCTGGGATATATACAACAAGGTACAGTATGTCCGTACCTGTGGATATACATTCCAGGGAGAAGCATCCTTACTGAAATCTGTCTTATCAAGTTACGATGGCCAAATTTTCACTTAAGACGATCGAAGTATAGAATACTCTTCCCAAACTGGACTTCTATGAAATCCGGTGCAAAGATAGTGATTATTTCAATACGATGGAAAAGGTACATAAAAATATCTTTACAAAAAAGTGAAAATTAGTCTTCGTATTGTTACTTGCAGAAAGTCTAACTGACAAATAAAAGCGTATTGAAATCTATGTCTATATCGACTGAAGCCACATTTCTACCAGGATTTCGTGTCCATGAGGTTGGACAAAGAAGCGAAAGTAAAAATGCAACATTTGCAGTCTAAAATGACATCTCTATATTACAAAAGGCTAAAATTGGCAAAAAAATGCAATCTATATCTCTGCATTAATGTGACAGAAAAGTGCCAGAAAATTTGGAGCCGCCGTTAACAGTTGAGTGAAAAAATGTGAATCTGCTATGAAAAAAATAAAGCTGGCTTCTCGAAAGAAACCAGCTTCGGTGAAAAATTTACTGCAAATGCAGTTGTTTAACCCATTGAGGGATAGAGGATAACTGAGATTTAAGCCTCAGTGATAGCCTCGTTAGGACAGGTAGCCTCACAAGCGCCGCAGTCGATGCAAGCATCAGCGTCGATAGTGTAAACTGAACCTTCCTTAATCGCCTCTACAGGGCACTCACCGATACATGAGCCACAAGCTACACACTTGTCAGCAGCAATTACACGAGCCATAGTAATAATTATTTTAATTGTTAATATTGAAAATTGTCGTTTAATGTGCTGCAAAAATAGTTAATTTGGATGAGATTGCCAAGAAAACACCCCGAAAAAAGCTGTTTTTAGGCAAAAATTAACCTAAATGGCGAAAAATATATTATATTTGCGTCGAAAAAAGGTAGATTTTGGTACTCAATAACGGGTATCAGCATGAAAAGGTTTGTAAAATTTTAATCAAAAATGATTAGTTTTTTAATTGCTTTGTTAGCGTTAGGTCTTGGCTATAGGTTCTATGGCAAGTACATCAGTGGCATCTTTGCCCCAGAGACCGGCAGAAAGACTCCAGCCTACACGCTGAAGGATGGTGTGGATTATATTCCGATGTCAACTTGGAAGGTCTACATGATCCAGTTCCTCAACATCGCAGGCCTCGGTCCGATCTTCGGCGCCATCATGGGTGCAAAATTCGGTACGGCTTCTTATCTCTGGATCGTCTTCGGTACGATCTTCGCTGGTGCTGTGCACGACTATCTCTCTGCGATGATTTCTTTACGTATGGATGGCGCTTCGTTGCCTGAGATCATCGGCAAGTACCTCGGCAAGCAAGCGCGTGTCGTGATGACCATCTTCACCAGCATCCTGATGATTCTTGTTGGTGCTGTGTTTGTGAGCGGTCCGGCAGAGTTGCTCGGTGGCATGACTACCGGCTGGGGTCTTGATTCTTACGCTTGGATTGCTATTATCTTCGTATATTATATTATTGCTACGCTTTGCCCGGTCGATAAGATCATTGGTCGAATCTATCCGCTCTTTGCTTTCTGCCTCTTGTTCATGGCTGTGGGTATCATGTGGTATATTTTCATTGTGCAGCCTGAATTGCCAGAGTTGTGGGATAGCGCTCATTTCGTTAATAAGGAGTGGGAGGTCAATCCTATCTTCCCGATGATGTTCATCTCGATTGCCTGTGGTGCGATCTCTGGCTTCCACGCTACACAGAGTCCATTGATGGCGCGTTGTATCAAGAACGAGAAGCTCGGTCGCCGCTGCTTCTATGGTGCGATGGTTACAGAAGGCGTCGTAGCGCTGATCTGGGCCGCTGCTGCCACCTGTTTCTTCCAGGAGAATGGTGTGGTCAATGCCGAGACAGGCAAGGCCTTCACGGGTGCATACGTGGCTTCGACGGTAAGTAAGGAGTGGCTCGGCGTACTGGGTGGCATCCTGGCAATCCTCGGTATTGCCGTGGCTCCAATCACTTCAGGCGATACCGCTCTCCGTAGTGGCCGACTCATCGTGGCCGACTTCCTCAAGATCGATCAGAAGTCGATGGCCAAGCGTCTCTGGATCGCTGTTCCGATGTTTGTGCTGACCGCTGCTGTGTTGATCTGGAGCATCGAGGACAAGAACGGCTTCAACATCCTGTGGCGCTACTTTGCTTGGTGCAATCAGACACTCTCAGTCTTCACCCTCTGGTCAGTGACTGTATATCTGTTGCAGCAGCACAGAAACTACATTGTCACCTTGATCCCAGCAATGTTCATGACCTGTGTCTGCACCAGCTATATCCTGGTAGCACCTGAGGGATTGAGTCTGAATTATACCGTCGGTGTCTCGCTCGGTATTCTTGCAGCGATTGTCTGTGGTGTAATCTTTAATATGTATCGCCTGCGTCGCGCTAAGAGTGGCGAGGAGAAATAACTGTAACGTACTGATTTGACCGACTTACAATACGTACCTGGTGTCGGCCCTAAGAGGGCAGAAGTCCTCGAGGCGGAGTGTAATATACACAGCCTTGAGGACCTCTTGTCGTACTATCCATATAGGTACGTCGATAAGTCGAAGATCTATCGAATCTGCGACATCAACGGTTCCATGCCGTACATCCTCCTGAAGGGAAGATTCACCACGATGGAAGAGGTCGGAGTTGGTCTGCGTGGCACGGCTCATCGCCTGAACGCGCTCTTTTCCGACGGAACGGGAACTATAGAGTGTGTATGGTTCAATGGCATCCGCTACGTGCTGGAGAGTGTGCAGAAGGGTAGGGAATACTTGCTCTTTGGCCAACCGAAGGAGTTTAACCATTCCTTCAGTGTGGCGCATCCTGAGCTCGATGTGGTCAAGCCTGACGATGATCCTGACAGCAAGTCGGGTCTCTATGGTATGTACTCGACCACCGAGAAGATGAAGCGTATGGGAATGAATTCCAAGACCATACAGCGCATCGTACTGACGTTCCTGCAAAAGAATCCTGCGCCATTCCCCGAGACACTGCCAGCGTATATCGTGGATGGATTGCAGCTGATGTCGTACAATAAAGCCATTCGTCAGATCCATTTCCCGGCCAATCCGGATAATCTGCGCTATGCTCAGTACCGACTGAAGTTCGAAGAGCTCTTCTACCTGCAGCTCTACCTGATCCGCTCGTTCAGGATGCGCCATCAGGAGAATGGTGGCTTCCAGTTCCTGCACATCGGTGAGCACTTCAATAGTTTTTATAAGGAGTGCATTCCTTTCGAGCTGACCAATGCACAGAAGCGCGTGCTGAAGGAGATCCGTGCCGACGTAGGTAGCGGCAAGCAGATGAACCGACTGCTGCAAGGTGATGTAGGTAGTGGCAAGACCATGGTGGCAACGCTGACCATGCTCATGGCGCTCGATAACGACTTCCAGGCTTGTCTGATGGCTCCGACAGAGATCCTGGCTACCCAGCACTATGAGAACCTCTCAGTGCAGCTGGAGCGTGTAGGCATCCGCTGCGCCTTGCTGACGGGTAGCACGGCCAAGAAGAAGCGTGACGAGATCCACGCGCAATTGCAGTCAGGTGAGTTGCAGATTCTCATTGGTACACACGCCTTGATCGAGCCTGACGTGCAGTTCAAGAACCTCGGTATGGTAGTCATCGACGAGCAGCACCGCTTCGGCGTAGAGCAGCGAAGCAAGCTGTGGCGTAAGAACAGTCGTCCCCCTCACGTGCTGGTGATGACGGCCACACCTATCCCTCGCACTTTGGCCATGACCGTGTATGGCGATCTGGACGTGAGTGTCATCGATGAGTTGCCTCCTGGCCGTAAGCCTATCGAGACACTGCATCGCTACGAGAATCAGCGCATGGGATTGACGCGCGCCATCCGAGGTGAGCTCGACAAAGGCCGTCAGGTCTATGTGGTCTATCCGCTCGTCCTTGAAAACGAAAAACTCAAGTATAAAGCTGTAGAACAAGGCTTTTATGACATGCAGCGCGCCTTCGGTCCTGAGTATCGTGTGGTCATGGTACATGGCAAGATGAAGGCCAAGGACAAGGATGCCGCCATGCAGCGTTTCGTGCGTAATGAGGCGCAGATTATGGTGGCCACGACGGTCATTGAGGTTGGTGTCAATGTGCCGAATGCATCGGTCATGATCATCGAAAATGCGGAGCGCTTCGGTCTCAGCCAGTTGCATCAGTTGCGTGGCCGTGTAGGTCGTGGCGCTGAGCAATCGTATTGTGTGTTGGTGACCAGCAGTCAGATCAGCCGAGAGTCGAAACAGCGTATCGATGTGATGTGTCGCACCACCGACGGCTTTGAGATCGCTGAGGCCGATATGCGTCTGCGTGGTCCTGGCGATATGGAAGGTACACAGCAATCTGGCCTCGCCTTCGACCTCAAGATCTCCTCGCTTGCGAAGGATGGTCAGATCCTCGAACTGGCTCGCACATGGGCCAAGAAGGTTGTGGAGATGGATCCGATGTTTGAACTCCAGCAGAACGGTCTCATCCGTCGCAGGATGGCAGCGCTCTTCGCAGGTCGTGTCGACTGGAGCATGATCTCGTAGTTAATAATGAGTAATTAGTAATTTGTAATTAGTAATTCGATACTATCGTATATGGCAACAACAATGTATGAACTGCTGATGCAGCTTCCTGTCTTTCAGGGTATCAGCAACGATCAGCTGACCGATATCATCGAGAAGATTCCTTTCTCGTTCAGTCAGTATGACCCCGGACAGACGATTATTGAGCAGGGTGAGGATTGCTCGTCCTTGTCATTCATCCTGTCTGGTACGATACGCATGCAGACGCCGTCCTACGGCCATCGTGTGCAGATCTTGCAAGAGTTCGAAGGCCCATACACCATGCCATTCTATAACCTATTCGGAGCAGAGACACGCTATCATGATACGGTGACGGCCGTGACGCGTGTGGGAATCATGCAGCTCGATAAGGCTCACTTCTTGCGTGTGTTGCAGCATAATCCAATATTGTTGATCAACGTGATGAATATGCTCTGCACCAATGCACAGAAGCAGCATAAGGCCATGGACTTTAGCGGAGAGGCTGAACCGGTGCTCCGTCTGGCTTCGTGGATGCTGGCATTCACCGAGCGCTCGGGTATGAATATCGTCCTCGATGCCGAGATTGCTGACTGGTGTGACCTGCTTCAGACCGATGAGGCTTCGTTCTGGCGATGTGTGGCGACACTGGAGGGTCAGCATATCGTAGAGGTCGATGGAAGGAAGCTCAAATTGCTAGACCGATATGCCTTAAGAACATTTATCGGACGTAAAACTGCGCAAAATGCTTAATTTTGGCGCAGTTTTTTTGTGTTCTCATATATTATATGTATATTTGCCGCGTATCGTGTATAAGGGACTCCGTCCTTTGCGATTAGATTTAGTAAAGAAATAATCAAAATACAAAGAATAATTTATGGTAAATCTTGAATTGAGTGAGCAGGAGTTGATCCGTCGTAACTCACTCGACGAAATGCGTAAGCTTGGCATTGAGCCTTATCCTGCTGCCGAGTATGTGGTAACAGGCTATAGTGATGAAATTCGTGAGAACTTCGTTGATCTTCCAATGATGAAGAATGAGGCAGGCGAGGACGTTCCTACTCCTGCTACTGCAGAGAATTCACGTTGCGTAAGCATTGCAGGCCGTATCATGAGCCGTCGTATCATGGGCAAGGCTGCATTCATGGAGCTACAGGACTCTAAGGGTCGTGTACAGGTCTATGTGAGCCGTGACGCTCTCTGTCCTGATCCTGAGAATACAGAGATGTACAATACCGTCTTCAAGAAGTTGCTCGACATCGGTGACTTCGTAGGCGTCAAGGGTTATGTCTTCCGCACACAGACCGGTGAGATCTCGGTACACTGCCAGGAGCTCAAGGTCCTCTCTAAGTCTATCCGTCCATTGCCAATCGTGAAGTATAAGGATGGCGTGGCATACGATGGCTTCAACGATCCTGAGCTCCGCTACCGTCAGCGTTACCTCGACCTTGTGGTCAATGAGGGTGTGAAGGACGTCTTCCTGAAGCGTGCCAAGATCCTCCAGACCATGCGTAGCGTCTTCGACAACGCAGGTTTCACTGAGGTTGAGACTCCAATCCTCCAGCAGATTGCCGGTGGTGCAAGCGCTCGTCCATTCATCACACACCACAACGCGCTCGACGTTGACCTCTATCTCCGTATCGCTACCGAGCTCTATCTGAAGCGCCTCATCGTAGGTGGTTTCGAGGGCGTTTACGAGATCGGCCGTAACTTCCGTAACGAGGGTATGGACCGCTCACACAACCCTGAGTTCACTTGTATGGAGCTCTATGTCAGCTACAAGGACTATAACTGGATGATGTCATTCACCGAGCAGCTCCTTGAGAAGATCTGTATCGCTGTCAATGGCACTACCGAGGTCAAGATCGGCGACAACATGGTCAGCTTCAAGGCTCCATACCGCCGTCTCCCAATCCTCGACGCTATCAAGGAGAAGACCGGCGTTGACCTCAACGGCATGAGCGAGGATGAGATGCGTGAGGTAGCTAAGAAGTATGGCGTAGAGGATACTGAGACCATGGGCAAGGGCAAGCTCATCGACGAGATCTTCGGTGAGACCTGCGAGGGTTCATTCATCCAGCCAACCTTCATCATCGACTACCCAGTCGAGATGTCTCCACTCACCAAGATGCACCGCAGCAAGCCAGGCCTCACCGAGCGTTTCGAGCTCATGGTCAATGGCAAGGAGCTCGCTAATGCATACTCAGAGCTCAACGACCCTATCGATCAGTACAACCGCTTCGTCGATCAGATGAAGCTCGCTGATAAGGGCGATGATGAGGCAATGGTTATCGATCACGACTTCGTACGCGCTCTCGAATATGGTATGCCACCTACATCAGGTATCGGCATCGGCATCGACCGTCTCGCTATCCTCATGACCGGTCAGCCAACCATTCAAGAGGTACTCCTCTTCCCAACCATGAAGCCTGAGAAGCCAGTGGCTAAGGACAGCGTTGAGAAGTTCATGGCGCTCGGCGTACCATGTGAGGACTGGGTAGCAGTTATCTGGAAGGCAGGTTACTTCACCGTAGCAAGCCTCGCTGCTTGCAAGCCAGGCAAGCTCTATCAGGAGCTCATGGATGTCAAGAAGAAGTATAAGGCTCTCCTTGCTGATCTCGAGAACGTATCACAGGATGCTGTGAAGGGATGGGTTGAAGCAGCTAATGCATAAGGATCTATGAACTTTCCCGGTAAAGTAGCTCTCCTTGGCAGCGGATCGTGGAGTACCGCCATCGCAAAGATCGTTCAGATGAACGGTGCAGAGATGTGGTGGTACATGCGCTCATCGGCTCGCATTGAGGAGTTTAAGAAGCTGGAGCACAATCCTGCATATCTGTCGAGTGTCCGCTTCGACATGAGCAGGATTCACCTCACCACCGATATCAACGAGGCTATCCGCAACTCTGATACCGTGATCTTTGGCATGCCATCGCCTTATCTCAAGTCGAGCGTAGAGAAGATCACTGAGTGTTTTGAAGGCAAGGTAGTCTTCTCGATCATCAAGGGTATCGTCGCTGACTATAACATCACCGTCACCGAATACCTCAAACAGATGTTCTCGCTCGACGATTCTCAGATCTGTACCCTGAGTGGTCCGAGCCATGCTGAGGAGGTCGCCTACGAGCGACTGACCTACCTCACCGTAGGTTGCGTCGATCTCAATGTGGCAGAGGCTTATGCTGATTTCTTCCAGAATCACTTCGTGCACACTACGACTTCCAATGATGTCATCGGCATCCAGTACGCTGGTGTCCTGAAGAATATCTACGCCATCGCCTCTGGTATCTGCTCTGGCCTGAAGTATGGCGACAATTTCCAGGCCGTGCTTGTGGCCAATGCCATCCGTGAGATGAAGCGCTTCGTCAACGAGATCCATCCACTCAAGGGCCGTCACGTGGTGGAGAGTGTCTATACGGGTGACCTCCTGGTTACCGCCTACAGCCGCTTCTCACGCAATCACATGTTCGGTACCATGATCGGTAAAGGCTATTCGGTCAAGACCGCTCAACTCGAGATGGAGATGGTGGCCGAAGGTTATTATGGTACCAAGTGTATCAAGGAGATCAATCAGAAGTACGGCATCTCTATCCCGATCGTCGATTGCGTCTATAATATCCTTTATAAGCGCATGAGTCCGTTCGTAGAAATCAAACTGCTGAGCGATATGCTTCGATAACCTTCCTGTCACATTTATTGACACATTTTAATTTATATCATATCTAAACTATTATGAAACTTTCTATTTGTAACGCCCAGGGTTTTGTTCCTGCAGGCTCTTTGGCAGAGGTAGCAAAGGCTACAGCTCCATGTAACGAACTCCTTGAATCTGGTAAGGGTGCAGGTAATGACTTCCTGGGTTGGGTACACCTCCCATCAAGCATCACTGATGAGTTCCTCGCTGAGGTACAGGCTACTGCTGATCTTCTCCGTTCTAAGGCTGAGATCATCGTTGTAGCAGGTATCGGTGGTTCATACCTTGGTCCACGTGCCGTAAACGAGGCACTTGATCACGCTTTCGGCCTCAATGGCAACAACCCACGCGTCGTATACGCTGGTAATAATATCGGTGAGGACTACCTCGCTGACCTCATGGAGCTCCTTGAGGGTAAGACCTTCGCTATCATCAACATCTCTAAGTCTGGTACTACCACCGAGACCGCTCTCGCTTTCCGTCTCCTCAAGACCAAGCTCGAAGCTCAGGTTGGCAAGGCTGCTGCTAAGGATCTCATCGTAGCAGTAACTGATAAGGAGAAGGGTGCAGCTCGTAAGCTCGCTACCAAGGAGGGTTACAAGACCTTCGTCATCCCTGACAATGTAGGTGGTCGTTTCTCTGTATTGACCCCAGTAGGTCTCCTCGCTATCGCTTGCGCTGGCCATGACATCAAGGCGCTCGTCAAGGGTGCTCAGGACATGGAGAAGGCAACTGGCGTGGATGTTCCTTACGAGGAGAACCCTGCTGCTCAGTACGCTGCTATGCGTAACGCTCTCTACCAGTATGGTAAGAAGACCGAGATTCTCGTTAACTATCAGCCAAAGCTCCACTACATGATGGAGTGGTGGAAGCAGCTCTTCGGTGAGTCAGAGGGTAAGGATCGCAAGGGTATTTTCCCAGCATCTGTAGACTTCACAACCGACCTTCACTCTATGGGTCAGTGGATTCAGGAGGGTGAGCGCACCATCTTCGAGACCGTTGTCTCTGTAGAGAAGGCTAACAAGACCGTCCTCTTCCCAATGGATGAGGAGAACCTCGATGGCCTGAACTTCCTCGCTGGCAAGCGTGTCGATGAGGTAAACAAGATGGCAGAGCTCGGTACTCAGCTCGCTCACGTTGACGGTGGTGTACCTAACATCAAGATCACTATCCCTGTTCTTGACGAGTATAACCTCGGCCAGCTCATCTACTTCTTCGAGCGTTCTTGCGGTATCTCAGGTTACATCCTCGGTGTCAACCCATTCAACCAGCCAGGTGTTGAGGCTTACAAGAAGAACATGTTCGCACTCTTGGAGAAGCCAGGTTACGAGGAGGCAACTAAGGCTATCAAGGCTCGTCTTGCTAAGTAAGGACGTTAAAAGGATGCTTAAAGCATTTTTATTCGATATGGATGGCGTGCTGTTCAACAGCATGCCGAACCATGCCGAAGCATGGTATCAGGTCATGCACGAACACTATGGGTTCGTGTGTGACCGTACTTTCTTCTATCTGGTCGAAGGCTCTACGGGGCATCAGGTCATCGATGACTTCTTCGTGGAGCAGCGTGGACGTCATGCTACAGAGTATGAGCTGGAGGCGTATTACAAGGAAAAGTCCCAGTGCTTCACGCAGTTAGGCCCTACAGAGCCGATGAGCGGTGCTGCAGAAGTCTTGCGTAAGGTAGGAGAGAGGCAGCTGACGAGAGTCATCGTCACAGGTAGCGGACAGGCTTCGCTCCTTAATAAATTAAATAATGTATATCCTGGCGTTTTCGATCTCGATCATATCGTGAGCGGCAAGGATTGCCCGATCGGACACGGTAAACCTCATCCCGATCCTTACTTGATGGGTCTTGTCAAGGCTGGCAATCTCAAGCCAGAGGAGGCTATCGTCGTAGAGAACGCTCCTATGGGTGTGCAGGCAGGTCGAGCTGCCGGAATCTTCACGGTGGGAGTCAACACCGGACCTCTTGATCCTCAGGTTCTGAAAGACGCAGGTGCAAACATTGTCCTGGGTTCGATGCAAGAACTCGCTGACCGTCTTGATGAAATAATTCAACTTGCTCAGAATGGCTAAGAAAGCAGGAATTAATCATCCATCGAAGGAAAACTATTGAAAACTTGTTAAACGATAAAGCCTGATACTGAACTCATGAAACATTGGCCTATACCTTATATATTATTATTGCTCGTCCTCTTCGGATTCTCCTCAGCGCATGCGCAGGAGTATCGTGACGTGGTCTTCCTGAAGAATGGCAGCGTCATCAAGGGTTTCTATGACGAGCTTTATCCGGCAGACAGCCTGCACATGCGCCTCATTGATGGTGGTGTGTTTATCTGTTCGATGAACGATGTGGAGCGTATCGCTAAAGAGCGCTCGAATGTCTATCTCATCGATATGTCTGACGATCTCAAACACCTTGATATTGAGTGGCGACACAGAGGTTATCGTGGTTCGCTCGAGAATGGCTATAATACGAATACAGCCGACAAGAAACTATCGGTCACGGGTGTTTACACCGTCCATGGCTATCAGTTTAATCGCTTTCTGTTTTTAGGTATTGGCTTGGGTTTCCAGCAGGTGTCGTATAAAGACGATGACTATACGGTCTTTCTCAACAAGAACAACATTCCTGTCTTTGGAGACTTCCGTTTCTATTTCATTCCTCGCAGCATCTCTCCTCTGGTCGATATTCGTGGCGGCTATACCATCTCTGGATTCAGAGGATACTATTTCAATCCGAATATCGGTGTAGACTTTAGTCTTTCTCCTCGTTGTGGCCTCTATCTCCTGACGGGATATTTTGAGCAGGAATATGTGACAAACGACGAGAAACTCAAATCTAAGAACGTGTCATTTAGCATTGGTTTCCACTTCTGATCATGCGCCATCTTTTGTTCCTTCCACTCCTGTTTTATGTACTTCCGCTCTTAGCAGAGCAGAAGCAGGGACCTGTGGTGCATCCAGATCATTCGGTAACCATTACGCTCAATGCTCCTGATGCCAAGCACGTCTCTGTCGAAGGCTCTTTCTCACGCAAGCCTTTGCCGATGCAGCTGATCGATGGACTCTGGACGCTGCATCTCGACTCGCTTCCTGCCGAGCTCTATACTTATCGATATAAGCTGGGACGCAAGAAGTATATGCTCGATCCTGCTCGTGAGCAATGGATGCGAGACGTTGATGTGATGTGGAATTATTTCGTCGTGGAAGATTCTCTCACGCATCTCTTTGTTGACGATCCTGTTGCTTCTCATGGTCAGTTGGAATACGTCTGGTATCCTTCGACGCTCAATGGAATGTCGCAACGTCGCATGGCCGTCTACCTCCCTTCGCAGTACGTTGCCTCTGATACTATTGCACTTCCTGTCCTCTATCTCTTGCACGGATCAGGAGGCGATGAGACCACGTGGAGCGATTGTGGACGTGTGTGTCAGATCCTGGATAATATGTTCAGCCGTGGCTTGGCTAAGCCTTGTATCGTGGTCATGCCCAATGGTATAGCTGAGTTGGACGCTGCTCCTGGCGAGAGTCCTTGGATGAGCAAGGAACCTACGGCCTTTAATCCTACGTCGATGACGGGTATGATTGAGAGCGTGTTTGTCAAGGAGATTGTCGGTTTCGTCGATCGTAAGTACCGAACGCTGGCCGATCGTGAACATCGCGCCATTGCCGGCCTTTCGTTAGGAGGTTTGCATACCATCTATATTTCGGCCAATCATCCAGGTCTCTTTGATTATGTTGGACTCTTCTCAGCGCAGTCAACAAATATGCTCGACGATGAACGCAAGCAGCTGATGATTGCCCGTGCTAAGCGGAATAGTACGCGTCTTCGTCAGGCCTGGGGACTGATGTTCAATTTCCAGCCAGATGTCTCTGTCTTCGATGAACAGTTGCATAGTATCAAGGTCTATAGTGGCATTGAGGAAAAACTTGCCAGGATGGCGCAGCAACCTCCTAAGGTCTATTATATAGCCATCGGTAAGGAGGATATGCTCCTGAAGTTCAATCAACTCTATATGAAGAGGCTTGATAAGGCGGGGATTCCTTATGAGTTTCATCTGACGGAAGGTGCACATTCCTGGAGTAACTGGCGACGGTATTTGATCGATTTCCTTCCTAAGCTTTTTTAGTTTGTATCAAAGCATCAGTCGAGTACAGACCACATCGGCCATCAGGATCATGATGCTGCTGATGACTACGGCCTGCGTGGAGTTGCGTCCCACCTGGAGCGCGCCGCCCTTGACTGTATAGCCGAAGTAGCCAGAGACGGTGGTGATGATGAGGCCGAAGACCATCGATTTCTTGATGGCATAGTAGGCATGTTCGGTGTTGACACCCGTCTGGATTCCGTACACATAGTTGTCGACCGAAGGAGAACCTGTCATCCAAGCCAGGATTCCGCCACCCCAGAGACCTAAGGCGATGGAGAGGATCACCAGGATCGGCATCAGCGATACAAGCGCGCAGACCTTTGGCAGGATCAGGTAGTTGGCCGAGTTGATACCCATGATCTCCAGTGCATCGATCTGCTCCGTGATTCGCATCGTACCAATCTCAGAGGCAATGTTCGATCCCACCTTGCCAGCCAGAATCAGACACATCATGGCCGAAGAGAACTCGAGCATCAGGATCTCACGCGTGGTGAATCCGATGGTATAGCGGGGGAGGAGCGGACTAAAGAGATTCATCTGCATCTGAATGCAGCACACCGCACCGATGAAGAGCGAGATGATGCCGATGATGCCGATGGAGTCAATCACCAAAGAGTTACACTCCTTGATGTACTGTCGGAAGAACATTCCCCAATGATCAGGCTTCGAGAAGACACGCTTCATCAGGAGTACATACCGACCAAAGTCACGAATCCACTTAAGTATAAACACGTTTTTTCTTGCTGTTTGGTTTATCGATGCTGCAAAGATAGGTAAAAAATGATTAAAGTGAGCGCTTTTATGCGTAATATTAAAAAATAATCACTATCTTTGCGCAAAATTTCAACGTAATATGGAAAATTTCGAAGGCTCTTGCAGCGTACTGCGTACCGAAAACCTCGTAAAGCGCTATGGTCCACGTACTGTGGCCAATCACGTCAGCATCGACGTGAAACAAGGCGAGATCGTAGGTCTGCTCGGTCCTAACGGTGCAGGTAAGACCACAACATTCTATATGACCACCGGCCTTGTGACCCCTAATGAAGGTCGCATCTTCCTCGATGCGCAGGAGATCACCAAGCTCCCTGTCTATAAGCGTGCCAAGCTCGGTATCGGTTACCTGGCACAGGAGGCGTCTGTCTATCGCAAGATGACGGTAGAGGATAATATCCGCTCTACGCTCGAAATGACCGACATGACTCCCGCTGAGCAGAAGGAGAAGCTTGAGTCGCTGATTGCCGAGTTCCGTCTGCAGAAAGTTCGTAAGAACCTCGGTGACCGTCTCTCGGGTGGTGAGCGTCGTCGTTGTGAGATTGCGCGCTGTCTGGCCATCAACCCTAAGTTCATTATGCTCGATGAGCCATTCGCCGGCGTCGACCCTATTGCCGTAGAGGATATCCAGTATATCGTCTATAAGCTCAAGGATCGCAACATCGGTATCCTGATCACCGACCACAATGCGCCTGAGACGCTCTCGATCGTTGACCGTGCTTATCTGCTGTTCGAAGGAAAGATTCTCTTCCAGGGAACCAGCGAAGAGCTTGCGGAGAACCCAATCGTCCGAGAGAAGTACCTCGGTCGTAACTTCAAGTTCATTCGCAAGAAGTTCGATCAGCCAAGTACCACCGAGGAGGTGGCTATGCGTGAGGCTGAGGCTGCAGCAAAGGCTGAATAAGAATTAGTCATCGTGGTGATGACGACGTATGAGTCCACGCTCCATGAGGATGTCGTGGACTTTCTTTTCTTTTTTCGTCTTATACTCCTGTCCGTGAGCAAGACGGCGGACATGATCAGGAGACATGAAATATTTAAGTGCTAATTTCATGTAGAGGCCTCTGTGCCTCTTTGATTTCAAGAACTTAAACATAAAAATAGAGTTTTTTGTATAGCAGGTATAGTATATATAAGGAGGTGCCAGAGTGGTTTTGTGCCATCTGGCACCTTTCGATGTTTCAAGCAATTAAAGTGTAGGACCCTGCTTCTCAGCAAGGAGACATGCCATGATGTAAGGACCTACGCCCTTAGGATCGTTGTCGCGGATGATCTCATTAATATAATAGTCGAAATCACCGCTGCGATATGGATTGCCACCCAAGCCAGCTACGCCACAGACGCGAGTGAGGCTGATGGTGCCGGTAGGATTGCCCTGAGCATCTACATCGTCAACGACGAAGTTCTTGTTGAGGCTCTGGAGGGTATTGTAACCGATCTCCCAGTACTTGGCAGGCAGGAAGCCTTTGAGCGCACCTTTCATGAAGGTGTAAGCAAACATGACGGTGCAAGAGGTCTCCTGATAGTTGCCCTCACGACCGGTCTGATCGAGCACCTGCTCCCAAGCCAATGTCTCAGGATTCTGGATGGTGAGGAGAGTCTCGCACATAGGGAGGAGGAGGCTCTTGATGCTGTCGCAACCGCTATTGTCAGCAGGAAGGATATCCAGCACATCGACCATAGCCATCGCATACCAACCCATGGCACGACCCCAGCAATGAGGAGCCTGGCCGGTGGTCTTGTCGGCCCAATCCATCTCCTTGCTCTCATCCCATGCATGGCGATAGAGACCATTAGCAGGATCGTAAGTGTGACGTGCTACGACCATGAACTGATTGACTACGTCGGCATAAGCGTTGGCCTGCTCTTCGCCTGTGAGGTAGCGCTTAGCGTACTCAGCGTAGTAAGGAGCCTCCATGTAGATACCGTCGAGCCACATCTGGTATGGGTAGGCCTTCTTGTGCCAGAAACCGCCTTCGCTGACGCGTGGATGGCTCTGCAGCTGGCTGTAGAGGGTATCCATAGCCGTCTTGAAGCGAGCGTCCTGGGTGCGGTCGTAGGCGATGAAGAGCATCTTGCCCGGGTTGATATGATCGAGCGTATAGTTGGTCTTCTTATACTTGTTGATGCTGCCATCTGCGTTGATGATGGTGTCGAGATACTGAGTGCAATAGTCCCACACGAGACCTTCTACCTCAGGATGCTGCTCCGCACAGAGCATCATCGACTGCAGTTCGAGGCCATGAGTATAGTTCCACTTGAGCGTAGTGTTGAAGTCGATCATGTCTGCCGTAGGCATACGGGTGATCTCCGACTTGACCATGCGTACTGAGTAAGGCTCAGCACCAGGAGTGTTGTTTGACTGACAACTGTTGAGGCCGATGAGCAAGGCTGCGGCCGCCAGGAAATGTTTTGTGTTCATATTATATAAGAGGTGTTAGTTTTTGTTTGAGTTGGGAATATGATGTTTACTTCAGGATGTTCTTGATGTCATATTTCTTTACTTCGCTGGCCGAGAGCTGATGGCTCCAGGATACACGTTTCTTCGCGTTGGCTCCAAGGCCTTTGCTGCCATACTCGCCGTAGTAGCAGGTCGTGCTACCGTCAAGGCCAGTGGTCTTGTTTGGCCAAGCCTTCCAACCCTCTGGCTGCACAGCGTCACAAAGCTCACAGTCGATAAAGACGGTCTGCGCGTAGTTGCGCCATGGTCGACCGAGGTAAGTTTTGACGCCAGGCTTTGCAGTGACCTTACAATCCTTGAAGACATAGCCAAACTCCTGACCTTCAGGGGTAGCAGCTGCGGTCACGTAGCCATCACCGAGGCAATGCAACTCACAGCGGTCAAAGACTGCGATTGCCCATCCGAAGATATAGTCGACCGTACCCTCGATGTAGCACTCCTCATAGAGCTGACGGCTCTGCTGATTGGTAGGGAAGGGGTTCTTATGACTCTCTGCAATCTCCTCAGGCGTCTTCGGATCGCTCTTACGGCCGTAGGCGTAGAGCGTGTCCTGATGTCCGAGGAAGCGGCAACGACGGAACGTAGCCTTCTCACCACATACCACAGCAGCCACAGCTTGACCGAGGACTTTACCCTCCTTATTCCAGCTCTCGCGTGAAGCCGTGTTCTCGAAGGTGATGCCACAAGCCTCGAAATGAGGAGCATAGATATAGACCGATGCAGAACCAGAGGTGCCGAGGTTACGACCCGTGAGTGCCGACTTCTTGCCTGCATAATCGTCATACGAGATGATACACTGACCTTCTGTCTGAGCTACGAGTGTAATGTGGCTCTTGCTCTCAGGAACCACGAGCTTCTCCTTATAAATACCAGGCAAGAGCAGGATGGTGATCTCCTCGCTGTTGTAGTCAGGAACGGCATTGACGGCCTCCTGTACGGTGAAGAAGTCACCACCACCATTCTGTGCGACAACGAGATCGTAGTGACGGATGAAAGGCTTCAACGCAGGTACAGCCTCTCCGATAGCATCTATGGCCAAGCTACAGAGCTCGCGAGCACCCTTCACATTGAGGTGTGTATTATCCTCACGTCCCTTCGGACAAGCAGCGTAAGTGTCAGCAGGGAACCAGCAGAAGAGTTGCTTGCTACCCTCATTGCCATACTTCTCGATGAACTGCTTGCTGAGCTCATTCATCTCTACGAAAGGTACCTGCAGCTCGCGTGCCACGCGTCGTGGAGCTTCGAGATAATCCTCTACGGTGCCATCCTCACGCTTGATGATATGTGTCTCGACGAGATGTTCACCCTCTTCCTTGAGCGTGATACCCTTGCCAAAGAGATCGTCCTCTTCTGCCGCTTTTTCATTCTCGAAGAACTGGCGACGGGCGATCGGATTCATCAGCACGGGGATACCTCCCTTGTCGCGAGCCTCACGGACGAAGCGTCGCAGATTGTCCGAGTACTCTCCGTCAGCGGCTGCATAGCGCTCAGGAGACGTGATCTTCTCGTCGTTATGACCGAACTCGATGATGATGTAGTCACCAGGTTGCAGTGCATCGAGCACCTTCTGCCAGCGTCCCTCAGAGATGAAAGACTTGGTGGAGCGACCGTTGATGGCGTAGTTGATCACCTTGACATCGTCGGTGAAGAAGGCCTGCAGCATCATGCCCCAGCCTCGCTCCTGGTTGTTACCCTTCAGATTCTTGCTCGCCATGGTGCTGTCGCCTACCAGATGCAACGTAATCGGCTTCCGGGTGTCGGCACTGGTGAGCGCGATGATCAGCGTCAATGCCAGTGTCAGGATGGATAGAAATCTTTTCATGTGTGGTATAAGAATAAATGTAAAATTTAAAATTAAAAATGTAAAATTGTTAGTGCAGCTACGCGGAGAGCGAATCCGCATACTCGGAACCATGGTGTCTGATCTCGCTTGCAGGATACGCATACTCGGAATCGTGGCGTCTGATCTTGTTCGCAGGATTCGCACACCTGAAATCGTGGCGTCTGATCTTGCTTGCAGGATTCGCACACTCGGAATCGTGGCGTCTAATCTTCCTTGCAGGATAGGTACAGACGAGTCTCTTTGTACTTATCTTTACTTCGTGATGACAACACCAGCCAACAAGGCTGCGATATTGGTCGTGAAGAGCTTGACCGAGATGGCCAGTAGGATCACACCGAAGAACTTTCGCAGCACGAAGATACCACCTTCGCCTAACAACTTCTCGAGCATCTTATAGCGGTTGAGCACGAAATAGACAAAACCGAGATTCAGTGCCAGCGCGATGATGATGTTGAGAATGTTATATTCTGCGCGAAGGGAGATCAGTGAGGTGAACGTACCCGCACCTGCAATGAGCGGGAAGGCGAGAGGTACGAGCGCTGAGGCGCTTGCCGGACCTCCGGAGTATTGCATGATCTCGCGTCCGGATAGCATCTCCATGCCCATGATAAAGAGGACGATGGCACCGGCTACGGCAAACGAGTGGATGTCTACGCCGAAGAGTTCAAGAATCATATTGCCGGCAAAGAGGAACGCGTAGAGCAGGATACCTGCGTAGAGCGTCGTCTTGCCAGGATAGATGTGTCCGGTCTTCTTCTTCAGGTCGATGATGATAGGGATGGCTCCCGTGATATCGATCATCGCGAAGATGACGATGAAGGCCGAAAGTATCTGTTCGAAGTCAAAATGTAGTTCCAAGAATGTCATCAGAATATCATTTATTGATTTTTCCCTTATCCTTTTTCCTTTTTACTCATCTTTTTTCCCTTCCAGTATATTCCTATACTTATTCTCTTCAGCAAAGATGCCAAGCGCCTTGAGGAATGCCTCATTCGTCTGGTTCATCACGCGGGTGAAGGCTCCATTCTCGTAGAGGTCGTTGGCCAGATAGGCCTTGAGGTGCATTCGGAAGATGTTGTTGGTCATGAGCGTCTCGAGGCTGTCGCTCTTCACGCTGTCCTTGCGAGCCTGCTCGATGAGTCCCTGCACCATCTCGTCGCTCACCTCGAACTTCTGACTGATGAAGTCATCGAGCGTAGGCATCTTCTTCTTCAGCTTGGCTTGATGCGCCTTGAAGTAGTTGAGCGTAAAGGTGTTAAGCGAGCTCTTGGCAATCACGGCGCGATGAGCCTCGGAGAGCTTGGTCGTGTCGAGCGGTACGAAGACGTCTGGCATGATGCCACCACCACCATAGACAGGTCGGCCACCACGAGTGTGGAAGAGGAGCGAGTCGGGGAGGTGAATGCTGTCGGCCGACGTCAGTTCTCCGTTGCGAAGACGGTTGAGCAGGTCATGCTGATAGTTCTTCTGATCGCCCTTGGTGTATGGCTTCTGGATGTCGCGACCTGAAGGAGTATAATAATGTGCTACGGTGAGACGGATCATGCCACCGTTCGGAAGATCGATAGGACGCTGTACGAGTCCCTTGCCGAAGCTGCGACGACCCACGATGACGCCACGATCCACGTCCTGCATACATCCGGCGAAGATCTCGCTGGCCGAAGCGCTCTGTTCGTCCATGATGACGATGAGACGGCCACGGAAGGCGTTGCGTCCTCGGCGCGTCACATAGTTGCGACGACCCTCGGTACGACCATCCGTATATACTACGAGTTCACCGTCGAGCAGGAAGAGCTCTGCCAGTTCGACGGCTGCATTGAGATAGCCTCCGCCGTTGTCCTGTAGGTCGATGACCAGATCCTTGAGACCTTCTTTCTTGAAGTCCTCGATGGCCTTCTCCACCTCGTCGGCTGTCGTCTGCGCGAAGCGGCTCAGCTTGATGTATCCCACACCGGGCGCTGCCATATACGAGGCGTCGATGCTGTAGACAGGGATGTTGTCACGTGTCAGCGTAAACCACAGCAGTTTCTTCTCGCCAGAGCGCTGCACACCGATGTTGACCTTCGATCCGCGAGGTCCGCGCAGGCGGCGCTGGATCTCCTTCGTTGGATATTTCATGCCGGCGATGGTCGAGTCGCCCACCATGATGATGCGGTCACCGGCCAGGATGCCAGCTTTCTCCGAAGGCCCTCCTGTCACTGTGTTGATGACCAGCAGCGTGTCGTTCTCCATCTGGTATCGCACACCGATACCCTCGAAGTTGCCACCCAGGTTCTCTTGCATGGCAGCCACCTCCTCTGCGTCGAGGTAGGTAGAGTGTGGATCGAGCTCCTTGAGTACCGCCTTGATGGCAACCTCATTGAGCTTGTCCAGATTGACCGTGTCGACGTAGAGCGCGTCGAACGCCATCATGGCGCGACTGTAGGCCTTGATGCTGCTATAGACATCCGCATGAGCCGTGAGCACCATGACGCTGCTCAGAAGGACGAATAGCAGACGTAAGTATTTCTTAACCGAAGTAGGGTTCATTCTTTTGCTTGACAACAAGGGTAGGGAAGCCCTCTGGCATGAAGTCAGAGACGTCTTTGCCGAAGGTGAGGAGCTCACGTACCGTAGTAGAAGTAATATGTGCCATCGCAGGCTCGTTGAAGAGCAGGATGGTCTCGATGCCAGTGAGGTGACGGTTTACGTCGGCGAGGTTACGCTCATACTCGAAGTCGATGACCGTACGTACACCACGCAAGATGTGCGAGCAGCCGAGCTCATTGGCAATATCGGTGGTCAGGCAGGTATAGGCGATGACCGAGATACGCGGATCGTCCTCATAGAAGTCGGAGATCATCCGCACACGCTCATCGACACTGAACATGCCACTGTTTCGTTTCAGACCATTGTAGCCGACGGCAATGACGATCTCGTCGGCAAAGTCCAGGGCGCGGCGTACGACCGACTCGTGGCCCTTGGTGAATGGATCAAAGGATCCTGGAAAGATTATCTTCATTATGCTTCGTCCAGCTCAATCACAAGATTATTGATAATAAACTCCTGACGCTCCATGGTGTTCTTGCCCATGTAATACTCGAGCATCTCATGAACAGCATCCTGTTTGCGCAGCATCACGGTGTCGAGGCGCATATCGTCACCGATGAAGTGTTTGAACTCATCAGGCGAGATCTCACCGAGACCTTTGAATCGGGTGATCTCTGCGGTCGATCCACACTCATCGATGGCAGCAAGGCGCTCCTCGTCAGTATAGCAGTAGCGAGTCACCTTCTTGTTGCGGACACGGAAGAGAGGGGTCTGCAGGATGTATACATGTCCTGTGCGAACCAGCTCTGGGAAGAACTGCAGGAAGAAGGTCATCAGCAGCAGACGGATGTGCATACCGTCCACATCGGCATCGGTAGCGATGATCACCTTGTTATAGCGGAGGCCGTCGAGGCCATCCTCGATGTTGAGCGCTGCTTGCAGGAGGTTGAACTCCTCATTCTCGTAGCACACCTTCTTGGTCATGCCGTAGCAGTTGAGTGGCTTGCCACGCAGGGAGAACACCGCCTGAGTCTCCACGTTACGACTCTTGGTGATCGAACCTGATGCTGAGTCACCCTCCGTGATGAAGATGCACGAGTCGTCCTGCTTGTCGCCTCGCACGTCGTTGAAGTGTACGTGGCAGTCGCGCAACTTGCGGTTGTGCAGATTGACCTTCTTGGCACGCTCCTTGGCTTGCTTCGAGAGGCCTGCCAGCTCCTTGCGTTCTTTCTCGCTCGACATGATCTTCTGCATCATGATCTCGGCTGTCTCGGCCTCACGATGCAGGTAGTTGTCGAGCTCGCGCTTCAGGAAGTCGCCTACGAACTTCTGTATCGTCACATCGTCCGGGCTTGGGCTCATACGTGTCGAACCTAACTTTGTCTTTGTCTGCGCCTCGAATACCGGCTCCTGCACCTTGATGGCGATGGCTGCCACCATGCCGTTGCGGATGTCGCTATACTCGAAGTTCTTCTGTGCATAGAACTCCTTGATGACGCGAGCCGACGCCTCCTTGAAGGCTGCCAGATGCGTACCGCCGAGGCTGGTGTACTGACCGTTGACAAACGAGTAATATTGCTCACCGTATGAGTTGCCATGAGTGATTACCACCTCGATGTCCTGACCCAGCAGATGGATCGGTTCGTAGAGTGGTTGCGCCTCCATACGTGCATTGAGCAGGTCGGCGAGACCGTTCTTGCTGACGAAGCGCTTGCCGTTGAGCACCAGCGTGAGGCCGATGTTGAGGTAGCTGTAGTTGTTGAGCAACGTCTCGACGAACTCCATGCGGAACTTGTAGTTCTCAAAGATCGTCGGATCTGGCACAAACTCTACATAGGTGCCATTCTGCTCGTCGGTAGGCAGGATTTCTGACTCGGTGAGCTTCTTGGCTGCAGAGTAGGTGATCTCCTTCATCTCGCCATTGCGGCAAGCGCGGACGAAGAAGTGTGTCGACAGCGCGTTGACCGCCTTGAGACCTACACCGTTCAGGCCGACGCTCTTCTTGAAGACCGAAGTATCGTACTTGCCACCCGTATTGATCTCGCTCACACAAGCATCAAGCTTACCCAGTGGAATACCTCGGCCATAGTCGCGAACCGAACAGTGACCATCCTCGGTCAGCTTAACTTCGATGCGCTTGCCGAAGCCCATTGCGTATTCATCAATCGAGTTATCGATGACCTCCTTGAGCAGGATGTAGATGCCATCATCAGCATGCGAGCCGTCGCCTTGTTTGCCGATGTACATGCCAGGACGACGGCGTATGTGCTCGGTCCATTCGAGGTGTTGTATCTTGTCGTCGCCATAGTCAGCGATGGCCTGCGCCTGTGCCATCTGCTCATCAAGGTTCTGTTGTGTTTCTGCCATTGGTTCTATAATTATATTATGAGCGCAAATATACTCATTTTTGTGCGAACGTCCAAATTCTTTCCATAAAAACTATAATTTCTGTAAATTTTATGGTCGATATACGTGTGATTTGAGTCGATAATGAAGAAAAAAACGCCTAAAATTATAGATTTTTTGCTCTTTATTATGTCCCTTTGAGCAAAAATGATTATATTTGCGCACAAGAATTATATTATGTTGACCGACGTTGTACTCTCAGGCCTGACGAATCTTTTCGCGCTCTTTGGTTCAAAGAGTGGGCTTGATGTGGCCTCTTCGCGTCAGGTTCTTGCGTCTTATCTGAGCCGTCATTTCGGTATCCGCAACTTCCGGCAGTACATCGATCTCTACAACGATCTGCGCTCTCTTTATGACGAGAGTGAGGACGTGGATCTTGGGAGTATCATCGAAGGAATCTGCCACAATATGGAGAACCAGCTGGAGCGAAGCGAGCAGTCGCTGATGCTGCTACGACTGATGGAGTTCTGCTACAATACCCCCGAGAGTTTCGACTCGCTGAAGCCTACGTTCGGTCTCGTGGCGCATCATTTCGAGGTCGATGACGAGATGTATCAGGACTTCGAACATTACGTCACTGGTAAGGAGAATTTCCACGTCATCAACCAGCATTTCGAGGGTCTGTCTGGCATCATCCGCACCCTTTGGCTGCCGAAGCTCAACCTCATGCTCTTTACCTATTTCGGTCAGGGCAAGGTCAGGCTCAATGACGTCCCTGTCGTCCGTGGCATCTTCCAGGCGTGGCAGCAGAGCGGCGTGCTGAAGTTCCGTCACTCCAAGCCGGTCTATTATTCGATGGTTCGCCGCGTCTATGACGTCCTGGCCAGCGATGACTTCTCGGCCATCCATGCCTCATCGAGCGTAGAGTTCTGTGCTCGCGATGTCAACTTCCGCTTTCCGAATTCTGACAACGGCATGCACAACCTCTCGTTCACCCTGCACAGCGGTACGCTGCTGGCCATCATGGGTGGTTCGGGTACTGGCAAGACTACGTTGCTCTCGTTGCTCAACGGCTCGCTCCGTCCGCAGCAAGGCCGACTCACCATCAATGGTCACGACATTCAGGAGCCAGCGGTCAAGTCGCTCATCGGCTATGTGCCACAGGACGATCTGCTCATCGAGGAGCTCACCGTCTATCAGAACCTCTATTACACTGCGCAGCTCTGTTTTGCTGGCATGTCGGCCAAGGATATCGACAGTCGCGTCCTGCAGACCCTCTCGCAGCTCGACCTGCTTCCTGCCAAGGACCTCAAGGTCGGTTCGGCCATCAACAAATATATCTCTGGTGGTCAGCGCAAGCGTCTCAACATCGCCCTCGAGCTGATCCGAGAACCGGCTGTCCTCTTCCTCGACGAGCCTACCTCAGGCCTTTCGTCGACCGATACCGAGAAGGTCATCCTCCTCCTCAAGGAGCAGACGCTCAAGGGACGTCTCATCGTCGTCAACATCCACCAGCCATCGAGTGCTGTCTATAAGATGTTCGACCGTCTCTGGCTCCTCGACAAAGGTGGCTATCCGGTCTTCGACGGTAATCCTATCGAGGCGGTGACCTACTTCAAGGGTCAGGCCAACTATGCCGATCCAGACACCTCGATGTGTCCTGTCTGCGGTAACGTCAATCCGGAGATCGTACTCAATATCATCGACGAGAAGTCGCTTGATGAGCGAGGCGTCCTTACTGACCGTCGCAAGGTGAATCCTAAGGAATGGCACGAGCTCTATCTGAAGAACCGTCCTGAGCAGCATGAGGTGCGACTCTACGATGTGCCAAAGACGCAGCAGAAGCAACCTGGCCTCCTCGGTCAGTACTTCATCCAGCTGAAGCGTATCTTTGCCACCAAGATCACCAACAAGCAGTATCTGGCCATTGCCCTACTTGTCTCACCATTGCTGGCCTTCATCTGCGGCATGCTCACACGCTATGCTCCGGAGACAGGCTATACGGTGATGGAGAATAAGAACTTCGTCACGTTCCTCTTCATGGCCGTCATCGCCTCTATCTTCATGGGCATGATCGGTGCGGCTGAGGAGATCATCAAAGACCGTGCATTGCTGCAGCGTGAGAAGTTCCTGCATCTGTCGTATGGCAGCTACATGTTCTCCAAGATGAGCTTCATGGCCATCATGTCGCTCATACAGACGCTGCTTTTCACGCTGGTAGGACAGGCGGTCATCGGCTTCCACGATCTTTTCTTCGTGTGGTGGCTGATTCTGTTCGCCGCCTCCTTCCTGGCTTCGCTCACCGGCTTGTGGCTCTCGCAGACGCTCAGTTCCGTCGTGTCGATCTATATCACCATCCCGCTGCTGCTCATCCCTCAGATCCTGCTCTGTGGCCTGGTCATCGACTTCAACGACCTCTCGAGCGATAGTACCACGGGCAACGTCCCTGCCATCGGTAACGTCTTCCCTTCACGCTGGGCCTTCGAGGCGATGGCTGTGACTACTTATACCGACAACGCCTACGAGAAGCCATTCTTTGAGCTCGATCGTCAGAAGTATGAGAATGAGTTCTTGCGCTTGTCATACCTCTATGAGATGCAGTCGCAGCTTGAGACCTGGCAGGATGAAATCGTCAAAGGCAAGGAGGTCAATCCGGTGCATGAGCGTGTCCTGACCCACGAATTGCCTTATCTGGCTGAGGTCGTCGATGGGGTAGGTTCTTACCAGGGTGCAGTGAGCGACTATGCTTCGCTCAAACAGTATCTGCATACCTGTGACTCGCTCCTGACGCGTGTCGGTAATGAGGTTACCCTGGAGGCCGACCGTCAGCTCCGCAAGCGCCGAGATGCTGTAGGTGGCCGAGATGCTTTCCTGCAACTCAAGTCCGACTATCAGAATACGAAGCTCGAGGAGGTGGTGCGCAATCTCGGTGTCAAGAAGGCAATCGAGGTAGTCGACGGACATCTGGTGCCACGTACAGCATATATCTACCTCACTCCGCGTAGTCATAATGGTGGTGCACCGTTCTACAGCCCTGTCAAGCTCATCGGCACACGAGAGATTCCTACCTTGTGGTTCAATCTCCTCGTCCAGATCCTGATGGCACTCGTCGTGGCAGTATTGCTCTGCACTAATATATATAATAAGGTGATAGGGAAGAAGTGAGTGTCATCAACGACACGATTCAGACTTGTCATTCTGAGCAAAGCGAAGAATCTCGCCTCATGATATATTTTTTAATAACAACAATAATAATTAATCATTAACAAACAAATCAAAATGAAGAAGATTGCATTTGTATTCGCTACTGCAGCTTTGCTTGCTGCTTGTACCGGTAACAAACCTCAGACCCCAGCCGAGGAGCCTGCAGCTACCACCCGTGTAGCTAAGGAGATCCCAGAGAGCTTCGAGGAGCAGCAGATCAAGGCTGGCATGTCAGTTCAGCTCGATAGCCTCACCGCTTGCTGGCTTCGTCTTGGCAAGAGCCCTATCCAGGTCAACGCTGAGCAGAAGAGTGTTACTCTCTCTGAGGATGAGAAGAAGGTAAAGCCAGATTATCTCATCAACCCAGCAGACATCATGGACAAGCTCGAGAGCCTCTCGCTCAAGTATCGCGCTATGGTTATGATGGATATGGACAAGACCATCGCTGACCTCTATGAGATGCCAGACGTATATTCTGAGCCAGTTTCTAAGCTCACTGCTGAGGTTAACGATCCTGCTGTCAGCTATCTCTATGAGAATGGCTTCAACTCAGCTGAGGATATGCAGAAGATCTACGCTATCGAGGAGGAGAACGGCCGTGCTAACTACTTCTGGGAGGCTGCTGCTGTAGGTATCATCGAGCAGCTCTACATCCTCACCAAGAATGAGGATAAGTTCCTTGCTACCTTCACCGACAAGGACGCTGAGGACATCACCTACCGTGTCAGCATCCTCGTTGACCTCTATGAGGACCTCTCTGACTACAACCTCGAGCTCCGTAAGCTCTACAACGTACTCCTCCCACTTGAGGTGCTCAACGCTATCACCGTTGAGGAGCTCCGTGGCCAGCTTGATCAGATCAAGGCTCAGGTAGAGCAGGCTCGCGCTACCCTCTTCCTCTAATCTGCGGATTAAGTTAGGTACAATAACAAATTATCACCACCCTCTGCTGCAATGATTTGTAGTGAGGGTGGTGGTAATTTATATGGCAAGTGGATCTTGGTGCCAGTCAAGGATTAATTCCTGACCACAATCGACTCTCCGGCCTCCAGCGCTGAAAGGATCTCGCGCTCGCCTTTTTTGACATCGCAGAGAGTGAGTTCTTCGCCCATGATCTTATCTATCTGTATAGTGCCAATTTCCTCTTCTCCTGTCTTGCCTGCCACATCGAATAGACGATAGACTTTCAGTCGCTCGCTTTTCTTAAGCTCCTGTGCGGTACCGAGGTCGATGTAGACGGTCTTGGCCTTGTCCTTCTTGACTTCTTCGGCCTTCAGGATGCGGCCAGAGATAGCAGGACGAGGAGCCTCGGTAGGGTAGAGGCTATTGAGTGCACGGGTGACCTCACTGGAGGTATAGTTGATGCAACTCTCCATCGGATCAGTGTACTTGACCGAGAAGGTGTCGTTGTTGCGATCGATCTTCTTCTGCCAGATGATCTCTCCTGTGCGATGATTGACTAACTGAATGTTGGTCTCCAGATAGGCATACGTGCGATCTACCTTAAGCGGTTCGTGGCGCGATGCTTGATTGTCATCTTTTTTCGGTTTCTCAAAACGCTCACCGCGCTGGCAGTCGAGGACATGTACCTTGAGTAACAGAACGTCAGGACCATCGGCCTGTCGGAGGTAGTCGTTGGCATAACGATCGTCAATGAGTTGCACGCGTGTGGCTTTTCCTATAGCTTCCTGGAGGGCAACTTCGAGAGCGTCAATGTCGCGAGGATCCTGATAAACCTCATCGGGCAAACTGCTGGTATAGGCTCGCCAGGTGCGTCCGTTCTGCACACCTCGGCGCTGCGGATCGTAGCCACGGCGCATGTGAGGGAATTCATAACGAAGCTCATCACATATTATATATATAGGAGAGGAGTAGTCCTGTCGCTCCTGACGGAGATTCTGTACTTGATAGGTGCGGACCTTGCCGTCGACGCCTACGTGCAGCGTCTTCTGCTGTCCCACATAGTCGCAGCGTACTTCACTCCGGATACCTTGATCGGTCAGCGTCTGTTCGATGAGTTGGCACCACTGTGCATCGGTAGTATTGGCTGTCTGAGCATAGAGCATAGGTGCCAAAACGACAGCCGCGAGGGTAAGAGAGTATCTGATGTTCATAAATCAATAGTTTTGTGGGGCAAATATAGGAGTTTTTTTCCTGCTGACCAAATTTTTATCGCAAAAGTGTGACGTTTATTTGGCGATGTAGTGAAATGTTTGTAAATTTGCCGCACAAAACATATTACCGCTATGAAAAAGACTTATCTCCTGACTGCGCTGCTCACAGCTGGCGCCTTGGGCCTCTCGGCTCAGAATCCGGTCATCAGTGCCATGTATACACCTGATCCGGCCCCTTATGTACATGGTGACAAGGTGTATCTTTTCGTCGATCATGATGAGGATGACGCCATCTACTTCAAGATGAAGGACTGGGTACTGTTCAGTACCGAGGACATGGTCAACTGGACGTATCTCGGCGCGCAGGTGTCGACGGCAACATTCGCCTGGGCCGCTCAGGGTGATCGTGCATGGGCGCAGCAGGCGGTGGAGCGTAATGGCAAGTGGTACTGGTATCTCTGCTGCAATACGGCCGACGGCAAGGACGCGCTGGCAGTGGCAGTGGCCGAAAAGCCTACGGGTCCGTGGAAGGATGCCATCGGTGGCCCTTTGGCCATCGGCTTCGGATTCATTGACCCTACGGTCTTCATCGACGATGATGGCACACCGTATCTCTTCTGGGGTAACAAGGGTTTCTGGTATGGCAAGCTCAATGACGATATGATCTCCTTTGCCAATGGATATAAGGAGGTGCCTGGTTATACTGATCCGAAGAGCTTCGGCGCACTACAGTCGAAGATGGATTGGAGCATCGGCAAGGAGCGTATGATGACGCAATATGAGGAGGGTCCATGGGTGACCAAGCGCAATGGCATCTACTATGCAGCATACGCCTCGGGTGGCGTACCTGAACACATGGCTTATTCGACGGCTCCATCGATCGATGGTCCTTGGACCTATCAGGGCCGATGCATGGACGAGGCGGAGAATAGCTTCACCATCCATGGCGGTAACATCAACTTCAAGGGTCAGGACTATATGTTCTATCACAATGGCGCGCTGACTAATGGCGGCGGCTTCCGTCGTGCTACTTGCATTGAGGAGTTTGCGTTCAATGCCGATGGCAGCATCCCGATGATCCCATTCACCAAAGAGGGTGTCAAGCCGGTGGGTACGGTCGATCCTTACCAGCGTGTGGAGGGTGAGACGATGGCATCGAGCTATGGCGTGAAGCTGGATCGTCTGGCAGGAGAGGAGCACTATGTGACTTCGATCCACAATGGCGACTGGGTGAAGCTCCGTGAGGTGGACTTCGGCCAGGGTGGCGCTCAGGAGCTGACCGCGGCGATCTGCAACCAGAAGAATGCAGGACGTGTGGAGTTCTACCTCGATAAGCTCGATGGCCGTCCTTTTGCAGCAGCTGACTTTGCAGCAGGTGCAGCGCCTGAGATCAAGGCAAAGGTGGCTGAGGCTCCAACGGGAAAGCATGATGTGTATGTGTTGTTCCGTGGAGGCGATGAGGAACTGTTTGACTTTGACTGGTGGAAGCTGACGAAATGAAATCATCCGAAGGCTAAAAAAAGTATCACCATCTACGCTGATTGTTTGTCGCGCAGATGGTGATACTTTTTTTTTGATTCGAAGTTTTACTTCACGAAAATCTTCTTTCCACCTTGGATGTAGATGCCGCGAGTAACGCGGTTGACACGCTGGCCAGAGAGGTCGTAGAGGAGATCGGAAGAAGACTCGGTGTCTACGATCGTCTCGATGGACGTAGGTTTGGAGAGTACGGCCTTCGTGAGAGTAAATTTGTCACCGAAGATGATAAGACCACGCTTGCTCAATTCTGTGATGACGTCTTTGCTGAAGGTGATGATCGAGGTGACAGTTTCTGTTTCTGCATGGTCTTCTGCAGGGTTGTAGTCACCGTCGTAGCTCTTGCTTCCGATGTTGAAAGTAGGCTTTTTTGACCAGTCAGCGTAGTAGAGCTGAATGTCTACCGAATTTCCAACGAAAGTGTAGGTGAGCGAGAGCTGAGCGTCTTCACCAACGCTCTTGAAGTAATCCGCAGGGATATTGAGACGTGGCTCTCCCCAGCTGCTGAGGGTCAATGGATCAGTGATTAAGTCATAAGAAGAGACTGCCTCTGGTTCAGGATACTTGCCACTAAACGACGCTCCGTGATAAGCCTTGGCAACACATTCGGCGAGATCTGGCTGGGTGAAGGCAGGTATGGTGCGATAAGGACCATCGGACATACCCATCCAATAGAAGGTTCCCATACCTTTTTCTTTAGTGGCTTGAACGAAATACTCGCAGAACTTGAACATGAGGCTCTTGCGAACTTCGTAGTCGGTCTTGCCGCTACCTGCATCGACGTTGGAAGTTCCCCATTCGCCGAAGATGACAGGATAGTTCTTGCTGCCGAAGTTATCGTCCATGATCTTGATCATACCATCGACCTCTTTCTTAATGTCGGCAATGCCACGGTCTTTGCCATTGCTCTGGAGATTAGGATAGGTATGAACTTCCACAATCATGTGGCCGGCTTTTTCGGGAACGTTCAACTTGGTGACAGGATCCAGCAGGTGTGCATTCCATCCTCCGTATCCGTTGGCAGCAGCGTAGGTGTTGACGATGAGGTTGCGGGAAGAGTTGTTGCCTCCAGTAGCACGGACAGCAGAGACAAAGCTCTTTGCATAGCCGTTGATTCCTTCGTAGGCAGATTCTGCTACTTTGGCGTTGTATTGTCCAGCGCATGCAAATGAGGCAAAACACCATGAACTGTAGCCGTCGAGCATTTCGTTGTAACCCTCAAAAAGAAGTTCTTTACCATAGTCTTTGAACTCTTCTGCAATCTGTGTCCAAAGGTTCTCAAAACGTTTTTGGTTGAGGGTGTAGTTGTCTGCGTCTGCTTTGATCCAAGAGGCATGTTCCTTGCTGTCTGCACCAGTGTCGTGATGTACGTTGATGATACAGTAGAGACCGTTGTCGATGACATAGTCGACGATCTCATGGACACGCTTCATCCACGCCTTGTCGACTTTGCCGTCCTTGTCCATGTGGTTATACCAAGTCACTGGTACGCGGATAGCGCCGAAGCCGGCTTCCTTCATCATCTTGAAGAGCTCTGGCTTGGTTACTGGCTGTCCCCAATAGGTTTCGGAATTGAGATCCTGCTGACCCCAATAATTGGCAGCAGACGTGTCTAATCCGCCAGTCTTGCTAGCGTCGAGGGTGTTGCCAAGGTTCCAGCCAAGACCCATGTTCTTGACGGCGTCAGTGGCAGACTCTGAAATTTGTGCCTGTAGGCTTAATGTGCTACCGGCAAGGAGAAAAAAGAGTAAAGATTTCTTCATGTGCTGTATAGATTGATAAAATAACCACCCTTGCCACAGTGGATGCAGCAAGGGTTGTATTTATTGATTACTTAGAAACAATAGCTGATACCTGCAGAGATGTAGGTGCCGCTCTTGCTATCTTCTCCTGCAATGACCTGATACTTGACCTCGCCAAAGAGGTTGAAGTTCTCATTGAGCGGATAGCCGATACCTGCACCAAGGTTGACTAACGCCTTGATGCGGTTGTGGTCGTCGCTGAAGTAATGATAGATACCACCACCAGCAATAGGATAGAGGTAGAATTTCTCAGAGATTTCAGTGAAGTTATAGTGGAAGTCGATCTCTGCATTGAACTTGGTGGCGTCGTTGTCAAGGTACCAGTGGAAACGAGGAACCATGTCGAAATTCTCTGCCACCTCCCAAGTGACACCAAGGCCGATGCCAGGGTCTCCCTTAGGTCCAATGAGGCCGGCACGGTAATCAACCATAGCTTCGATCGACTTGATCTGAGCAAACGCAGTCACTGTCATCAGGCAGCAGACAAGGGTAAGTAGAATCTTTTTCATAGTGAATGGTTTTATATGACGCTGCAAATATAGTGTTTTTGCCAGAATTGTGCAAATTTTGAAACCAAAGATAGCGAAAAAAGCCTAAAAAAGAGTGTTGATAACTCAAAATACTATAAAAAACAATAGAAATTGCACATTTTAAAAATATTATACGTATCTTTGTACCCCTATGACAAAATATTTATATTTCATACTAGTATCATTTGGACTTTGTATCCTGACCGGATGCTCCCTCTTCAGGTCCTTGTCTGGCCGTAGCACTCAGCCTCGAATGGCTGAGTACGATCCGTCGTATGGCCGACAGGTTGAGGATATGAGCGGATGGCAGTCGTACAACTGGCACAATGACGCCGAGCTGGTGCGCCTGCATGCCATTGCCGACTCGCTGATAGCACTGGGCGAACAGGTACCAGAGGAGGTGCAGCGTCGCCTCCATCCGAAGAATTATGTCGAGACGATTGTCCCTCCGATTTGCAATGATATCTTGATGACGGCCAAAGATTACATCGGCTGTAAGTATGCAGCTGGTCGTATGGGCCCTGATCGCTTTGACTGTTCTGGCTTTACGTCTTTTATCTTTGCAATGTTCGACATTCAGTTGGCCAGATCGTCACAGGATCAGTTCCTGCAGGGACGAGAGATTCATGACACACGTTATCTGCAACCTGCCGACCTGGTGTTCTGGACAGGATCGAACGCGCGTCGTAAGAACATCGGCCATGTAGGTATTGTGGTGGATGTTAATGAGGACACGGGTGAGTTCCACTTCATCCATGCAGCCAGTACGGGCATCCAGATCGACTCTTCTACTATGGATTATTATGCGAAACGCTATCAAGGTGCAAGACGCATAATAGAGTAAAAACTAAGATTTATGACTTTACAAGGCGGTATGCTCACGTTGAGCGCTGATACCCTTTATAGTACGTTGCCGGCAGTGTGTGGCACAGATCAGATTCGAGATCTCGTGCAGTGCATACAGTCGGCATCGGTGCGCTATCTGCTTCTGCAACTGCTGCCAGGTGAGATCGAACTTACGCAGCAGGAACTCCTACGCATGCAGAATGTGCTGGAGGATACGGGGAGTGCGATGGTGTATGCGGACTTCCGGCAGTTAACAGTTAACAACGAACTGTGCGAGACGATCGACTATCAATTGGGGGCGGTGCGCGATGACTTCGATTTCGGTGCGCTGGTGATGATCCGTGTGTCGTCGATTGTCTCTGCTTTTGCTGAGGTTTCGGATTTGTCTGATGGCGTTTGCTTGCAGTATGGTGCGTGGTATGCATTGCGATTGGCCTTGTCGCGTCAGGCGTTGCCTTTCCACCTCAATGAGTTCCTCTATACTTATCGTCCAGCAGTGCAGGAGGCAGGGAGTCAGTTCGACTATGTCAATCCGCGTAATCGTGCAGTGCAGGTGGAATACGAGCAGGTATTTACGTCGCATCTGAAGGCGTTAGGAGCGTTCATTGATCATCGGGTGATGAAAAACGCCACAGCTTTGTCTGGTGCGATTACAGCGAGTGTGGTGATACCTGTGTACAATCGTGTCAGGACCATTCAGGATGCGATCCGCTCAGCCTTGTCTCAGCAGACAGACTTTGAATATAATGTAATCGTGGTAGATAATCATTCGACCGATGGAACGACCGAGGCGATTGCCGCTTTGGCCAAGGAGGATGAGCGAGTGGTACATATCATACCTGAAGAGACGTCGCTCCGTATCGGTGGTTGCTGGAACAAGGCGGTGGCCAGTGAGAAGTGCGGACAGTTTATCGTGCAGCTCGATAGTGACGATATCTACAGCCGTCCTGACACGCTGCAAAAGATGGTTTCAGCCTTCATCGAACAGGATTGCATGGCGGTGGTAGGTAGCTATCGCTTGACGGATTTCAACTTGCAGGAGTTGCCTCCAGGAGTCATCGACCATAAGGAATGGACGCCTGAGAACGGCATGAACAACGCGCTTCGCATCAACGGCTTGGGTGCGCCTCGTGGCTTCCGTCGTGACTTGCTGTTGAAGCATCCGTTGCCGAATACCAGCTATGGTGAGGATTATGCTGCCATGCTTCGCATTTGCCGAGAGTATCGCATCGGACGTATCTATGAGTCGCTGTACGATTGCCGTCGATGGAGCGGTAACAGCGATGCGGCGCTGAGTCGCGAGAAAATAAATCGTAACAATCTCTATAAGGATCGCATCCGCAGTATAGAAATCTATGCTAGAATCACTATTTGACCGTCAGTTGCCACTTTGGCCTGCTTGTCGTGAGCGCTATGAAGCGTTGCACGAGGCGCGTCGTCGCACAATCAGTGTCGATGGACGTACCTATACGTTGACCTACAATCCGGCGCGTGCCAAGAGTGCCAATGCCAAGATTGCTGCCGATGGCCAGGTGGGAGAGGAGCGTCCTTGCTTCCTCTGCGAACACGCGTTGCCTCAGGAGCAGTTGCGCGTGGAGGTAGATACGCTACCATTGCATCATAAGTATCTGGTGGCGGTCAATCCTTATCCGATCGTCGATCATCACTTCACGATCATTGCCAAGGAGCATACGCGCCAGACGCTGAAGGGTCGAGTGTGGGATATGGCATTCTTTGCCGATCTCTTCCCGGAGTATCTGATCTTCTTCAATGGTGCTTGCAGTGGTGCCAGTGCGCCTGATCACATGCACTTCCAGGCGGTTCCTAAGTCGGCTGTACCGATGTTGCAGTGGAGCGAGGATCAGAAGCGCCAGCTGGGTGTGACGAGTCAGTTCCCGAATGTCGACGACACCGATCATCAGAACATCCTGACCTGGACGGAAGGCTCGGAGGCCTACTGGCTGGTCATCGATCGTAGTCAGCATCGACCCTGGCAATACTTCGCAGGTACGGAAGGTGCTAAGGGTACGGAGGCCGATCGCGTGGTGATCAGTCCTGCTTCGCTGGAGTTCTGTGGCTTGGTGCCATTGAGCCGCGAAGAGGATTTCGAGAAGATGACGCCGGCTCTCCTCGCTGATCTGCTTGGCCAGTGCTGGCAGCGTGAACCGATGCTGCACGTAGGTATCATGGAGGGTCTGCAGATCCGATTCTCGGCCGAGGAGCGTACTCACAGCATGAACTATCTGGCCGATGACCAGATGCGCGATGTGATGGATTATAGCAGCAATCGCGCCGAGATCAAGGAGATGAGCGAATACTGGTGCCACACCGAGCCATTCACGCTCGAGCAGGTGACCATCGGCAAGGAGTTCCACTGGCAGCAGCAAGAGGATCAGATCTTCCGTGGCTCATTGCATATCATCGCGCGAGAAGGTAAGCTCCATGCCATCAACCTCATCCCAGTGGAGCAGTATCTGGAGAGCGTCATCTCGAGCGAGATGTCGGCAACCAATAGCCTCGAATTGCTCAAGGCGCATGCGGTGATTAGTCGAAGCTGGGTGATGCGGCAGCTGAGCTGCCGCAGTGAGGAGTTAGGAGTGAGGAGTGAGGAGTATTCCTCTGCTACGCCTGATTCTTCAAGTGAGAATAGCAAACAACTCCTAACTCCTAACTCCTCACTCCTAACTAAAATTTGGGATCATTCAGATCACAAATTTTACGACGTTTGCGCCGACGATCACTGCCAGCGCTACCAGGGTATCACCCGTGCAGCTTCGCCACTCGTCAAGCAGGCGGTGGAGGAGACGCGTGGTTGGGTGTTGACCGATGAGCATGGAGAGATCTGCGATGCACGATTCAGCAAGTGCTGTGGTGGCAGGACGGAGCTGTTCTCTACCTGCTGGCAGGACAAGGATTACAGCTATCTGCAGCCGGTGGACGATCCTTATTGCGATCCTGCATTCATCGCTACGCTGCCAGGAGGACTGGAGGGGGTATTGAGCCAGGTGCTCAATAACTACGATCAGCAGACGGTGGATTTCCACGACTGGGATGTTCGCTACACGCAGGAAGAACTCACTTCGCTCATCGAAAAGAAACTGCAGTTGCAGATAGGAACGATCCTTGCGCTCGAACCCTACGAACGCGGTGCATCGGGAAGACTCAAGACCCTGCTCATCGTCGGATCGGAGAAGACCGTCGTCATCGGCAAGGAGCTGATGATCCGCAAGGCGCTCTCAGAGACACATCTCTACAGCTCATGGTTCGATGTGGAGACCACTATCGATGCTGCTGGCCACACCTTATTTATTATTAAGGGCAAAGGTTGGGGACATGGCGTAGGTCTCTGCCAGATAGGTGCAGCAGCCATGGCGCTGAAAGGTTTTAAGGCGGAGGAGATCCTGGAACACTATTATCCGGGGGCAAAGATTACGAAGAAATACTAATTTTTGATTATATGGTTTTATCTGATAAATGGTTCACGGCTCTCAGTGAGAACGAGGACGGTAGCTATACTTTTATTTCTGGTCGCTCTGACATTGACGAGTTTATCCAGCAAGGCAAGATGAAGGAGCGCATCGAGGTGACCTGGCGCTATGAGGCCGATGAAAAGGGAATGCCAGCCATCGACAAGGAGGCGCAGATCATGGAAGCCGTAGAGGAGCGTCTGCGTACAGCCATGGAGAAGGACAAGCTGGCCATCCTGACCGGTATCTACACTGGTCAAGGCAAGCGCGAGTGGGTCTTCGTCGCTCGTAACACCGCCGCCTTCGGTGAGCGTCTGAATGACGCGTTGGCAGGACTTCCTCAGTTGCCAATCGAGATCTATGCAGAGAAGGATCCTGAGAACGAGGAGTATAAGTCGCTGCTGGAGATCAGAGGAGAGGAAGATTAAAGACCCTCCCTAACCCTCCCTTAAAGGGAGGGGATTCTCCCTAGCTATAATAATTTTTTACCCACAGACACCCTCACTTTAAGGGAGGGCCGGGGTGGGTCTTCTTTATGAAAGTCACTATTTTAGGAAGCGGAACGAGTATCGGCGTACCCATGCCGACGTGTCAGTGCGAAGTATGTCAGTCAAAGGATCCGAAGGATAACCGCCTGCGTTGCAGCGCGCTGGTCGAAACGGATGACCAGAAGAGAATCCTGGTCGATTGTGGCCCTGACTTCCGTATGCAAGCCATTCGCGCTGGCATAAAAGAGCTCGATGCATTGCTCTTGACACATAATCATTTCGACCATTGCTATGGCCTCGATGACTTGCGTCCGTTTGCGTATTTCAAGCCTTTGGCCACCTATGCTGATCAGATCATGTCCGAAGCGTTGATGTCGCGCTGGGATTATATCTTCGTCCATAAGTACCCGGGTGTACCGAAGCTTGAACTGACCACCTTGCATCCAAGTAAGGTCGATAGTTTCAAGGTAG
The DNA here is from genome assembly GCA_045628985.1 of Bacteroidales bacterium. GTDB lineage: Bacteria > Bacteroidota > Bacteroidia > Bacteroidales > UBA3663 > Liminaster. Next base: position 16,741 of record JAZQQH010000093.1, on the reverse strand, counting down.
GAGAGACACTGGTAACTCCGATCCGCTGCTATCACGGCAAGCTGCCGATGCTCGGCTATCGCATAGGCCCGTTGGCTTATATCACCGACTGCACGCGCATCGAACCACGTGACATCGAGAAACTCTATGGCGTGTCTCATCTCATCATCGATGCACTCCGCTGGCACGAGCACCCTACACACTACAGCGTGCAGCAAGCCATGGAGATCGTCGACATACTGCAGCCAAAGCGTACGGTATTCACACACATGAGTCACGAGATGGGCCTGCACTCGCTCTTTAAGGAGCGCCTTATGGCAGAGCTCGGAGAGACTTATCCGAAGGCGTTGCTCGATACCATAGAACTTGCTTATGATGGCATGGAAATAGAGATTACTCCTAACTCCTCACTCCTAACTCCTCACTAAACAATGATCACCATCGTTGGCCCTACCGCCTCCGGCAAGACCCGTCTGGCCGTTGACGTAGCACTGGCATTGAATTCAGAAGTTATCTCTGGCGATAGCCGCCAGGTATATAAAGAGATGACTCTGGGTACCGGCAAGGACCTGGAGGATTACCTGGTGCGCGATGCGGAAGGCAAGGTCGTCAAGGAGGTGAAGTGTCACTTGATCGACATCCGCGAACCTGGCTACCGATATAGCATCTATGAGTTTCAGAAGGACTTCCACGCCGCGTATAACGACATCGTGTCGCGTGGCTTGACACCGGTCTTCTGTGGCGGTTCAGGCCTCTATGTGGAGAGTATCCTCAAAGGCTATGAGATGCACGAAGTGCCAGAGAATCCCGAGCTCCGCAAGAGCCTCGAAGGCAAGAGCCTCGAAGAGCTGGCCGAGATCCTCAAGACCTATAAGACACTGCATAACCAGACAGATACCGACACTGCCAAGCGTGCCATCCGCGAGATCGAGATCCGCGATTACTATCGCACCCATGCCGAGCAGCTCACTGGTTATCCGGCCATCCCTAGTATTGTTGTAGGTACAGAGGTCGATCGTGACGTGCGCCGTGAGCGTATCTCACGTCGTCTGCGTGAGCGTCTGGAGGCGGGTATGGTCGATGAGGTTCGTCACTTGCTCGAAGACCGAAAGATCCCGCCTCAGGACCTCATCTATTATGGCTTGGAGTATAAGTATCTCACGCTCTATCTCACGGGAGAACTCTCCTATGAGGAGATGGTGCGACAGCTCGAAATCGCTATCCATCAGTTCGCAAAGCGTCAGATGACGTGGTTCAGGGGTATGGAAAAGCGCGGTATCCACATTCATTGGATACCGGCTGAATTATCGCGCGAAGAAAAAGTGGAGCAAGTGCTCCAAATCATGACAAAGCACGTCTGATGGCATCTGCCCATCCGTCCTTCATCTGCTGTACTCGCTCTTGGTCGGTCGTAGGTTCAAAGACACGGTCGATGGCCCATTGTCTCTTGATCTCGTCAATATCCTTCCAGAATCCCACAGCGAGGCCTGCCAGATAGGCGGCACCCTTGGCCGTGGTCTCCACGATGGTCGGTCGAACCACCTTCGTGCCAAGTACATCGGCTTGTACCTGAAGCAGATAGTTGTCGCGACTTGCACCACCATCCACCTTCAGATCTCCGAGGTCGATACCAGCATCCTTGCGCATGGCATTGACGATGTCCATCGTCTGGAAGGCGATACCTTCGTCTGTTGCACGCGCAATGTGGCCGAGCTTCGTGCCACGTGTGAGGCCTGTGATCGTACCCTTGGCATTCGGATCCCAATAAGGAGCTCCAAGGCCCGTAAGCGCTGGCACGAAATAGACGCCACCGTTGTCCTCCACGCTGAGCGCGAGCTCCTCAATATCCCTTGACTTCTTGATGATTCCCAATCCGTCGCGCAGCCACTGCACCACGCTACCTCCTACGAAGATCGATCCTTCAAGCGCGTAAGTCACCTTGTCACCGATCTTCCACGCAATGGTCGTCAGCAGTCGGTTCTGCGAGTAGATGGCCTTGTCGCCCGTATTCATCAGCAGGAAACATCCTGTGCCATAGGTGTTTTTGACCGATCCTGCCTCGGTGCACATCTGTCCGAAGAGAGCGGCCTGCTGGTCGCCTGCAATACCGGCAATCGGGATCTGGCAGCGGACGATCGACGTATCGGTATATCCATAAACCTCGCTCGACGCGTGTACTTCTGGCATCATGCTGCGAGGGATGCCAAAGAGCGCGAGCAGTTCGTCGTCCCAATCTAGCGTATGTATATTATAAAGGAGTGTGCGACTGGCGTTCGATACGTCGGTCACGTGCTTCCGTCCTTTGGTCAGGTTCCAGATCAGCCAGGTGTCTACGGTTCCGAAGCGCAACTTGCCTGCCTCGGCCTTCTCGCGAGCGCCTTCCACATGGTCGAGGATCCAGCGAATCTTCGATGCACTGAAGTATGGATTGAGGATGAGGCCCGTCTTCTCGCGTATCTTCTGCTCCTGCTGAACGAGGCCTGACTTGCTGCAGAAAGCCGCTGTGCGACCATCCTGCCACACGATGGCATTGTAGACAGGGTCACCCGTCTCAGCATCCCACACGATCGTCGTCTCTCGCTGGTTGGTGATACCTACAGCCGCCACATCGTCGGTGCTTATATTGCCCTTTACCAATGCTTCGATGATCGTTGAGGCCTGTGAAGACCAGATCTCGCGTGGATTATGCTCCACCCATCCCGGTTGCGGAAAGATCTGTGTAAACTCCTTCTGAGCCACAGATGCGATGTTTCCATCATGGTCAAATACGATCGTGCGGGAACTCGTCGTTCCCTGATCCAATGCTACGATATACTTTTTCATAGGTCTGTATCGTTTTTTAAGGTTGCCAAGGATAAGAATTATGCGGCAAATATAATCATTTTTCGTTAATGCTGGTACATTATTTATAATAATAGAACATTTTTGTGCGAAATTGATCGAAAGAATTAAAATTATCGCTATCTTTGCGCAATAATAAAGTTATCTCGATAAGTAGTCAGTCAAAATTATATTATAATATTTCGCTCCGCGGGTACTGAAAGAAATAAAAATAATTAAAAGAAATTACGATCAGAAATTAATAATAATATTTCTGGATTCATTTCTTTTTATTTCTATTCATTTCTTTCAGTTTATATATAGTTAATTTTGTTCAGTTACTTAGCTAATTCTGATTTATCAATACAAATACTATGAATTTCTATTTTCTCGAATTCCTTGGCACCCTGTTCCTCATCCTCATCGGAGAAGGTGTCAATGCCGCCTCCTCGCTTGAGAAGTGCAAAGCGAAAGGCGCTGGTTGGGTCTTTATCACCCTCGGTTGGGGACTTGCCGTGATGGTCGGCGCTCTTGTCTCGTCTCCATCCGGAGCTCATCTCAATCCTGCACTCACCGTAGGCCTCGCCCTGGCTGGCAATTTTGACTGGTCATTGGTTCCTGGCTACATCGTCTCTCAGATGCTCGGAGGATTCTGTGGCGCCGTCCTTGTCTGGCTTTTCTATCGCGATCATTTCGCTGCTACCGAAGACCATGACACCAAGCTTGGCGTCTTCTGCACAGCTCCTGCCATTCCGAATAAGTGGAACAACCTCTTCTGCGAGATCGTTGCCACCTTCGTCCTCGTCTTCTGCGTCTTCTGCATTCCTGTCAATTTCGGTGGCGAGACAGGCCTTGTACCTATCACCTACGTCATCGTAGCCATCGGTATGGGCCTTGGCTCTACCACAGGTTATGCGCTCAATGCCGCTCGTGACATCGCTCCTCGCTTTGCTCACACCGTTCTCCCGATCCCAAACAAAGGCTCTTCTCATTGGGAATACGCCTGGATCCCTCTCTGTGGTCCTTTCATCGGAGCTGCGATTGCGGCATTGCTCTGGAATGCAATGGCATAATTTATAAGGAGTTAAAAAGAAGTTATAGGGAAGTTATAAGGAAGTTATAGGGACAAATGTACTATCGTCCTTATAACTTCTCTATAACTTCCCTATAACTTCCTTTTAACTTCTCTTGTACAAAAAACTTCTCTTGTACAAAACAACGAGCAATTATTCGCCCACCTTCTTACCCGACATCAGCAAGTCAACGAGTGGCTTGTCCTTGTAGTCGTTCTTCTCCTGATCCCAGAAACCGAAGTCTGCATCGTAGCACCAGGTCGTCCAAGCGATGTTGAACTCATCGAATACCGAAAGCATATCGCGTGTCCAAGCATAAGCCAACTCACGATCTACTGGCTCGAAGACACCCCACTCGCCACAGAAGAGCTGGAGATTGTACTTAGCTGCTACCTCGATAGCGTCAGCCATCTGCTGGTGGATGGTCTCACGTGTCCACTCCATCTTGGTATAAGGCTCGATCAGGCTCTTGATGGTGTCTGGTGTTGCTGCATAATCCTCTGCAGATACGAGTACGCCAGGATAGTTAACCTTGCCTGAGTAGTCATGAGTAGTAACCCACCATGCACCGTAATGGGTGAGGATCTGTGGATTGTAGTAGTGGAATGAGAGGATGATGTTAGGATCGTTCTCAGGTACGCGGAGGTACTTGAAGGTCTCAACACCCTGCCAGAGGTTTGAACCGATGACGAGAGTACGGTTTGGCTCCAACTCACGCAGCGCCTTGTGTACCTTAGCTACGAGCTGGTTCCACTGCTCATGCTCCTCTGCAACTGGCTCGTTCATAAACTCATAAGCCACCCAAGCGGTGCTATAGCCATGGAGCACCTCCGAGAGCTGACGCCAGAGGTTGATCAGGCCTTCCTGAGCCTCCTCGCTGGTGAAGAGCGTATTGCTTGCACCCTCATTGACTGCATTGAAGTAATGTGCACGGATGATGTGGAGATCCACGATGGCGCGAAGATTGTGCTGACGGCACTCATCGAGGGCCCATGTGAGGAGATCCCAAGCCTCCTGGAGCTTATTGCCATCTTCATCCCAGAACTGCTCCTCGTCGATAGGGATACGTACATGGTCGAAACCAAGCTCCTCAAGTCGAGCAAAGTCATCGTCCTGAATGTGGTTCTTACGAGCCTCTCCACGGTCAATGTTGTTCTGCGAGAGCCAGTGGCTGAGGTTAGTACCGCGCTTGAGTACGAAAGCGCCTTCGTCCTGTGGCTCAGCAGGCTTAGCTGCACAAGCACATAGCATTACTGCGGCAAAACAAGCTGCCAGAACGCCGAAGAAGATCTTTTTCATCGTCTTTAGTTTTTGATAAGTTTTGATTGATATAGATTAGAAGATATTTATTCGCTAGTCAGAATTCCGCCACAAAGGTAGCGCTTTTTCTTGAATTCTCCAAATAAAAAGCTTAATATTTCTCACTACAGGAGCTTCGGTAACATAGTATCAGTTACAAAAAACAGAGAGGGGGTAAGGCGCTGTAATGTTCTATTATTATATTATAATAATAGACCTTTAGGACATGGGGGATAGTCTCACATTTGGGTAACAGATATTATGTTACTTGGACGAGACATTTTGTCTTTTCCTGAATAAGGTGACTTGGACGAAACCTTCACCCGGATCTCGTTTGTGGCTTCGCGCAAGAAAGAAGGGATGTCCTGCATGCAAGGCGTCCGTTCCTGCTCCTCGCCATCCTTCACCGAGTACCCGTTGGAGGATCCCGTCATCGCGGCATCCTTCACCGAGTACCCGTTGAAGGATCCCGTCATCACGGAAGGGTTCGCAGAGATTCGTGTGATACCTTCCGTGATCACGGAACGGACGAACTGCATGCACGGCGTCCATTCCTTCTTTCGTCATGCTATATCCTTATCATAGTTTTCGATTATCCGCATGCCATGTGTTTGTCTTCACGAATAGAGGGTGTATCTTTGCGGCGTCTTACAGACAAGCAGTATTAATTATAAACCTCTATGATTATGATCAACACATCTATCTACACGCTGCTCAACAAGCAGATCAATGCAGAGATCTGGTCTTCGTATCTCTATCGTAGCATGTCGCTCTTTGCCGAATCGCACGGCTATCGCGGCATCAGTAACTGGTTCTTCATTCAGTCGCGTGAGGAACTTGATCACGCTCGTCTCATCGAGAAGTATATTCTTGCTCATGACCTGCAAGTCAAGCTCTTACCTATCGCCGATGTTCCTTTCGAATGGGCTTCTCCTCTTGAGATGTTCCGCCAGGCGCTCGCTCACGAGAAGACAATCACGCGCAAGATAGGAGAGATCATCGACCAGGCGCAACGGGATCGTGACTACGCCACCTGTAGCTTCCTCACGTGGTTCATCGACGAGCAGGTCGAGGAAGAAGAGTCTTGCTCTTACCTGATCCAGCAGCTAGAGAAAGCTGGCGACATGCCGTGCTACTTCATGCAGATTGACTATGAGTTGCAGCAACGGAAGTATGAACCGAATGAGGAGAAGGGACATGCGAAGTGGTATGCGTGAGTATTATACCCACCCTCACTACAATGAAGTGTAGCGGGAGTGGGTATTTCTTTTCAACACGAATTATCATAAATTTTTCATTAATAATTATTTATGATCCATTGTTACGCTTTCAGTTCTTTGATCATTTTGAGCATCTCATCAGTAGCCTTGTTGACCTTCTTCCATTGAGAAACAACGGAACCGATAACGAAGGTGCAGAGGATGAAGACGAAGATGGCGTGCTCGAGATTCTGCATCAGATCGCTTCCTGTCTCGAAGAATAGGAAAACCATCCAGATAACCAAGCCGATGGCTCCATAGAGCATGTTGCTGTTATTGAGGTTCTTCCACTTCGAGATCTGCTCTGCTGTCTCGGTGAGGCTGTCGCTCATCAGGTTCTCGTGGATGTTGAGCTTGTAGTAGCGGTAGCCGAGGAATCCGCAGAAGATCAGCCAGATGGTGTTGGCGATGGTGAACGTGAGGCTTCCCTTGCCGAGTACGAAGTGCGAGTAGAGGAATACGCCTGCTGCGGCTGCGATGACCAGCGCGCCGATGATGCTGGCTGAACGCTTGAAGGTCAAGGTGTCACGGTGAGCCTTGATGGTGGCTTCTACCATCTGCTGTGAGATTACCTCGTGATTGGCTGCAAAGTTCTTCAGAACATTCATCTGAGCCTTCATTACCTCGAAATCGTTGCTGTCGATAATAGTTGTCATAAGTCAATAGTTTTTAATGGGTTAATAATGCTTTAGTTCATTTGTTTGAGTTGTTCCTTGATGCGTACCAGTCGGACGGATACGTTCTTGGCCGATATGCCTACAATCTGACCGATCTCCTCGTAGCTGAGGTCTTCGAGCCAGAGCATCACGATGGCGCGATCGAACGGCTGCAACTTGTGGATGCGGTCGTGCAGCATCTTGATCTGCTTGTTGTCCTCTGAGCTTGATGTTACGCGCATCTCGTCGGCCGTCACCTCTGGCTTACGCTTCTTCTTCTCGTCCTGCGTGATGCAGGTGTTCATAGCCACTCGCCACACCCAGTTCTTCTCTTCGCAGTTGCCCTTGAAGGTAGCGTAGCCTTTCCAGAGCTTGATCAGCACTTCCTGCATCAGGTCGTTGGCGTCATCGGGATCGTCGGCAAACATGAGGCAGACGGAGTAGATCACCGACTTGTGCTTCTTGACCAGCAAGCTGAATTCCTTTTCGTTCGTATTCATATCGTTTTTTGTTCTTGTTTTTAAGACCCTTTCTGCCTATAAGACCACCACACTATGCGGTTTACTACACGAAAAACGAAAAAAAATCGAAAAAATTGAGAAAAAAATAACAGAAGCCCCGAAATGATCGAAAAATCAGGGCTTCCGTTATATATAATAATGTGTTTTTATTTCAGTAATGGATCAATGATACAACTGTGAGTTATAAAGACTTCACCCATTCGATGATTTTTTGAAGTACCTCAGGCGCGAATGTCTCCTCAATGGATTGGTATTCTTGGACAAGCCCCGTCTGGCAATGCTGGAAAAGGTGGTTAAGTCCATCGAATGCAACGGTTTCATGTTTGCTGTTTGCAAGTCCTTTGTCGATGGCTTCAAGATTAGACAGATAGTTGACCTGTGTGTCACTTTTGCCATTCAATGCAAGAATCGGACATTTCACTCTCGGCAGATTGCTTCTGATATCGGTCTTGATGAAATCTCGCATGTACTTTGTAGCCAGTTGCTTTAATGCTATATTAAAATTAGGTTGTAAGGCAGCAGGAACCTTCGATGTATCAACCTCCTCCAACGATTTATTTGCGGCCAAATCGTCAAAGGCTTTGCCTAAAGCATTGCAATAATCTTCTACCATATCTGTAGGGAGACCGGCTGCGGCCAAAGCAGATTTGTTCTGTTCAAGAAGTGTCTCTTTCCCAGAAACTGCCATGCCAGCCAACGATACGCCAAAGTCAATTTTGCCTTCGCTTGCAAGCATCAGTACGATGGTGCCCCCTTCGCTATGACCAATCACTCCTACATGCTTAAATCTCTTCTTAAGCAAGCTGACAGCGGCATCAGCATCTGTTTTGTGATCATCTATCGTATAGTCAAGGAATGGGAATGCAGGGTCTTCATAGCCACGGTCATCGAAACGAAGTGTTGCAATGCCATTACGAGCCAGAACATCGGCAATGACGGCAAATGGTTTATGATCCATCATTTCTTCATCACGATTCTGCTGCCCACTGCCGGTCACCATCACCAGGGCAGGAGTGTCCTTGGTGTATCCCTGAGGCAGACTTATAGTGCCATTGAGTGTAAATTCTCCGTTCTTAAAACAAACTTCTTCGGTGGTATAAGGGAATGGCCCGACAGGTGTTTGCGGCCGGTTAATCTTCGGCATACCAGGCTTAAGTGTCAGCGGGAGAGATGCGCCACCTTGTGTGAAAGTGCCGGCAATCATATTCATCACCATCAACCCTTCATAATATGCACCAATGGCCGGAATCTCAACCTTGATCTTTCCTTCTGATGTCAAATTTTTCTTCGCCTTGATACCCTTTGCCCCCTGAGAAGGAGAGTCGATGGTACAGCCATCAGCATCAAAATGAAACACCAGAGGCAGCTTCGTCCCCTGAATGTCAAGATCGCCTGACCATGCACCCTCTTGCGCAAAAGAAATCAGGGGAAATACACTCATAATTAGCGTTAATAGAAAACTCTGTTTTTTCATTCGATTGATTTCTAATGTTGTCAAATTAAAGTGAGCGCAATGTTTTGATAAATGCCCACTTTTTATTAGGGGCAAAGATAGAGGATTTCTCCATCGAATCCAAATATTTGACCAAATATCTAAAAAAAAGCACAGAAAAAGAATGTTTCTTCCTTTTCTGTGCAAATTTATAATTATAATATGTCTTTGGAACGATTATTCCGCACCATACTCATCCCACGCCTTGATCGCAATGTCATCGACACTCATTGAGGTGAATGCATTGATGAAGGCAGATGCCAGGCGGTCGTTGGTGATGAGAGGGACGTTGAAGTCGATGGCGGCACGGCGGATCTTGTAGCCGTTGGTGAGCTCACCAGAAGAGAGGTTCTTCGGGATGTTGACTACCATGTCGATCTTCTTCTCACGGATGAGGTCAAGTGCCTGTGGCTGACCCTCTTCGCTTGGCCAGAAGACGATCTGGCAAGGGATGAAGTTCTCCATGAGGCGGTAGTAGATAATTTCGTTCTAAATTGTAAAGAATCACTAAACAGATGGAATCAGTCAATATTCCAATAAGCATCAGGATTACCATCAAATATTGTATCTATATCATCATCACTATAGTCCATTTCATCTTGTGCGTATGAACCATTATATCTATCATATGTTTGTTTTTCGTAATCTGCCGCACAATCATAATAATTCCCTTCATCATCATATTGATTTTCATCATATATTTCACGATAAGTTGATGACACTTGTGTCCAAATACCTATATCATCAGATTCGTCTATTGGAGCACTTCCGAAATTCCTATTCTCTGCTTTTATTGAACAGACATATTTGTTTACAAATGTTGAAATTTCGCCATTTATACGCCAAACTCGTTCTCTAATTTCTGGCTTCTGTCCTAATGCGATGTAGAGCAAATCTGGGAAACGATATTTATCCCATTTTGATGATGGCAATAGAAAATGAGCACGTCTAGTACATATTTTCTTTTCACACCAGTAAAAAGGAATTTTATTCTTTGGATCAGAGTCACAAACACATCCACTTCGACAGATGTAATTGCCAGAATCTTCATATTTTCTTAAATAATTTGTATAGAAATGTTTTGCACATTTCATATAGCCCTGCTCTTTCATGCTCGCAATGTCGCTTAGCAATCCGCATTTATCATCTATGTAATAGCTCATTACATATTGCTTGACAAATAAAGACTTTGATTCGAGAATATAATAGCGTCCATTAACAAATTCAACAGACTCGTTTCTTTCAAGTACTTTTTTCGCTAATTCAATATCACTATAATCTAGCCATTCAATTACATCTCCATAAAGATTTACAGGAGATTCATAGAATGTTATTACATAATATATGGCATCATCTTTAGTTTCCTTTGTAAGGATTCCATTAAATGATAAATACTCAGTATCGTATTCGTTTGGCGTTATAGCCAGATACCCACGACATGGATAAAATAAGTCTTTGGAGCCAGCTGCAAAATCATATCTATCTTTTATTCTTTCACCTGTAACAGATTCAAACATAGAAGGAGTAATGCTTGTGTTATAATCGTTCATTTTCTCTTTAATGAAGTAAAGTACACCACGTATGGCAGAACATGCTCGCATATCAGATTCAACAAATGCTGAGTATAACTCATTAAATGATAGTGAGATATTGCCAGACGCCATTAATCCAAATATATAGCGAAGTACTCTAATCTGGATTTCGGTATTTGCCTTATGTATGTTTGCTTTTACTAACTCCCAATCAAAGGAAATTGTAGGATTAACTTGCCATAAATAGAATTTCAAAAAACCACCAGATTTTTGCATCATAGAATGCTGATGACTTTTATCAAGATTATCCGCTATAAATGTTAAAACGTCAGTATCTGTTATTGACTCAGCATCTATTAGCATTGCATCTTGGAAACATGACCGCTTTAAATATTCTTCATTCGTAAATTTCTTATAAGCAAAATCGAGATAATTTCGAATATTATCTATCCCTGGAGATTGAATAATGTTTTCCTTGAACAAATCCCATCTGTCGTCTGCTGATAGAACTGAACAAATCTTTTTTTCTGCTTTTAAATAGACTGTTTCATTAATTCTATCACTATCCTTTTGTAGATTAAGCCATTTGATTAAACTCTTTATATCACAGACCACCTCATAATCAATTTTTACATAATTGAACGAACTAAGATCTTTATAATCAAGCAGATCAATTATTCGCGAAACTATATGCCATTGTATAGTAATAGGGAAATCACACTTTTTATATGACTTCAACTCTTCTATAAATTGAATCTCAATGTAGTTTTTTGTAATCTCTTTATATTTGTACAGATATTGCTTTTCTGTAATGAACTCTTCGTAAAATGCCCAATTTAATTCTTCAAGATTATCTAAATTAGAAAATCTTTTATTTGCTATTCGATGAATCTGTTGTATCGTTGAATCACTAATAAATTCGCGTAAAAGAGATAGATGATAGCTTAATGAAGAAGGTGAGGTTTCTTCATCTTTTGCATCTATTATTATTGTTTCATTTGTACAAGCAACAATTTGTGCTCTCAACTTGTCTTGAAACAATTGTGGTATTGTATTAAGTATTTCTAAAGCTTTTTCGCACTTATGTATTTTTATTATATTTAAACTTGTCTTCTTACAACATTCTATTTCTTCTAAATATTCTCCAATATTTAATAATACATCGTGGCTTAATTCTCTGAGATCTTGCTCATTGATTTCATTTTCGCTTTGTATAGCGGCTTGTGCTATTACATTTGGTTTTACAACAGATTCAAATTGTTTTTCCAACAGGTTGGTAAAATTGTTAATGCAATCTTTCCCCATTTTACACATAGGGGTTCCTTCATATTTTAGGTGTTTTGCATTACAGTTTGCATAAACATATAGATCATTCTTTAATTTCTTATATTCATGTGCGGTACTTGTATTGTTTATCTTATACAAACAGAAACTTTTACAAATATCTATAGAAGGCATTCCGTAGTCATCTGTCAGCATATCGAGATTTTTTTTACAAAAATCATGAGGTAGTGCAGGCTGAAGTAATTTCGCACGGGAGAAAATCTCGCGTAAATCTATTTCTGATAATTTAGCCAATAAAAGTGCCCATAAAGGAGAAATATTGTCGTTGGATAATTTCGCATATTCTACTTCTCCTTGTTTATTGGTCCTCATTTTTCTAACAAAAACGTCATAAAGATATAATGCTTCAGTAAAATTTTCACCAAAGCACTTTTCTTTTGAAATTGTTGAATCTAGCCACAATGATAAATTCAAAATATTAATTTCTTCGCTATCATTATTGTATTGAAGATATGATGACTTATGAGGGTATTTCCCAAAATATTGATATAATTCTGATATGTTTTCTGGCAGTCCAGTTACATTGTGATCGTTCTTATTTTCACAGAACTCATCACTTTCATATTCATCTATGTTTAGTAAATCATCATCATCTACAAAAGAATCAATTTCGTCAATAAAATCATCATCTTCTAATAATTCAATTTTTTCTTCCTCAAGTCTAATATCATTCAAATTCTCATACGAAATTGAAGTTTTTTCGTCATAATAAAAATCTAGAGAATCTCCGGTTTTCCAAGATATGATATTGTCTATTAACTCTTTGTCAAAATTAGCCAATGATGCGCGCTCTATATTTGAGGCTTTATTCCCCGATAATGAGAAATAGACAAGACATCCAGTTTTAACTTCGGAGATACAATCTTTGCTGCTAAACAACAGAGGTTTATTTATCTCATCTTTACTCATTACTCTCCTAATAATCCAATGACCATAAACAAGAATCCCTAAGTTTTGTTTATTATCGAATTTGTAAATATACCCTATTTTCCTCATAGTATTAATCACTAAAATTTGGTAAAGAATTTACTATAAGCAATTATTATAGCAAAATTATTAGTTTTCAATAGTCAATCTGCTTATTGCAGCTTGAAACATCCTCGCATTCAGTCGGATCGGATGTACATGATCCTCATCTGTCCCTAGCTGCCAATATTTATGCTTTATAATGTAACGTACTACCATCTGTTACCATCTGAGGTTTACCCTCTTTATCGTAATCATAAGTAACAGGAGATGATATTTCGTAAAGGTATTCGGGTGCAAAGTCTGCTTCGTTCTCCCAGACAATTGTATTAAAACGAACAGAGAATCGTTTGAACATTTCAATGTCAAGAAGTGGCACAAAAATTTCACCCTTAAGAGAAGATAGCAGATCTGCATCACGCATCTCTCCGTTGTTAAAGATCAATCGGAGGCGGTACCCGTCGAGGTATTTTGCTTTGATCACTTCAAGAAACATAGAGATTCCGTAGAAATCGCTAATTTGGTGCATAGGGACGTTTATAATTAATTTGCTGCAAAGATGATGTTTTTTTCCGACATCTCCAAATATTTCTTAATAAATATTTACCTCATTCATTTTCTGGCTCTGTTTTCCCGCAATGATACCAATCTTATAACAAACCCGACCCCCGAAATTCGGAGGCCGGTTCTTTATTATTCATTCTTCAGTCCTCCCCTTCTTCCCTTTCCATCAGCTCCCGATACTCCCTGCCCGCATCAAAGCAAGGGCAATCCTTAGCCGCAAAGTCATGATGGCTGTGGATGGTGGCGTGGGGGTACATGCGGAGGAGGACGATGAGCAGGTAGAGGAGGGAGCGTTTCTGCTCAGGTGTTCGCGTGTCCTTCGCTCGGAGATTGTGGTCGAGGTCATTCCTCATTTATCTTGCAATCTCGAGACTCAAAATAACCAAAAATGATATGATTCCGTTAAAAATTCACGTTATTTTTATATTTTCTTTGGTTTATAAATAATTTTCATGTATCTTTGCAGCGTCAACTAACAAATCCTAACGTTATGCTACTTCGTTTTATTGCAGAGAATGTATTTTCTTTTAAGGAGGCAACAGAGTTTAATCTTTTTCCTTCGAGCAAGACTCATAGCCATGATTCGCATAAGATTACATGTGATCATGCGGTAGTATTGCGCATGACCGCATTGTATGGCGCAAACGGTGCTGGTAAGAGTAATCTGGTTCGTTGTATCGGATTGCTACAAGGAATTGTCTCCAAGGGAGTTCTGAGTGCTATAAGTTTCCCTGCTGATACTCGATTTTTCTATGATGAAGCATGTGCTGGTAAGCCGTCTGCGTTGGCAATAGAGTATTCTGTGGGAGATTGTGTGTTCTATTATCACGTAGAGTTCGATTCTAAAAATATATATATGGAGGAACTCTACCAAAGTGGAAAGACCAAGGATGAGCTTATTTTTAAGAGATTGTTGGATGATGCAGGATCAATTTCGGTAGAACTTTCACAGAAATATACAGACGCGAAAGTAACCTCAGAATATAGGGATGCAATACGACGTGTACAGCGACAGGATATGTCTATGCTCAATTTCATGGGACAGTATTATGCTGACTCATTCCCAATGATTACCAAGGCATATCGATGGTTTGTGGATGAATTGTGCATTGTGCGTCCAGATGCAATCTTTGGCATTATGCCTCACCTGATGGACACAAACTCAGATTTCTCCCGTATGGTGAATGAGAAGTTGCCATTCTTTAAGACAGGAATAGAAAGTCTTGTTTCGCAAAGGGAAGAAATGTCGTTGCAGGAAGCTCAATCTGTGTACAAGGAGGAATCTGATCTGGCAAAGAAAACACCAGGATTACCTGTCTTGGCGGTCAATAGGGTGACAGGAGAGACTTTCAATATTGTATATGAAGAAGAGAAGCTGCTGAAGAAAACAATTCTTCCACAGCATACTATGCCTAATGGTCAACTTCAAACAACTCCATTCTTTTTGGAGTCGGATGGCACTCGTCGTATAATAGACTATATGCCTGTCCTTTATTACCTGCTCGTTCGACCTGATAGTGTTTTCATCATTGATGAGATGGAACGCAGTGTTCATCCGATTCTGATAAAGGAACTGATGCGAACAATCTCTGAGAGTCAACGGGCAAAGGGACAGCTGATTTTTTCAACGCATGAATCTTGCTTGCTGGATCTGGATATTTTCCGTCCTGATGAAATCTGGTTTGCGCAGAAGGATATTGACAACTCTACAAAGCTCTATCCGTTAAGTGATTTCAATATCCATAATACTGCAAATATTGAGAACGGGTATCTTCAAGGCCGATACGGAGGCATTCCGTTCCTGTCGAATATCAAGGACCTTAATTGGTGAGATTTATGATACTGCGTGTAAAAAACTATAAAAAGCAGGAGCCTTCTCGCAATGCACAGAAGATTTTTGTCATCTGCGAAGGAAATGCTACAGAACCAAACTATTTCGAGTTCTTTGCAGGTTTGTCCTCAAATCTGTCTGTTATTCCAATTCCTTCTGAAGATGGAAAATCAGATCCTGTAAAACTAAAGGAATGGGCTGAAGCTCATTTGCTTGGAAAAAATACTTCTCCTGATTATCGGGAACATGACCTTGTATGGTTTGTCGTCGATACAGATGAATGGCAGGCACAAGGAAAGATTGCTGAATTAAGGGATTTTTGCGCAGTTCTTAACTCGCAAGAAAGATCAAGATACAGTAACCTGCCTGTTTATGATATGTGGAATGTTGCGCAGAGTAATCCACAATTTGAGATCTGGCATTACTATCATATTTATGATGAAAAGCCAGATTCGGCTGAAGTATCACAATCTGCTAGTTTCAAAGAATATGTCAATAGTAAGATTCAAGGCGGTTTTGATTTCAATGTTCATCCTGTTTATGTTGAAGATGCTATCCGCAATGCATCTGCACATTTCTCAAGAGATAAGGATGGGTATCCGTCAGCATACTCTACTGAGGTTTACTTGGTGTGTCAACAGATTCTGCCTTTTGTAAAGAAGATTGTTGATGTTATGAAGCGGAAGACTCGTATCTAACTTATTATTTCGCCTTATATGATTAAGAAAGCGCCCTCGCTACAATCGTAGCGGGGGCGCGGTCATCTGGTCATTGGTCATTATGGTCAAAAACGAACGATTATTCCTGCCCATACTCATCCCACGCCTTAATCGCAATGTCATCGACACTCATTGAAGTGAATGCATTGATGAAGGCAGAGGCGAGGCGGTCGTTGGTGATGAGAGGGACGTTGAAGTCGATGGCGGCACGGCGGATCTTGTAGCCGTTGGTGAGCTCACCAGAAGAGAGGTTCTTCGGGATGTTGACTACCATGTCGATCTTTTTCTCACGGATGAGGTCAAGTGCCTGTGGCTGACCCTCTTCGCTTGGCCAGAAGACGATCTGGCAAGGGATGAAGTTCTCCATGAGGTAGCGATAGGTACCAGCGGTGGCGTAGAGCTTGTAACCCTTCTCGACGAGCTGCTTGCAAGGGGTGAGGAGCGAAGCCTTCTGCTTGGCGTTGCCCGAAGAAATGAGGACGCTCTTCTCTGGGATGCGGAGGCCGACAGAGAGCATCGACTTGAGGATGGCACAGTTGGTATCGTCGCCCAGACAGCCGACCTCACCGGTAGAAGACATATCGACACCGAGGACAGGATCGGCCTTCTGCAGACGGCTGAATGAGAACTGCGAAGCCTTGATACCTACATAGTCGAGGTCGAACTCATTCTTGGTAGGACGCTCG
>JAZQQH010000092.1:0-1686 GCA_045628985.1 Bacteroidales bacterium | reverse complement strand
GGATGATAGATGGGAGAGCTTCTGTGCAAGTAGCCGCCATCTCATGGATATCATATTTATCGCAGAACCTGAGGAAATCGAGACAATCCACTGCGCTCTCTTCCGCGTAATCGTTTTCCTTGCACGAAGGGGCGTAATTCATGCGCCAGTTTGGTGGCGAAATTACAGCAGTCCAAGTCCGGATGTAATAATAATAATAATAAATTCTTACGCCGTTGATGCCGTTTGGCCATGCGGTACTTCTATGATACATGTGTAGGGTGAAGAAAAACCTCGTAGGTGACAAAACTCTCCCTCGTCTAGGACCTTTTTGGTTCCTCTGATTCTGTAATCACACGCCGCCGTTGTTTATGAAAAAGGGTGTTCGACAGAAGCCAGAATTCCGCCGCGACGCTCCGACTCTCGCTCTCTCTTGCGCTCTCTCTTGCTCTCTCTCGCTCTCTCTCGCTCTCTCTATTCACATCTTTATGTCTCACCTCCTAGTATTCTGCAGTTCATTTCCATATAGCAATTTCCTCGCCAGAGAAAACTGATGAATGCGTTCCGACTCAATGAACCATCTGGCGAGCTGTCTTGCCTGCATTGGCTTGCCAATTAGTGTGTTCCATGATTGCTGGCGCCCATGGTCATCCTGGAGCACGTGTCTTTTCGAAGATTCGAGTGGGCATAGCATGGCGATGTGCTCGGCTGTCTCCTCTCCTCCTCCGCACGCGCACATTGGGCTCTCTATGTCGGGCACTCGGCATCCGTACAAGAATTTCTTGAGGCCAATACAGCGAGTCCTCATTTGGATAAGTATAGAACTTTCGGCTTTCTTTAGTGTCTGGTGCAGCTGCAGCACTTTTGCCGTGGGCCTCGTGTTTACCGGGATGCTACTTTGAACTCCCAGCTCCGAAGGATTGTGAGTATGTTGAGATACTTCTCTCCAATAATCAGTCCAGTCCTGCAGAACTAGGCTTTTTATTTTCCTTTGGCAGTCTTCGAAAGATCCTCCGAGCCAGTTCAAAGCCCACTGGCGGCTATTAGTACCGGGCGTTGCAATTGGTGCCAACGGTCGGTAACTCCGAAGGCCGTCCGCCACATGGATGGCGAGCTGTATGTTATAGCACGCATCTTTTATCTGTGATCTGATCCCGCTTGCTTCGATTCTTGCGCGAAAAAGTGTGACCTTTCCATTCAGCCAGAAATGTAGAGGTGGAACGTATGATTCCGTGTGTAGTTGAGGGATGCTACAGCGCTTGAACGCCCCGAGCACGATTCTCAAACCGACATTTTGTTGCTTCTGTAGGTCTCTTGCAGTGTCTTTTAGCCGGAGGTTGGGACGATGCCATGCGTTCGCCCCATACGTGAGCGATGCTCGTATAATAGCCAGATACAGTTGCCTGGCCATCAGAAGTGTGGCTCCCCAGGTAGATGCCGTTGTTCGGTACAGGGCGTTTAGTTGTGTGAGCATTTTTGTCTCGATGGCCTTGCGATGTGCTCTGAAGTTGAGCTTGGAGTCCAGGAGAACTCCAAGGATTCTCACCGATGTTGTCGGGCTGACCGTGACATGCTCTAAATTTATGACTGCATTGCTGTCTTGCGAGCGTTGCCTGGTGAAGTGGGTAAGCGTATACTTGTGTAGCGCAAACTTCATCCCATGTTTCTCTGCCCATTGCAGACAGATTCCGTGGGCTTGTTCCAGGG
>JAZQQH010000091.1:0-1750 GCA_045628985.1 Bacteroidales bacterium | reverse complement strand
CCACGAACGCCATCGTGTCGTTCTGGAGCGGGCTGTTCAGGTTGACGGTGATGACTGCATAGGAGTCATCATCTGGAACGGTGTTCATCTCCACGGCCAGTGTGCCGTTATTACGATAGGAGGCGAAATTCAGGCTCACCTCTGTGCCTTTGAAATCGTAGGTCTTCATATTAAAACTGGTTTTGGGATTCATCTGCGAAGGAATAGTAGAATTTGTCGGTCACGATAATGTGATCCAGGACGGAGATATCGAAGAGACTGCAGGCGTTGCGCAGCTTTTCGGTCTCCTTGATGTCGGCGCTGCTCGGTCTTGGATTGCCGCTCGGATGGTTGTGGAAGAGGATAATCGCCGTGGCGTTGCAGTTGAGCGCTTCTTTGACGATGCGTCTGTGGTCTATCGGCGCGGACATGATTGTCCCGACGGTGATCATCTTCTTGGTCAGCGGCATATTGGCCGCATTGAGGAAGAGAACCCACGATTCCTCGTGGTCGAGGGCTCTGAGGTCTTCGTGCAGGAAGCCTGCCGCCTGTGAGGATTCCTTGATTGGAGTGTCTGAAATGTAAGTTGCTTGCTTTTTCATTTGACTACTGTTTAATGGTGAAACATCTTTCTTTACGATGCAGGAACGTGATGCCCCTGTAGGACATCCGGAAGCAATGGTGGAGAACGGAGTGGACCATTGCGGGATGGACGGGTGTCACAACTTTGCAGCGTAAAAGGAGATGTCACCTGCAGGAGTCGAAAAGCGGGCTGTACTACATAGACACACTTATGGAATCAGGCGGTTGGATGCTCAAAGACCGCCCGACGGACACGCACAGGCCAATGATGACCAAGAAAACACCAGAGCAGCCGTCAGTCCACAGAAACAGCAATGCGCCCCCATCACGGCAGCCTCCCACAACAGATGCGGCATCAGAGCAGGGCCAGGACATCAGACCGTGCGCCTGCTTCCCTCCGGAATTTATCCGACATCGAATCCGGAACCCCGCAGATGCAAAAACAGTATATGAAGACCCGTATTCCGCAGAGTGCGGCACGGAGGTCCTGAAGGAGATTCCGCAACGTCTGAAAGGCGGAGAAATAAAACCGGTGAAGGATTGCTCGACAGCATTCGAATGTGGCAGGACATTGTCATCTACAGAAACTCTCAAATACGTTGCACGCATTTGTACAGACGGCATCTGCCGCTATCAAACGACATGCATCCGTCAGGGCCAAGAATCAGCGAAGTGTCGCATCGGATTTGACTCCACGCCTGTGGATGGGAAAAGACGCATGTGACTGTTCGCCTTGGACCAGCCTTTCATTGTATCGAGGCGCAGTCCCCGATTCTATGAAAGGTCGGATGCAGGCTGCTCTGCAGCCGAAGCAATACCGGAGCGAGCAAAAGAAAAGCGGCCCGAAGGTCGCTCTCCTGAAGTATCAACGGAAGAGAAGGCTTAGCTCTCCTTCTCCTGTTTCTCCGCTTTCTGTTCCTTGTCCGCTACCGGATAGAAACGGGTGGCCACAAGGATGACGCGGTTGTGCTTGACACCGTCGGCATCGGTCCATTCCTCGGGCTTGAAGTGGCCTTCCACTGTGATGAGGGAGCCCTTGGTCAGGATATCAAAGGACTCGGACTTCTCGTTCTTGCGCCATGCCTCGATGTTCATGAAGGCTGAAATGCGGGTGCTCTCGTCACCGCTCTTCTCGGTACGGCCGACTGCCAGGGAAAAGCGTGCTACGCTGGTGTTTGCGAACTGGCGG
>JAZQQH010000090.1:0-9268 GCA_045628985.1 Bacteroidales bacterium | reverse complement strand
GGTGCTATCCAGCACATCGCTGGTATGCAGGATTCTGGCATTATCATCTCTATCAACAATGATCCAAACGCTCCTATCAACACCATCGCTGACTATGTAATCAACGGCACCGTTGAGGAGGTTGTTCCAAAGATGATCAAGTATTATAAGAAGAATAGCAAGTAAAAAAGATTAAACAAATGGCAAATTTCTATACTGACCATCCTGAGCTCAAGTTCGAGCTTCAGAATAACCCTTTGATGCAGCGCATCGTTGAGCTCAAGGAGCGCAACTTCGCTGATAAGGATGCTTATGATTATGCTCCTCAGGATTTTGAGGATGCTCTTGATTCATACGATCGCGTATGTGAGCTCACTGGCGACATCTGCGCTAACATCATCGCTCCAAATGCTGAGGCTGTTGATGCTGAGGGCCCTCACTGCGAGAACGGTCGCGTACGCTACGCTAGCAAGACCTACGAGAACCTCGACGCTACTGTCAAGGCTGGCCTCTGTGGTGTAACTATGCCACGTCGCTACAATGGTCTTAACTTCCCTAACACCGCTTACACCATCATCAACGAGATGATTGCTACCGCTGATGCAGGCTTCGAGAACATCTGGTCGCTCCAGGATTGTATCGAGACCCTGTATGAGTTCGGCGACGAGGATCAGCGTCAGCGCTTCGTTCCACGTGTCTGCGCAGGCGAGACCATGTCAATGGACCTCACCGAGCCAGATGCAGGTTCTGACCTCCAGTCTGTTATGCTCAAGGCTACCTACTCTGAGGAGGAGGGTTGCTGGTTGCTCAACGGCTGTAAGCGCTTCATCACCAATGGTGACTCAGACATTCACTTGGTTCTTGCTCGTTCAGAGGAGGGTACCAAGGACGGTCGTGGCCTCTCAATGTTCATCTATGACAAGCGTCAGGGTGGCGTGAACGTACGTCGTATCGAGAACAAGCTCGGTATCCACGGTTCACCAACTTGCGAGCTCGTTTATAAGAACGCTAAGGCTGAGCTCTGTGGTTCACGCAAGCTCGGTTTGATCAAGTACGTTATGGCTTTGATGAACGGTGCTCGTCTTGGTATCGCAGCTCAGTCAGTAGGTATCTCTGCTGCTGCATACGAGGAGGGTCTCGCTTATGCTAAGGATCGTAAGCAGTTCGGTCAGGCTATCATCGACTTCCCTGCAGTTTACGACATGCTCGCTATCATGAAGGCTAAACTCGACGCTGGTCGTGCACTCCTTTATCAGACAGCTCGCTACGTGGATGTTTACAAGTGCCTCGAGGACATCGAGCGTGAGCGCAAGCTTACCCCAGAGGAGAAGCAGGAGCTCAAGAAGTTCTCTAAGCTCGCTGATTCATTCACCCCACTTGCTAAGGGTATGAACTCAGAGTACGCTAACCAGAACTCTTACGATTGTATCCAGATCCACGGTGGTTCAGGCTTCATGCTCGAGTACGCTTGCCAGCGCCTCTATCGTGATGCTCGTATCACCTCTATCTACGAGGGTACTACCCAGCTCCAGACCGTTGCTGCTATCCGCTACGTAACCAACGGCTTCTATGCACAGGTTATCGCTGATCTCTTCGCTGAGACCGAGATCGCTCCTGAGTATGCAGAGCTCAAGGCTCGCGTAGAGAAGATGGCAGAGAAGTACAATGCTGCTGTTGCTAAGGTTAACGACCTGAAGAACGACGAGTTCAAGGACTTCTGCTCACGTCACCTCTATGAGATGGCTGCTGATACCATCATGGGTATCCTCATCCTCCGCAACGCTACCCAGCGTCCTGACCTCTTTGAGAAGAGCGCTAAGGTATACGTTCGCTTCGCTGCTGCTGAGGTTGAGAAGCATGCAGACTTCGTAGCTGACGCTCAGCCAGAGGATCTTGACAACTATCGCAAGTAAGAAGTATAAGGGGTGTCCGATTTGTTCACCCCTTATATATAAATAATGTATAGGGATTTTAGGGACATTCGTATGATGACACCCTAAGATCCTTTTTAGTTAGGAGTGAGGAGTTAGGGCTTTTGCTCCGCAAAATGCAGAGGAGTTGTTTCCTCGTTGCGCAATGTGTTTTCGATTGAGCAGGCAAATACTCCTAACTCCTCACTCCTAACTCCTCACTTATTAAAATGGATTGGATTAACGAAATATTCATTACCCCTTCCCCTATTCAAGCCACCGTGATACTGGCCATCATCATTGCCTTGGGAACAGCTCTCGGCAAGGTGAAGGTTGCTGGTATCTCGTTGGGTGCTACCTTCGTCTTCTTTGTCGGTATTCTGGCCGGACATCTGGGATTTGGTATCGACCATGATATGCTGGTCTTTGCTCAGAGCTTTGGTCTGGTGCTTTTCGTCTATGAGGTAGGTCTTGAGGTAGGCCCGGGTTTTGTTCGTTCGTTCCTGGGTTCAGGTATCAAACTCAATGTACTGAGTGTGGTCAATGTCCTCCTGGGTACGGCGATGGCCATTGGCTTAGCCTATGCTTTGAGCGTGCCAATCCAGGATATGGCAGGTGTTCTCTGTGGCGCTGTGACCAATACGCCGGCTTTGGCGGCAGCTCAACAGACGCTCTCGCAGTTGGGTGTCGATGCATCCAGTGCGGCTCTTGGTTGCGCTGTGACTTATCCGCTCGGTGTGGTAGGTGTGATTCTTGCTATGGCCTTCCTCAATAAACTTGCATTGACTAAGAACGCAAGCAAGGTGCCGGTAGGAGAGGGTGTGGCTCAACCTTACGTGGCCACGTTTCTGGTGAAGAATCCTGCTTGTGACGGGATGATTCTCAGCGAGGTAGCCAAGCTGACTCCTGCAAAATTTATCATCTCTCGCATCTGGCGTGACGATCATCCTGCCGACTCTCCAACGGGCGATACGCCTCTGAAGATCAATGATCATCTGATGGTGGTGACGGAGGAAAAGTTCCTGCCACAGCTCACTTTGCTCTTCGGATTACAGGATAAGTCGGAGAACTGGAACCGCCAGGATGTGAACTGGGATCATATCGACGGAACTCTCATCTCTCGCAAAATTGTTGTCTCTCGCAGTGAAATCAATGGTCGCAAGCTTGGCTCTCTCCGCTTGCACAATCGTTATCGTGTCAATGTGAGTCGCATCAATCGCATGGGTTTACATCTCTTGGCTACGCCTAAACTTCGTCTGCAGTACGGCGATAGCCTTACCGTGGTAGGTACGGCCGAAAATCTCAAGAAGGTTGAGGCTGAGATGGGAGGCGAGGTGGCTACACTGAAGGATCCGAATCTGGCATCCATCTTCGTGGGTATTACTTTAGGATTGATGCTTGGATGCATTCCTGTCTTTGTGCCAGGAGTGTCTCTTCCTGTCCGCTTGGGTTTGGCAGGAGGTCCGATCATTGCGGGTATCCTGATGGGAGCTTATGGCGCTCGTCTGCGTCTGCGTACTTATACTACTCGTTCGGCCAACCTGATGTTGCGTGGTATCGGTCTTTCTCTCTACTTGGCTTGTCTCGGCTTGGATTCTGGTAAACACTTCATTGAGACTGTCATGCGTCCAGAAGGATTCCTCTGGATCGTCCTTGGTTTCGTTATCACCGTCGTGCCAGTCCTTTTGATGGCTATCTGGTGTCTCAAGAAGGAAAAGATGGACGTCGGAACTACCTATGGCATGCTGTGTGGCAGTATGGCTAATCCGATGGCTCTTACCTTTGCCAACGATTGCGTCGAAGGTGACGCTCCTTCGGTAAGCTACGCTACAGTCTATCCGTTGGGTATGTTCCTTCGTGTCGTGTTGATTCAGATTCTGCTTCTCTTCTTGGTATAAGCTTATTATGACAATCGAAGAACATCCATTACAGCCTTTTCTGCCAAAGAACGCTCGTATGCTATTCCTCGGCAGTTTTCCTCCTCCGCAGGCAAAGTGGAGTATGGAGTGGTTTTATCCGAACTGGATCAATGATTTCTGGCGCATCCAGGGATTGATTCATTTTGGAGACAAGCAACATTTTGAGAATCAGACGCAAGATGCTACAGGAACAATCATCCCGGCCAAGCGTTTTGACCGGGATCGTATCATTTCTTTTTGCGAAAAGGAAGGTTTAGCATTCTTTGATACTGCCAGAAAAGTATGCAGGTTGAAGGACAACGCTGACGATAATTCTCTGGAGATAATAGAAGGAACCGACGTCTTTGCTTTGCTCCGTGAGATGCCGCTTTGCCGTACGGTAATTACCACGGGAGGAAAGGCCAGCGAGGAACTTTGCTCTTATCTTGAGAAGCAGGATATTCTGGTTAAAATACCGAAGGTAGGGGAGAAGGTTGAGTGTGCGCTCTCTTCCTCGTCGGGATTGCCAACTGGTGTTCTGACGTGGTGGCGCATGCCAAGTTCGTCGCGCGCCTATCCTATGAGACTAGAAAAGAAAGCCGAATACTATAGACGTTTGTTCGTCTCGTAAAGGCTTCCTATTAGATTGATTATTAGTGTCTAAGTTGTTGCTTAGTCTTCGAATTTGATTTCCAGCTGACGATCTTCTGGAAGCAGAGTGAAAGACATGCGATGATAGGGAGATGCACCGTGTGCGGCAATGCCGGCGCGGTGTTTTTTTGTCGGATAACCCTTGTTGGTCGCCCAGTCGTAGTAAGGATATTCTTCGTGCAGTTTGACCATGAAGTCGTCACGATAGGTCTTGGCCAAGATTGAAGCTGCAGCGATGGACATCATCTTGCCGTCGCCTTTGACGATGGTCTGATGAGGCAGGTCTTCGAAAGGAGTGAATTTATTTCCGTCGATCAGCAGAAACTCTGGTCGTGTCTGCAATCCTCGCACGGCGCGATGCATAGCTTCGATGCTGGCATGCAGGATGTTGAGTCGGTCGATCTCCTCGTGTGTACATACGCCTACCGCCCACGCCAGCGCTTCCTTTTCAATAATAGGACGTAGCTGGTAGCGTTGCTTCTCAGTGAGTTGCTTCGAGTCATTGAGTAACTGTAGACCACTTTGGCCATCGGCGATACGCTGTTCGATATCAAGAGGAAGGATGACCGCAGCGGCAAAGACTGGCCCTGCCAGACAGCCACGTCCGGCTTCGTCGCATCCGGCTTCGAGCCGGCCTTGTTTGAGATAAGGTGAAAGCATGAAAAGAGTGTTGATAACTATTGACTTTATGCGGGTGCAAAGATACGTAAAAAGGACGAAAGTTCCAAACTTGAGTCGTGAATTTGCTATGTGGACGTGCTGAAAAGCGTCAAAAGTGAAAAAGATTTAACGAAAAGAAGGCGTAAGTCTTTGATATTTAAAAAATATTGCATACCTTTGCACTCGCTAAAACGCGCGCAAGCGCTGATTTCAGTGCTTATGCAAACGTTTGAGCAAATTAGAGATTAAACAAATTAATTAACCAAAAAGTAAAACAAAATGCCTACTATTCAACAGTTAGTAAGAAAAGGTCGCGTAGTTTTGGAAGACAAGAGCAAGTCACCGGCCCTGGCATCATGCCCACAGCGTCGTGGTGTATGTGTTCGTGTTTACACAACTACTCCTAAGAAGCCTAATTCTGCTATGCGTAAGGTAGCACGTGTTCGCTTGACTAACGGCAAGGAGGTTAACTCTTACATCCCAGGTGAGGGCCACAACCTTCAGGAGCACTCAATCGTCATGGTTCGTGGCGGTCGTGTAAAGGATCTCCCAGGTGTACGTTATCACATCGTTCGCGGTACCTTGGATACTGCTGGCGTTAACGGTCGTACACAGCGTCGTTCTAAGTACGGTGCTAAGCGTCCAAAGCCAGGTCAGGCTCCAGTTAAGAAGAAGTAATCCTTCTATCGCACAGAGAATTTAAGTTCAAAACCTTGTCCACAAGTTGGTAAAGGCTCTTAAGGTTGAGTAATCCTGCCCGCATAACTCCAGTGATGGAACCAGCGTAATAGGCAAACGGATGAAGATTTCCCTAAAGAGAATCAGCCAAAATTAAACATTTCAAAACAAAATGAGAAAAGCAAAACCTAAGAAGAGAGTGATCCTTCCAGATCCAGTCTTCAGTGAGGTTAAGGTAACCAAGTTCGTTAACCATCTGATGTATGATGGTAAGAAGAGCATTGCGTTCACCATCTTCTACACCGCTATCGAGATCGTCAACAAGAAGTTGGCAGAGAAGGAGGGTATCGCTCCTCTCGATGTTTGGAAGAAGGCCCTCGACAACATCACCCCACAGGTAGAGGTTAAGTCACGTCGTATCGGCGGTGCTACCTTCCAGGTTCCAACTGAGATCCGCGCTGACCGCAAGGAGTCAATCTCAATGAAGAACATGATCATCTACAGCCGCAAGCGTGGTGGCAAGTCAATGGCTGACAAGCTCGCTGCAGAGATCCTTGATGCTTACAACGAGCAGGGTGGTGCATTCAAGCGTAAGGAGGATATGCACAAGATGGCTGAGGCTAACCGTGCATTCGCTCACTTCAAGTTCTAATTTTAACTTCTCACACATTTTAAATAATATAATATGGCAAACGCAAAAGACGCAGCGCTTAAGTATACTCGTAACTTCGGCATCATGGCTCACATCGATGCTGGTAAGACCACTACTTCAGAGCGTATTCTTTTCTACACCGGTAAGACTCACAAGATTGGTGAGGTTCACGACGGTGCAGCCACCATGGACTGGATGGTTCAGGAGCAGGAGCGTGGTATCACCATTACCTCAGCTGCTACTACCGCTTACTGGAACTTCCAGGGTGAGAAGTATAAGTTCAATTTGATCGATACTCCGGGTCACGTTGACTTTACTGTCGAGGTTGAGCGTTCACTCCGTATTCTTGACGGTGCTGTCGCAACCTATTGTGCAGTAGGTGGTGTTGAGCCACAGTCTGAGACCGTATGGCGCCAGGCTGAGAAGTACAACGTTCCACGTATCGCTTACGTTAATAAGATGGACCGTTCAGGTGCTAACTTCCTTGACGTAGTTGACCAGATGCACGAGATGCTTGGTGCCAACTCTTTGGCTATCCAGCTTCCTATCGGTGCTGAGGAGACTTTCAAGGGTGTAGTTGACCTGATTGAGATGAAGGCTATCCTTTGGCACGATGAATCAATGGGCGCTGAGTACTCTGTTGAGGAGATTCCAACTGACATGGTTGCAGAGTGCGAGGAGTACCGTGATAAGATCCTCGAGCAGGTTGCAAACTTCGACGAGGCTCTCATGGAGAAGTATTTCGACGATCCTTCTACCATTACCACTGAGGAGATCTATACTACTCTCCGCAAGATGACTCTTGCTCAGGAGGTGTTCCCAGTACTCTGTGGTTCTTCATTCAAGAATAAGGGTGTACAGACTTTGCTTGACGCAGTAGTTCGTTACCTCCCTTCTCCAATCGATACTCCAGCTATCGAGGGTCACGATCCTCAGGATGCTGAGAAGGTTGTAGTTCGTCACCCAAGCTATGACGAGCCAACTGCAGCTCTCGCATTCAAGATTGCTACCGACCCATATGTTGGCCGTCTCTGCTTCTTCCGTGTTTACTCTGGTAAGATCGAGGCTGGTTCATACGTTTACAACCCACGTTCTGACAAGCGCGAGCGTATCAGCCGCTTGTTCCAGATGCACTCTAACCACCAGAATCCAATGGAGGAGATCGGTTGTGGTGACATCGGCGCAGGTGTAGGTTTCAAGGATATCCGTACTGGTGATACCCTCTGTGACGAGGAGAACCCAATCGTTCTCGAGTCAATGGAGTTCCGTGATCCAGTGATTGGTATCGCAGTTGAGCCTAAGTCTCAGAAGGATCTTGACAAGCTCGGTATCGGTCTTGCTAAGCTCGCTGAGGAGGATCCAACCTTCACTGTTAAGACCAACGAGGAGACCGGTCAGACCGTTATCTCTGGTATGGGTGAGCTTCACCTCGATATCATTATCGACCGTTTGAAGCGTGAGTTCAAGGTTGAATGTAATCAGGGTCGTCCACAGGTTACTTACAAGGAGGCTATCAAGGGCGTTGTTTCTCGTCACCGTGAGGTTTACAAGAAGCAGTCAGGTGGTCGTGGTAAGTTCGCTGACATCATCGTTACCGTTGGTCCAGCTGATGAGGGCGTAACTGGTCTTCAGTTCGAGAATATCGTTAAGGGTGGTAACGTTCCTTCAGAGTTCGTTCCTTCTGTAGAGAAGGGTTTCAAGGCAGCTATGAAGAACGGCGTACTCGCAGGCTTCCCTCTCGATTCTCTCAAGGTCGTTCTCGAGGATGGTTCATTCCACCCAGTCGACTCAGATCAGCTTTCATTCGAGCTCGCTGCTAACTTCGCATTCAAGGCCGTATGTGAGAAGGCTCAGCCTATCCTCCTCGAGCCTATCATGAAGGTTGAGGTTGTTACTCCAGAGGAGTCAATGGGTGATGTAATCTCTGACCTTAACAAGCGTCGTGGTCAGGTAGAGGGTATGGATACCGCTCGTTCTGGCGCTCGTATCGTTAAGGCTATGGTTCCACTCGCAGAGATGTTCGGTTATGTAACTGACCTCCGTACCATCACTTCTGGTCGTGCAAGCTCTACCATGGAGTTCCACCACTATTCAGAGGTTGACCGTGGCAATGCCAAGAAGGTACTCGAGGAGTGCGGTGGCCGTGCTGACCTTATCAAGTAATTCCGGTCGAACAGATCACAATATTAACGTAAATTCAGAAAACCAAATATGGATCAGAAAATTCGTATTAAGTTGAAGTCTTTCGACCACATGCTCGTTGACAAGTCAGCTGAGAAGATCGTTAAGACTGTAAAGTCAACTGGTGCTAAGGTAAGTGGCCCTATCCCATTGCCTACTTTCAAGCGCATCTACACTGTTAACCGCTCTACCTTCGTTAACAAGAAGAGCCGTGAGCAGTTCGAGCTCAGCGCTTACAAGCGCCTTATCGACATCCTTCAGGCTACCCCTAAGACTGTCGATGCTCTTATGAAGCTTGAGCTTCCTTCAGGTGTTGAGGTTGAGATCAAGGTCTAATAACCTTGGCGAACCTTTTCGCTAGATAATATTATTGGTATGGAGTACCTGAACGTGCTCCATACCCCAAATTGCGCCTAAACAAACTGGTGCAAATTTATACAAAAAAGAGTTTATTCAACCAATTTAATTATTAACCGCCTGTGGAATGTAGGCAACGGACTTGTTCCGTCGTGGACGATGTTCCCGCCAGGCAAAACAAGTAACTGAAATATGCCAGGATTATTGGGCAAAAAAGTCGGAATGACTTCCGTCTTCAGTGCTGATGGCAAGAACGTGCCATGCACTGTTATTGAAGTAGGTCCTTGTGTTGTGACTCAGAT
>JAZQQH010000089.1:0-23509 GCA_045628985.1 Bacteroidales bacterium | reverse complement strand
AGCGTGATCCGCTTGGGGTTCGAACCCAAGACCCCAACATTAAAAGTGTTGTGCTCTACCGACTGAGCTAGCGGATCGAAGTACGGAGGATGAGACTCGAACTCACACAGCCGAACGGCCACTACCCCCTCAAAGTAGCGTGTCTACCAATTTCACCACCTCCGCGGTACAAAGTACCCAGACCCGGGATCGAACCGGGATGGATTGCTCCACTGGTGTTTGAGACCAGCGCGTCTACCGATTCCGCCATCTGGGCCGGGAAAATTGGAGCGAAAGACGGGGCTCGAACCCGCGACCCCGACCTTGGCAAGGTCGTGCTCTACCAACTGAGCTACTTTCGCAAAATAAAAGAGAGTTTGAAACCCTCTGCCATTGTTGCGGAGAGCGGGATCGCTCTCGCACAGGTTAGCGGTTCTAACCATTGTTGCGGAGAGCGGGATCGAACCACTGACCTCCAGGTTATGAGCCTGGCGAGCTACCACTGCTCCACTCCGCGATATACCATTGTCATGCAGGATGACCTGCGGTGCGCACGGGGCTCGAACCCGTGACCTCCGCCGTGACAGGGCGATATTCTAACCAACTGAACTAGCGCACCAAAAATCTCTCAGCCCCGAAAGGCTGACTCGCAACAGCGAGTAGATTGCGGAGAGAGAGGGATTCGAACCCCCGATACGTCGCCGTATGCCGGTTTTCAAGACCGGTGTAATCGACCACTCTACCATCTCTCCAAGAAACCAAGATTTCCGTAAATTGAGTAGCGAGACAGGGACTTGAACCCTGGACCTTCGGATTATGAATCCGACGCTCTAACCAGCTGAGCTATCTCGCCAACTTAGTACGTCTGCAGGGGCTCGAACCCTGGACCCGCTGATTAAGAGTCAGCTGCTCTACCAACTGAGCTACAGGCGCATAATAGTGGAAGTATTTCAACTTCCAAAAATTATTTAAGTTTTATCGTTTATCCTTCAATATGTCAAAGATCAAATTCCCAATCATCATAAAGATGAAGAGTGGTGGGCTTTCGCCCCTGATTATCCTAATGGATGATCAATCTGTGGGCGCAGATGGATTCGAACCACCGAAGTCGTAGACAGCAGATTTACAGTCTGCCCCATTTGGCCGCTCTGGAATACGCCCGAAATAAACTGAGCCTCTTGTCGGATTCGAACCAACGACCCCGAGATTACAAATCACGTGCTCTGGCCAACTGAGCTAAAGAGGCAATAGTAGCGCTTCAAGATGGGCTTGAACCAACGACCCCCTGATTAACAGTCAGGTGCTCTAACCAACTGAGCTATTGAAGCATTTTCCTTTAGCCTTTTCCCTATAAAAGACTCAGATTATTTCATTTCCGTGACTCCCACGATTGTGGACAACCTTTGGTCGTCACTTCGTGACTCCCACAGGATTCAAACCTGTAACCTTCTGATCCGTAGTCAGATGCTCTATTCAGTTGAGCTAGGGAGCCAACATATAGTCAAAGATCGTATACTTTTTTGTTTTCTTGGTCGGGGTACCAGGATTCGAACCTGGGACCCCCTGCTCCCAAAGCAGGTGCGCTAACCGGACTGCGCTACACCCCGAAGAGAACTTACTTTATGAGGAGTGATTTCGTGTTAAGAAGTCGTTCTTCTCATTTAGCGGGTGCAAAGATAGCGTCTTTTTTGATTCAATCCAAATTTAAAAGCAACTTTTTTCGAAAAAACGGCAATTTTGGCCAAAATACGCTCAAATTTGGCAGATAATGCAATTTAAAAAGAGCAAAAACACCTTTTCCAACCCTTTCTGGAAGCCTTTATCAATGGTTTCGCTCGATAAAGTAACTGATCAGAGACTTTAAAGCCTCCCTTGCAGGGGACGCAGGATAAGAATCAAGCAGTTTCTTGGCATCAAACGCCAGGTTCTTCATCTTTGCCTGAGCATATTCCACTCCACCTACCGCTTTGGCGAACTCTACAAGGAGCGATACCTGATCCGCACTGAGTTCACGTTCATCCTCAATCAAGGCTCGCATCTTCTCCGACTCCGCAGCAGGTCCATATTGTAGAGCATAAAGCAATGGCAACGTCACTTTCCCTTCCTGAATATCGTGGCCAGAAGGTTTACCGATGTCTGAAGACGGGAAATAGTCAAAGATGTCATCTCGAATCTGGAAGATGAGTCCCATCAGCTCACCAATCTGTCCAATACGCTCCACCTCCTCGTCCGACTTTCCTACGCTCAATGCACCCACCTTCATACAGGCAGAGAACAAAGAGGCCGTCTTACCACTGATTACCGAGAAATAAGCCGACTCACTCAGCAGATGGCTTCGCACATTTGATAGTTGTTCGAGTTCTCCTTCCGACAATCGGATAACCATATTGGCCAAGATATTCGAAATCTTGAGCGATCCGGTACTATTGCTCGCCACCAGACACTTCGAAAGGAAGAAGTCTCCCATCAGCACAGCCACCTTGTTATCCCACACCTTATTGATGGTCGACAAACCACGGCGTTCACCGCTCTTATCAATCACATCGTCATGCATCAACGAAGCATTATGAAGCAGTTCCAAGGCCACAGCGCCAGAAATGGTTTCGTTCGTCACTTCTCCTGACACCATTTTCGCCGCCAGCAGCGTTACCATCGGACGAAGCTGCTTACCGCGTCGATCCAGGAAATAATGAATGACATTATCGGCCAATGGCACTCTAGTCGTAAGCGCCTGTTCAAAACACTTTTCAAACTGGATCATCTCCTGCTCAATGCAAGACTTGATCGATTCTATTCTATCCATTACTACTATATATTATATATAATGTGTAGATTATTCTTTCACCACACCACAAGGCAACACAAAGCGTACCTCCTTGAACCAGTATTTCCGCTCCGTCCCGTCTTCTGTCCTAAGCATCATAGGTCCGCACGGATCCACTCCCACGATTTCTGCGGAGAAAGACTCTCCCGTCTGCACATCCACATACGGATGAAAACCTGTGCGACGATACAGGTGCTCAATAAACAGTTTATGGATGGTCGATGCACCCTCTGGCTCATTCTTGAGCAATGCATAGAGCGACGCAATCTGACGCGATACTGCATCGAGCACATCCTCAGGAGTTGTTTCAATTCCCAATCGCTTCAATGATGTCGGATTCGGGGCGTTACCTATCCAATGGGTCTGGTCGACATTGATTCCCACTCCGAGAACGCTCTCAGAGAGGACTCCACCCATCAACCTATGTTCTATCAGGATACCACACAGCTTGTCGTCTCCAGCATAGATATCATTGGGCCATTTGACCGACAACGAAGGCGCACCCAACTCCTGCAAACCCAGCAGGACACCCACACAACACAGCTCGCTTAGTACAAATTGCTTCGGAATCGGCAGGAACGTCGGCCTCAGCAGCATCGAGAACGACACATTCTTGTCCGGCTCTGCCTCCCAGCTATTACCCACCTGTCCACGACCAGCCGTCTGACGCTTCGTATAGACCAACGTTCCTTCTGGCAAAGGCTGCGACGCCGACGACAAGGCTTCAAGCAGCCAACTGTTGGTCGACTTGACCTCCTCGAGGTGTATCTTCGATAGATTCATCATTTCGTCCAGTCTTATCATTTGCCAAACACACGTATGCTACGCCAGATCTCTGGCACGATAAACACGGGCGATGTTACCGCCAAGATCACACCCCAGTCAGCCATCGTAAGCGGCTCAACCTCGAAGAACTCCGGCAACTGATTCACAATCAGATACTGACCGACGATGATGACGAAGGCAACCAGCATGAAACCGGCACTGAAGGAAGCGTTGAAGCGGGCTCGGTCAACAAAGAAATCATGCACATCGAGCAGGAAGCAACGATCGGTACGCAGATAGCGCGTATTAAAGAGGTTCCAGAACTGCAGCACCACAAAGGTCGTGAAGAAGATGCCATGCTCATACCCCGAAAGCGCCGCCTTCTGCGCATGCGAACTCCAGAAGCCCGTGAAGAACGTGCGGATCGAGTCAGCCTTCAGCAACTCCGACACGCTGGTCACATCACTATGATAGAGCAACTGCCAGATACCCACCAGGATCACAAAGAATCCCAATCCCCACGCTCCGATGGTCATAGCCATGCCACGATCGATGATATGAGCGCTGTGCGAGCGAGGCTTGTCATGCAGCACGCGCTTGTCGGCTGGCAACGAAGACAGAGCACCGGCAGCGAAGGTATCCATGATGAGGTTGACCCACAGCATCTGCGTCACATTGAGTGGAGAGTCAAGGCCGACGAAGGCTCCTAACAAGACGATGAGACACGCGCAGACATTGATAGTCATCTGGAAGACGATGAAGCGACGAATATTCAGATAGATGCTTCGTCCCCACATAATCGCCTTATTGATAGATGCAAACGAGTCGTCGATGATCGTGATGTCCGATGCATCCTTGGCACGCGACGTACCGCTACCCATCGAGAGTCCTACCTGCGCCTTGGCCAGAGCCGGAGCATCGTTGGTGCCGTCACCCGTCACGGCCACCACTTCCTTGTTCTGCTGCAGGAGCTTCACAAGGCGCGCCTTATCCTCCGGACGAGCACGGGCAATGATACGGATCTTCTGTTCGCACAGCAGCTGTCGCAACTCCTTATCGTCACGAGCCGCGAAATCAGGACCCTGGATGGTCTTATCGGTCTCACCCTCAGCCAAAAGGCCGATCTGACGACCGATCTCATTGGCCGTACCCACGGTATCTCCCGTCACAATAATGACCTTCACTCCGGCATCCTCCTTACACTCGCGGATTGCCTCAGCCACGTCAGGACGGATCGGATCAGCAATACCCACCACGCCGACAAAGGTTAGCGGACCGTCCGTCTCTCCTTCGTTCATGGCCAGATGCTGGGTTGCAAAGCCCAGGGTTCGCATGGCTCGTGACTGGTAGTCGCTCAAGAGCGATAGCACCTTCTCTCGGCTACCACCCTCTCCCATCGCCTCGCAGCGCTCCAGCAGGATCTCAGGAGCACCTTTTAAATAACGTACGCGCGAAGCTGGCTTATCGCCTTCGGCTGGCAGCACCGCGGTCGTCTCCATATATTTCGTCTCGGAGCTGAACGGGATCTGGCTCTCCAGCTGCACTTTACGACGCAGATGCAGATAATCCAGACCCTGAGCCACGACCCATTTGAGCAAAGCGCCTTCAGTAGGATTACCAATCACGGCATAGCCCTGCTTCTGTCCTTCCGCTTCCGTCAGCGCAGCCGTACTATTGACCGACATGGCTAAGGCCACATCCTCATCACCGAAGAACTCGCTGGCCACGACGCTCATCTGATTCTGGGTCAATGTACCCGTCTTGTCCGTACAGATCACCGTCGCAGCACCCATCGTCTCACAGGCATGCAGTTTGCGCACCAAGTTCTTCTCCTTGAGCATCTTACGCATACTCAGCGCCAAGCTCACGGTGATACTCATCGGCAATCCCTCCGGTACAGCCACCACGATGAGCGTGATGGCAATCATGAGCGACTGCAGGATGAAACTGAAGATGGCCAACGGATCAGTATCATTGGCCGCATTCCCGTCGAAGAAGAAGAAATACACCATGCGGCCCACCACGATGAGACCAGCTATGATAAAGCTGGCCACGCTGATGAGACGTCCCAACTGGTCAAGCTGACGGTTAAGCGGAGTCTTGACATCCGAACCTTCTCGTGTCAGTGCCACACCCTTACCTTCCTCTGTATCAATGGCAATCGCATCGACCTGATAGAAGCCATTGCCTTCAATGACCGTACAGCCACGCAATACGCGGTTGGCAGGATAAGCGCCCTCCGACTCCTCAGTAGAGAGACTCTTATTCGCATACGGCTCTCCCGTAAAGATACTCTCATCCACCCTCAGCGCGTTGCTGTCCAGCAGCACACCGTCGGCCGGCATCTGGTCACCACTCTCGATGCGGATGATGTCGCCCACCACCACGTCCATCTTGGCGATGTGATACATCTGAGGCTCGGCACCTGCTGTAGGTCGGCGTAGCACCTTGACCTTCTGGGTGTCCTTGACCTGATTAAGTACGTCAAACTCCTTCTCAGCCTTCACTTCGAAGATAAAGCCGACGCCCGTGGCCAAAAGAATGGCAAAAAGCACGCCGACCGGTTCGAAGAGCAGACGCAAGTTGCCCGTGGTATAGACCTCGTAACCTGACACAATGCACGACAGACAGAGCGCCACCAGCAGCACGATGATCAGCGGATCATGAAACGTCTGGAGATAACGGCGCCAGAGTGGCTCCTTTTCTGGTTCGGGAATGCGATTCTTCCCTCGTCCATTGATGACGGCTTCGCTGTCTGCTGCCAGAGCCAGGTCTATATATTTCTTTGCGTTTCGCATTTCTTTTTCTATTTTGGTGTGCAAAGATAGTTCTAATTTATCACACCACCAAATCGCGACTATTAAATTTAGTAAAAATTGGATAAACAAGGCCTAAATCCACCACATCGTCCCTTCAAAGCATCAAAGAAAAGATTTTATGTCATCCGATCATAAAAACAGAGTAATAACCATCGAAAACTATGTTATAAAACATCATTTTGCTAAATTTTCATCGAAAATAAGCGATTTTTCAGTAAAAATTTGGTAGATTTCGACTTTATCCATACCTTTGCGCTGTCAAAATGCTAAATTAATCAATTTATAAACACAATACTCAACCATGCTTAACATTGACGAATTAATGGCCAACCTGGAGCGCAAGCACCCAGGTGAGAAAGAATACCTTCAGGCCGTGAAGGAAGTCCTGATTTCTATCAAGGACGTATACGACAAGCACCCTGAGTTCGAGCGCGCCTCACTCATCGAGCGACTCGTAGAGCCAGAGCGTATCATCACCTTCCGCGTACCTTGGGTTGATGACAATGGCAAGATCCAGGTCAACCTCGGCTATCGCGTACAGTACAACTCGGCTATCGGCCCATATAAGGGAGGCCTTCGCTTCCACGCTTCGGTCAACCTCTCGATCCTGAAGTTCCTCGGCTTCGAGCAGACCTTCAAGAATGCACTCACTACCCTCCCAATGGGTGGCGGCAAGGGCGGTTCGGACTTCTCTCCACGCGGCAAGAGCGACGGCGAAGTCATGCGTTTCTGCCAGTCGTTCATGACCGAGCTCTATCGCTACGTAGGTCCTGAAGTCGACGTTCCAGCAGGCGACATCGGTGTCGGTGCTCGTGAGATCGGCTATCTCTTCGGCCAGTACAAGCGCATCACCCGCGACTTCAGCGGTGTCCTCACCGGCAAGAACCTCGAGTTCGGCGGCTCACTCGTCCGTCCTGAGGCAACCGGCTTCGGCGGTCTCTACTTTGTCAATGAGATGCTCGAAACCGCTGGTCACAAGATCGCTGGCAAGACCGTAGCAATCTCTGGCTTCGGCAACGTGGCTTGGGGTGCAGCTACCAAGGCTACTCAGCTCGGTGCCAAGGTCATCACCATCAGTGGTCCTGACGGATACATCTATGATCCAGAAGGTATCAGCGGCGAGAAGATCGACTACATGCTCGAGCTCCGCGCATCGGGCAACGATATCGTAGCTCCATACGCTGACGAGTTCCCAGGCGCTACCTTCTTCGCTGGCAAGAAGCCATGGGAGCAGAAAGCCGACATCGCACTTCCTTGCGCTACACAGAACGAGCTCAATGGCGAGGATGCTAAGCAGCTCATTGCCAATGGCGTACTCTGCGTAGGCGAGATCTCTAACATGGGTTGTACTCCTGAGGCTATCGACGCCTTCCTCGAGCACAAGCTCCTCTACGCTCCTGGCAAGGCTGTCAACGCTGGTGGCGTAGCAACCTCAGGCCTTGAGATGAGCCAGAATGCTATGCACCTCTCTTGGAGCTCTGCTGACGTTGACGCTCGCCTCCACGAGATCATGCACGGCATTCACAAGCAGTGTCTGCAGTACGGTCGTCAGGCCGATGGCTACATCAACTACGTCAAGGGTGCCAACGTGGCTGGCTTCATGAAAGTCGCCAAGGCTATGATGGCTCAAGGCGTTGTCTGATCCGAAATTAAGAAAAGATCGTGGCCCGTCGCGACGATGATCCCACAAGTTGATTAAATAACACAAGAAATAAAACTCATTTGCACTCTTATAGAGCACATACCTTTTCTTAATCTACATATATAAATGAGTCTCGGGTTGCCAGGGTTCCTGACAGCCCGAGTTTCTTATGCTTTTCATCGAAATATCAAGGAGTTAGAGCAAATTCATTAACTGAGGATTCGGGAAGGCCGTCATGATAAGCTCGGCACGAATACCAAGAGTTCGCGCCGCCTCTACATTGGCCAACGAGTCATCGAAAAACATTGTCTCTGCCGGATCAAGCCCCTCCGCCTCCAGGACATTCTTATAGGCGCGAGGATCCGGTTTATTGATATGCGTCCGGAAAGAAGGGAACACCGCGTCAAAGCAGTCTTCGACCAAAAACCCCTTATCCGCCATCTCCTCCACCAGATGCTGCCAGTGCATATCTCCCACATTGCTAAGCAGATAGACGCGATGCTCCTTGCGCAGCTGGCACAGTAGCTCAAGGTGTTCCACCGGCAAAGTCATAGGCCCGAGATACTCACGTCGCAGCTCCTCCACCGTCACGCCTTTACACCGCTCCTGCACCAGCTGCAGGAACTCCTCTCCGCTGAGATTGCCGAGGTCCATCTCATTATTGAGTTCCCACACATCGGTAGCACCTAGCTCGATGAAGTGCTGGAAGATCCGCTTGGTGCCGAAGTCTGCCAGGACGCCAACGAGGTCAAAGATATAGTTTCTAATCATTGTCTTTTTATCATGGCGATTTACGAAAGTGGCTTCAAAGCTCCAGTCACCGAATCCATGATATAGCCGCGTACGACGACGTCTTTCGGCACGAGCGGATGGTTCCTCACCAGATCGACCGTCTCCAGCACTGCAGCCTCCGTATCGTCGAAGCCATGCAGCCACGAATCGAGGTCAATGCCACAATGCTTCATCAGCGAGATATGCTCCTCGTCAATGCCACGCTCTCGCATCAGATGCAGCATCTCCTGACTGTCCATCCCCTGCACGCCGCAAGTGGTATGACCGATGATCATGACCTCATTGACCCCCAGCTCATAGATGGCCACCAGCAGGGAGCGGACCGTCGAATCGAACGGATTGGTGATCGTACCTCCCGCATTCTTGATGATCTTGACATCGCCATTCTTGATGCCGAGAGCCGCAGGAAGGAGCTCCACCAGACGGGTGTCCATGCAGGTCACGATAGCAATCTTCTTATCCGGGTACTTCGAGGTCTGATATTTCTCATAAGACTTCGACTCGACAAACTGTCGGTTATATTCAAGCATCTGTTCAATCATAGTAGTAAAATTTTAATGCAGTAGCATATTATAAAATAAGGTGTGCAAAGATAAACAGAATCTTGATATCCTCCAAAGAAAACCGTCAAAAAGGAATGTATCGCCGTGATTTTGTTACGAAACCGCGCCATCCTCCCCAGTGTACACTGTAGGAGATGCCGTGACGAAGGCATCCTTCACCGCGTACCCGTTGAAGGATGCCATGATGCAAGAATCTCCAAAGTCACTCAACTTTGGACACTAATTGCTGCAAGAACGGACGTCCTGCATTCAAGTCGTCCGTTCCTACATCCAGGATCGGATGTCTTGCATTCACGACGTCCAATCTTTATTCCAGTTTATAATTCCGTCCCTCCCGATTAGCATCCAGCAAAGGCTGGTCATCGGAGTGGTCGGTGATGACGACGCTGATTTCTGCATTAGCAGAGGTCAGTGTTTTTTGGACGTTGTGGAGTTTTTCTTGACGTTTGTTCTCTCGCCACTGGGAGTAGGGGATGGAGGCGGGAGGGGTGGCGAGACAATGGTCGAAGTGGTAGTGGGAGGCTATCAATTCGGCGTAGAGAGAGGGGGCGGCGGTGGCTAAGACGGTGAGGTAGGACTGCGAAGCGTAGTTGTGAAGATGGGTGATGACTGTGGGATTTTCGCGAGATAACTCTTTGTCGACAAAAGAATTAAGGCGGTTATGCTGCTGCATGAAGGTGGTGGTATGGCGGAGGATGAGGTACTTCATGCGAGCGTGGGTGATGATGCGGAGCTTGCGGAGGAGAGAGAAAAGGAGGAGCAAGAAGACGAGGTCGAGGCGGAAGGAGCGCAGGGATTGGCAGCAGCTATAGAGGATATAGTCGCTGAAAGTGTTGGTGCGGAGGAGGGTTCCGTCGAGATCTATGATGATGGCCTTCTTCATTTATTCCTTGCTATGATAATCTAACGACCAAGGGAAGCGACAGAGCGTCTGGTTGTGATAAAGGGTGTAATCAGCTTCGCATATCGGAGCGTCGGTCGTCACAGTGATGCAGGCGATCCTGATCTTCACGTCAGGATATTTCTCCATGATCTGCTTTCGCGCCTTATTGATAGTGGCTCCTGTGTCGATGGCATCATCGAGCAAGAGGATAGTATCTCCTGGCTTTGACGAAATCTCAAGATCAACCTCTCCTATTCGCTGCGGTTCGGCCACGTTACGCTTCAGCTGTTGTATCTTCAGTTCAAGCTTTCTCAGCTGATCGAGCAACCATTGTGGCAGGTTCTGAACCATCCAGCGGAACAGTTTACCTTTGATGCGAGACGGACGCGAGATTGTAATTTCATGATACTGTGCCTCAGGGAAATAAAAACGAAACGACCTACCGATGTAGGCACCTCCCTGCATAATGGCCACGATATAGGTAAGCTTGCCCTCTCCCCTCCTGATCTTGGAAGCGAGACAGT
This sequence comes from Bacteroidales bacterium, assembly GCA_045628985.1. Lineage (GTDB taxonomy): Bacteria > Bacteroidota > Bacteroidia > Bacteroidales > UBA3663 > Liminaster. The sequence goes on along the minus strand of JAZQQH010000089.1, from coordinate 12,718 downwards.
CGATGGCTGATTCTAGCAGCTTGTGGTTATATGTGATTACTTGCACAGTTTACGATTGTTCTATTATTGTTTGGAGTTTTTCCTTTATTCTCTCTGGATGCAGAGCGTCTTTCGCTTTCTTCATATTATCACGGAACGAAGTACATTCTTTATTATCGACTATACGATTATTGATGAATGCGATCAGATCTTCCTTATTATCAAACAGGTAACCCATCGGTCCATACTTTTTGAAGAAACTATCAAAATAATTATTATGAAGAGCAATTATCGGAATATTATTCCAGATTGCTTCAAGAAATGCACCGCTGGCCGTCAGTTTATAGGATTCAATATCATAAGGGAACAACAAAAAGTCCATACAATTGATATATGCACTATACTCGTTATAATCCAACAATTGATCCTTTTTACCTAAATCCACGAAATTAGGTGAGACAATTCTTTCTGCGACAAGACTGATCGCATAAAAAGTCACATCCGAGTTTCGGGTCTCTTGAAGTATCTGTCGAAAGAACTCAATGCCATGATCCGCTTTGAGCGAACTCGGCAACCCGATTATTATATTATGTCCAGAAGAAGGTACTTCGAGCTTACCGATCAACGGATTCTGAAGTCGCAAATATGGGTGTTCTATTGCCTGTATCCTGTCTGTGTTTCTTGGAGATATGAACTTCCTGAAATACTCTTTCATATTGTCAGAAAGAAGAATAAAAGTAAACTTCTCTGGCAATAAAGTATGACGAAAGATCCAGCCAAGATACCAAGAACTCACCTTCTTCGAGAACCGAGATGCTGTACGAGGATCGATGACCTCCATTTCGGTATGACAAAGACTAAACACTTTATTTCTTTTGCCAAACGAAAACCAAGAAATCAGCGAAATAGCCAGAAAAAGACCATTATTATAAAAAACGTCCACATCGGAAGGCTGTTTCATATAATAATAATACTTAAGCCAAGAATACTTCAAGCGCTCACCGAACTTGTTTGCCGACACTTTTTTTACTTCTTCTTCAGCAAAAGTCTTTCCTACAAACGTTATATTGTCTTTGTCGAAACCAAAAGAATGAAGCAAATCAGACATTACCGCACAAGAAGAGCTGGCTGCAATATAGGTAACCTTATCATATAAAGCAGCTATCATCATAAGATAGGTCAAATTAATTACCTCATGATAACTTCCTCTGGAATAAACATCGATAATAACGGCCGTCTTCATCTCTGTATCATTCAAATCCACCTTGATATTAATGCCGGATGCCGGATCCACCACTTAACAAATATCGGTTTAAACGTCAATAACTTAAGAGCCAAATATCGATAATCAGAAAGGTAAGGAAGTGGATATAGCTTATGTGCTTTTAGTTGCGTAAGGATTGTGGAGGTAAAATCAAGATCATGTCTTTCTCTGATCAGGAAACGCAATACTCCTACAGACATCCATGACAATTTGCAATGAATCATCGCTGACAACTGTTGTCTATCTATCGTTTCAGGCTTCCAAGCAATAAGGCGATCTATGACAATCATCATATCACGCATCAAGCGCTCCTTGCGTTCTCGCGTAAATGTATGAATACTGCTTCCGACACGCTTATAATATATATATGTATAGCCTGACTTATAGACAAATGCGCCTCCGAGACAGAAGGCCTTGACGATAAACTCCTCGTCCTGATGGTAGATGCCTGGGGTAAATCTCAGGTCGGCATGCTGTTTGACGAAGCGCGTGCGGAAAAGATAGCCATAGACAATACCGAGCACATTATGCGTCTTCAGATATTCGCGGCAAGTTGTATAATCATGGTCGATAGGGAACCGCTGATGGCAATAGCGTCGTCGGGTGCCATCTGTGTCCTCGAAGAGTGTCTCCATACCGATCATATCGTACTTGCCCATTTTCATTGTCTCGATAGGCAACGGACAAGGAGTCACTAAGGCGTCATCACTATCGACGAAAAAGATATAATCACCTGTTGCTTCTTCAATTCCTAAGTTTCGAGCCACGCTCTGTCCCTGGTTCTCTTGTCTGAACAAGCGCAGGTTACGATGAGTGGCCGCATTCTTGGCCAGGATCTGCGGTGTCTGGTCAGTACTACCGTCATCGATGACCAGCACCTCCATGTCGTCCTCGCACAAAGGGAGTGCAAAGACGCTGTCGAGGCAAGCCTGGATGTAGCGCTCGACGTTGTAGGCGGGGATGATGACGGATAATTTCATTTCTAATAGTTTTTATTATCGATATACGTCTCCAGCAGTCGCGTCACACCATGTGCATTGTGTGGCTCCACATAGATATCTGCTACTGCGGCAGGGACGAGACAGGAATTACCTTCGGTCAATGTCACAGTCACGCCAGCCGCAGAGACGGTGCAGTTGCCTTCGAGACACATATATATAATAAAGGAGTCGTACTTATAGAGCTTGCGATGGAAGGAGCGATTGATCTCAAGGAGTTTGACGATGAAGAACTCATTGACGATGAGTGGCACTGGATAATTGAGTTCATGATCATAGTCGGTGCGGTAGACGTCGATATCGGCCATCTGGCCAGCCAGGAGAGGTTGCGGAGCCACGGCGGCAAGCGTACCCTTACCGAGGGTAGCCTTCTGGCTCGGAACATTGAAGTCAATCGCGTCGAGCGCCTGCTCGGTATGTAGCTGACGCGGCTTGCCATCGAGGCCTGGACGGTTATAGTCGAAGATTCGGTAAGTCACATCCGAGCTCTGCTGCACCTCGGCCAAGAGGATTCCTCCACAGATGGCATGGATGCGACCTGCTGGGATGAAGAAGACGTCACCTGCTTTAACGGGATGCTTGGCCAAGACCTCGCAGATAGAGCCATCGGCCACACGGTGCTCGTACTCGTAGCGTGAAACTGGCTGATTGAGACCAGAATAGAGACAAGCTCCCGGTTCGGCCTTCATGACATACCACATCTCGGTTTTGCCAAAACAGCCGTGACGTTCACGAGCCAGCGCGTCGTCAGGATGCACCTGGATGGAGAGGTCCTTCTTTGCGTCAATGAACTTGACCAGCAGCGGGAACTCTCCTTTATATCGCTTGAAGACCTCTTTGCCCAACATCTGTTCGCCATACTCAGCGGTCAGAGACATGAGGTCACGACCCTTGAGCGGACCATTCTTGACGATGGATTTGCTCGACGGGACGGCAGAGACTTCCCACGACTCTCCTACCGGCTCGTCATCAGCCGGCAAGGACTTCATCGGCTTGAGGCTATTGCCGCCCCAGACGGTGACGTGGAAGTTTTCTTCGAACAACAGAGGATAAAGCATTGCTAAATGAAAAATGTATAATGTAAAATTATTACCTCTCGTGGCAAAGCAGTTGTTAACTGTTACCTGCCAACTTTACACCATTGAGCAAGGCCTTGACCTCCATGCGCTTCTTGCCAGGCAACTGCAATTCTTCCAAAGCCAGAATACCATCCGCACAAGTGATGTGGATGTATGACTTCTGATCGGTCTCCACCTGTCCGATTTTCTCAGCTGGCTGTGACACTCCTTCTTTGACGATGCTGGTACGGAAGACCTTGACTGGGGTCATCTTCTCACCGGCAGCGGTGGTGAGTTCCGTCCAGGCTGCAGGGTAAGGCGAGAGGCCACGGACGAGGTTGTGGAGCTGACGGACAGGTCGGTCAAAGTGCATCTCGCAGGTCTCCTTGAAGATCTTCGGAGCAGGACGCAGTTCGGTCACATCTTTATATAATGTCTCCTGATCGATGGTCGGAATCTTCTCTACTTCTCCCTCTGCTTCGACAAGCAGATCCACGGTGCGGCAGACGAGACCTTTACCCATCTCCATCATGCGGTCATGCACACTGCCGACGTTCTCCTCTGGAGCGATAGGAAGCTCCTCCTTGAGGATGATACGTCCGGTGTCAATCTCATGATCGAGGAAGAAGGTGGTGCAACCCGTCTTCTCATCGCCATTGATCACGGCCCAGTTGAGAGGAGCCGCGCCACGGTACTGTGGCAGGAGTGCAGCATGCAGGTTGAAGGTACCCATGCGAGGCATGTTCCACACCACCTCTGGCAGCATGCGGAAAGCCACGACGATCTGCAGGTCGGCCTTCCATTCGCGCAATGCTGCTAGGAAGGTCTCATCCTTAAGCTTCTCTGGCTGGAGCAATGGCAGATCATGATCGAGTGCATACTGCTTGACAGGACTGAACTGCATCTTATGACCACGGCCAGCGGGTTTGTCGGGCATGGTGATGACACCTACTACATTATAGCCTCCTGACACGAGAGCGTCGAGGGTTGGTACGGCAAAGTCTGGCGTACCCATATAGACAATTCTAATATCTTTCTTTTCCATAACGCGGCAAAGATAATGATTTTTTTCGATATGACGTCTTTTTGCTTTGAAAGTATTTCAAAAAATACGCAAAACTTGCATTTGACAAATAAAACCACTATCTTTGCACCCTCAAAATAATAAGAATCTATGGTACACATTGGAGATGCACTGGTAAGTGAGGACGTTCTGGGAGAGGCTTTTTGCTGCGACCTAAATGCTTGTAAAGGAGGTTGCTGTAACAGCGAAGGCGAGAGCGGAGCGCCACTCGACGAAGACGAACTGGCCGTGATGGACGAAATGGTCAAGCTTGTGTGGGACGAACTGACACCCCGTGGCCAGCAGGTCATCCGCGAGCAAGGACCTTACTTCAAAGACAAAGCTGGCGACTGGGTAACCTCGGTGGTCGATGGCCATGACTGTGTCTTCTGCACCTATCCTGACGAAGCCACGCTCCAGAAGGCGGGGCTCCCCAGTGGCATGTGCCTCTGTGCCATCGAGAAAGCCTTCCGCGAAGGACGCTTCACGACCCATCCGGCTTACCGCGATGGCAAGGAGCCTTTCATGAAACCTATCTCCTGCCACCTCTATCCGGTGCGACTCAAAAAGATCGGTGACTACACCGCTGTCAACTATGACGAACAGCCGGCCATGTGTGGTTGCGCCAAGAAGCTCGGCAAGAAACTCAACGTGCGCGTCTACCAGTGTCTCAAAGACGCGTTGACCCGCAAATTCGGCGCGCAATGGTACGAAGAACTCGAAACTTGTGCCAAAGAAATGAAGAAACTTGGCATGATTTGATAGAAAAACGCCCTGATTTTGCAAAAAAAGGGGCGTTTTTTTTGTCATATTGCAAAAAATCATTATCTTCGCACTGGAATTTTGTGTTTAAATAGGCGACTTCAGATGGTAGACTTACGAACTCTGACCACCGAGCTCAAGCAGCTCATCGGACAGCTCAAGCGCAGATGCACCGAAGCAGAGGACCGCGTGACGGACCTACAGCGCCAAGTCGAAGCATTGCAATCGAGAATTGCAGAACTGGAAGCCGAGAAAGAAGAGACAGACACCAAATACCGCAATCTCCAGACAGGGCTGGCCGCAACGGGCAGACAGCCAGAGCAGGTGGCCCTGTTGAAAGAGCAATACCTCGCTATGGTAAGCGAGATTGATGCTTGCATCGCTAAATTACAAGGTTGAGCAAATACCCCCAACCGTCATCAAGTAACTTAGTGAACGCAATATGGACAAGAAGATCAGAATCAATATACAGGTAGGCGAAGCGCGATACCCCGTAGTGGTCAATATGGACGATGAACCCATCATCCGAGAGGCCGCACGCATGGTCAACCGCCGTCTGGTAGCCTACAACACCAAATACCGAGGCTCGGCCGAGCTCACCCCTGAGGCGTATCTGGCCATGGCCGCCGTCGATTTGGCTGCAACACATCTCCGCCAACAGGGACAAATTGTCAACAATGACGAACTGGAAGCAGATTTGAAACAAATAAACACTGACCTTGAGCAGTTTCTCAACCAGGAGGAATAATCTCTTAGGATCTTAATACCCTCGCATCAATCTTATTTCCACGCTTACCAGCCGCAGTCTTTACTGTGGTCGGTGAACCTATTGTGTACTCATAGCACTATCAACTTTACATTATACATTATACATTTTACAATTAACATGAATCCATCCGTTATCATAGCGGCAATTGTGGGTATCCTCGTCGGAGGAGGCATCGTATTTGCCGTATGGAATCTTTTTTTAGGAAAAACCTATAAGAAAACCCTCGAAGAGGCTGAGAAGGCTGGAGAGATTGCCAAGGAGCAGAAGCTTCTTGAGGCCAAGGAGAAGATCAGTCGCATGCAGAGCGACCTCGATCGTCAGGCTAATCAGCGCAATCAGAAGATCCAGCAGAACGAGCAGCGTATCAAGCAGCAGCAACAGCAGTTGCAGCAGAAGCAGAGCGAGCTCGATCGTCGCATCAACGACAATGACAACACCCGTCAGAACCTCCAGAAGCAGCTCGAAGTCGTAGAGCAGAAGAAGCAGGAGGCAGATGCTTGCATTGCCGAAGGTCGTCAGATGCTCGAGCAGATTGCCGGTCTCAGCGCTGAGGAGGCAAAGAAGACTCTCGTAGAAGGTCTCAAGGATGAGGCTCGTACCGAGGCTGCCAGCTACATCAATGAGATCATGGACGACGCTCGCCTTACTGCTAACAAGGAGGCTAAGTCGATCATCATCAAGACCATCCAGCGCATGGCGTCTGAGACGGCTGTGGAGAATGCTGTCACCGTCTTCCACATTGACTCTGACGAGGTTAAGGGCCGCATCATCGGTCGTGAAGGTCGTAACATCCGCGCTCTTGAGGCTGCTACCGGCGTTGAGGTTGTCGTAGATGATACTCCTGAGGCTATCGTCCTCTCTTGCTTCGACCCTGTCCGTCGTGAGATTGCCCGTCTGGCTCTGCACCAGCTCGTACTCGATGGTCGTATCCATCCAGCACGTATTGAGGAAGTCGTGGCCAAGGTCCGCAAGCAGCTCGAGGAGGAAATCATCGAGACGGGTAAGCGTACCTGTATTGATATGGGTGTCCACGGCCTGCATCCTGAGCTCATCCGTATGATCGGTAAGATGAAGTATCGTTCTTCATACGGTCAGAACCTCCTTCAGCACGCTCGTGAGACCGCCAACCTCTGTGCCATCATGGCTGCAGAGCTCGGTCTCAATGTCAAGAAGGCTCGTCGTGCCGGTTTGCTCCACGATATTGGTAAGGTACCTGATGACGAACCAGAATTGCCACATGCATTGCTCGGCGCTAAGATTGCAGAGGAGTATAAGGAGAAGCCAGATATCTGCAACGCCATCGCTGCACACCACGAGGAGTGCGAGATGACTTCGCTCATCGCTCCTATCGTACAGATCTGTGACGCCATCTCTGGTGCTCGTCCTGGTGCTCGTCGTGAAATCGTCGAGGCTTACATCAAGCGTCTCAACGACCTTGAGAACCTCGCTCAGTCATATCCTGGTGTGGTCAAGACCTATGCAATCCAGGCAGGTCGTGAACTCCGTGTCATCGTAGGTGCCGACAAGGTTTCTGACGCTGAGTCAGAGAAGCTGTCAGCAGATATCGCTACAAAGATCCAGAAGGAGATGACCTATCCAGGTCAGGTGAAGATCACCGTCATCAGAGAGACACGTTCGGTGGCTTACGCGAAATAAAACACAATGGCAAAAAAGCATACCATAGAAATAGATAGCGTCGAACCTGTCATCTCGTTCCAGACCGAGCCAAGCCAGAAGGACTCCGACGACCCTCGCAGCCTGACCAACTGCTGCCGGCAGAACAAGCCGCAGATGGTCTATGACTACATGGGTGATGCGCCGGAGCTGGTAGAGGAGTGCGACTACGTGGAGGTACAGTTCAAGAACACCCGCAAGGGTTTCTACCTCAACAACCAGCACCTCGACCTGCACAAAGGCGACATCGTAGCCGTGGAGGGAACGCCTGGCCACGACATCGGAGAAGTCACGCTCACCGGCTATCTGGTGCATCTGCAGATGAAGAAGACCAACTATCACTTCGACTCGCCTGATGCACAGAAGAAGGTGTTCCGCCTGGCCCGTGAGAACGACATGGAGCGCTACCGCGAAGCCAAGGCCCGCGAACATGACACCATGCTCCGCAGCCGCCAGATTGCCGAGGACTTAGGCCTCGAGATGAAGATCGGTGACGTAGAGTATCAAGGCGACGGACAGAAAGCCATCTTCTATTATATTGCCGATGGCCGCGTGGACTTCCGCCAGCTCATCAAGGTCCTGGCCGACGTCTTCAAGGTCCGTATCGAGATGAAGCAGATCGGTGCACGTCAGGAGGCTGGCCGCATCGGAGGTATCGGTCCTTGCGGACGAGAACTCTGTTGCGCCAAGTGGATGACCAAGTTCCAGAGCGTCGGCACTGCTGCTGCACGTTTCCAGGACCTCTCGCTCAATCCGCAGAAGCTCGCTGGCCAGTGTGCCAAGCTCAAGTGCTGTCTCAACTACGAGGTGGACTGCTACATGGAGGCCAACAAGGATCTGCCAAGCAAGGACATCGTACTCTACACGCTCGACTCAGAGTACCATCTCTTCAAGACCGACATCATGGCGCGTCTCTGCACCTACTCTACCGGCAAGGAAGGTGGTTTCAACCTCGTGACCATCACCGCTCAGCGCGCCTTCGACGTCTATCACATGAACAAGCGTGGCGAGAAGCCAGAGAAACTCTCTATCGACGAAGGCGAGAATTCTCGTCCTGAGTTTACCGATGGTGTCGGCGACGAGGACGAGTCACGCTTCGACCGCCGTCGCAAGAACAAGAGCCGTAAAAAGCATCACAATGACAAGAAGCCTAAAGAGCGCCGTGATGGCAACAATGGCGAAAGCCAGGAAGGCCACAATCATGCTCACGGCCATAATCATCACAACGATAAGCCTCAGCGCGTGCAGCCAGACAAGCAGTAACGCAGGCGCAGAAGCATACAATACTTCGGTCGACGTCCCGCTCAAGCACTGGACGTCGACCGATACCCTATTCTACCCCATCGTCATCGACGAGGAGCCAAGCTTCCAGCGTCCGCTCCGCATCAATCACGACTATCGCGCCCGTCTCTGCATCCGTTATACTTTAGGCTGTCCGCTCACTCAGATTCCTGCCAACTTCTTCGTGCAGGAGATGGACACCGTGCAGGGTCAGATGCGTATCAAGCGCCGCCTCCAGCAGTTCCCCATCGCACCCAGCGTGAAGGACAAGGACGGATTGGCCTTGGGAGACGGATGGGGATCCCTTTATGAATATCAGGAGACTTTGGCTGACCAGACTCTTCGTTTTGACAAGCCTGGCTTCTACCGTTTTCTTATCATACCAGATTTTAAAGGTGTGCCAGAAGGAATAGACGGCATAGCCTCCATCGGCGTCGAATTATTAGAATAGACACACGTCAAGAATTTTTGACCAACACAAGAAAGATATGTTACAACTGAAGGACACCAATTTCACTGACCTCATGCAGCGACGCATCTGCAACGTGCTGCTTCTGGCCAATCCATACGACGCGTTCATGCTCGAAGACGACGGACGTGTCGATGAGAAGATTTTTGCCGAGTATGCGCGTCTGGGACTTCGCTTCCCGCCACGCTTCATTCAGGTCTACAGCCAGGAAGAGGCCGAGCTCAACATGAGCAAGCTCGACATTGACCTGGTCATTGTCATGCCATCTCGTACGGCCGATGCACAGGAAGAGGATGTCTTTGAGATTGCGCGCAATATCAAGCTGGCACACGAGAACATTCCGCTCGTGGTACTGACTCCATTCCGCCATGGCCTCACCGAGCGAATGAAGGACGTTGACCTCTCGATCTTCGAGAATGTCTTCTGCTGGCTTGGCAATACCGACCTGCTCCTCACCATCATCAAGCTCCTCGAGGACCGCATGAACCTCGAACACGACTTCCAGGCCGGCGTCCGCATGATCCTGCTCGTCGAGGATAATATCCGCTTCTATTCAAGCATCCTCCCTAACCTCTATAAGTTCGTCCTGCAGCAGAGCCTTGAGTTCGCCACCGAGGCGCTCAACGCTTCGCTCGAAACCCTGCGTATGCGTGGCCGTCCGAAGATCGTACTCGCACGTAGCTACCAGGAGGCGTGGGAACTCTATGATAAATATAAGGAGAACACCCTGGGTATCATCTCCGACTGCCGTTACCCGATGACTCCTCCTAAGGGTGCCAACCCTACCGATGAGGAGAAGGCGGCCGACGCTGGTTTCAAGTTGCTCGATGCCATCCGCGCCGAGGATCCTTACATGCCACTCATTATGGAGTCGGCCGAGTCAGAGAACTGTGCACGTGCCATCGCCAGCGGTTATCACTTCATCGACAAGAACTCCAAGAAGATGGACGTCGACCTCAAGGACATGGTGCGCCGCTGCTTTGGTTTCGGTGACCTGATCTTCCAGGTGCCTGATCCAGCTTTCCCTGACCAGCCAGAGATCACCAAGCAACTTCGCATCCACAACCTCAAGGACCTGCAGAACAACATCCTGAGCGTACCAGCAGAGTCTTTGCTCTACCACATCCAGCGCAACAACGTCAGTCGCTGGCTCGGTAGCCGCGCCATGTTCCCTGTTTCCGACTTCCTCAAGCACGTCACCTGGGACTCTCTGCAGGACGTCGATGCACACCGTCAGATCATCTTCGATGCCATCGTGGCCTATCGTCGCATGAAGAATCAGGGCGTCGTTGCCGTCTTCCAGCGCGAGCGCTTTGACCAATACTCCAACTTCGCACGTATCGGTGACGGATCCCTTGGAGGCAAAGGCCGTGGCCTGGCTTTCATCGACCGTTTCCTCGGCCGTCACGCTGACCTGCAGGAGTGTTTCACTGACAGTTTTAATGGTGCCAAGTACAAGATTGAGGCCAACAACGCCATCACCGACACGCCTCAGCAGGCCAAGGTGATCATCCCGAAGACCGTCGTCCTCTGTACCGATATCTTCGACGAATTCATGGAGGAGAACCAGCTCTACCCAATCGCGCTCTCTGACGCTTCGGACGAAGAGATTCTCCAGGCGTTCCTCCGCGGCCGACTGCCACAGCGTCTGGTCAGCGACCTCGAATCGTTCATGGACGTCGTGCATGGCCCGTTGGCCGCTCGTTCCAGTTCGTTACTCGAAGACTCTCACTACCAGCCATTTGCCGGCATCTATTCCACCTACATGGTGCCATACGTCAGCGACAAATACCAGCGTATGGGCATGCTGGTCAACGCCGTCAAGGCCGTCTATGCATCGGTCTTCTATGCCGGCTCGAAGGACTATATGACCGCCACCTCCAACGTCATCGACCAGGAGAAGATGGCCGTCATCCTACAGGAAGTCGTCGGCCAGCAGCATGGCACGCGCTTCTATCCGCACATCAGTGGCGTGGCTCGCAGCATCAACTACTATCCGCTTGGCGATGAGGAAGCTCACGAAGGCGTCGTATCTCTGGCCTTCGGTCTCGGCAAGTATATCGTCGATGGCGGCACGTCGCTCCGCGTCTGTCCGGCTCATCCGGATCACGTGCTGCAAACCAGCGAGATGGAGATTGCTCTGCGCGACACACAGACCCACTTCCTGGCGCTCGAAGTACCTGAAACCAAGCCAATCAGCGCGGAAGAAGTACGCTCCATGTCGTCAGGCGATCTGCTCAACGCGCTCGATCCTGCACACCTCAAGTTCCAGGTCGACGATGGCTTCAACCTCAAGAAGTGGAACGTCCGTCAGGCCGAAGCCGACGGAACGCTGCCACCGGTCTGCTCGACCTTCGATCCGATGGACAACTGCATCTACGACGGTTATTACGAGGGACGCAACCGCAAGCTCATCACCTTCGCTGGCGTCTTGCAAAACGGTCTCTTCCCATTGCCTGAGCTCATGCGCAAGGTACTGAAGTATGGCGAAGAAGAGATGCGCCGCCCTGTCGAGATCGAGTTCGCCGTCAACCTTGGCGAGGACGGTCGCACCGGAGAGTTCTTCCTCCTGCAGATCCGTCCGATGGTCGACACCAACATGCAGCTCGATGAGGATCTCAGCGAGATTCCTGATGAGAAGTGTCTCCTCCGCAGCCACAGCGCCATCGGTCATGGCATCTTCGACGATATCCAGGATGTTGTCTATGTCAAGACCGACAACTTCTCAGCGTCAAACAACCAGACCATCGCCGACCAGATTGAGAAAATCAACCGTCAGCTCCTCGATGAGGGCCGTCGTTGTGTCTATATCGGTCCTGGTCGTTGGGGATCGAGCGATCCTTGGCTCGGCATCCCAGTCAAGTGGCCACACATCTCTGCCGCTCGCGTCATCGTCGAAGCAGGCCTCGACAACTTCCAGGTCGATCCGTCACAGGGTACCCACTTCTTCCAGAACCTCACCTCTCTCGGCGTCTCATACTTCACAATCAACGCCTTCCGGGGTGACGGTCTCTTCAACGAAGCCTGGCTTAATGACCTACCTGCCGTCAATGAGACAGAATACGTCCGCCACGTCCGCTTCGACCAGCCAGTCAACATCAAGGTCGATGGAATACATCGCGAAGGTGTAATTGTTTGTAACAAATAAGTTCAGAGCCATAATCTCAACCTAGGTTATGGCTCTGTTCTTGTCTAAAGCCTTAGCCTCGTCCCCGTCTATGGCTTCGTTCATGCACGAAACCATCAACAGGTTCTCGTCTATGAGGGTGTGTCAAAAGGTATAAAGCCCCAGACACACCCACATTTACTAATTTAAATTAAAAGTCCGGACTTTCACAAGCTCGGACTTTTTTATATCCGCAAAAATGCGTATCTTTGCGGCAATTAAAATCATGTCTACA
>JAZQQH010000088.1:0-15566 GCA_045628985.1 Bacteroidales bacterium | reverse complement strand
CCTCGGATGTGACTGATTTTTGCGTGAGCATGATCTCCAGAATCTGTGACCATGTCTTGGTGATGCCTTTTTGCCGGAGCTGGTAGCGGATGCTCGTCACTACCCAGTAGGCAAGGATGCCGAGATGCAGGTGCGCAAGGCAGGCTACGTCACTCTTATGATAGACGGGACGCAGGTCGAGGTCGGTCTTCATACAGCGGAAAGAGGATTCCACCTCCTTCAGGATATTGTAGATCTTCCAAATGGTTATGCCATCCTTGCTGCCACTCTCATCGAGGTTGGTCTGCAGAACTCCTTACGTCCGCACTTCTTGCACTCCTCACCTCGCCAGATTCGGTCGAACTCCTCCATCGCTCCATCTACGAGGTGTGGCTCATCAGTGAAGATTCCTGCCTCGAAGTTGCGTTTATGAGGTGACTTCATGCCCATACCAGCACCGGTGAGGTTAGCAGAACCCACATATACCCATTCGCAGTCGATGACGATGATCTTGAAGTGTACCCTGTTGCAGAGTACCCTTTCCAGACTCTCAGCAAGTATGGGGTACTTGTCGAAGTCCTCACGGAAGTTAGGACCTGGCTCCTTGGCATGGATAAGACGGACTTCAACGCCATTCTTCAGCAGATTAGACAGCGCACCGAGCAACGGCTGGGAACCGTTACCCTTCTTCACATACAAGTCCTTGATGTCGGCAGTACCGATCCAAAGGACATGCTGCGCCTTTAGCATCTTATCGAGCACCACTTCATAGTGCTCCTCATCTGAAACGAACTGGGTCATGACTATAGATTATGAGCGCGCAAAGATAAACATTTTTTGCGACATTTCCAATTTTATTGGAATAAGGCTGCTGCCAATAGACCTTTTTTAACACATATCATCATGGTTTGTCATTTTCTCAGCACAGATATTGCTGCTTTCTGGTGTTGATTGGAGGCTTTTTCGGTCTCAAAAAATTGATACCAGAGTGTTTGTAACATTACTACCATTCCTCAATTCTTTTTCCTGCATCTTGGTACAGAACATCCATGTTAACACTCTTCAATTTCACTATAGAAAATCTAATTTATAAGCGTTAAAACAACAGCTATTCATCTGATTAACAATTACATTAAAATTGGTTAAAAACTTTTCCCCAAAATAAACCTTACCCAATTTTCCGATTCATAATGGCGAAAAGTTTCAATAAGCGCATATTTGAAATCGATGAATGTTGAACTAAAAAACGATAATGATTATGAAGAAGTTTTTTGCAATCGTATTGATGGTAGCAGCCTTGACTGCTAACGTATCAGCTCAGGATAACAACCAGCCGCAGCATAGAGGTAATCACCGCCCAGAGATGAACATCGAGCAGGTGGCTCAGCACATGGCTAAGCAACTCGACCTCGACGAGAAGGCAACAGAGAAATTCGTTCCTCTCTACAAGTCATACAGCGAGGAAAAGAAGGGTATCCATGAGAAATATGGCAAGAAGAAGGGAAATCCTCAGCTCATGACCGACGAGGACGTAGCCAAGACCAACAAGGACAAGTTCGCACAGAAGCGTGCCATGCTCGACCTCGAAGAGAACTACTACAAGAAGTTCACCAAGATCATGAACGACCGTCAGTACAACGTTATGATGTCAATGAACAAGAAGCACCACGGCAACCACATGGGCAGAGGCCGTAACCAAAGAGGTAACCACCCAATGCGTCAGCAGTTCCGTGGAAACCACAACGGCAACCACATGCCTATGATGCCACAGCCTGGCCAGCACAATGCTCCTAAGCAGGATGCATAAAAAAAAAAATCTGTTTGACTTAGAAAGACCTGCCCTCCTTGAACGGTGAGCAGGTCTGTTTGTTTTTATACGTAAAAATCCGACCTGCGACTCTCACGAGCAACAGGCCGGACGGCAAAAAGAAAGTCAAGGTTTATGGTTGTTTCTTGGGTGTCTCGGGCTGCGGTTTGTTACGCCCGAAAATATCGTTGATCATATCCTTTATGTCCTTGTTGACTTGTATGAAATTGGTGTAGAGGATACGCTCCTTTGCCTCCTTGGATGGGAACTTATAAAACTTTGGCAGCTCCCTGTAGTTCTCTTCCTCGGTCTTGATGGCTTTCATATCGAAGTTGGTCTTGCAGAAGAACTTCGTAGTCTGGAACTCCTCTGCCTCCTGGATATTCATGTTGCCATTATGACCTACCTTGGTCTGCACGAAATCACGTGCGGTCTGACCACATATCCAGCCAGTAGGCAGGTCACTGATCTTGGAAGCAGGAACGAGATTGTCCATGTTCTCATTCAGGTTAATGCTGGTACGGTCACGGTCGATGGTGACACCCTTCTTCAGCTGTACCACCTTACCGAAGATATCGTTGCTAAGCCATTCGAGCGTTTCCTTGCTACGGGCTGAGCCAGAGACCACATTACCTACAGTAGTGATGATCTTCTGCATACCTACCTTGCCGTAGTCTGCCTCCAGCTGCGGCAACTCCTGAAAGCCCAAAGTAACGGCTACCTTGTTGCTTCGGGCCGTACCGATAAGTCGGTCTATCTTATGGAAATAGAGGGTAGGCAACTCATCTACGATGATGCTGACCGGCACGTTCCTGCCCTGACCCTGATTGACACGGGTGACGAGACGATTGAGAATCAGCGCATTCAGAGCACCGATGATACTCTCCATCTCAGGATCGTTGGCAATCAGCAGATAGCTCGGATCCTTAGGGTTAGACACCTGAAGGTCAAAGTCATCGCCGTCACGATGGAACACCCAGTATGACTCTTTGGTAGCGAGTCGGCTGGTATAGACACGGAGTGTACCGATCATACCTTCCAGCTGCTCCATAGCCTTATTCTTCAAGGCGGTCATGAAAGGACCGAGCAATGGAGCTACCTCATTGTTGGTCTGGAGGACATCGAAGATCGTCTGATAGCTCTCGTTCAAGAAGCTCAGGATATGAGGCATATCAGAATACTTGCCCAGCCAATAGGCAGGAACGACCTCATTGCCGTCATCGTCATAGGCATGACCCTTATCAGGGACATTCTTGTTATGTGCCGGACTCCAGATCTCCTTCATGTGCAGGACTTTGCCATCCTTATCGTATGGCTCCATCTTATACGTAACGAAGAAATAGATACAGGCAGCCAGGAAGTTGACGGCAGAGGTCTGGAAGAACTGGTCACTACCGCCACCGCCTCCCTCCTTCTTGCCTTTCTGAAGGGATTCAAGCAGGGTCTCGGCAGTCTCTGAGGCAGCGGCAAGGTTCTCGATGTACTTGTGCTGAATAGGATTGACCCTTCGGCTGTACTCCACATTGACGAAGTTGATGACATTGAAACTGCATCCTTCTGGCAGCTTCTTCTCCTTCTTGTTCTTCAGATAGTGGTAGTAGAGCTTGGTGGCCAAAGTAGGAAACTTGTAGTCGTACACTACCATAGCAAAGCCCTTCTCACTGTGCTGTCTGAGGAACGGCTCGATGATGGAAAAGGTCTTACCTGAACCAGGTGTACCTACTACCCAGGTGCCTCGGAACGGATTGACGATATTCACCCATCCTTCCCTGAACTTACCCTTGTAGTAATAGCGCATCGGGATGTTGACCGAGTACTTGTTCTCCTCCTTCTTCTGCGTCTGCTCAAAGCTCTCATTTTCCAGATTGAAACGGTCTTTCAGCAGGCCCTCCCTGAGGAACTTGCTGATATTATCCAGTGCAATATGGATGAAGACTGTGCCTACGATGGAGGCGATCATATATAGGATCGTACCCAGCCTGAGACCGATCGTCGCATAAAATGGCGTAGCGTGCCTGTGGTTGAAGAGGGTGATGGACAGGAGCGTAAGGATGAAGCCAGCCACGATAGGATACAGCACCATCTTACGGGCATCATACTCGATGCTCTTCTTGTTCTTGGTACCAAGACAGGTGACACAGACCACAAGGAACGTAGCGACCTTGCTCCATCCGATATGGCCATCCATATAGATGAACCACTGTTTCATGCGGTCATGGATCTCGACCAGCACACCATTCCAATGGTCCAGCACAGCCGGATCAATGGCATATTCGAAGAACTCCAGGAGCAGTGACACATAGATCACCGTCCTGAAGATCTTATAGTTACCTTGTAGTTCCTTGCTTTCTTCCATCTTGTTGATCAATAACGGATTGAAATGATTGGACGTGCCTTGTGAGGCTGATCCTTAGGAGTCTCATGGATGGCTCCACTCTGTAGCGAATAGAGCCATGCCTTATACTCCTCCTGCCCTTCCACGCCCGTACTCGTCCAGTACCAGCACTCCTCGGCTATATCAGGCAGCACATCACCTCCACATCTGTTGATGATAGGGTTGACCTCCTGCTTGTGCTGCTTCAGAAGACGCATCTCTGCGACACTCGGGATAAAGGCACTCTGACCCATCTTCCACATCGGGAAGACGGCATCGGCCAGAGGTGAGCCGACACCCGTATTCTCCATCATGGCATAGGTATTGGCATTGCCGTCATAGGCCTCGGTGTCAGTACCCGTCTTCTGGCTGATGCTGACCGTATCGGCATAGGCAAGGCCTTCCTTATCCCAGAGATAGACGGCATAGCCTCTTCCCTCTCCCTTAGTTCCGTCCTGGTTCACATGGAAGACTACGCCGATGGCTTCCTTGCCACTCTTCTCGTAGTCATGGTAACGGAGTACGTCACCATCGGTAGTTAGCACATCACCGACATGCATACTGGTGTCTATGAAGTCCTTATGCTCATCACACGAGGTCATAAGGACAGCCATGGCAGCCATGGCCATCATGCGTAATTTCGTCTTTTTCATGGCTTAGTAGTTTAGTGGTAGCTTGACACCGACAGCGACTCCCGTACGGAACAGGTCCTTGCCCTCGATAACGACATCCTCCTTCACCTGCCAGTAAAGGATAACACCGTTTCTGAGGACATAGTCATGCTCATAGCCCAGATGCAGCGTACCCAGGAACTTACGGGTGTCACTGCCGACAGAGGCACCGAAACGGACTCTACCGTTGGTGTTTCGGGTTCTCATCACAAGAGGCTTGTAGGCAACACCTACGCCCCATGTGTTATAGTTGTGCCAGAAGGTCTCTGGACAGATATGACCACAGCTCGGACAGTCATCCCATTTGAGATAGCCTGTCGCGAAATACTCCCAGACATTGTGATAACGGGTCTCGTGCTCGACGGAGATAGTGGCATCCATGCCTCTTTCATAGAGGAGCCCCACGTTGGCACTCACCCTCGTGCCCTTATCGGTAGCCGATGCCTGAACCGTAGCGATGGTCAGGCAGAGCATCAGAAAGATCTTCTTCATGGTATTACTGTACGTTAAGGAGGGTCTCATCGAAGCTGTCTGCGGCGAGTACGTCCTCGTAGTTAATATCCAGCTTCAGCGTGCGTCCGCTGATCTGCTTCTCACTCATCTCGATGGTGAGTATCTTGTCATTAGGGAAGGTCATCTTCTTGATGACTACGACATTACGATAGCCTTTCTTGAAGCTGGTAGTTCGGTTAAGGATCAACGTAGGCTTGATGTCGATGGTCTGGTTATTGGTGGCCTTGGTGATCTTCTTGTCGTTGAGCTTCAGACGTATCTCATCGATGTCAAACTTGATGTTAGTTGCGTTCTCGATGCTGTAGTCCACGAAGAAATAGTCACCGATACTATAGAGGTTGTTCAGACGCATCCTCATGCCATGACTCTTGTAGCTCACGTCACGGTAGTTAGCCGGAGAGCTGCTGATACGATGGGCATAGGCATACATATCCTCGGTACTCATAGTTACAGCTGGGTTGTTATATTGGCGGCGGTCAGACAGGACAATCTCCTTATCCGTTACCGCCTCATGTATCTCTGAGGTGTAGATGAGACCGTACTGGGTGCGGTAACGCTCGGTGACGATAGTGACGATACCCATGATCTGACCATCTTCCTTGCCCTCCTTGGGTTTCAGACGGATGGTGTTCTCGATAGGCTGGTCACCTGCCACCATATCAGTACTGATGTCAACGAAGCGGATAGGCTCGCTGGCTGTGATGATGGTGGTGACATGCTCGTTGACGGTAAGTACCTCCATATCGGTGATGGTGCTCTGTGCGTTCATGGCGGTTGCGGACATGAGACTGGCAACTACCAGTCCAAGAAACTTCTTCATTTTCATATTGTTGGTTTATTTTTCGTTTTAGTCTTCAGGGGTGGCTCACTGTCTCTTCTCCTTCGAGTTGATGAGATATACCTGTGTACCATATTTGAGCTTGGCCTTGTTCTGCTTGACGGCATTACCGATAGCGTTAGTGGTCTTTTGATAGGCATTGTTCAGGGCATTCATGCCCCACTGCTTAAGCATATCGCCGCTACTGCCTCCCTGGCTGAAGCTCATGCTTCCGCTCATAGCACCACTACCCACATTCTTGGCCGTTTCCCTGAACCTGCTCTGAGGAACATAGAGGCCTTCAAGACCATCGGTGTCATAGAGCGTGAGACTAACCTTGACGAGCTCATCATTGGCAAGGATGCTCTGGACTGTACCCTTGACACGCTGTGAGCCGAAACCGCTCATGGTGGCATAGAGGTACGAGCCTTTCTTCATGGTGACCTCTCCGATCTGTATATCATCCAAGAGACGGAGGCGGACGCGGCTGCCGTTGACAGCCGTGATGTCCTCATCGATGATGGCCTTGATCATCTTAGGCTGCGGATCATTGTCGGTGATGGTGTTGAAGTACGTACTCTGAGGTGTCATGATCTTGACAACCTCCGTAGCCTTCTCATCCTCATCGATGCTGTGGACGGCATCTGCATTGACGTTGTCCTTGTTCTTCACGGCATTCTCTGCTGCCAGTGCAATGGTATCCCTGGCATCGACTACCTTCTGTCTTCCGGTCTGACGGCTCTCATTGAGGACTCGGGTGAGCTCTGCCATGGCACTGTCCTGTCGGGCTTTCGAGGCTGCAAGACGCTGATCCTCGGTCTGAGGGGTGGTCTCTCCATCTGAGTAGAGCCCTCTGCCCTTCTCCGCTCCCTGTTCGATAGCCTCGCTCATCTCTCTGAGACGGTCCAGCTCGGCACTTCTGGCTGCGGCATCCTTGACGATACGGTCACGCTCATCGTCACTGTAGCGCGACTGGAACTCTTCGAGCGTGCCTTCCTCATAGCGTTCGATATTCTCGACGGCAGAGAAGTCCTTGACAGCACCGAAGCTCTTCTTCATGTTGTCATAGCGGTTACCGATACCGTCATCCTTGATATTGGCCTGCGGAAGGTTGGTATTGAGATACTCTGTGGTTTCCAGTCCAGTTTCCTTGTCTTCGATCTCGGTGTGAAACATATCGATGACCATCCATCCGATGAAAAGGCCGAAGACATAGACTAAGGCAGGGATGACGTATTTCGGTTGATTGAAACGAATTTCCTTGATTCTCATGGCTGTATATTTGTGTTAGTTTCTATACTATGCGCCTTCCTGGCCCGGATGAGCTGCTCCTGAACCTCAGTAGCAGTCATCGGTTCCTTTGGCTGGTTGTGCCAGGCATCTGCCATCCTGTATATGTTCATACAGAGACAGAGCGTAACGAAACCGAAGACCAGCGTGAGGAAGGCAGCAGGGTACTTGTTAGCGAACTCCTGCGCCTTGATGAAAGGCTTGGAGAGGTGCAGCTTCTCAGCTACCTTCCTGCCCGTGGCCACCTCCTTCTCATACTGAGCCTTGTACTTAGGATCCTCCTTGTCAGGCATGGGCTCTCCCATGATGAGCTTCTTCCAACTTCCCATTCTGTTTACTTTTAGAAGTTAGACTTGGCCTTCTGCTCGATGTCCTTGTTAAGGAGCGTACGCCAGTTGGTGATGAGCAGTCCGTGAGGATTGTTCTCGGTTCGCGGAACACGTTTCATTGAGCCTGCGGTGACGAGCTCTCGGGTGAGGATGCTCGTACGTCGTTCGATACGCTGACGGCCATAGTAGGTGAACTCCATCTTGTCCATGTCGAGCTTGATACTGTCACAGAAGATGCTGAAGACGGCACTCGTACCCATGATGTTGTTGTAGAAACCCTTCTCCTTCAACGTGTTGTACTGAGCCATACCCGTCTCATCGACGAGATACATGGCCTTCTCCATCGTATAGCGGATGTACTTGTCATCAGGAGCGAGGGTGAAGAAAAAGTGATGGAACATCTCGATATGGCTCTTGGCCTCCACGTCCAGCGTCTCTTCCATCGTAGTGCGGTTGACGAGGATAGGCACGTTGCCGTCCAGGACGTAGATCTTCTTCTGAGCATCCATCACCATATTCGTGCCTGCAAAGATGCTGCTCACTGAGATAATGACACAGGCTGCGATAACGGCCACACAGATGATAGTGACCAGCTTGATCTTGTTTTCCAGATTCTTTAATACCATAGTATATAGTGTTTAGCGTTGTTTCTGTAGCCAGAGGAGCTGATCGAGCTTCTCATTTAGTGCTTCTGTCTGCTTGCTCTGGACACAGAGTAGCTGAATGATCGTGTCCAGTCGGGCCATAAGACCCTCTTCCTGCTTATCGTTCATGACTTTCCTTTCTTTTTTTATTGTTGGTGTTACTGCCTCAGGTCAGGACGAGGGTTACAAGCCCCTCGTCACTGATCCTACAGCACCTGAGACACTCATCTTGACCTGCTGTGCGACACCCTCACCGAAGTTACGGGTAGAGAAGGCGGTATCACCTTCAGGGATCATCCAGGCGGCAAGGTCAGGTACGAGGTTGAGACATTTCAGAGCCACGATGCTGGCCGCCATCAGATAGCCTGCCGAGAAGAAGGCGTTCTGGAGATAGCTGGCCATCGTCTGCTCACTGGCCGTAATGGCAGTGAGGTTCTCTACCTGTATGCTGAGTACTATGTCAAAGAGTAGCAGGACATAGAAACCTACGAAGTAGAGCATGGCTCCATAAAAATGTACGGTGAGATACCTCGTGAGCCACTTGGCCCAGGCTCCCTCCCATTTCGGCAACAGGCTGAAAGCCCACTGTATCGGTCCGAAGATCGTTAGCATACCGAGAAGGATCTGCTGACAGTAGATCGTAGCCCACCATCCTATGCGGAAGACGATCAGGGCAATCAGCATGACGATCTTGTCGATACATACCGTGATACCGCTGACCAGACTCGTGAACCACATCTTCGAGGCATCCTCCTCCATCTGGGTGACGGCCTCAACACCCGTCTGCTCCATAGCCGCCTCCACCAGAGAGCTCTCCGTAGTGCCGTTTCTCGCGACATCGGCCTGCGCCTGAAGATGGTTATAGAGGGTGTCTCTGGTAAACATCAGCTCCTGCACCTGCTCGAAGCGGTCGGTGATCTGCGTGGCCTCCGCCTCATACAGGTCATGCGTGTAGCTGCCTATACAGTTCGGGATGTAACTCAGGAAATCCAGTACACACCAGCTGCCTCTGCCTCCTGCCATACCTGTATCAGAAGGTGGATACCACCAGCACATCACAATGGCGATGGCCAGCGGTCGGAAGAGCCTCATCACATCCAGCGGCTCGTTCTTCAGCATCATCTTATAGGCAATGGAACCAGCGACGATAAGCGAGAAGAGGGCGGCGAGTGCCATACTCATCTGCAGGATCCACCAGAACGGGCCCTGCTGACCGGTGAACGTGGAGTCACAGAGGAACTCGTTGGTTCTGAAAATGACATCATCGATATCCTCTTCAAGGATGTTGATGCCAAAGTCACTTAGAATATTGTCATTTGCCATAGTTGTCGGTTTTGATCATTCCTCAATACTGCCCCTGCCTCCCGTCATGCCGACGGCTCCCTGCCACCTAGTGAGTGCAGCGAGTGCAGTGGCCTGTGTCTCTGAACGCGGTATCATCCGTGCCTCATTGCGCTCCTCCAACTGACGCCTCTGGTGTATCTTGACCAGATACTTCAATAGGAGGTCATTCTTTCTGGCCACGTCAGCATATATCTGAAGGTACTCACGCTTGCGCTGTGCATTGGGCATATAGGCATCCTGCGTGTTTCGGATAGCCGTCTGAAACATATCGTAGTACTGGAGCCAGTAGCTGCGCTCATCACCCGTACCTCCTGTCGGGACGATACGTTCGACATTGGTCTTGAAGGCTTCCATCTTCCTCTCGATCTTCTCGCCTTCCGCCATCCAGGCCAGATCAGCAACTCCTCCTGCCCTGTCAGCCATATTCAGCGCCTCGATCTCAGCGCGTTTCTCCAGATACGTCTTGATGCTGTCACCCGTAGGCAGCTGGAGATAGAGTACTCCTCCTGCCTCAGTACGGTACATGGCCTTGTTGGTCGAAGCTGCACCCTTCGAGTAGTTCTCGTGAAGCAGGTTGTAATACCAGGCTGGCTGAAGCCGTCCTGAACCTGACTCCATGACTGTGATCTGGTTCATCTTCATCGGGTCGTGGTTATAGGTCGTACTCTGTGCCTGTGCCGTTATCGCTACGGCGGCCAGTGCCATGGCTATCGTATGTCTCATTGTCGTTTCTTTATTGGTTAGGTTCCTGCCCTCGGCTGATGGCTCTCCATCGGTCGAAGGCATCACGTATCATCTCTTCCCTGGTCTTATGCCAGTAGATCTTCTCCTTCCAGAAGCCGATCCTCAGCTGTACATACCGCCATGTCTGAAGATAGCATTTATTGACCATCTCCTTGATGCGGTCAAGACTGTCGTTGATATTCTCCAGCACCCTGATCAGGTCACTCGTGCTACAGGCTGCAATACCTGTAGTGTAGGCTATGAGGTCATAGACGGAATGGCACAGATAGGTACACTCATCGCCAATCTCCCCGATGGCCGTCCTGCCGATCTCGATGATCCTCATGTCTGCAGGACTGATATCGCCCCTCGAAAGACACTTGTCATGGAACATCGTGATCACCTTACCGTAATCCTGGATGCGGTCACTGACACAGTCATACGTGTTATAGACATTGACGGCGGCTCTCACGCTCTGATAGATGACATCAATGACATCGAAGGCTCTGGTATATTTGTCCAGATCGGCATTCAGATCCTTGTAGTCACCGACCTTCTCCATCGATGCCTCATGAAGAAGCTGGTTGCCGTATTCGAGTGCGGAACGTGCCATAAGCAGGCTGCGCTGCTTCTTATGGTCATTGATATACGCCTCAACGGAACTGTAGTCGTAGTTCTGAGCAACGGCACTCAACGGACGGAGCCACAGCATATAGCCAAGGTATCCTACGATAAAGATCTTGGCCAGCAGGTTAAGCCAGCGGATCAGCTGCGATCTATTAGGTAGTCTCATGGTTCCTCTTCGTTATCATATTTACCATTATAGCCGATGGAATGGTGGCTATTGGCGGCATTCCTGAGCCATCTTCGCCGGCATCGCTGAGCGACATCGAGGTTCCTGCCCTCCTCATCATTGATATAAGGTATTGCACCAGAGAAGGCATCAAGGACATCCAGCCTGTAGTGCATCATCTTCTGCATCGAGACGATATTGGCATAGATGGCTACCAGCCTTGACTCCACCTGACGGGCTATGGCAAGACGGTCACTGGCCCACAGCAGATGCTGCACATCCTCGGTTTCATCCTCCTCATCGGGGGCTGAACGGATATACTCCGTGTTGAACCTGCAACCCGGGAAGTCCCTTGCGAGCTCGGAGATTCGGTCGGCAACCTTTCGCGCCTTCTTCTCATCGCTGTCCTCCGGATCCAGCTCCATGGTATCCATGACCTGCGTCTCGGTATAGCTGGTCGTGAGCTTCCAGCTGATTCTCAGGATGGCTCGGTGTATCTTGATGCCCAGGAAATACTGGGGCTTACGCGCTATGCTGAGCGTGGCAGAGAACATGACAGTACCTGTCAACCCCTGCATCTGCGCTTCCCTATAGTAGGTATAGCCGCTCCACCATCCTGCACCCTGCCATGTGAGGCGGTAGTTGCTCCTGACCTCTTCCATGATGGCAGGAATGCGGTAGTAGTCATCGGTGACTTCCGGCTCGTTATCCGCTTCCGCAAGAGCTGCCGAGACTTCATCGAGGTCTCTCTGCAGCCTATCACGCTCCGCGGTCTTCTCTCGAATCTTCGCATCGTTACTGGCGATCTTTCGTTCATAATAGGTTCGTTGCGAATCTGAGATAATACTGACGGTATCGAGATACGACTGGATGCTGGCGTTGTTAGATTCCAGCACATCGATCTCACGTTGCAGGTCATCGACCTGCGAAGAAAGGTCCGACTCCTGACGCTCCAGCTCCTTCAAATCGAGGTCATCGTCAGCTGGGATGGTGGTGCGCATCGCACATTCCTTGCTATGGGCGTTGAGACTTCTTCCGCACGAGTTACATTTGTACTGCGTGCTGCCTTCTCCCAGATCCATGTCATCGGTACACGTCATAGTGATGATGGCCACCTCGGCACCTTTCATCTTCTTGGCATCAGGCACCTCGTAGAACTGCTTGTCGTCATGCAGTATCTGATAGACCTTGCCTTGCTCGTTGTCATCATACTCTGCCTTCAAGGCATTGAGCTTCATGAGAAAGACACTCAGATCCATCGTGTACGAGTCGAAGAGCTCCTCATAGACCACCTCTTCCTGCCTACCGCTACGGGTGACTGTGATACCGAAGGCAAATGCCTTCTTGGTCTGTACACCGCCCGAAGTGATGCTGTACGACATCAGCTGTGAGCTGAAGTTATAGCCTATGCCCGTACCCTGCTGGTTGAGCGTAGAGACAGTGGCACGAGACCATCCTGCATAACTCTCGCTGTTCTTCAGGACACGCTCCATCTCCGTACCTCCCGGGTAGTAGCTGGTGTTCGACGTGTTGTAGCGTACCCATTCGCCGCTGGTCTTAATCGAATAGCTGTCTGTAGGAGGCTGATAGCTGCATACCGTCTCAGTACCTTGGGTGACATAGGCGATATAGTAGCGCTGCGTATATTGCTGCGTAGTGCCTTCCTGCGCATAGTCGCTCATCCAGCCTTCCATGTCATAACCAGAGAAGGTGAAGATATCGGCTACCGTAGGTGCGTCACCCCAGTAGTCAGTGAGCAGGGTGGCGAGATCACCGTCACACGCCTGATAGATATCGTAGATGTTAGAGCCGACAAGGGCAATCGCCTCAGCCTTATCGATGAAGCTGCCGCTGAAATCATTGCCCCCCATGACATCCTCAGCCAAACGACTGAAACCACCTTCGGCAAAGGCTTTCACTTCTTCCTTCAGTTCCTCCTTGCTCATCACCTCAGGCATCGAGAAGACATCGCTGAGCATCGCCTTCCAGTCCTGGCCACTCATCTCTGAGAGCTGAACGATGGCCTTCAGCTGCGGACAGACTTCGAGGAAATTGATATCACCGAAACTGAGCGTACTATTGGTGACGATGCTCTCGAACTGCATACAGAGGCTCTTGACCTCCGTAGTAGTCTTGACCATATAGCTGCCCCAGTACATAGCCTTGTGCGGATAGCGTACCATCATCTGAGCCAGATCCCAGAGTCCTGGCATGATCTTGGAGGCTACGAGCTGGTAGATACGGCGATAATAGCGGTTCTCCGTACCGTCACTCCAGAGACCGAGGTCGGTGAGTGCCTTGCGGTCAAGAAACTTAGAAGTGAAGATACCTGCCGTGGCAACTTCTGCCACCTCGTATTTCTTCAGCATCTCATCGATCTGACTCTTGTAGTAGAGCTCAATGGCGGCTTCAGCATTGTACTCAGCGGCCATAGCCACAGCTGTCTCATAGTCGAAGTTGATACTGTTCCACTGGGCGAGTGCCTCTGACGGACGTACCGTCATCAGCACCGCCAGCAACATAACTTTCAATATGTTTTGGAACAGCCTCATTGTGTTTTTCGTGGTATTAGATTTGTTTTGTTGTGTGTCAGTCTTCACGGCGTGGCGGCAGGTGGAGCACCTTGCCCTCACGGTTGACTCTCTGGGCAAAGGCCAGTGACTTATCCATGCCTGAGCGCTTCCAGTCCTGGCAGTACTGCGTGAGAGCCTCCTGTATGCTGCACCGCATCAGTCGCTTGTACAGCTGGATGGCCTCCTTCTCGGCTCGCTCGGTGGTATAGGTCATATAGCACTCCCTCGGCTCCTCGACACCGAAGACATCGCCATGCGTGCCTCGTCGGATATAGACCTCTCTAAAGAAGCTTCTGCCCTCCTTGTTCTCCAGGCGGTTGATGGTGAAGATTTTCTTCTTCTCGACATCGGTGAGTCCAAGGATGGACTGTATCTCGTCATATCGCTCCTTGAACTTCGACTGATCCAGAAGCATGATGATATCAGAGTTGTTGATGATGGCCTGCTTGACGATCGGCGAGTCGATGATATCCTGGATTTCCTGAGTAACCACACCGATGCTTGCCCAGAACTTACGCGCGGTCTTATAGAGATATAGGATATACTCTGCCATGAGCGGCGAGGCAATGGCCTTCCATGCCTCCTCGATGATGAGTGCCTTGCGCTTCTTCTTCAGTCGCATCTTCTGCTGGAACACATCCATGATAATGAGTGTGACCAGTGGAAAGAGGATCTTGTGATCCTTGATGGAGTCGATCTCGAAGACAATGAACGTCTCATCGAAGAGCGTGCCGTCGAAGTCCTCATTCAGCGTCTTCTCATACGTACCTCCCTTGTAGAAATCCTTCATCATGAAGCGGAACGAAGCAATATTGAACATAATGCTGTTCTCCTTGCAGATGTAAGGGATGCGCTGGATGGCGTACTCGTAGAAGGTGTTGAAACTAAGGGATGTGACCTCAAGCTTCTGTCGACGGGACTCCATCTTGTCAATGGCTTCCTGGATAGAACCTTCCTGCAGACGCTCATTCTCCATCGCACAGAGCTCCTCGGGCGTGTACTTCAAGAGCTCCTCCTTCGTAAAGCCCGTCTCGTTATGGATGATCTGAACGATCTCCGTAGTGTCCTGACGGGCATCCATAGGCTGCGTCTCACTGGCCGCCGACTGCTGTGCCTCGGCTGCCTCCAGCCTCTGCCTGAGCTGCGCGAACTTGCGAATGCGCTCCTGACGTTTTCTGAGTGCCTCGGGACTGTCATCCTCCGTACTCATGTCGATCCTCAGACTTCGCGCCATATCCTCCTTCTGCTCTTCGGTGAAAGACTTGCTCTCCGGATGGAAATACACGGCGAAGTACTCCTCGATGACCATATTGATGACCTTATCCTCCTCCTTTGAGACCTCGCCGTCCGGACCTTTCCAAATCAGAAGGACAAGGTTCTTCAGAAAGCCGATCTTCTCGACGTTCAGCTCCTGCTCGTTGATGCGGAAAGGATTCATCGTGATAGGCCGCTCGTTGGTATAGCTGATATACTTGCCACCGACATACTCACAGAGACCCTCATACGAGTTACCTGTATCGACCATCACAATGTCGGTGTCCTGCTCCCAGAGCTGACGGACTACCGAGTTCATGTGGAACGACTTGCCCGATCCCGATGGGCCAAGACAGAAGAAATTGCTGTTGTCAGTCAGCTTGTTGCGTCCTTCCTTACCCGTAATGTCAATAGCGACAGGCACACCCTGACGGTCAGTATAGAAGATCTTCAGC
>JAZQQH010000087.1:0-2988 GCA_045628985.1 Bacteroidales bacterium | reverse complement strand
AGTTCGGATTGGGGTCTGCAACCCGACCCCATGAAGCTGGATTCGCTAGTAATCGCGCATCAGCCATGGCGCGGTGAATACGTTCCCGGGCCTTGTACACACCGCCCGTCAAGCCATGAAAGCCGGGGGCACCTAAAGTCCGTAACCGCGAGGATCGGCCTAGGGTGAAACTGGTGATTGGGGCTAAGTCGTAACAAGGTAGCCGTACCGGAAGGTGCGGCTGGAACACCTCCTTTCTGGAGAATTCGGAAAGAGGTCCTGTCGCAGCTCGGCGCAAGCCAAGTGACACAGGGAACACCTCCTTTCTGGAGCGTGAGAGATGACATTACGGTGGAATACATCTTTGTTGATGGAGTATGAGGCGGACTCGCAGCCGCTTGTACCTACTTCGGGTTCTGTTTATTAACGATACGCGAGCAGAGCTCACACGCGATGAGAGCTGACCCACAGTCCTATAGCTCAGTTGGTTAGAGCGCCACACTGATAATGTGGAGGTCCGCAGTTCAACTCTGCGTGGGACTACACATCGCCGCAAGGCAATGTCGCCCAAGCAGGACTCTGCGTGGGACTACACATCGCCGCAAGGCAATGTTTCCCAAGCAGCAATGTGCGTGGGACTACGTTGGAAAGAGGTTAGAGGTTCTACCGTACAACCGTAAGGCCGTAAAACCGTACAACCGCAAAAAAGGGGGATTAGCTCAGTTGGCTAGAGCGCCTGCTTTGCAAGCAGGAGGTCATCGGTTCGACCCCGATATTCTCCACTCGTTCCTCATTTATGGGGAGATCGTTCTTTGACATGTTGGTACAGACGAAATAAGTAAAACTGTAGATTTTTTTTGATAATTTCATTGAAATCAATCAGCTGAAAGTATGATCTATTGATAAAGAAAGAAAGGGCGCAAGGTGGATGCCTTGGCTCACGGAGGCGAAGAAGGACGTGATAAGCTGCGATAAGCTCCGGGTAGGTGCAAATGACCTTTGATCCGGAGATTTCCGAATGGGACAACCCGATGAGATTCGTTCTCATCACCGTGCGAATGCATGGGGCTAACGCAGGGAACTGAAACATCTTAGTACCTGCAGGAAAAGAAAATAAGAATGATTCCCCCAGTAGTGGCGAGCGAACGGGGAAGAGCCCAAACCTGCGGTGTTACGGCACCGCAGGGGTAGTAGGACCGCGCTGTGGCATGTGCGTGAAACGAGGAGAACAGGTTTGGAAAGACCGGCCGTAGAGGGTGACAGCCCCGTACCCGTAGAATCGCGCCGCCTAGCGGTATCCTGAGTAACGCGGAACACGAGGAATTCTGCGTGAATCCGCCGGGACCATCCGGCAAGGCTAAATACTCCCGTGAGACCGATAGCGAACCAGTACTGTGAAGGAAAGGTGAAAAGCACTTCAAGCAGAAGAGTGAAATAGTTCCTGAAACCATGCGCCTACAAGCGGTCGGAGCACCCATGTGGTGTGACGGCGTGCCTTTTGCATAATGAACCTACGAGTTACCGTCAATGGCAAGGTTAAGGCGTTCATCGCCCGAGCCGTAGAGAAATCGAGTCTGAACAGGGCGTTCGAGTCATTGGTGGTAGACGCGAAACCAAGTGATCTACACATGTCCAGGTTGAAGTCCCGGTAACACGGGATGGAGGACCGCACCAATAAGCGTTGAAAAGCTTCTGGATGAGGTGTGTGTAGGAGTGAAAGGCCAATCAAACTTGGAGATAGCTCGTACTCCCCGAAAAGCATTTAGGTGCTGCGTGATGAGTTCACCTTCAGAGGTAGAGCGACCGATAGGATGCGAGGGTTTCACCGCCTGTCAAGTCCTGACGAACTCCGAATGCTGAAGGTTCAGATCATCGCAGTAAGGGGGCGGGTGCTAAGGTCCGTCCCCGAGAGGAGAAGAATCCAGACTGCCGGCTAAGGTCCCGGAATTCCATCTGAGTTAGTCTAACGAAGTCTGGTCCCTGTGACAGCTAGGATGTTGGCTTGGAAGCAGCCATTCATTCAAAGAGTGCGTAACAGCTCACTAGTCGAGGGTCCGGGCGTGGATAATAATCGGGTATGAAGATGGATACCGAAGCCGCGGAATACGCAAGTATTGGTAGGGGAGCATTCCGTACCGCCTTGAAGGTGAGGCGTGAGCCTTGCTGGAGCGTACGGAAAAGCAAATGTAGGTATAAGTAACGATTAGGAGGGTGAGAATCCCTCCCGCCGTATGACTAAGGTTTCCCGGGCGATGCCAATCATCCCGGGGTTAGTCGGGTCCTAAGTCTCAGCCGAACGGCGAGGGCGATGGCAGATACGGTTAATATTCCGTAACTTTCCCGCAAGAGTGAAGTGGAGACGGAGCAGTGACAGCGTCGCGGACTGACGGAATAGTCCGTTGAAGGGTGTAGGTGTTGATTGTGGCAGGCAAATCCACCATGAGAGCCGAACCTGATAGTATGCAGACGCCTTCGGGCAGACGCAACAGCACGCGTAACCAGACTTCCAAGAAAATCCGCTAAACGTTGATTGCGGGGAACCCGTACCGCAAACGGACACACGTAGTCGGGTAGAATATACTAAGGCGTTGAGAGATTCATGGTTAAGGAATTAGGCAAATTGACCCTGTAACTTCGGGATAAAGGGTCCTCTTCGCAAGGAGAGGCGCAGAGAATAGGTCCAGGCAACTGTTTAACAAAAACACAGGGCTGTGCAAACTCGAAAGATGAAGTATACAGCCTGACACCTGCCCGGTGCCGGAAGGTTAAGAGGAGATGTCAGTACCTCGGTATGAAGCATTGAATTGAAGCCCCGGTAAACGGCGGCCGTAACTATAACGGTCCTAAGGTAGCGAAATTCCTTGTCGGGTAAGTTCCGACCTGCACGAATGGTGTAATGATCCGGACGCTGTCTCAACCATGAGCTCAGTGAAATTGTAGTATCGGTGAAGATGCCGATTACCCGCGATGGGACGAAAAGACCCCGTGAACCTTTACTACAGCTTAGCA
>JAZQQH010000086.1:0-78669 GCA_045628985.1 Bacteroidales bacterium | reverse complement strand
TTCGTCCAAATATTTGTCGCAGAAAATGCGGATAGCAAGATTAGAACTGCGAAAAAGGGATGGAGAAGGGTGAAGATAAGTCAAAAGGGGTGGAAGTTCTGTCCTGGCTGGAAGCCAGTATCTTAGTAACCGGTTGCATCGACGAAGGAGATGCTGCCGGATTCATAAACAACAACAAAAGGTGGCTGGAAGCCACTACCTTGAACTGCGAGTCAGGGACTACCCTCCAGACTCATTTGCGAAACTTGTTTAGTTCATTATAAAAACAGCAATGACTGATGCGGAATTATGAATTATCACACCAGTCATTGCTGTAATATTTATGTAAGAAGGAGGTGGGTCAGGTACCTGTCCCTCCGACTCAACATGTCACCAAAGATAAGCAGTTGGTCCGACACAAACTGTTGTTACCGAAATTTGTGCGTCATTTGTCATACCCGCAACTTTCATATAGAAGCCTTCATTCAAGTCTGACTCATTAAATTTAACCAAAAGCATATTTCCAAGCTTCTTAGTATTTAAAGGAGTAATTTGAGTGGTTCCATTATTCTTATAGAAACTAAATGTGGCTTTATTGAATTCACTCATATCAGAGCTTTCATCTCTAATAAAGAATACTAATGTGCTATTATCTGAAGTAATTTTAGAAACTGCAGAACTATACTCGATAGTTTGAGGATTATCTCCGCCAGTTTTTCCTGTTTGACTTCCAAATGCGGCAAAGTCATAATTATTCTTAAGCCCCCAAGCTCCTGAGAATATATTCTGTCCGAAAATTGCAGCAGGGTTATGATTACTAGAAACTTGGAGTGTCCTAGATGCTGTCAGCTGATTACTTGACCATTTAATGAAGCTATAGCCATTATTTGCCTGAGCAGTAAGCGTCAGATTAGTCCCCTTTTCAAAATCGCCTTCAGCTGTTGAACCCAAACTTCCACTCTCGATCTGAACCTGTCCATAACCATTAGGAAGAGCAGTTACAGTGACATGGTAGGTTGCTTTCTTGATACTAACACCTGTAATATTGATATAGGCGCCAGTGATTCTAATACCATTCTTTATATCTTCAATATTTTCCGAAGTTACAGTCAGTGCATAGTCGCCATTCAAAGAATATATATTACTATTGCTTGGATCATTGCCAAACCAGCTAACAGAAGTATTGCTATTGTACTTCCTAATTCCCAACGCAGAATTAGTTCGTATATTATCAAGGTGTATGACAATCTGATCACCTTCCTCAATAGAAGTGAAGTTATTTCCTGCAATGTCAACATTGCCATTATAGTAGGCAATCACTTTTTTCTGAATATCAGAGATAGCAGTACCTCCAGAAATCTTAGTCGGATTTGCTACAGGTCTTGCATTATTACCGCTAGCAGTCTGAACAGAAACACTCTCAATAGTAACTTTGTAACCATTAATAGCGAGATTGCCAGAAGCATCTCTCAGTGAAGCAATATTAGATTCTGTAACCTCAAGGGTAATATCTCCTGTTGGAATAATATTTCCGCCGGTTTCCGTAGCGGTGCCTCCTGTCATATTATATTCACTATAGGTAAGACCTGACCAATTATCCCAAGTCTTCTTGAAACCTATCCGCGAATCACTGCGAAGACCAGAGAGCTTGACTACAATCTTGTCACCGACATACAATTTCTGAAGATCAGCCTTAGCAATCTGCGTATTATCGCTATAATCGTCAAGTATCTTTGTCTCAGAAATAACCCATGAACCACGATTGGCATCGTCTGTTCTGTTACTTATATATGTAGCAGTATTATCACCACTTCTGACCGTCACACTAGACACAGTCACATTCTGACCATTAATGACAAGGCCATTATTCTTGAGAGAATTCATCATGTTTTCAGTCACCTTTACTTCATAGTCGCCCGAGACAATGACGTTACCATTAGTACCGATATCTGAAATTCCCTTTGAAGTATCACTTCCCTGCATAAAGCTCAAGCGAGACTTATCATATACAATTCCATCTACTTTTACGACAATCACATCGCCTACATATACAGCACCCAATGTCTTCTTGTCAATCGTAATTGAATTATTTGAAGATAGTGCAGTAGATGTGTCATACAACGTAATAGAACCTACTGTAGATTGAATTGGATTAATAATCGGATTTCCCGTCGTTTGATTAATATTGCCCGTAGCCGATCCTGCGTTTAGCGCATCATTAGTATCCGGAGCGATTGGGAAAGCCTCATTAGGATATTTGTCTGGTCTTGGACTCGTTTTTACCCAATTATTAGGGATATTTGTACACTCGTCCATCCACATAACATTCTGATCGGTAGCTATGATATAAGGGACCTTTCCTGTCTTTGGGAACTCTACGATCTGGCGTACCTGAACGTTGTTTTTATCGTCTTTTATATTATTTGCGACATCAGATACTACACCATCCCAATAAATACCCTCAGAGGTCGAAGCATAGTTTGGCCACACTTCAACTGTAATGTTATTTGCTTCTGGATCCCAGAAAGTTGAACGAATAGATGGTCTGGTTCCTGCGTTAACTTCAGTTGCAGATTGTGTACAAGACTCTGTAAGTTTATAATCATCCGCAGTTGGAGTATAATTGATATGACCGCGCATAATCTTAGGATTACCACTCGCATCAGTCCCACCAAAATACTTATTGCCGATTTTTACTCTGAACGGAATCGTACCACACAGATGTTTGATTTCTGCGGTTTGCTCATATTTTTTCGAACCGTCCGACTCTGAAGTAACAATTTCAGTTACATCCACAACAATATCATTGAAGTCGAAGTCATATGTTGAACCAAGGTCCTCAATCATATAACGCTTCTTAATAACCTGATTAGGCAATTTATCACCTACAAGTAAGAAGACTACATCATTATAGTCCTGATCAGATTCCTTTCCGCTATATCCTGCATCCTCGCAACCGATTACCTTATACTCAAAGTTATCAGCAAGGTCGATACCGAACTTCGTCTTCATTTCGGCTTTGAAATCTCCCTTATTTGAAATAACAGCCTCATCGAAATGCGTAATCAAGCTCATAAAGTTCTGATCGGATCTGTGATCATCACCGATTTCGCTATAAGGACTATCTCCATCTGTACGCTTGATTGTCTTGAGATTGAAAGCAAAGCTTGAACCCTCAATACAATTCATATCAATCTTGATAGGGCGTGTCTGAACCTGATATTTGTTTACAGTATTATGCTTGAGGTAAGAATTCTGACCATTGGTATCAAAATCTGCCAACTTAATAGGCTTAGCAGTTCCGCCATTGTAATGAACAAAAACACGGATGTAATCTCTGCTCCAGTGCTGGAAACGCTGGCTTTCAGAAATATCGTTAGTAATTCGGAAATTCAAATTCTTGAGTTGTTCAGACGACAATGAAGAAAGATTAATAACGTTACCATTAGTTTCATTGGTCAATGCCTGATTCCCGTCAATAGCGACATTTTTACCAGTGGTGAAGCTAAAATCTCCTTCCGAGGTTTTACCGTTTGCCTCAAAGAAACTCTGCGCATTCGAATAAGTTAATTTATCATTACCTACATAAAATGCACCCGTTATATCTGTACTAACCGAAAACGCAATTTTAACTTCCGAAGTACTATTAGTCATACCAGAAAGAGCACTGGCAAAATTCAACCTTGAATAGTTGTTTTGACTAGAATAAGGTGAATCTTTTCCTGACTCATAGAAAAACTCTTCCCATTTGCTATAATCCTGGGTATATTGAATATTTTCAGATTTTGTCCAGATAATTGAAGAGGTATTAATTCTACCAGTAGTACTGATAATATCCACAAGTTCAAGGTTCCACACCATACCCGTCTGTCCCTGATAGATAGGGATGACATAGAATACGCCCTTTGGGCCAGAACCTGCATCTGGCACCCATTCGAAAGGAGAAGTATATTTAGTATTATCGACCTTTTCTTTCAAATTTTTATTCAGCCAAGTAATGGTCGCAGGTTCTACGGTATACCAATAGGGATACGTGTCCTCTGGATATTTTTGCACAAGACCAGATGTTGCTCGTGTTTGGAGGCCAGAAACACTTGACGAAATGCTTGGGCCTCCGGTAAGGCCCATTTTTTTGAGATTATACGACGAGAAATCCCAAGTTGGGACTTCTGAAATATTTCCATAAGTTTTTTCGAAATTGCGTTTATAGACGCCATCACGAACATCTTGGGTCGTGAATCCGTAATCCTCATCCTGGCACGAAGAGAGGCTCAGTGAGGATACCGCAGTAAATAAGGCCAAGGTGATCTTGGTCATTGAGGCATGAAGCTTGGTAATGGACATAGAGTAATAATCTTGTAATAAATTGTTCTTAAACACACACTGTAAAATACACTAAAACTACATCGAATGAAGACACAGAGCCATCCAGACATGAATGATGACTGTGTCAAAAGGTAGTGCAAGTTTAATAAGAAAATCCGAATCCTCCAAATTAAAAAATAAAGATGTAACAAAGGGAAAGGCGATTTGTAACAAAAACAAGCACGAAATAACATCAAACAATTCCTAATTCTCATTTTTCACCCACAAAACAAGCAGATTCAAATTACAAGATTCTCCCCTTTCATTTTGCAAACTCGATCCTGAATCCACTATCATTGCATAAAAATCACACTTTGAGTGAATCTCTCCTCCCTCCCCTCCTTATTGTAATGAAACAGACACAGCGGCCAAGCATCTTTCTGATACATGATCACTTTTTTTGCAAATCATTTTGATTTTATCGAAAAAAAATGCTATCTTTGCAGCGTACTCTATATAAGTGCCTACAGATCGAGATTGTCCGACTGGGTTCCGGATCGGACAATCCGCGAAGCAAGAATGTCCGACTGAGTACCGGGTCGGACAATCCGCGAAGCAAGAATGTCCGACTGAGTTCCTGGTCGGACAATCCGTGAAGCAAAAATGTCCGACTGAGCACCAGGTCGGACAATCCGCGAAGCAAGAATGTCCGACTGAGTTCCTGGTCGGACAATCTCAGAAAAAAAAATCGGGCAAAACGCAAACAAATGAAGATAACCCCTAAAACAAAGCAATGCAAATGAACGTAAACGAACCATATCTGCCAGTGATTACGCTGCAGGACATCCTGGCCTTCTGCCCTGACGATGAGCAGACCTACACCTCGTCACGCCTGGTGAATGCCGTGGCAAACATCCTTTACAAGACCAACAGCCGTGAGACGAAGGACTTCGCTGAGTATCTGCAGCTCGACAAGCGCCGCCTCTCTGTGGCCCTCGAGATGGAGACGGGCATGACGCTCAAGGAGCTGATCATCCAGTACCGCCTGACCAAGATCAAGGAATTCATCGCCGAGAATCCCAAAATGACAGTCACCGAAGTCGCCTCCCACTTCGAGTTCTCATCGCTCCACGCCCTCTGGCGATTCTTCCAGACCTATACAGGCGAGACTCCTGAGGGTCTGAAGAGCGAAGCTCCACGCGTGGACAACTACCATAAGATGGTCCAGGAGATCCGCAACCGATACAAATAATTTTTTTTCATGCAAAAATCTGCCACTCTGCCACCCCCATGTTAATCAGCTGATTAGCATGGGGTTAACTTGTGGCAGATCGGTGGCAGATAGTGGCAGATAAAAAAACATCTGCCACTAACCCAAGCGCAAGGGAGTCAGGGACTTACGCGGGAGAGTGGCAGATGGCAGATATTTTAAGTAAGAATGTTATTTGATTTTAGGCTTCTCAAAAAGACTAAACACGTCATCATTATTCCATCCATATTTTTTGAGGACATTGAGATGTACTTTTCCTTGAGATCTCTTGATTGCCGACAAATTAACATAGTATAATGTGCAAATTCCCTTATACTGATCATCCTGTTTGATGTAGCTGGCATTGTCATTCATAGACACTACAAAGTTTTTACCCTCTTCATCCATATTAAAGAGCAATCGAGGACCAACCGTTGCGTCTGGGTTAACTGCAATTTTTAGTACACGATAATTGCTAAGATCGACATAATCATTAGCTGTAATTGGATTAGAGTTACAACCATAACCCACAGAATTTTTAGCACCATCAAAACTGCAATTGCCCCTAAACTGCTCTTCTGTTATGTCTTTCCAATCATTATTATTATCATTAGCTGCCAACTGTTTTGTCTCTTCCATGACAGGATCAACATATTTGTCAATCTTAATACTATTGACCTTGGTTGCACCCTGCCAAGGAGTGGTAATCGCATTCAGATGGAAATGACCTTCTGTCTCACGAATCTTCTTAATGTCAATGATCCAAGTTGTGGTTGAAGCACCTGCGACCTTGGTAAGATAACCCTTGCTTTCCCAATCGTAACTCTCATGAGTTGACCTATCATTATAGGTGATACCATTATTATAATGGAATACAGGACCAGCAGCGGAATTGTCAACTTCCAAAACCATATTATCTGCATCACAAAGGTTTAAATAAGTATTAGCAGAGATGCCATTACCAAAGACGTAAGCATAACCGTTAGTATTCTCAAGACGCTCACCCAATTTTAGCACAACGTTTGAAGGCAAGTCTGTATCGAGAGAAGTATGATCTGTACCTGTCCAATTATAAACCATGTTGGACGCCAATGGAATGGTAGCTTCTGGTATAGAAACTGCCTTGACATTCACCTTGATATTTACCTTATTAGACGCCTTATTATAATTACCGGCACTCCAAGCTGCCTGATCGACGGTGATGGTGGTTGTTCCCTCTGCCTTTGGAGTCACAGTGATCTTCTTGCCATCAACAGCGACATCAATCAGTGAGGTATTAAAGCCTGATGCATCCAAAGTTCCTTCTGATGGAGTCTTGAATTGGATGGCCTTATTACTACCACCGACATAAAGAGTTATCTCACGATCATTTGAGTTATCCAACTCCAGATAATTAGCGTCCCAATCAACATATACCTTTACGGCATTAGCATCATCCGGGTTTACACTACATCCGGTTGCTTCATTCACGACTAAGCGGAACTGACCATTCCAATTGCCATAAGCATGACCCAGCATTCGCTTATACTCTTCACTCAACTTGATGGTGTAAGCTCGTACGCCACCGCCATCATTATTAAGATCAAGGTATGTAGAATAGAAGAAGCCCTTGTCGTCAAATGCATAGAAATTACCCTTCAACGAAGAATTCTTAGGAAGGACGAAGGTGATATATGCATTCTGATCGGAAGTATATGAGTCATCGAAACCACTGCCAACAGTGATCTTATTTCTAGATTCATCAGTATTTTCCTTTTCATACTTGTAAAGAAGCTGCGTGCCGTAGTCATCATCTGCGGTGACACTCCAGTCGGTTGAAAGGATGCCATAAGGAACGGCAGGATCCCACTTGACAAGGACACGAGCACGAGGTTCACCTGCAGGGACGTCTTTGAAACTAAATGAAGAATACTCAATTTCAAAGCGAAGTGTTCCATCCTCTGCAGCCTCCATCATTTCGTTGCTAGTCAGATCAACAGACTTCTTTATGACACTGACACCGCCGTATGAATATGGCTCAAAATCCTGAAGGTCGACAAAAGCATCAGGCAGAGCGGTATGAGTACCATCCGACTCTAACCTATAGAAAGTACCCTTCACTTCGACCTCATTATACTTAACTTTCGCATCAGGACTCATCGCAACAGTCACGGTAATCACACCTTCACGATACTCATGCTCCGTAAAAATAGAACCGATGTTAACCGTGCTTATGCCCTTGCCTGGAACAGGCTTGCCATTCTCATACTTAGATCCATTAGCAATACTTGACTCAGAGACAAGATAACCTAGGTTAAGTGCCGCGAATTTGTCATCAGTCAGATCTCCCTCGACAGGCTTACTTGGATTTGGTGTATTCTGATCATAATCAGTCTTAATCTCCTCAGTTGTGAACCATGAACGAGGAACGGACTGAAGCTCCTTCATCCAGTTAATATCCTGATCGAAGGCTATGATATACGGATACTTACCTGTTTTAGGGAATGTAATACGCTGCGCATCCTTGATGTCAAGAAGATTGTTACTTGAATCATAGATGCTACTGATACCCGTACCATCTGCGGCATCTTCGACACGTTTTGCATTTGGCCAGACCAAGACCTCAATATTATTTGTCTGAGGATCCCAAGGGAAGTTGGAAGTATAGGTCCTTACGTATTTTGTTGCATAGGCAGGATCTGTTTTCGGATCATAACCCCAGTCGGAGTTATTATTGTTCTGACCCATCCACTTGCCAATCGTCTCATTGCCGATCTGGACCTCAAAAGGTATAGTACCACACAGGTGGGCAATGCTGACTACCTGTTTTCTATCCCATTTATTATTTGCGATGTCATAGATCTCTTCGTCAGTCACATCTACAACAATATCATTGAAGTCAAAGTCAAATGTCGAACCGAGGTCTTCGATCATATAACGTTTTTGCACAACATTTCTTGTGATCTGTGGAACCTTAGGCAAACCTACAAAAAGGAATACGACGTCATTATAATCCCAGTCAGAAGCACTGCCATTAGCGTCCTCACAACCGATAACCATGTATTCACAATTGGTGTAGTTCAATCCCAAACCAGCGAGTGTTGCCTCCAGCTCGGTCTGATTCAGAGGACTATTATCAGAAGAAAATGCTGTCAATGCACGCATCATTGGAGGGTTACCATTCGAACGATGACGTGTACCCTCTTTTGCATAGTTTGCATTGTTCTTGTCACTATAGGTTGTCTGAAGATACAAGGCGAACTCGCGTCCAATCTTCTTACTATCAATCTTCATCACCTTTGTACGGACGTGATTGCGATTGATAGTATGGCCTTTGAAGAATGAGACAGACTTCTTATCGGCACCCGATCCTTCAAAGTCCTGCAATTGTGTATATTCTGTATCTTTCAGCCAAGAAGCATCAGATAGCGTTCTGGTTGACCTTACAAAAATCTTGATTCGCTGAGGGTCATAAGGGTCAAATGTACAATTATTGCGTACAGAAGTCTCAAGAAGAAGGTTAGAGAAATCATAGTTGACGGCAATCTGTGTACCATCTTCCGCTGTATAAGTTTTATCAACAAGGCCATCAAAAGTAACTCCATTTACAGCTGTGAGAGCGCCAGAAGCGTCACGTCCCTGCTGATCGAAAGAAACAACACCATCAGTGCCAATATCTGTGACCAAAGCCTTCTTTGTTATATGACCATCAGCATCAGTCACGTAAACATAGAATGAACCCGTAAACGATCCATTCGCACTATTTGGAATATTTGCATTATATCTTGGCAACTCAAAACACATTTGCCAACCATATCTTGGGCCACTACCTGAATGGATCTTTCCTCCGAACGCTTTTTCAAGCTTAATATTAGTGGCTGGCACAGCTTTGTCAGGGTCAGCATTCCAGATTGAGTTGGTTTCTGAACCATCATAAAAGAACTCCTCCCACTCTATATAGTCTTTCAGATACTCAATATTCGTTGACTTTGACCAGATATTATAATCATTCTGGTCATCAACTAAATGCAAATCCCAAGTCATACCAGACGATCCCTGATAGATAGGAATAATCAAAAAGTCTCTTGTCTCATTACCTGTATTATCATCATAATAAGGGTTAATAAGGTTAAATGAGCTACCACTACCGCTATGATTATAACGCTCCATCATATTACGATTCAACCAGTTGATCGTAGCAGACGGCACGTCATACCAAGCATCGAGTGTAGTACGGACTTCACTCGCATTTCCTTCGAAAGCACGAGTTAATGCGCCTCCAGTCGTTAAGAAATCTGTTGGACCACCCTTAAGACCTAACTGATTGAGATTGTACGAGGACAAGTCCCAGGTCTGATCGGGAGAAATTTTACCGAAATAGTTTTCGAAATTGCGGGCATAGACAGATGCACGAACCTCATCGACGCCATAACCGAAATCCTCATCCTGGCAACTGGTCATGCCGGCGAGGAGCGATGCTGAGAGGGCAACGCTGAGTAGTGATTTGTGGGATGATAATAAATTCATAAATTATGAAGCAGATAATAAAGTTGTACTCATAAAGTGTTTTAGAAAAACGAAACAGCAGATAAGGAAATCAAATAAGAATAGACACGTTTAGGTCCAAATGCTTCTTCTGATGCGATTAATAAATCTGGGTGCAAAGATACGAAATTATTCTGAACTATAATATATATATAATGAGAAATGGTACAAAAATATAGTATTTTGAAATAATAATATACAGGGCAATCAGAAAAAGTGCTTTTTCTGTACGAGTATCCATCCAGATTATGATGCCACACCTATCCGGATGAAGATTTATGATATGAAAAAAGGCCGCATCAAAAGACACGGCCTAATATAAATTTTGAGAATAAATCACAAAGAAATACCCGTAAGCTGTAAGATCTGCTCACTAGACAACCCTGCGGCTTTCATATTCTGAGCGATTTCCAACGCCTTAGATTTCTCACCTTCTGCGCGTCCTTCTGCGCGTCCTTCTGCGCGACCTTCTTTCATTGCGGTGCTGATGACGTCATTCTGGATCATCACAGCGTTGATATGTTCGTCGTATGCCACCTTATCGGCTTTGCTCATCGCCATATACTCAAGCTTACGCTTTGCCTCCTGAAGACCTGGTGCTGTAGTGTTATCGTCTATCACACCGTCTTTTAAGTACTTGATCCACTCTTCAAGATGAGTCTCGGCAATCTTGTCGAATGCATTGACACGGATCAGGTAGTATTCTGGGAATACCTCTTCAGGTGACTTCATGTTGATTACCTCTTTCTCTTTCATTGTCACCTGTAGCTCGTCATGCTTAGTTAATCCTAAGAAACGAGTTTGTCCACGATAAACGTAGTCCTCACCCTTGCCAAGATCGAAATAGAGGATGCTGATAGAATATACCTTTTTTACCTGGTCATACTTGTTGCCCAAATTTATGTGCTCAGTGATGGCTTTTGCCACACCGTAAA
Organism: Bacteroidales bacterium; assembly: GCA_045628985.1. Classification (GTDB taxonomy): domain Bacteria; phylum Bacteroidota; class Bacteroidia; order Bacteroidales; family UBA3663; genus Liminaster. The sequence continues at coordinate 67,677 of JAZQQH010000086.1, read as the reverse complement.
GGATTCGCTCCAGATAATAAAGCTCACGTGTAAGTTGAATCTCTACGAGTATAATCTCGTCCTTACTATTTTTTGCTTTGATATCTACACGATTGAACTTATCATCTCTCTCTGTTTGATTGCTCTCACTTTCTAACAGTTCGATGATATGCACTGGCTCTTGCAGAAGGACTGTGCAAAGTCCCTCCAGGATACAAAAATTCGATTTGTCGCGCAAAATCTTTTTTGCGGCCCAATCAAAACGTATATACTTATCTTGTGCCATATATTTGAGTTCTATTGGTTGAATAGTGATCCATTCACGCCGCAAAGATACCACCTTTTCTTCGATTCTCCAAATATTTATCAAAGAAAGTGTGCCAAATGGCGCAAAATATTATTTCTTCCGAATGACTACAGAGCAGATGATGACTCGGCCTTGGACGATTAGTTCCCAACAGAATACTCAATCTGCTTAATATCTCCTGCAGCGCTGTAAGAAACAAAATACAAATTGCCAGATTTGGCTGCAGAAATAAGGTCGCCAGTTATGGTTACCTCTATCGGACTTGTTGCCGAATAACCGACTTGTACAGCACTGTTTACTACCAAGTTATTATATTGATCAAGTACGCCAATCTTACCATTGATACTATTATCAAATGTAAACTTGAGTGTGACGGAAGCTGCATTATCAGGAATATTGCTCATCGCTGAGAATCTATAAAAACCACCAGCAGCGGTCAATGTCGAGGTATTGTTGCTACTCTCCTCATTGGTAGAAGTATTCTCTGATGGCTGTTGCTCTTCAGGAGTTGTCTCTGTCTTCTCTTCCTGCTCCTCTTCCACAGCCTCAGCAATCACATCGGCGGTAATCTTATAAATCTTACCGCCCTGGAAATACAAGCCCTTCAATGACTTAATAGCAGCGACGAGATCCTGGGTCATAGCGATCGTCACGTACTTCACGCCATTTGATACTATGACATCACTCTGCAACATGCTACCCCACATCTCGGTGCGTATATTCAAGTAATCACCCGTGAAGTATACCTTAATAGTACTCTCAGCGGAGATTTTCTTGAGCGTAGCAGCATCAAGCACAAGGACATCGCTGCTACTTGGTTGGAACTCACCCTCCCAGAGGGTATAAGGATCCTCGATGACTGGAGTCTGCGTTGATTCTGAGCCAGATCCAGTGTTCGATCCGTTATCACCCTCAATGACAGTGCCAGAATTGCTGCCACTATTGGTCGAAGAGCCAGAGGTCGTATTGCTTGTCCAGAAGAACTTGGTAGGATTAGCCACCCACTCCTTAAACTTCGGGTACTTCTCGACGATTGGCTGATTCTCATTCGGCCAGTCGACGGTGGTAGGGACACAGATCATCTGAGGAGCGCATACCGCATTACCCTCATCGTAGTTTCTGATGGTGAGCCACTCGGCCTTGCTGGTGTGCTGCACCAGGACGTTGAACTTCTGGAGATCCAGCTGCTCACCAGGGTAGTTATAGTCAGCCTCATCGTAAGTCTTGCCGAAGCCGATCTTCCAGGAGATCTCGCGAGTGGACTCCAAACCACCATTGGCATGAACATTGATAGGCTGATTGACCGCAGCGCCGAAGAGCTCATGAAGCTCGAACTTGCCATCCTTGTTGAATGCATTGCCCTCGATGTCGTCAGAATGTCCGTAAGTGATGCACACAGGGATGGTACCACCCACCGCCTTCACGGTGACGGTGGCCAACGCGCAGTTAGTACCGACCTCAGCAGACACATCGAAGACCACGTCATTGAAGTCGAAGTCATTGCTACCCAAGTCCTCACAGAGAATGCGAGCAGGATTGAAAATCGACTGACCAGCATCACAGATCTTCACGATCCAGTCATTGCAGACACCATCGGCCTTGACGCGCTCATTCGGATTCTGGCCTCCACCCTCGAAGTCCATACCGAGGTACCAGCCAGAGTAGTTGCTACCGACGAGGTGTACGATGATATACTTGTCGTGATACTTGCTGTCGGCCGAGCAATGATACTCGAGCTCATTGAAGTTGGCATCAGTTACCAGGATACCGTTCTGACCGGCCTGATTGCCCCAGCCATAGCCATTCGAAGCGTTGAAGTCATTCAGATGCTGCGTGCCACCACCATTCGTATTGACAATACACAGGTGGTTCATATTGGCGCTATTATACTTCGATGTGCCATTATCTGCTACCTCATCCTCAGCAGCATCATAGGCGATGTGCTGAATCCAGCCATTGTAGAAGATGGTGTTATCGACCGAGCAAGTTCCAATCTTAGTTGGCGAATTAGAGACGAGGCTACCCATGTCGAGCATCGTGTAGCCCTCTTCGCCACTTCTTGTATAAGCCTTGCCATCGAACTGTTTGGTCGAACCCGTGAAGCCCGAGCCATCGCCACAGTTCGCATAGTCGTTCTGCCAGTTCACGCGATGGTTGGTAAACCAGGCCCAGACCTCGTCATGCTCCGCCTGAGTGATATCGTTAGGCTTGCCATAGAACTCGGTGACGCGCACATCGACCTTATTGCCATTCTCATCGGTGGTCTGCACATTCATATCCTGCTTGTAGACGGCACGTGTCTTCGCACCCTCCACACCCATGAGCGAAGATGCGAGGTCAAAACCCCATGCATGACGTGGCGCAGGGGCACCAATGGCATCAGAGAACTGCTTCTCATACTTCACAGCTCTCTCTGTACTCTCATCAAAAGGATCGAATTCCTGGCACGCGGTCATGGCACATGCGGTAATGACTACAACGAATACAAATATATGTTCAAAAGGCTTTTTCATAAACTATATCCTATTTAGACATCGAATCTTTCTTATTTTCCGTGCTGCACTCATAAAGAGCACGCTGCAAAGTTATTATAAATAATGAGCGCCTCCAAATTTAAAGTTTAAAAAATGACCGAAACATGCTGAAGAACATAAAAATCGGGGGATATTGTACAATCACGGAATTATGATTATATTAGTAATAGCGAAAAAAGCAAGCAGTCTTTCTCTCTCTACGACATGAATGAACGATATTGGTAAACGTCGTGATTTCGGGTGTGCGAATCTGTCAAGGTGTTACTGTTGGTATTTGAAATCACTGCCACGCTGATAAGCACGGAGGCCGAACTGCGAGAGGCTGGCCAGGGCGAACTCAACGAGCTGCGACTGGATATGCTCGTAAGGGATCCAGTCCTTGGTGCGAGAGAAGGCGTAGAGTTCGACAGGCAGACCCTCGGAGCGCATATCGAGCGTGCGAACCATAAAGGTCATGTCGGCATTGATGTCCTGACTATGGCGCAGATGCTGCTCCATGGTGTATCGGAACGCCTCAAGATTCGTGACCGTGCCGCCACGCTTTGTGGCATCGGCAGGGAGCTGGTGTTTGGCCACACAGTCGCTGATCTCTTTGTCGGTGAGGAAACGGATGGTATGCACATCGACGTTGAACGAGCGATTCAGACGTCGGCCAGCGCTATCCTGCATGCCGCGCCAGTTGAGGAAGGACTCCTGCATGAGCGCATAAGGAGGAACGGTGGCGATGGTATTGTCCCAATTCTGCACTTTGATGGTATTGAGCGTAATCTCGGTGACTACGCCATTGGCATTGCGCGAAGGGATCTCGATCCAATCGCCCACACGCACCATGTCCTGGAAGGAGAGCTGGACACCTGCCACAAGGCCCTTGATGGAGTCCTGGAAGACCAGCATCAGGATGGTAGCAGCTGCACCCAGGCCCGTGAGGAGATAGGCGGGATTACGGTCGATGATCACTGCTGCCATCAGGATGACACCGATGATCCAGATGATGATGGCAAAGGTCTGACGGATGCCACCCAGCGACTGCGCCTTCTCCTCTTTCTTATGCACAAAGAGATTGAAGATGGCACGAATGATGGCTGTGGCAAAACGACAGGTGGTGACGATGATGTAGATGAGGGTGAAGCGCGAGACGAGGATGCCCCATCCGCCATCGACTGCAAAAGGCAACGCCGCCGTCATGACTAAGGCAGGAAGGATGCGCGAGAAGGTGCTGCAGACGGCATCGTCGAAGAAGATATCGTCCCACTGAGCCTTCGTCTTGAGCGTGATCTTGCGGATGATGGGGACGATGACTTTGCTGAAGAAGAGATCAACCAGATAGGCAAAAAGTATAATGCCGAGGATGATACCAAGACGGATCCAGGTATCCATCTCGTTGATGCTTATGCCGAAGGTGGTTTCAATCCAGTGTTCCATAGTTCTAAAATTAATAATGAATAATTAATAATGAATAATTAAATGAATAATCCTCCCCTAGCGCGAATGCTTTTCTGTAGTAGTATCGCGTAGAAGGCCTCCTTGCGCGAATGTCTTTTTATCAGCATAATCGCGTAGAAGGCTAACAATTATTCATTATTAATTATTCATTATTAATTCCAAAGGATCAAAGCGACCCTTTGATTCTCTTCTGTTCCATCAAGAAAGCCTCAGCGCGCTGCAGGTCTTCTGGGGTATCAATACCCACGGTCTCGATGTCGACCTGACGGACGAGGATGCGAAGGCCATTCTCAAGCCAGCGCAACTGCTCCAGGCTCTCAGCCTGCTCGAGTGGTGTCTGTGGCATGGCAGTGATACGAGCCAAGGCCTCAGGACGATAGGCATAAAGGCCGATATGCTTGAAGAAGGTGTGACGCTGCAGCCACTCCTCCTGTGGAATGCCACGAAGGTATGGGACGACCGAGCGACTGAAATACAAGGCCTGACCCTTAGGGCTTACGACCACCTTTGGAGAGTTAGGGTTGAGCAAAGCCTCAAGTCCGTCTTCTGGGTGGAAGGGCTTGACGAGGGTGGCAATATCGGTCTGCGAATCCATGAAGCAATCTACGACGGCACGGATCTGCTGAGCGGCGATAAATGGCTCATCGCCCTGCACGTTGATGACAACATCATATTGTGTGCCAAGCGCTTCTGTGACCTTCTGATAGGCCTCCTGCACACGATCGGTGCCGCTCTTATGTTCGGTGCTGGTCATCACCACGCGGCCATTGAACGCCTCGACAGCGTCGTAGATACGAGCGTCATCGGTAGCCACGACAGCCATGTCGACCAATGGTGCCACCTTCTCGTAGACACGCTGAATCACTGGCTTACCTCCCAGCATCGCCAGTGGCTTGGCAGGGAAGCGGGTGCTCGCATAACGAGCGGGAATTATTGCTATTACTTTCATATAGTAGAATTAATAATTAATAATGAATAATGATTAATTGAATGAATAATTAATAATGACCTCAACTGGTCCGCTTTGATGTCCGGATAATTGCCGTAAGCAACTTAATTATTTCTTCAATATCTGCATGAATAGATCTAAAAACAATCTGATCAATATATTCTGACCGATAAAGAATCTCAATCCAGTTCCTGGACTCATTAGCTTCTTTGAGCGCAATCTGCATCTTGTTTATAAAATCGGCTTTTGATGCTGCATATTGAGCCTCACTTATATTCGCAGAAACTGATGTTCCACTACGATAAAGCTGATCAGATATACGTCTTTCCTTTTTTACATCGACTAGATACTTCTGAGCCTTTGTTATTCTTACAGCGAAATCCTGTGCCTTATTCTGCACAGCACGCTCATTCGCCTCTTTCATAAAGGGGGGCATTCAATTATTAATTATTCATTAATCATTATTCATTGCTTATAAAGCACGCACTTCTTCGACTCCCGGCACCTGCTCGATGATACGGATGGTCTCGATAAGTTCGAAGGCTGAAGGGACGCGCATCTTAACAATAGTCTTTACAATGTAGTCGGTGGTGACGGTATCGAGCTCGTCAATGCTCAGGTGCAACTCGTTGGAGATGATGTTGACCAGATCCATGAGGAGGCCGTTGCGATCGACGGAATTGATCTCGATGCGGGTGCTGTAGGTGCGTCCTGGGAGGATTGGGAGCTCCACGTCGACGATGGTGTCACCCTCGGCTGCAGAGAGCGCGATGGCCTCCTTACAGTTGCGCTTATGCACCAGAATAGAGCCATCCTTGCGCTTGAAGCCCATGATCTCATCGCCTGGCAATGGGTTACAATCCGGACAGAGTTCGAATGGGAACTCCTCCATCGAGATACCACTCTTGTTGAGCGATACGGTGATGCTGCGACGCGCCTTGTAGGTGGTGATATGCTTGAGCCAGCTTGCTTCTGGCAGCTGCTTCTCATCGGTACCGATCTCCACACGGTCGCCACGGTTCAGGACGGTAAAGATCGAGACGAGCTTGCCATTGACACGCGCATACTTGGCATGATTGCCCACGTTGGTGTGGATCTCGTAGGCGAAGTCGAGGACGGTACTGCCGGTAGGGAGCACGATGCTATTGCCCTTAGGCGTGAAGGCGATGATGTCGTCATGATAGAACGAAGAGATGACCGAATCCATGAAGCCACCCTCCATGCCCGACTGAGCCACGTCGCGGAGCACGCTGCGGAACTTCTGGATCCAACCCTCGACGCTATCGCTACGGTCAGAGATGCAGCCACGCTTGCTATTGAGATCCATCTCCTCGGTGCAGATATGTACCTCGGCCCACTGTCCCATCATGGTCATGACCTGCACGTGGAGAGCCTGGTAACCGTTCTCCTTTGGCTGGTCGATGTAGTTGATCATCGAGTAAGGACGCTCCTTGTAGAAGTCGGTCAGACAGCTGTAGATGCGCAGACACTGCTCCTTCTCGGTGAGTGGCATGGTGTCGTCGAACTCGAAGACGATGTGTACCTGATGCACATGATCGAGCTCCTTGAAGGTCTGGCCCGAGGTCTGCATCTTGCGCCACAAAGCATAGACCGAACGAGGACGTGCATAGACACGCGCATTGATCTTACGCTCACGGAGCATGAGGCGGATAGGCTGCATGAACGACTCGATGTCATCGGCATGCATCTCCATGTAGCGGCTGATCTTCTTGTCGATGCGGGCATATTCGATAGGTGAACGGAACTTCAGCGAGAGGTTCTCGAGCTCTGACTTGATGTCGTAGAGGCCGAGACGATTGGCCAACGGAGCATAGAAGTAATCGGTCTCAGAGGTGATCTTCATCTGCTTGTCGGTGCGCATCGAACCAAGGGTACGCATGTTGTGCATACGGTCGGCGAGCTTGATGAGCAGAGCGCGGATATCGTAGTTAATACTATCGAGCATCTGCTTGAAGTTGTCGATCTGCTTGCTGACCTTATAGTTGCCGTCGGAGTTCTTGGTGAGGACCTGTACGAGGCCTGCCACATCGGGACCGAAGTTGCGCTGGATGTCCTCGACGGTATATTCGGTATCTTCTACTACGTCATGAAGCAAGGCTGCCATGACCGAATTAGTCTTCAAGCCTAACTCGACCAGAGCCACACGTGCCACGGCAATAGGATGCGTGATATATGGGATTCCCGACTTGCGTATCTGCGAGGAATGCGCTTCTGCGGCAAAGGCGTAAGCTGCCTCAATACGAGGGATCTCGTTGACGGGAATCAGTTCTGCTACTCGATCAAAGAACTCAGAGCGGTCTTGTTCCACGATTCGCTGACCCTCTTCGGGTGTGCACTTTGCTTCCATAACTACAATAGGTGTGATAAATTGATTTTCGAATTTTGTTGAGACGCGTGAAGAGTCCTTTTTCACTCAGGATGATCTTCGGTTGTCTCTTGATATGGTGTGTACGTAATTTGCGTCTTTGTAGGGACAGGTCCCAGTTCGTCGATAATCCCCAGCAGCTTTTGTCGCAACATCTGAAGTCGCTGGATTACTTCCTGGCGGTCCTGCAGTTCGGAGACATCGCCCTGACTGAGCCTGCGCTTGGCACCCTCGATGGAGAGTCCTTCGATGCGGATCAGGCGATAGATGGCTGCCACCTGCTGCACGTCTTTGTGGTTGTATAGGCGACTGTCACGGCCTGTGCGGCGAGGATGCAGGTAACGAGGGAAAGCGGCCTCCCATTTGCGCAGCAGATCGGTACTGACATCAAATTTCTCCGCAACCTCTCCAATGGAGAGATAGGGTTTCTCCATTGTCAGGTCTTTGATATCCTTGCTGCGCTGATACATTGATTATAGGAATTATTAATGAATAATTAATAATGAATAATTGTTCGCTTGCTACACGATTGTACGGGTAAAAAACACGCGTATAAGGGGACATTATTCATTTAATTAATCATTATTCATTACTCATTATTCATTATAATTAGACTGCAAATATGCAATTAAAAAACGAACTGACCAAACTTTTCTTCAAAAAAAGGAGCATACAATATAAAAATACCGTATTTTGCAATTGAGCGTTGCATAATACGGTATTTAATTGGTCAAAGAAGAGAGATTTCCCTTGCTTAATCTCTGCTACGGCCCAGCATCATCATGACATAATATGCCAATGTAGCGATGGAAGAGAGCGCTGCTACGACGTAGGTATAAGCTGCTGCCTTGAGTGCACCTTTGGCTTCCTTGTGCGACTCATACGAGGTAATTCCGCTGCGATCGAGCCATGCCAGAGCTCGCTGTGAAGCATCGATCTCAACAGGCAAGGTAACGATGGAGAAGAGCGTGGTAACCGCAAAAAGTGCGATACCAAACCACATCAAAGCAGGAAAGGCTTCGATGGTGAAGATACCAATCAAGATGACGATCTGAGCAACGCGACTTGAGAAGCTGACAGCTGGCACCATCTTGCTGCGAAGCGTGAGCCATGAGTAGGCTGTAGCATGCTGCACGGCATGTCCGCACTCATGAGCAGCTACGGCAGCAGCAGCAATATTACGCTCTGAGAAGACAGCATCACTCAGGTTGAGCGTCTTGTTAGTTGGATTATAATGATCGGTGAGCTGACCATCGACATGGGTGATTCGCACATCGTGAAGGCCAAAGCTGTTGAGCATCTGCTGAGCCACCTCAGCACCCGATTGACGGATAGGTGTACGGCTATATCTTTCGAACTTACGCTTCAGATTCCACTGAACGAGCCAACCTACGATGGCGATTAAAATGACGAGTAAATACATAGTTATATAGTTATTTGTTAATAGTTATTTGCCGCGAGGATTAGAGCGAGAGCCGCCTTGTGGTTTGCCATTTTGACTGCCACCAGCACGCTGGCCTCCGCTGTTATATCGTCCTGCAACATTCATGCCAAACAGGCGCTCTGCTAGGTCACGTCGACCCAGTTTGATGAGCGATGCACGTAATTTTGGCACATTCTCCTGCTGATACCAGAAGAAATAGGCTCGCTGTCGCAACTTCTCTTCCTGGCTGTGAGCGCAATAGCAAGGCTCAAGAGTATATGGATGGAAACCGCTGTACCAGATCTCCGTTGAGACGGTCATAGGCGTCGGGGTGAAGTCCTGCACCTGTTCGAGCTTGAAGTCGAGGCTCTTGGTCTCAGCCGCGAGCTCTGCCATCGCAATCTCATCACTGGCCGGATGACTGCTAATAAAGTAAGGTATGATCTGCTGCTTCAATCCATACTTGCGATTGACCTCATCGAAGATACGCTTGAACTGATGGAACTGCTGGAACGATGGCTTGCGCATCACGTTGAGCACCTCCGGATTGGTATGCTCCGGAGCCACCTTGAGTCGACCAGAGACGTGATTACGGATCAATTCCTCGGCATAACGCATGTTGCACGCGGTGAATTCGCCATCCTTACCCTCATGCAAGATCAGGTCATATCGGACACCACTACCAATAAACGACTTCTTCACGCCAGGCAACGCTTCCACGGCCTTATAGACTTCGAGCAAAGGACCATGATCGGCATTCAGATTCGGACAAACCTGCGGGTGGAGACACGACGGACGCTTGCATTTCTCGCAGAGGGAGAGGTTCTTACCGCGCATCTGATACATGTTGGCCGAAGGTCCTCCAAGGTCGCTGATATAGCCCTTGAAATCAGGCATCTGCGTCACCTTGATCGCCTCTCGCACGATACTTTCCTTACTACGCGATGAGATAAACTTACCCTGATGAGCCGAGATGGTGCAGAACGCGCAGCCACCAAAGCAGCCACGGTGCATACAGATGGAGTGACGGATCATCTCGTAGGCCGGAATCACCTTGCCATTATAGCGAGGGTGTGGCATACGAGTGTAAGGCAAGTCGAACGATGCATCCACCTCTTCGGTGCTCAATGGAGGATATGGCACATTCACTAAGATTGCCACATCACCAGTCTTCTGCCAGATACGCGCAGCGTGCCACTTGTTCGATTCTTCCTCGATGTGACGGAAGTTCTCCGCCTGTTTCTTCTTATTCTTCAGACACTCTTCAAACGGATGCAATACCACATCATGCACCCCATCAGGATTAGCTGGAATCTCGCTCAATGGTCGGCGACAAACGACCTGAGGAATGTCCTTAAGCTGCTCAATCTTTTCGACACGGCTGATACTCCTCACTCCTAACTCCTCACTCCTAACTGCTTGAAGTCGCTCCGCGATTTCAAGCGTGACCTTCTCTCCCATGCCATAAGTGATCACGTCGGCCTCCGTATCCATCAACAGCGAAGGACGGAGTCGGTCCTCCCAATAGTCATAATGTGAGAGTCGGCGCAAAGAGGCTTCGATGCCACCCAAGATGATTGGCACATCAGGATAGAGTTCGCGAAGGATCTTGCTATAGACGATCGATGGCATGTCTGGTCGCGCACCGAATCGACCTCCAGGGGTATAAGCATCGTCTGAGCGACGACGACGATTGGCCGTATAGTGATTGACCATACTGTCCATCGCACCAGGAGAGACGCCGAAGAAGAGACGTGGTCGGCCTAATTTCTTGAAGTCGCGAAAATCGCCATGCCAGTCAGGTTGCGGAACGATGGCCACACGATAGCCAGCCGCCTCGAGCACTCGCCCGATGACCGCTGCACCAAACGACGGATGATCAACGTATGCATCACCCGAGAAGAGTATGACATCCAGTTCGTCCCAGCCGCGAAGCTGCACTTCCTTGGCTGAGGTTGGCAACCAATCTTGTAACATAGTTTATAGTTTTTTTGTCGAAACTTCCAAATTTTCTTGCTTTCTTCATCCGAAAACACTACCTTTGCCGGCAAATACATCACAAATAGCAATCTATGAAAGGACGATTCGCTCCCTCTCCTACGGGCCGTATGCATCTTGGCAACGTATATTCTGCCCTACTCTCCTGGCTTTCGGCAAAGAGTCAGGACGGCGCGTGGCTGCTCCGCATCGAGGATATTGATCCGCAACGTAGCCATCAAGAATATGCTGATCAGCTGATGGATGACCTTCGCTGGCTCGGACTCTCTTGGGACGAAGGACCGTACTATCAAAGCCAACGCGGAGAGATTTATGAGGAGTATCTTTCTCGCCTGCATGACCTTGGTCTCACCTACCCTTGCTACTGCACACGCGCAGATATCATGGCCACTCAGGCTCCTCACGAATCAGATGGCAGAATTGTTTATAAAGGCACCTGCCGACCCACAAACAACTCCTCACTAAGCGAAGCGCCTAACTCCTCACTAAAAAAGCCTGCTACGCGCCTTATCGTCCCTGATGAGGAGATCGCCTTCACCGATGGCCATTATGGCACTCATAGCATCAACTTAGCTACTCACTGTGGCGACTTCATCCTCCGTCGTGCCGATGGAGCCTGGGCCTATCAGTTGGCTGTTGTGGTCGACGATGCGCTTATGGGAATCACGGAGGTTGTACGTGGCAGAGACCTGCTGCTCTCCGTTCCTCAGCAGATTTACCTGCATCGCCTCTTAGGCTTCACGCCTCCGTCTTTCTGCCACTTGCCTTTACTTTGCAACCTCGAAGGACAACGTCTCTGCAAGCGCGATAAGAGCTTGGATTTAGGAGAATTGCGCAAAAACAATACGCCTCAGGAAATCATTGGCCGACTTGCCTATTACGCTGGTATCATCGCTCAGCCAGAGCCTGTATCTGCACAGGAACTGATTGCAGATTTCTCTTGGCAGAAGGTCCCTACGGAAGACATTCGAGTTTAGTCAATCTCCACGACGGTGATTCCCACGCCACCCAGCTGCACATGTTCGTCATGATAGCTGGCAATACCTGGCACGGTGGAGAGATACTGACGAATGACCTGACGTAGAGCTCCCGTGCCCGTACCGTGAAGTATTCGCACCTCGCTCATAGAAAGCAGGATAGCATCGTCAATGAAATACATGACCGCCTGCAACGCCTCATCGGCTCGCATACCACGTACGTCGATCTCCTGCTTGAACTTAGCGCGACGCTCGCTCATCATGTCGATGGCTCCCTTGCCAATGGTGTCAGCCAAGTGTGAGAACTGAGAAGAAGCCTCCTTCTTGGCCTGATTCTTCGAGACAGGTTCGAGGCGACTCATATCCACATGGCTGCGTATCAAGCCGAAAGCGACTTCGCACTGACGACCACTGACGGCAAGTACTTCTCCTACGGTCTGCTGGCCTTTGAGGCGAACGAGAGAGCCAGGACCCACCCCATCCCTCCCTTGAAGGGAGGGTGATTGAGAGTTAGTGAGGCTATTCGGATCAGCTGATGGTGACTTTCTATCCCCTCCCTTTGAGGGAGGGTTAGGGAGGGTCCTGGTCTTCTCCTTGAACGCCTCATGCTCCTTCCTGATCTTCCTGGTCGCCTCCTTCTCCGCCTGCGCCTCCTTGATGTCCTTAATCGTCTTCTCAATGCGCGCATTGGCCTGCTGCAAGAGGTTCGACGCCTCACTGCGAGCCTTCTCCATCACCTCCTGACGCTTTGCCTTGAGCTCACGTGTCTTCTCGTCATACTCCTGCGACTTCTGTTCAAGCTCCTTCTCCTGCTGATGCACCTTCTGTCGCTTCTGTTCCCAGTAACGCTTATCTCGACTGATGTCCTGCAGGTACTTATCCATATTGACATAGTCGCTACCCACGATCTGCTTGGCCTCCTCGATGACATCATTAGGGAGGCCAATCTTATGTGCAATCTCAAGCGCAAAAGAAGAACCAGGACGACCTACTTCGAGACGGAACAAAGGTCGCATCTCGCCACGATCATAGAGCATGGCGCCATTGACGATACCCGGCGTCTCGTCAGCAAAGAGCTTGAGGTTGGTGAAGTGAGTCGTGATGACACCATTGACCTGCTGACGGTTGAGCTTGCCAAGGATGGCCTGTGCGATGGCTCCACCGATCTGTGGCTCGGTACCGCTGCCGAACTCATCGATCAGAACAAGGGAAGGATTTCCCGCGTTGCGAAGGAAGAACTTCATGTTCTGCAGATGGCTCGAATAGGTCGAGAGGTCATTGTCGATACTCTGTTCATCGCCGATATCCACGAAGATATTCTTGTAGATGGCGCAAGAGGAATTGTCCTTCATCGGCACAGCCAAGCCATGCTGCAGCATATACTGCACCAAGCCGAGCGTCTCCAGACACACCGACTTACCACCCGCATTCGGACCTGAGATGAGGATGATACGCTGCTTCTTATGGTCGAGCAGAATGTCGAGCGGAACGACCTTCTTATAATCCGGAGCCGTTGGCAGGAGGCCATGTCGCTCGTTGTGTCTCTTATACCTTATATATAATAAAGGATGGCGCGCCTGCACCCAGTCGGTGATATTCTTCTCCGAGAGCTGTGGCACGATGCCATCGATCACCTGTGCGAAGCGTACCTTGGCGCGAAGGAAGTCGATCTGGCCGAGGAAGTCATAGCCTGCCAGCATGTTGTTGACCTCCGGACGGATAAGATTGGCAATACCCGTGAGGATGCGGATGATCTCCTGTCGCTCCTCTCCTTCGAGCTCACGTATACGGTTGTTGGCCTCCACGACTTCGGCTGGCTCCACAAAGAGGGTCTTACCGGTGGCCGACTCATCATGCACGATACCCTTGAGTTTGCGCTTCGAAGACGGAGGAATCGGGATAACCAATCGGCCATCACGCATGGTTGGTGTGGTGTCTTTATCGACCACACCCTCGGCCTGAGCGCTTCGCAAGATGCTATTGAGCAGACGGCCGATACCTGAGAGGTTACGAGCCATCTCATGACGGATCTCGGCCAACTGTGGTGACGCGTTATCGCGTATCTCTCCCGTCGACGTCAAGGTCTGGTCGATCTTGCGGATGATATCCGGGAAGGTGACAACGTCAGCAGCCAAGGCGCGGAGCAATGGGAAACGCTCATTGAAGCTGATATTGGCCGAACCTCCCAAGCCATCGTCCATACGGAACTCCTGTCCCTCACGCGGATTGAGGTACTGAGCCAGCGCCTGGATGGTGCGAAGAGAGCGCATCAGATCATAGAGCTCCTCCACCTCCATGAAGGTACCAGCCAGACGGATGCGCTTCAACGGAGCCGTGAGGTCATAGAAACTATCAGTCGGCAATGGCTGTGTAGCCAGCTCGATGATGGCCTTCATCTCGGCAAGCAGGCTCAGCTCATGCTGCAACGCCTTACGGTCGGTGAGAAACTCCATCTCATCGACTCGCTGTGCACCTAAAGGACAGAGGGTGCTTTGCCGCACCATGTCGCGGATCTTGTCAAATCCTAACTTGATTTCGAAATTCTCTGGATATATCAATTTTCTATTATTTATTTTTCTCTTTTCCCTTTTCCTTTTTTACCTTAATACTCCTACACCCTGTCGGAGTATTTCCGCCTCCTCCCCCGTCAGATCCACCACCGTCGACGGCTGATCCTCACCATAGCCGCCATCAATAAGCACGTCTGCCTGGTTCTGGAAGGTTTCTTCGATGAGGAATGGGTCGGTCATGTAGCTCACTGCATCCGGATCATCATCATCGACAGGAGCTTTCAACGAAGTGGTGAGCAGCGGACCATCAAGTTCTTCGAGCAATGCCTGCAGGATGGCATTATTCGGGATGCGGATTCCCACGGTCTTGCGACTACGGAATACCTTTGGCAACTTCAGGCCTGCCTCCAGGATGAAGGTGAATGGGCCAGGCAGATTGCGATGCATCAACTTGAACTGCTCCTTCGAGATGCGGACGTACTCCCCTGCCTGCGAGATGTCCCGACAGATGATCGAGAGGTGACTCTGCTTAGCCTCCTCCTTGCGGTACTGATAGATCTTCTCTACGGCACGCTGATTGAGCGCGTCGCAACCGATAGCATAGACCGAGTCGGTAGGGTAAATCACGACTCCTCCGTCGCGTATCACTTGCGCGATGTCCTGCAGGACGCGAGGATTAGGATTCTTCTCGAAGAGTTTATAAGTCTGCATAATTCAAAATTTGAATTGCAAAGATAGTGACTTTCCAAGCAAATTCCAAATTCTCGCTCTCATTTTTTGCGAAACTGCGGATTTATCCCTATCTTTGCCGCATGAAAATTGCGATTATAGGTGCTGGCGCCGCCGGATGTTTCTGCGCCATCAATGTGAAGCGTATGCTTCAGGATGCCGTTGTCGAGGTCTTTGAGGCCAATCAGAAACCGTTGGCCAAGGTCGCCATCACAGGTGGTGGCCGATGCAATCTGACCAATACTTTCCGCGACGTGAAGAGCCTGCAGCAGACCTATCCGCGTGGCCATAAGCTGATGAAGCGACTGTTCCATCAGCTCGATCAGCAGCAACTGATGGCCTGGTTCGAGCAGGAAGGCGTCAAGCTCACCGTGCAGGAGGATCAATGTGTCTTCCCGGCCAGTCAGGACGCCATGGAGATTGTCAATACGCTGGTACTGGCTATGAAGCGCGAAGGCGTTATCCTACATTGCGGACAGAGAGTCATCGAAATCAGCGGGTCAAGGGACAGGTACCTGATCCGGTGGAACAGCGGATCAGGTACCTGTCCCTTGACCCGCCTCAGCAGCAACGTCTACGATGCCGTTGTCGTGACCACCGGCGGCTCTCCCAAAGCCTCTGGCCTCGACTTCCTTGCGTCTTTGCATCTTGAGCTGGAATCCCCTGTCCCTTCGCTCTTTACCTTCAAAATTAACGACCCTATCACCCAGCTCATGGGCGTCGTCGTAGAGGAAACCGTAGCGACCTTAGCCGGCACGAAGATGAAGGCCGAAGGTCCTCTCCTCATCACTCACTGGGGCATGTCAGGTCCCGCCATCCTGAAGCTTTCGAGTCAGGCAGCCAGACACTTAGCCGAATGCAACTACAAGGCGCAGCTCAACGTCAACTGGCTCAACGGACAGAACGAAGACAGCGTCCGCGAGCAGCTGGACACGCTCCTGTCCGACAATCCGCAGAAGCAGATCGGCTCCGTACATCTGACCACAGATCACAAGCTCAAGACCGGCGCCACCTCCCCCATCACCTCCCGCCTCTGGAACTATCTGCTCCAGAAGAGCGGCATTGCCCCCGAGCGCCGTTGTGCCGAGGTTGGACGCAAGCAGATGAACAAGCTCGCCTCGGTCCTGACTTGCGACACCTACGCCCTGGCCGGCCAGAGTCGCTTCAAAGAAGAGTTCGTGACCTGCGGCGGCGTGGCATTGAGCAACATCGACCCTAACACCCTCCAGTGTCGTCAGCATCCAGGCCTTTTCCTGGCTGGCGAGGTGCTCGACGTAGACGCCATCACCGGCGGCTTCAACCTACAGGCCGCATGGACCATGGGATACGTCGTAGCGCAGAATCTGGCAGCACTCAGCACCGATGGCGCGGTCAAATGATAAGTAGACTTTACTTTGTAACGTATTTTCATACTTAAAATTTTGATTTTCCAAAAACACCATACCATTTTATAATTAAAAGCGCTAACTTTGCGCCGTCATTTTCGAGACATAACGGAATAAAGTGGACCTTTTTACCTGGTAACACAATCGAAATTATTAAACTTATAAATACTATTCATCAATGTTCAAAAGTTTCCAGGGAGCTCATGTGATTGACTCCTACCACAAGAACAAGGCGAAGAAGCGCTTCAAGATGGATGCCTATGTCAAGGCCATCATCGCAGCAATCGTTTCTATCATCATCGCCTGCCTTCCTACCGAGTCACTTGGCATTGCCAACCTCGATGCAGTACAGCAGCGTGTAATCGCAATCTTTGTGTTCGCAGCCGTTATGTGGCTGACAGAGGCCATCCCTTCATGGTGTACTTCGGTACTCATCATCGTAGTGATGCTGTTCACCATCTCGAACAACTGTCTGACCCCATTTGCAGGCGTTGAAGGTGCTACTTACGTACCTTACAAGAGCATCATGGCTTGTTTCGCCGATCCTACCATCCTCCTCTTCATCGGTGGTTTCGTATTGGCTATCGGTATGACCAAGACCAAGCTCGATGTCGTTCTTGCCAAGAAGCTCCTCGCTCCATTCGGCACCAACCCATCGACCGTACTCATGGGCTTCATCATGGTAACTGCTCTCTTCTCTGCATTCGTATCAAACACTGCTACCGCAGCTATGATGCTTGCCTTCCTGGCTCCTGTGCTCCGCGCTATGCCAGAGGGTTCTAAGGACCGTGTAGCGCTCGCCATGGCCATCCCTATCGGTGCTAACATCGGTGGTATCGCTACTCCTATCGGTACTCCTCCTAACACCATCGTCCTTGGTTACATGAACGAGACCCTCGGCATGTCTGTAGGCTTCGGTGAGTGGATGCTCAAGATGGTTCCATTCGTTGTCATCCTTCTCTTGGCTGCATGGATGCTCCTCCGCTTCATGTTCCCATTCCAGCAGAAGGAGATCAAGCTCAAGATCGAAGGTGAGTTCGAGCCTTCTGCTCAGACCCATATCGTCATCTGGACCTTCGTCGTTACCATCTTCCTCTGGTGCTTCTCAAGCGTCGACTTCGCTTCTATCGGCCTCCCACAGGTAGCATGGAACCTCGGTTTGAACTCTAACATCGTGGCTCTCCTCCCAGTAGCAATCTTCTGTGTCACTGGTGTATTCACCAAGCATGACCTCGAGGAGATCAACTGGTCAGTACTCTGGATGGTTGCTGGTGGTTTCGCTCTCGGCGTAGCGCTCAATACTACCAAGCTCTCAAGCGTTCTCGTTGACGCTATCCCATTCGCAGAGTGGAGCCCACTCCTCGTCATGATCATCTCAGGCCTCGTCTGCTTCGGCTTCTCTAACTTCATCAGCCACTCAGCTGCTGCTTCGCTCCTCACCCCAGTACTTGGTGTCGTAGCTGGCGCTATGGCAACTGCAGGCAAGCTCGATGAGGGTGGTGTTGCTCAGATGCTCATCGGTGTAGCTATCGCAGCTTCAGTTTCAATGATCCTGCCTATCTCTACTCCTCCAAATGCCATCGCACACTCTACTGGCTTCATCCAGCAGAAGGAGATGATGACCGTTGGTATCATCGTCGGCATCCTCGGCCTCGTCATCGGCTACGCTTGGATGTTCCTGGTATTCTAATATCCCCCAAAAGATGAAAAAACAACTTCTTTCAGTGCTGTTCGCAGCATCTGTCTTCAGCGGCTTTGCTACTGATATTGATGATCCAGAGCCATCAGGCTTTTTCACTTCGATGTTAAATGAGGCTGTTGCTTCTGGCATGGCTGCTCCTACATCTGGTGACAAGGAGATGAAGTATGGCCGTACCGTCTCTGACTACGTTTCTGCTCCTAAGTTCGGTGGCTACGTCATCGGCCGTTATCAGTATAGCGATCAGGACGGTGCTCACGGTGGTGCTGGCTTCAACCAGCGTCTCGTACGTTTCTATGTCGATGGCACCATCCTCAAGGACTTCGCTTATCGCATCCAGATTCAGACCAATAATGACGCTTTCCACATGAAGGATTTCTTCGTAGAGTGGAAGAAGTATGATGGTTTCAAGATCAAGGTTGGTCAGTTCAAGCGTGCATTCGGCTTCGAGAATCCTATGAATCCATGGGACATCTCTACAGGCGACTACTCGCTCATGACCAAGCTCCTCACCGGCCACAATGACTACCTCAATAAGCCATGGGCAGCTGATGTCAAGGGCAGTGCCAACGGTGGTCGTGACCTCGGTATCCAGGTACAGGGTGACCTCGCTCCTGTAGGCCAGGACAAGCATTACCTCATCCACTACCAGGTAATGGTCAGCAACGGTGGCGGCATCAATGCCAGCGACACTGATGGCAAGAAGGACATCACCGCTACTCTCCAGTTCCAGCCAGTCAAGGGCCTCTATATCGGTGCTTTCGGTTGGAAGGGTTCTTTCCGTACCGATGGTGTCGACCACACTCGCAACCGCTACGCTTTCGGCGCTAAGTACGACAAGAATGGCTACGTATTCCGCACAGAGTACGCTCACGGCCAGTCAGACCTCGGCAACGCTGATGCATGGTATGCAGTAGCAGGCGCTCCTCTCAACGACTGGTTCAAGATCTCTGCTCAGTACCAGACCGCTCGCGTCGGCAAGGAATGGGGCAATGCACAGCGCATCGTCTCTCTCATCCCTGAGTTCCAGCTCCATAAGAACCTCAAGCTCCAGCTCCAGTACAACTACAACGACTACAGCGGTGCTAAGGACGTTCATTATAATGAGTTCTGGGTTGAGACTTATTTCCGCTTCTAAGCAAATCAAAAAATAAGGCGATATGTCCGAAGTAAAAGATAAGCTTTGGAATGCTAACTACTTAAGAGCATGGGGTGCCAACTTCATGCTCTTCTTCTCATTTATGCTGGTAGTGCCGCTGTTGCCCATCTACCTGCAAGAGGAGTTTGGAGCCTCGAAAGACGTCATCGGAGTCGTCCTTTCGGGTTATACCGCCGTGGCCATGCTCACGCGTGCCACGAGTGGTTATGTGGTCGATACGTTCCCACGCAAGCAGATCCTCGTCTTAGGCTTCGTCCTGCTCACCGCCTTCTACGTCGGTTATATCGTGGCAGGCTCGCTGCTGATGTTTGCCATCGTCCGCACCGTTCACGGCTTCCCATTCGGCATTGCCACAGTTTCTAACAGCACCGTAGCCATCGACGTCCTCCCCTCTTCCCGTCGCGCAGAAGGTATCGGCTACTACGGCCTCTCGAACAACGTAGCCACCGCCATCTCCCCCACCGTCGGCCTCTGGCTCTACGACACCTATCACGACTTCGACATCCTCTTCTGCGCCTCCCTTTTCTTCGGATTATTAGGCGTGTGGTGCGTATCTACGATACGAGTGAAAAAGGAAAAAGGAGAAGGGAAAAATGAAGGGAACAAGGATAAGGGAGAAGAGAAAAATAATAATTACTCTTTAGAATGTAATAAGGATAAGGAAAGGAATGCAAAAGATGTCACTAATCATAATTTTTCACTTTTCCCTTTTCCCTTTTCCCTCTTCAGCTTCGACCGCTTCTTCCTCACCGCCGGCTGGAGCCAAGGCCTGACCATCGTCTCCTTCAGCTTCGCCTACGGCGTCACCAGCACATACGTAGCTATCTATGGCCGCGAGGAGTTAGGCCTCACCAGCGGCTCAGGCGTCTTCTTCGCGATTTTGGCCTCAGGCCTCTTCATGTCGCGCCTCGTCGGCAGTCGCACGCTCAAGCAAGGCCGCATCCTCTACAACGCCTCCATCGGCACCTGCATCAGCTGCGTCGGCTATCTGCTCTTCGCCCTCTTGCACAACGTCTGGGGTTTCTACGGTTGCGCCCTGCTCGTCGGCCTTGGCAATGGTCATCTCTGGCCAGCCTTCCAAAATATGTTTGTCAACTTAGCTCCCGCCAACAAGCGTGGCACAGCCAATGCCTCTCTCCTCACCTCCTGGGACCTTGGCATCGGCCTCGGCGTCCTCATCGGCGGCTATCTGGCCGAAAACTACAACTATCACGCCGCCTTCTGGTGCTCCTGGATCATCGAAGTCCTCGGCGTCATCTTCTATTTTGCGCATGTCCGAGGGTCTTACAATCGTCACAAGTTGGCATAAAAGACAAATAAGCTAGCATAAAACATGAACAAGCTGGCGCAAAACTCCAGCAAGTTTTCATGCAGTCACAAAGTCAACACTACAATTCTGGTGTTGACTTCTTTTTTGCAGGATATTGACGTTCTGTACGCAACGTCAATATCTTTGATCAAAAATTTCAACGTTCTGTACACAACGTCAATTTTCTGCGTCAAGGCATCTCCTGCACTGTACAGTGGGGAGGATGCCACGATGCAGGATTTCAACATCTGGTACTAAACGTCAATTTCCATGACCGTGAATTTCAACACTTGGTACCAAACGTCAAAATTCATCACGCAAAATGCACTTCCAGAAATTGCACAAAATCCCCATTGTCACAAATCACAAATCACAAATCACAAATCACAATAAGAAAAACAGTGTACTCCACCTCCAAAATCAGTTGAATAAATAGACGTTAACTCCATCTTTCGTTGAATGAGACTTCCACCAGCTGATGGTCATGGCAATTCAAAGGGGTATTTCCTCTATTATATATAATGTATATTTAAAACTCCTTAGAAATTTTCCGTAAAATTCTCTCACTACCACACTATTTTTCTTATTGTGATTTGTGATTTGTGATAATGCTGGCAAGACGAAGAATCGAGTGAAAATGTATGTCGATTTAAGGATTGACCATACAAAAAAAAATAATTATTGACAAAAAAGACCGTAGAATATAAAAAAATAGAGTTGAATTTTGATATCAAAAGATAATTTACTATCTTTGCCGCCAAAATAATACATAAAATAATAATTATGGCAATACCTATTCGTGAAATTCCAGTTCTGACTGGTCAATCAGCTATCGATTTTGTCAATGCAGCCGATGAGTTAGCTGATGCGCCTGTTCCTCGTCTTTCTGAAGAGCAGGAATCGCGAATCCGTAAGATGGAAGAAGCTTATAAAACTTTCGTCTGGTAATGGAATGCGATTTTGATTTGTCGATCGAAAACGACTGCACACTCTTGTCTTACACGCAAGAGGTTTTGGAGAGGTGTGAAGAGTTCTCTTGTGGCAACAAGGATCTTGATGACTTCTTCCGTAGCGACGTGTTCCTATATGAGAATGAAATGCTGGGAAAATCATATTGTTGGGTGACTAATTCTAAGCCTCACAAGATAGTAGCTTTGGTCACCATAGCCAACGACAGCATCAAGAGTTCGGTATTACCCGCTAATTCGAGAAACCGCTTCAATCGTATCTTCGACAACCAGAAACGCAACCTTACCTATCCAGCCACACTTATCGGACGTTTGGGAGTTAATACCTGTTTTCAAGGTCATCACATCGGACGTCAGGTAATGGATTTTATCAAGTTGCGGAGTGTTGTCCGCTACAATCTCAATGGATGTCGTTTCCTCGTTGTCGATGCACATAATAATCCAGATACGCTCCATTATTACGAACATAATGGATTCTCGTATATGCATAAGGATGAGAAAATTGAGCGCATAGCACTACGTCGATATAATGAGAAAGGCGAACTCATTTATGATGTACCGCAGGAAGAAGAGCTACAGACACGAATGATGTATTTCGATTTGAAGAAGATGTCTTCAAGTCGATAAAACAAAGACATATTATCCACGGGAAAAAAGACTACTGTGAACGAAGAGCTTGAGAACATTCATGTCACCGATGTAGAATATATGCATGACTACACGATGAACCTGGAATTCAGCAATGGAGAGCGTCGCATTGTCGATTTCGAACCTTTGCTGACAGGTAAACTGCGTGAGCCACTTCGTGACTTGAACAATTTTATCCAGTTTGGACTCACCGAATGGACTCTCGAATGGTATAATGGTGTTGACTTTGCCCCAGACTTCCTTTACTCAGTTGGAAAAGCCGCGTAATTGATAAGAGGCAAAACCAACAGTCACAGCAAATAATAAATCAAATATTATCTATCCTCCTTCGCTACAATATGCCGTAACGAGAGAGGATAGATTATTATAAAACAGTTCTCTTATCAAAATTGGTATTAGTTTTTATAGATTTCTGACACATCCCATAAACAACGGGCAGCCAGTAGAGCGCTCGAAGATGGTATAGGCGAAAGGTCGATCAAAGGTAATAACAACTTCCGTTGGCTCAGATTGAACTGAACCTGCGCCGTATGACATAACGATATCCGTCACAGCAGCGGCCTCTGCATTCTCTTCATCAATAGCAAGATAAGTTTTTTGAAGGATTTGTGTTCCAGCGTCCACCATTGAGTTTTCGAAAATCTGGTAGCCTTCGTCCGGATTCAAGATCTCTCCTGCTCCCATCTTGTCCATCACATCTTTGAGTAAGCATGAATATTCAGTCGTAAACTTTGGGATCCATACTTTGTAATAAGGAATTGTCACACAACAGTTTTTGCGTCGTATCAGATCCTTATAATCATCACAATAGCATCTTACAGCCTCTGATACAGAAACATTTTCATCTGGTAAAACAAATGACATAAAGAAAGCTCCATTGCCAAACGGAAGAGAGACTTTTGTGTATTTTTTCTGCTTCCACACATTGACGTTTTCCTGATACATCATCTCTACTTTCTTATCTTTCTCGGTCGCATTGTGAAAGGTCTTTTTCGTTGTTTTTGTTGTATCAAAGGCGTTGCCCCAAATGGATTTGAAATAGACAGCGTTCATCAAGTGCATGATATCGTTTGGTGAGGTTGCGTCGAGCAGCTTCTTTATTTTGTTGTCGGTCTTCTTTGCACACCAGTCATTGATTTTATTGACAGTACCTGCATCGCCAAAATCCACGGCCTTGAGTTCTGCTTCATAAAGGGTAGTCAGACGATTCTGAAATATTTCAGCCAAAGTGTAATCGTCTCTATACCAGACAGAGTTGGCTTTCTCAAAGGTCGTGAGATTATCAATTTCGTTAATGCATTTGCCAAGCTTGCTATAGAATGCCGCAATCTCATCCAATGAATATGAACTTAGGCCCATCAGTTCAGCCAATTCCTGAGACTTCTTTTCCTCCATGCCGCACTGTAGCATACTGAGAGCTATTTCAAGGCTGATAGGAGACAGACAGACATTCTTCTCACTTTCAGCTTCAAGTCCCGCTTGAAAGAATCGGCAGGAAAAGTCGCATAGCCCCTCATTGATCTCGCTCTCAGCTCGGGTCAACGTAATAGGTACGTAAGGGATCGCCTCTACTTCTATCGTCTTACTCTCTAACGTTTCGTCGCATGAGACCAAAGTCAAGCAATTCGCACTGATAAACAGAAAGGGGAAAGCCGGGAAGGAAAAATTAAACTTTTTCATTTTTTGTGGAATTAAGTTGTTTTTGCCATATAAACGCACCAAATATTGGAATACGGCATGAATAGAAGGAAAAAAATGAAAAAAACAAATATCCGACGCCGTATTTCAAAACTTATTGCGTTATAAGATAAAAAATAATAAAAAAGAACATGTTCGACGAACAGGAACTGGTGATTGGCTGCCAACAGGGTGATCGTGAAGCCCAAAGGCAACTCTATGAAATATACGCTGACTACCTCTACAGTGTATGCTTCCGCTATGCCGGTGACTCATCGACAGCTGAAGACTGGATGCACGACGGAATGCTGAAGATCCTGACGCAGATCGGCAAGTTTAAGTGGCGAGGCGAGGGAAGTCTCACAGCATGGGTCTTCAGCATACAGCATAATGTCATCATTTCAAATCTAAGGAAAGACAAAGCCTGGAAGGAAACTCTTTCTATCGAGGAATACATAATACACAATGATGAACCCGAACCTGAGACAACTCAAGACATCCCCCAAGAGACACTGATGCAGATGATTGCAGAATTGCCGACTGGATATCGCACCGTCTTCAACATGTATGTCATTGATGGCCTCTCGCATCGCGAAATAGCACAGATGCTAGGAATACAGGAGAAGAGTTCGTCGAAACAACTGACACTTGCACGTCGTACACTTGCTGCCAGGATCAGAGCCTGGAGAAAGGAGAATCTATGAAACAGAACGATTTAGATAAGACTTGGCTTAGGGAGATGCGCCATAATTTAGCAGGTGCGCCACTGAAAGCACCAGCTGATGGCTGGGAAAGGATTTCTGCGTCCCTACAGACCAAGACAGAGCGACACAGCATACGCAATTATGTATTTCGTGCAGCTGCGGTTATTGCACTGGTGTTTATGACAGGAATAGGTTATGAATTCCTATACAAACTACCACAACATGATATAAGTGAGGAAGAACGCTTTATTACAGGACAAGAGACAGCTAATCAGCCTGTTATGATGGTCATACCGGAGGAGGGCGCAGTTCTACGTCCTGTGAAATCGAAAAGGGAAGAAGAGAAGATTTCGGATTTTTGCACAGAAACCGATTCGACAAAGAGCGTATCTATAGCAGAAATACAAATTACAAAAGAATACAAAGAAGAAGAACCATCGACGATGCCTGCAGAATCTACACTTCCGAATGATGAAGAAGCTGCCACACTCTTAAAAATGGAAAATCAAAAGGATATTTTGCACACTAAGCCGTGGAGCTTTGCGATGAATGCAGGCAGAAGTTTAGGACTTAAGGGTCAGGAGATGAATCAGTCTTCATGGCCAGGTCAATCCGGAGACAACTTTGATCAAGAGGTAGGTAGTAGTGGTCTAGGTTATGGTGCTCCTGCCCTACCTATAGAGGGAAGGGTGCTTATAAACGCTCGCAACCATTGGTCATGGAACTTTGGATTCTCTGTCCGCAGACAGCTGACACAACGATTTGCTATCGAAACGGGAATAAACTATACTCAACTCTCATCGGACGTAACACTAGGACATCCTAATGATACAAAAATCGATGAACTCAGTCAGAAATCACACTACATTGGCATACCATTGTCTCTGAATATTATGCTGATAGAGCGCAACACCTGGCAGCTGTATGCGTCAACCGGAGGTTCAGCCGAACGCTGCATTGCTGCGTATTTAGACGATGTTTCATTCTCTATCAATGCATGGCAATGGTCAATAAACGGAGCGTTAGGCGGACAATATAGCCTTTCAAAACATTTAGGTGTTTTCCTTGAGCCAACCATCAATTATTACTTTGATGACCATACTAATATTCCAAGCATCAGAAAAGAAAGACCTTGCAATTTCAATCTCAGATTGGGCTTACGAATGTCATACTAGCATCGAAATAAAACCGATCTTTGGGTCTTTGTTTTTTATACGGACTTGGCAAATTATCATATAACACACAATATCTATTAAAATCAGCGCTCGAAAAATACCAACGTAACACATTATTTATTATATTTGCGCCCGCTATCTCTTAAGGAGAAGGAAAAAGTTAAAAGGAAAAATTAAAAAATCAACACATATGATGACTGCAAAAGAAATCCGCGAGAGCTTCCTGAAGTTCTTTGCATCAAAGGGATGTACCATCGTGCCATCGGCTCCTATGGTACTCAAGGGTGACCCTACCCTCATGTTCACCAACGCTGGTATGAACCAGTTCAAGGATATCATCCTCGGCAACGTAGAGAAGAAGTTCTCGCGCGCTGCTGACTCACAGAAGTGTCTCCGTGCCAGCGGTAAGCACAATGACTTGGAGGAGGTAGGTCATGATACCTATCACCACACTATGTTCGAGATGCTCGGCAACTGGAGCTTCGGCGATTACTTCAAGGAGGAGGCTATCTCTTGGGCTTGGGAGTACCTCGTAGATGTATTGAAGCTCGATCCTAAGAACCTCTACGCTACCGTCTTTGAGGGTGCTCCTGAAGAGGGTGTAGAGCGCGATAACGAGGCTGCTGGCATCTGGGAGCGCTTCTTGCCAAAGGATCACATCTTGAACGGCAACAAGCACGATAACTTCTGGCAGATGGGCGATACGGGTCCTTGCGGTCCTTGTTCTGAGATCCACTACGACTCACGTAGCGAGGAGGAGAAGGCTGCTGTGAGCGGCCGTGACCTCGTAAACCACGATCATCCACAGGTCATCGAGATCTGGAACATCGTATTCATGCAGTACAACCGTATGGCCGATGGTTCATTGGAGAAGCTTCCTGCTCACGTTATCGATACCGGCATGGGCTTCGAGCGTCTGGTGCGTACCCTCCAGGGCAAGACTTCGAACTATGATACCGACGTCTTCCAGCCAATCATCAGCGTCATCGGCAGCCTCAGCGGCAAGCAGTATGGCGTAGAGGAGAAGACTGACGTGGCTATGCGCGTGCTGGCTGACCACATCCGTACCATCTCGTTCGCTATTGCTGACGGTCAGTTGCCATCGAACGCTAAGGCTGGTTATGTGATCCGTCGTATCCTCCGTCGTGCCGTACGTTACGCTTATACATACCTCGGCCAGAAGGAGGCCTTCCTCTATAAGTTGCTCCCTATCCTCATCGAGACCATGGGCGACGCTTATCCAGAGCTCAAGGCTCAGAACGAGCTCATCGTTCGCGTGATCAAGGAGGAGGAGGATTCATTCCTTCGCACCTTGGAGAATGGTATCAAGCGTATGGACGCTATCATGGCCGACACCAAGGCTGCTGGCAAGACCGTCATCGACGGCAAGGAGGCATTTACCTTGTTCGACACCTACGGCTTCCCTCTCGACTTGACCGAGCTCATCGCTCGTGAGAACAATATGACCATTGACGAGGAAGGCTTCAAGGCTAACATGCAGGCTCAGAAGGAGCGCGCTCGTAACGCTGCTGCTGTAGAGAATGGTGACTGGGTAGAGCTCCACGCTGGTACTACTGAGTTCGTTGGTTATGACTTCACTGAGGCTGAGACTGAGGTACTCCGCTACCGTCAGATCAAGCAGAAGAATAAGACTTTCTACCAGATCGTACTTGAGAAGACTCCATTCTATGGCGAGATGGGTGGTCAGGTAGGCGATAAGGGTGTCCTCGTCTTCGGCGATGAGGAGATCAAGGTCATCGACACCAAGCGTGAGAACAACCTGGCTGTACACATCGTAGAGAAGTTGCCACAGGATATTACTGCTCCTGTATTGGCTAAGATCAACGCTGAGGGCCGTACCGCACTGGAGTGCAACCACACCGCTACCCACATCCTTGACTACTGCTTGCGTGCCGTACTGGGTACTCATGTAGAGCAGAAGGGTTCGCTGGTTTCTCCAGAGAGCCTCCGCTTCGACTTCAGCCACTTCCAGAAGGTAACCGATGAGGAGCTTCGCGCTGTGGAGCACCTGGCTAACCAGATGGTACGTGAGGGTATCGCGCTTGAGGAGCACCGCAACATGCCTATCGACGAGGCTAAGAAGATGGGTGCTATCGCGCTCTTCGGTGAGAAGTATGGCGATGAGGTTCGCGTCGTGAAGTTCGGTCCTTCTATCGAGCTTTGTGGTGGTTGCCACATCAGCAACACCGGTCGCATCGGCATGATCCGCATCCTCTCTGAGAGCTCTGTAGCTGCAGGTGTACGTCGTATCGAGGCTATCACCGGCAAGGCTGTAGAGCAGATGATGGACGCTCAGCAGGATATGATCCGCGAGCTTAAGGATATGTTCAACAACGCTAAGGACCTCGCAGCTGCAGCAAAGAAGCAGCAGGAGGAGAACGCTGAGATGAAGAAGCAGATTGCAGAGTTCAAGGCTCAGCAGGAGCAGGCGCTCAAGCAGAAGTTCTTTGAGGCTGCTACCGAGATCAAGGGTATCAAGGTGGTTTGCATCAAGGCTACTCTCGAGGCTGATTCGATCAAGAACATCGCCTTCCAGCTCCGTGCAGAGAACCAGAACCTCATCGTAGTAGCTGGTACCGAGTATCAGGGCAAGCCTCTCCTCACCGTGGCTATCAGCGACGATGTGAAGGCTCAGGGCTACAATGCCGGCCAGCTCGTCAAGGATGCTGCTAAGCTCATCCAGGGCGGTGGCGGCGGTCAGCCACACTTCGCTCAGGCAGGCGGTAAGAATGCTGAGGGACTGGGCAATGCGGTGAATGCTATTTTGGATGCTATCAAATAAAAAGGTAATTAAAAGTAAATAAAGGGAGTGAAAGAGGAGTGAAAAGGACGTTAGTGCCAATTGACTCCGACAAGGTTTACAATCGTCCCTTTCACTCCCTTTTCACTCCCCTTAAAAACCCTTAAAAACCCTTAACATGACATTGAAGAAACTTTCCTTCCTCCTCTGCTGCATGCTCCTCGCTGCACAGGCATGGGCAGACAGCAAGATTAAGTTCGAGGTTATGACTCATGACTTCGGAACCATCCAGGAGACTGATGGAGACGCTCACTGTGTCTTCAAGTTCACCAACGAAGGCGACACTCCGTTGCTCATCACTCGTGCACAGGCCAGCTGTGGATGTACCTCTCCTGAATATACCAAGAAGCCTATACGACCAGGTGAGAGCGGAGAGATCAAGGTCACCTATCATGCCAAGGGTCGACCAGGTCCTTTCGACAAGAGCGTCTACGTCTATAGCAACGATAAGTCTAATGAGCGCGTGATGTTGACCATCACTGGCAACGTAGTCAACAATGGCAGTAAGATACTGACTTACACCGAGGAACTGGGTGCCGGCATCCGTGTCAAGACTACCACGCTCAACTTCTTTGACGTCTATCCTGGCCGTCCTAATCGCACGCGCGCACTCATGGTATATAATGAGAGCGATCAGCCAGTGGTCCTGACGTTCCGCAACGCGCCAAAGCACATCGATCTTCTCTGCGAACCTGAGGTCATCCAGCCAAAGGGTGAGGCGATGGTCAATGTGACCTACGTCACGGAACGTGCCAAGGACTGGGGACCTCGCAAGGATCTCTTCGACATCTTCGTGAAGGGTAAGGAGGCTAAGATGAAGAACAACCACATCGCCGTCATGGCCGACATCTGGGAGGACTTCAGCGACCTGGAGCCTTCGGACCTGGAAGTAGCGCCAAGAATTGAGCTCGACCAGCTGATCTTCAGCTTCGACAAGAGTGGCAAGAACAAGACGCAGGACATCACTGTGCGAAACATCGGCAAGCAGAAGCTCGTGATCCGCAAGATCGTGAACGATAAGGAGAAGACTTTCCAGATCAAGGCCGATGACACTGTGATCAAGCCTGGTGAGACCACCAAGCTGCACATCACTTTCAATCCTGCTCAGGCCTCGGCAGCAGCTGCCAGTAACCACATCACGATCATCTCGAACGATCCTCGCAACTCACGAGTTCTGGTCAACTTGCAGATTGCAAAGTAAGGTTTTTGGCGTCGCATATCAAAAGATTTGCCAAACAGGCATTTCAAAGCAGACATATAGGCAAAATATTTGGGCTTTTCGCTCCGATATTTTGCCTTTTATTATACATTATATAAAAATAATAATTATATTTGCCGTGCAAAAGGATAAGACAATATCCTGAGCGATGATGTGTATATAAGAAATTCAAACATTTAAATCTAATAAAACTTTATTATTATGGCTTTTTTGACTACTGATAAGCTCTTGATCGTAGGTGCTGGTGGCATGATCGGTTCTAACATGGTTCAGTCGGCTCTCATGCTCGGTCTCACCCCTAACATTTGTCTTTATGACATCTATGAGCCAGGTGTTCATGGTGTATATGACGAGATGGCTCATTGTGCATTCCCAGGTGCAAACCTCAGCTACACCGTTGATCCTAAGGAGGCTTTCACTGGTGCTAAGTATATCATCTCTTCTGGTGGTGCTCCACGTAAGGAGGGTATGACCCGTGAGGATCTTCTCAAGGGCAACTGCCAGATCGCTGCTCAGTTCGGTGACTTCATCAAGGAGTATTGCCCAGACGTAGAGCATGTCGTAGTTATCTTCAACCCAGCTGATGTTACCGCTCTTACCGCTCTCATCCACTCAGGTTTGAAGCCAAACCAGATGACCTCACTTGCAGCTCTTGATTCTACCCGTCTCCAGCAGGCTCTCGCTCAGGAGTTCGGCGTACAGCAGGACAAGGTTACCGGTGCTAAGACCTACGGTGGTCATGGCGAGCAGATGGCAGTATTTGCATCGAAGGTTATGATCGACGGCAAGCCACTCTCAGAGATGGGTCTCTCAGAGGAGAAGTGGGCTGACATCAAGAAGCGTACTACCCAGGGTGGTTCGAACATCATCAAGCTCCGTGGCCGTTCTTCATTCCAGAGCCCTTCATACCAGGCTGTTAAGATGATCGAGGCTGCTATGGGTGGCGAGGAGTTCACCTGGCCTGCTGGCTGCTATGTAAACTGCGACAAGTGCGGTTACAAGAACGTTATGATGGCTATGCCTTCAACTATCGACAAGACCGGTGTTCACTTCACCGCTCCTGAGGGTACCGCTGAGGAGATGGCTTCACTCCAGTCTTCTTACGAGCACCTCCAGAAGATGCGCGACGAGATCGTAGAGCTCGGCATCATCCCACCAGTAGCAGAGTGGGGTACTTTGAATCCAAACCTTTAATGCGACAGCGGTCGTATTAAATATTAAATAATAAATATCGCTAACCTTCGCAACTTAACCTTGTGTCGTTAGCGATATTTATATTTTACACGAATTACCATGAATTGTCATTAATTATTCACAAATATATTATTGATGAAAAATTCGTGATCATTAATGATAATTCGTGTTATAAAAGAATATACCTGTGCTTCCAAAAGATATTCTCGACAAGACTCTTCAGGTGCTCAATGCAGGAGGAGTCATCCTCTACCCTACCGATACCGTCTGGGGACTCGGATGTGATGCTACCAACAGCGCGGCAGTCAAGCGCATCTATGAGATCAAGCGACGCGAGGACAGCAAGGCCATGCTGACGCTGGTGGATGCAGCTGCGCGTGTCGATTATTACTTCGATCGTGTGCCAGAGATTGCCTGGGACCTGTGGGAGGTGGCAGACAAGCCATTGACGCTGATCTTGCCACGAGCTCGTAATATCGCTCCAGAGCTTATTGCAGCAGATGGAACCATGGGCATGCGCATCACTGCAGAGGAAGTCAGCAAGACCATCTGCGCGCGACTGAGGCGTCCTCTGGTCAGCACCAGTGCCAACATCAGCGGAGAACCGACAGCACGTTGTTTCGCAGACATCAGCGAGGAGGTCAAGCAGGCCGTCGACTATATCGTTCCACTCCGCCAGGACGAAACCAAGAATCCTGCGCCTTCTGGAATCATCAAGCTTGGTGACGGTGGTCTCATAGAAGTAATCAGATAAGCAACGCGTAAAAGTAATCAGATAAGCAACACGAGTTTCTCTTATCATGCAGCAGCCAAACATCCTTATTAGGGGAATTAAGCGACTGGCCGACATCGTCTTCAGCATGTTGGCCCTGCTGCTTTTGTGGCCTGTATTCATCCTGATTGCTATTATCATCTATCTTAACGACGGAGCTCCCGTCTTTTTCCTACAGGAGCGTATCGGACGGAATGGACGACCTTTCCAGATCATCAAATTCCGCACGATGAGAGTCGATGCGGAGAGCCAGGGACCTCAACTCAGTTCCGCCGAGGACAAGCGACAGACCAAAGTTGGTGGATTCCTGCGAAGATTCCGACTGGATGAGTTGCCTCAGTTTGTCAATATTATCAAGGGGGACATGAGTCTCGTCGGACCGCGTCCGGAACGTAACTATTTCATCGAGCAGATCTCAAAAAAGACTTCGGACTTCCCGACATTGCTCCAGATGCGACCAGGACTTACCTCCTGGGGACAAGTCTGCTTCGGTTATGCATCGACACTTGACGAGATTGTAGAGCGAATGCAGTATGATCTCTATTATGTACGCAACTTCTCGATCCTCTTCGATCTGAAAATCATTCTTCATACGATAAGAATTGTCTTTTCGGGCAAAGGAGTATAAGATAATTTATAATTAAAAATGTAAAATGTAGAATTGTTAGCTCTTGGGATACAATGCTAAGCAAGACCTATACATTTATCAATAAAAGCGTCGAACGCATCGTGACTTGGCGAGAACAACATCTCACCGAGCAACAGTTCGTGCTGATACTGGCCTTTGTGGTAGGTCTGGCAGGAGCAGCAGCAGCGCTGACGCTCAAGTGGTTGATACACTCTTTCCAGCACCTGCTGACGCTTTACTTCGAAATAGACGGAGCTAACTGGCTCTACCTCCTCTACCCTATGCTGGGTATCCTCATCGCTGGATGCTATGTGCGATACATTGTACGCGACGACATCGGACACGGCGTGACCAAGATCCTCTATGCCATCTCTCAGCGCAAGTCGATCATCAAGGTGCACAACATGTATACCTCGGTCATCGCCTCATCGGTCACCATCGGTTTCGGTGGATCTGTGGGTGCCGAGGCGCCTATCGTGTTGACAGGTTCGGCCATTGGTTCGAACCTCGGACGTCTCTTCCGTATGGACCAGCATACGCTCATGATCCTCTTAGGATGTGGTGCTACAGCGGGTATCGCTGGTATCTTCAAGGCTCCTATCGCAGGTCTGCTATTCACCGTCGAGGTGCTCATGCTCGACCTCACCGCCTTCTCCATCATGCCGCTGCTTATCTCTGCGGTGACGGCAGCCTCTGTGGCTTACGCGGTTGAAGGACCGAAAGCGCTGTTCTCATTTACTGAGACGATGGACTTCTCCATCGAGCGTGTTCCTTATGTGATTCTGCTCGGCATTGTATGTGGTTTTGTATCACTTTATTTTACGCGAACAACCTTCTTTGCCGAGGACATGTTTAAGAAGGTGCACAATCCGTGGATCAAATGGGTCGTAGGTGGTATCTTCCTGAGCGTAGCCATCTTCCTCTTCCCTCCACTCTATGGTGAAGGCTACGAAGTCATCCAGCATATCTACGACGGCAACTTCCACGCCATCCTCAGCAATTCGCTCTTCTACAACATCGGACTTTCTGACGATCCTACCATCACCACGCTCCTGACTTTCGGCGTGATGTGTGTGTTCATCCTGATGGTCATGCTGTTCAAGTCGTTCGCTACAGCTGCGACCAACGGAGGTGGCGGTTGTGGTGGTACGTTCGCGCCATCCCTCTTCTTAGGCAATCTGGCAGGCTTCCTCTTTGCCTTCATGCTCAATCGCACCGACTACCTAACCTTCCTGCCAGAACAGAACTTTGCTGTGATGGGTATGGCCGCTGTGATGAGTGGTGTGATGCACGCTCCGCTGATGGGAGTCTTCCTCTCGGCCGAGCTCACAGGTCGCTTCGATCTCTTCCTTCCGCTCATGATTGCCGCGTGCTTGTCATACGGTACGATTCGCATCTTCGAGCAATATTCTATCTATACGCGTCGTCTGGCCTTGAAGGGTGAGCTCATCACACACCATAAGGACAAGGCCGTACTTACCTTGCTCAATCTGCAGGACCTTATCCTCACTGACTACACGGTGATCCGTCAGGAGATGAACCTTGGCGAAGTCGTCAAGATGATATCTTCTCAGCATCATAACCACTATCCTGTGTGCGATTCGGATGGCACGTTTGTGGGTATTGTGACGCTCAATGAGATTCGTAACATCATGTTCCAGCCACGACTCTACGAGCGAATGAAGGTGGTAGACATCATGATCGGACCTAAGGGTAAGGTTACTCCAGAAATGAACATGGCAGAGGTGATGAACCTCTTCGACACGACCGATGCATGGACGCTTCCTGTCATCGATAAGCAAGGCAAGTATCTCGGCATGCTGTCGCGTCAGAACATCTATGCTACCTATCGCCAGCTTTTGCTATCTTTCAGCGAAGATTAAACCTTCGGACACGCGTTTAGTCTTACAGATAGAATAGCAAAATTGTAAATCATTAAACCTGACTATTATGAAGAAGATGATTACACGATTGGTACTCCTTTGTACCCTTCTTGGATTGAGTTTCAGCAACGTGGCCATGGCTCAGCGCTATCATAGCCGTCCTGTACCTCGCCATCACTATCGCGGAGATGGATTCTTGCGTGCTCTCGACGGAGCAGAGCGTGTGGGTCGCGTAGCACTCTTTGGCGCTTTCCTTCATGGATTGGATGACTACACTGGCATCCGTGTCGGCTACAATGCAGCCTCTCTGCGCACCGACCTGAAGCATAGCGACGTAAACAGTGAGTTCGCTCCTGGCGTGAATGTAGGCGTTGTCTTTGGCTGGCACCTTGGCCATTCTCCACTCATCATCGAGCCAGGCATCTACTATTCGATGAAGGGTGGCAAGCTCAAAGGACGCTTCAACGACGGTGCATATTTCAACACAGACATCAGCATGCACAGCGTAGAGATTCCACTGGTTCTCAAGGCTCAGTTACCTCTCTCTCCTGACAACTACGTCAATCTGCAGCCATTCTTCGGAGGATTCGTTTCGTTCGGATTTGCAGGTACTACCAAGTATGAAGAGAACTTCGACAGAATTAATTCTCATGGCTATACGATAGATTACGCAGATAAGTACGACACTTATGATGACGATCTCTTCTGCAACACCGACGCTGGTCTCCGCATGGGTGTAGGCCTCAATATCGGACAGGCTTATCTCGAATTTGCCTATGACCTTGGCCTCGTCAACCTTCCTAATTCAGGATATGGCTTGATGGACTTTGACGATTACTCTGACTCAATGCGAAGCAATACACTGAGCTTCAGCGTCGGATTTAACTTCTAAAATGCAGCTATTCTTTCTTCTCCATATGCTGCTCCATATACTGTGTTGGTGTCATGCCAAACAGCTCACGGAAGGCGGTGGCGAAGTTATTTGCATTGCTGAATCCTACCAGATTAGCCACCTCCGAGACGGCCATCTTCTTGCTTGAGAGAAGCTCTGCAGCCTTGGTGAGTCGGATGTTACGAACGTAGTCACGAGCTGACTGGTTGGTGAGTTCCTTCAGCTTACGATAGAGGTGAACGCGGCTCAGGCCTACTTCCTTGGCAATAAGATCCGTCGTCAAGCCAGGATCGTTAAGATGCAGATTGACTACCTTGATGACACGCTCCAGCAAGCGCTCATCTGGCGACTTGCTCTCTGGTGTATCGATCTGATCTGTAGGCATCTGCTGGCCGCTGAAGGTATTGCGCAGACGGTCATGGCTCTGCAGAAGGTTCTTGATCGTCTTGCGCAGCAACTCCATATTGAATGGCTTGGTGATGAAAGCATCTGCACCCACCTCAAGGACGGCAATACGATCTTCCTCCTGAGTCTTAGCCGTAAGCATGATTAAAGGAATATGGTTGAGACGGATATTCTGTCGAATCTTTGCACACAGCGTCATACCATCCATATTCGGCATCATAAGGTCACTGATGATGATGTCAGGTGCTTGCGTCATAATGATATCAAACGCCTGCTGACCATCCTGGCACTCAATGATATGATAATCCGAACGAAGCTCCTGCACGATATAGTTGCGAATCTCCTTGTCATCCTCTACGATCATCAGATGCTTCTTCGAAACAGGATTGACCACAGGTTCATCTTCCTGCATAGTCACTACAGGTTCGATAAAGAATTCGGCCGGTTCCTCCTTAGGAGCTACAGCCACAGAAGGTATCTCCTGCGTCATCTCCTCCATCTTCAGATGTCGGTTGCCTAATGGCAGACGGATCACGAAGCAGGTACCCTGACCCGATGGATTGTCGAGAAGCTCAATCGTACCATGATGCAGTGTTACCAGAGAATGGGTAAGATTAAGTCCGATTCCCGTTCCTCCACCATTGATATTATTACCTCTGATCTGGTAGAAACGATCGAAGATGTGGCTTCGCTCGCTCTCCGGAATACCCACACCCGTGTCGGTCACCGTCAGAATAAATACACCATCAGGCATCTGTTCATTGCCCATGCATTCCTGCAGCTTCACTTCGATACTACCTCCATTTGGCGTGTATTTGAGGGAGTTAGAGAGAAGGTTGATCAGGATCTTGTCGAAGTTAGCAGTGTCTATCCAGAGCTTCAAACCAGGACCGGTCTCATCGATGAGCGAGGTCTGGATGCCACGGATGTCAGCCACATCATTGACCGTCTCGCAGATATTGCTGATAAATGGCACAATGTCCACCTCGCTGAAGAGCAGCTGCATCTGGTTCTTATCGATCTTACGAAGGTCCATGAGCTGATTGATCAAGCTGAGGATTCGGTTAGCATTACGCTGGATGAGCTCGTAAGAACGCTGGCGTATCGGATCTCTATCCGTCTTGACCAACTTCTGCAACGGACTCACAATCATGGTCATAGGCGTACGGATCTCATGCGAGATGTTCATGAAGAACTGCAGCTTAGCCTCATTAATAGCTTGCGCCTGCTCATGCTGCATCAGGCTCTCACGTGTCTTGCGACGCTGATTGAGGTGAGAATAAACAATCCAAAGAATCAGCATCAGCAGCGCAATCCACAGCAACTGAGCCCACCACTGCTGGTACCAAGGGAAGGCGATATAGAAGGTCAGACGCTCCACATCCGACTCAATGCCATTGACCACAGCCACATAGTCAAAGATGTGTTTGCCAGGCGACAAGTGGCTAAATGTTACGTGGTTCTGTCCCTGTGGCAAGGTGATCCAAGCCTCCTTGTCAAGCGAATAGCGATAGACGGCTCTGCGAGTACTCATGATTGGCAGCGTACCAATCTCGATAGCAGGAGAATTATCCTCTGCTTCAAGCTGATAACCACTGTGATAAGAGCGACCAGAGACAACAAAGTCGGTGATACGCACCTTGCACTTCTTTCCATCGAGCGATATTCTGGAAGGATCGAACCACGTAATACCAGCTACGCCGCCGAACCAGAGATAACCAGCTTCGTCCTTGAGTGTAGCATTTTTGTAGAACTCATTGCTCTGAATACCATCGCTGGCAGTGAAGGTGGTGATAGTGTTGCGCTTAGGGTCAATGCAGCTAAGACCAGCATTGCCACAGACCCAGATATTGCCACTGGCATCCACTTGGCAGGAATAGACCACTTCGCTCGTCATTCCATTGGCCTCATTATATACTTTATACTCATGCGTCGTGACATCAAAAAGGAGCAGACCATGGTTGGTACAAGCACAGAGGGTATTGAGCGAATAGTCATTGACCGCAAAGACGATATAACCCTGCAGGTAATTCGTTGCTGGGAAACCAGGTTTCTCAAGGTCAATGACGGCCAGGCCATTATGTGTACCAGCGTACATACAATGACGAGCCTTGTCGAAATGTATATCGTTGGTCCATAGACAGAAAGAGGTATCGACCGCCGAAACCATCGTCTTACGAGCCTCGTCGTAGATGAAGAGGCCTAAGCCCATCGTAGCACCCCAGACACGGCCTTTGTCGTCTTCCTCATAATTATAGAAGCTCGCGTTGCGCACCAGTTTTCCATCGATCGTACCATCGGTACACTTGCCGGTCTTGGTGTCCAAAAGGCCGAAACCTTGCGTGTAGCTGCCATACCAATAACGGTTCTTTGAGTCCTTGTAAAGGCTCAAGAGCGATGACGGCAAAGAACCTGTCTTACCCGTGTAAGGGAAGTGGCGCAATTGCTGACCACCACGGTTCACGCCATAGACGCCGTCGTTGTCGGTAGCAATCCAGAAGACATCTGAGTCATCTTGCACGATGGAAGTCACACACTTATCACCGATGGAGTTATAGTGGTAGGAATTGTAACCTATATACTTGAACGCCTGCTGCTCGTAAGGAATGATCATCAGGCCTTTCTGATACAAACCCAGCCAAATGGAATTCTCATTGTCCAAGCAGATGGCATGAACCTTCTGTGTGAGAGGATCAATTCGTCCATTATCGAACAGATAGGTCCGGAAGGTCTGATCCTTGAAGTTATAGATCTTCAGACCCATATTGTCTGTACCGACCAGCATCTCCTCTCGGCTGAGATTGCACATATCACGCACCTGATAGCTCCGGTCTTCTTCCTTTCCAAGAGGCTCGAAGGAGTCCGTATCGCGATTATAGCGATAAAGGCCCTGTTTCTGGCCACCTGCATACATTCGGCCATCAGCCGCCGTGAAGATGGTATAGAAAGCATGGTCAGGATTCTCGTATCTCACACATTCAATCTCTCCGGCAGTGCTAAGACGATACATATCAGACACACTCTTTGTCAGCCAGATACGACCATCCATATCTTCGGTGATACCTTCGGTCATATCAACCTTATGAGTGAACTCGTTTTCGTAAAGTACGGGAGTTCCATCCTCTTCAATACGTAGGGTAACCGTAGCATTACCAGTCATCCAGATCTCTCCGTTGGTACGCTGATAGATATGAGCAATGTCACCAGGAGATGGGGTACCGTCAGCGAAACGAGCTACCTCGGAGAAATCATCAGTCTCAGGACGATAGACCTGCAAGCCGCCTCGTGATCCGATAAGCATGTGACCTTCCTTATCGACAAAAAGGCAACGGATATAGTTATCTCGGAGGGAGTGGGGATTACTCAGGTCCTGCTTATAGGAAGAGAACTTCGAACCGTCGTATCGGAACAAGCCATCCTCCGTACCTACCCAGATCATGCTGTTGGTATCTTCCACCACATCATTGACCAAGGTGTTTGGCAAGTCATAGTCGGAGTCGAAAAGATGACAGAACTGAGCCTTGGCAGAGAAAGAAACTGCCAGTGCGACCAGGAGAGTGAACAATCTGTAACGGAAAGCGTGCGTATGTTTCATGTATCAAATTTTTGCCACAAAGATACATAAAATAAAAATATGTTACAAATTTATCGGCAAAAAAGTACTTTTCATTGTTACTTTTTCGATAAATTTGTTACAAACCGCAATGAAACAAGTCTCGTCAACACTACAATACTGGTGTTGACCGAATAAACGGCGGGAGTCAACACTGCTTTACTAGTGTTGACCGAATACATAACGGGAGTCAACACTGCTTTACCGTTGTTGACCGAATACATGACAGGAGTCAACACTGCTTTACCGTTGTTGACCGAATACATGACGGAAGGGTTCACAGGAATCCGGGCGGGCCCTTCCGTCTTGCAGGATGGGTCCGCCCGGATCTGGATGGACAATTAATTGCCTATTTGTCTGTTCTCGATGTTAAGCTTA
Source organism: Bacteroidales bacterium (assembly GCA_045628985.1). Lineage (GTDB taxonomy): Bacteria > Bacteroidota > Bacteroidia > Bacteroidales > UBA3663 > Liminaster. The sequence continues at coordinate 27,913 of JAZQQH010000086.1, read as the reverse complement.
CTTGTTCACGACATTGACAGGAGCTCCCGCCATAAACGCCTTGACGTTATTGAGAGCAATCTGCATAAGGCGCTTACGAGCTGCGGCCGAAGCCCAGGCGATGTGTGGCGTGATGAAGCAGTTGCGCGCGTTGATCAATGGAGAGCCATTGCGTGGAGGCTCCTCGGTGAGTACGTCCACTCCTGCTGCATAGATCTGCTTCTTGTTGAGTGCATCGGCCAGCGCCTGCTCATCGATCAAAGGACCACGACCTGTATTGATGATGATGGCCGATGGCTTCATGAGACGGAGTCGTGACTTATTGACGAGGTGATGAGTGTCGGGGGTGAGTGGACAATGAAGGCTGAGGATATCAGACTCACGGAACAAGGCGGCAAGGGACGGAGCCTTATAGATGCCGAGCTTGGCCAGCTCGTGTTCGTTCTTGCTTGAGAAAGCCACGACCTTCATGCCGAAGGTCTGAGCAATACGAGCTGTAGCCTTGCCGGTGTTGCCAACACCTACGATACCCAGGGTGAGGCCATCGAGCTCAATGAGAGGCTTGTCCCAGTAGGTGAAGTCAGGGTTCTTCTCCCATCGACCCACATGAACTGTCTGAGAATGGTAATTGACTGGAGTGACGATATTTAAGATGTGAGCCATCACCATCTGAGCCACCGACATGGTGCTATATGCAGGGATATTGGTCACCACAATGCCACGACGAGTGGCCTCAGGAATATCGACCACGTTGTAACCTGTGGCCAGAACGCCGACATAACGGAGGTCCGGGAGTTGAGACATCACTTCGGCCGAGATGATGACCTTGTTGGTCAGCACCATCTCAGCACCTTGGCAACGTGCAACAGTCTCTGCTGGAGAAGTACGGTCATAGCGGACCACTTCCACGCCAAGTTCCTGCCATGGATCCCAGGAAATATCACCTGGATTAGCTGCATAAGCATCGAGAATAACAATCTTCATAGTATAGTATCAAAGGATATTGTTAACTACTAAATGTTGGGATATAAGATTCGCCTTAGACAAAATCGCTGCAAATATACAGAAAAATGAAAACGCTGCCAAATTTTTGACAAGGAAAATGACAAAATGTCGCTGTAAAACATATTTTCGAGGGGTAAAAAAGCGCGAAAAAGATTTGGCACGGCTTTTGCAGTGTCATTTTCGGACACGGAATAGTGCGAACCGACATCCGTCAACATCCGCAAAAATCAATACATATATAAAATATAAAAGACTATGGAAATTAAACCACTTGCAGACCGCGTGCTCATCAAGCCAGCACCGGCTGAGACAAAGACCATCGGCGGCATCATCATCCCAGACACCGCTAAGGAGAAGCCTCTCAAGGGCGAAGTTGTTGCTTGCGGCAACGGTACCAAGGACGAGGCAATGGTAGTAAAGGTTGGCGATACTGTCCTCTATGGCAAGTACGCTGGTCAGGAACTCGAGTTCGAGGGTGAGAAGTATCTCATCATGAAGCAGGGTGATATTCTCGCCATCGTAGGATAAGGACCCTCCCCTAGCCCCTCCACAAGGGAGGGGAATGGTTAGTACTTGGGTTTTCTCACATATTTATATTACAAACATTATCCCCGCACCTCCCCCGGGTCAACAAAACATCTTATTCCCCTCCCTTGTGGAGGGGTCAGGGGAGGGTCTATTATGGCAAAGATCATTAAATTCGATACAGAAGCTCGTAACCTGCTTAAGAGTGGCGTTGACCAGTTGGCTGACGCAGTAAAGGTTACTCTTGGTCCTAAGGGCCGTAACGTCATCATCGACAAGAAGTTCGGTGCTCCACACATCACCAAGGACGGTGTATCAGTAGCTAAGGAGATCGAGCTTGAGGATCAGTTCGAGAACATGGGTGCTCAGCTCATCAAGGAGGTTGCCAGCAAGACGGGTGACGCTGCTGGTGACGGTACTACCACTGCTACCGTGTTGGCTCAGGCCATCATCGGTGTAGGTCTCAAGAACGTAACTGCTGGTGCTAACCCTATGGACCTCAAGCGTGGTATCGACAAGGCTGTGGCTAAGGTGGTTGAGAGCATCAAGAGCCAGAGCGAGGAGATTGGTGACGACTACACCAAGATCGAGAACGTGGCTCGTATCTCGGCTAACAATGACGAGGAGATCGGTAAGCTCATCGCCGAGGCTATGAAGACCGTGAAGAAGGAAGGCGTCATCACCGTCGAGGAGGCTAAGGGTACTGATACTACCGTTGACGTAGTTGAGGGTATGCAGTTCGACCGTGGCTTCATCTCTCCATACTTCATGAACAATACCGAGAAGATGACCTGCGAGATGGATCAGCCAGCTATCCTCATCTATGACAAGAAGATCTCTAACCTTCAGGATCTCCTCCCAGTACTTGAGCCAGTTGCTAAGCAGGGTCGCTCACTCCTCATCATCGCTGAGGACGTTGAGTCACAGGCTCTTGCAACTCTCGTACTCAACTCTATGCGTGGCTCGTTGAAGATCTGTGCAGTCAAGGCTCCAGGCTTCGGTGACCGTCGTAAGGAGATGTTGAAGGATATCGCTATCCTCACCGGTGGCGTAGTCATCAGCGAGGAGGTAGGTCTCACCCTTGAGAACGCTACCCTCGAGATGCTCGGTCGTGCAGATAAGGTCGTTGTTTCTAAGGAGAACACTACTATCGTGGACGGTGCTGGTGACAAGGAGGCTATCGCTCAGCGTGTACAGACCATCAAGGCTCAGATCGAGACCACTACCTCTGAGTACGACAAGGAGAAGCTTCAGGAGCGCCTCGCTAAGTTGGCAGGCGGCGTAGCTGTCCTCCACGTCGGTGCAGCTTCTGAGGTGGAGATGAAGGAGAAGAAGGATCGTGTTGACGACGCTCTCTGCGCTACCCGTGCAGCTATGGCTGAGGGTATCGTTCCTGGCGGTGGTGTAGCTTACATCCGCGCTATCTCTTCACTCGAAGGCTTGAAGGGTGAGAACGATGACGAGACCATCGGTATCGAGATCATCAAGCGTGCTATCGAGGAGCCTCTCCGTCAGATCGTTGCCAACGCTGGCAAGGAGGGTGCAGTCGTAGTTCAGAAGGTTAAGGAGGGTGCTAAGGACTTCGGTTACAACGCTCGTACCGATGTCTATGAGGACTTCTTCGCAGCTGGCGTCATCGACCCTGCCAAGGTAACTCGTGTAGCTCTTGAGAACGCGGCTTCTATCGCAGGTATGTTCCTCACCACCGAGTGTGTAATCTCTGACAAGAAGGAAGAGAATCCAGCTCCTGCCATGCCAGCAGGCGGCATGGGTGGAATGATGTAATGAAACTCCCCTTTTATCCCAAAGAATACCCAGCCCTACTTAGGTTGGGTATTCCTATTACTATAGCACAGATCGGCTTTACGCTGCAAGGACTTGCTGACACACTCATGGTGTGTCAGCATTCTGCGCGTGAACTGGCAGCTGCAGGCTTCGTCAACAGCATCTACACCATGGCCATCCTGATGATGATCGGCTATAGCATGTCGGCTGTTTCGCGTATCGGAGCCTTATATTCGCAAGGCCGTAAGCGTGAGATCATTACGGTATTCAAATCAAGTCTGGTCACCAATCTGCTGCAAGGTCTGCTGATTATCGGAGTCCTGACCTGCATCTATTATTATCTGCCCAGGATGGGACAGTCGGAGGAACTCCTCCCGCTGATGCAGAGCTATTTCCTCATCCTGCTACCTTCCATGCCATTGATGGCGCTCTACAACGCGTTCAAGCCATTCCTTGATTCGATCAATGACACCAAGACGTCGATGTGGATCATGCTGGCTGGCAACGTCTGGAACATCTTCTTCAACTGGGTGCTTATCTACGGACGATTAGGATTCCCAGAGATGGGTATCGAAGGTGCAGCATGGGCAACAGCTTCTTCTCGTCTTTTCATACTGGTGCTATTTGCCATTGTCGTGTTCTTCACGCCTCGATACAAAGAGTATCTGCAATACTGGAAAGAGACGAAGATTTCGGCCAAGGACATGCGTATTCTCAATCACTTAGGCTGGCCTATCGGCATTCAAATGACCATGGAGATTGCCGCCTTTGCAGGAGCCGCGCTTTTCTTGGGATGGGGAGGCAAGAGCTGGGACGGAGTCACCGCTTTGGCTGGACATCAGGTGATGATCGTCCTGTCGAACCTGATCTATATGTTCTTCATCGGAATCGGCTCGGCCATTGCCATACGTGTGAGCAACTACCATGGACTTGAAGATATGACTGGTGTCAAGCATGCAGCACATGCGGGTTATCAGATGATCCTCCTGGTCAGCATCATCGTTTCCACCACGGTCTTTGCCTTCCGCTTCAGCATCACCTCGCTCTTCATCAGTGCAGATGATCCGCAGATGTTGGCCCAAGTGACCGAAGTTGTTGCTGCCACTTGTCTGCCACTGATTCTCTATCAGTTTGGCGACGGTATGCAGACGGCTTATGCCAACGCGCTCCGTGGCTATGGCGACGTCAAGGTCCTGATGGGATATAGCTTCCTGGCCTACATCGTCATCTCTATCCCACTGAGCTACATCTTCTGTATTCTGCTCGATGGCGGTTGCTTCGGACTCTGGATGGGATTCCCCTTCGGCCTGACCACCGCGGCAATCCTTTATCGACGGAGATTCAGCAAAACTATCAGTCGAAGAATCCCAAAAATAATTGTCGTTTTGCCGTAGTGACTTTGCAGGAATGGCACAAAACTGGACTTATTGAGTAAAAACCTTCAAGTTTAGCTCGGTAATTTGGATATTACGCAGTTTTTTTGTATCTTTGCACCACATTATTATATATAAGATATGATCAATCGCTTATTAACCCGCATAAAGACCGTGCAGCTGGTATATGCCTGCTTGCAGAACGGACAGCCATTCCAGCATGTAGATGACCAGCTGATGGACTCTATCGAGGCCAGCCAGAAGCTCTGCAACTACCTGTTGGCTCTCATCGTCAAGGTGACCGACTATCGCCGCGCTCAGTTCGAGCAGGCCAAGAGCAAGTTCCTTCCTACCGAGGAGGATCTCAATCCGAATACCCGTTTCGTCGACAATAAGATTCCTGCACTCATTGCAGATCACAGCGAAATCCTCCAGTACTGCGAGGACGAGAAGCTGACCAACGACTTCGACACCGAGCTCTACCGCTCGCTCCTGGAGGACATCGAGAAGATGCCTGAGTACGTGGCTTATATGTCACAGAAGCAGACAGCGACCTTCGAGCAGGATCGCGACCTCTGGCGCCTCATCATCGAGAATGTCTTCGTCAACAACGAGAAGCTCTCAGAGACCCTCGAGGAGAAGAACATCTATTGGAACGATGACTTCACCACCATCCTCAACTACGTTGTCAAGACCGTGGCATTGCTCAAGCCAGACACCGACGTTGTCCTGCAGAGCAACTACAACGAGGAGGCTGACCGCAAGTTCGCAGCTGATCTCTACCACTTCTCGCTTAAGGAGTATTATGACAACTGTCGTCTTATCAACGCTGTGGCTTCAAACTGGGAGGCTGAGCGTATGTGTCTGATGGACAAGATCATCATGTCATGCGCCATGACTGAGATCATGCACTTCATCGACATTCCTGTAGGCGTATCGATCAACGAGTACATCGAGCTCGCCAAACATTACTGCACTCCTAACTCTGGCCGCTTTGTCAACGGTATCCTCGACAAGATTGTCCGTGAGTGGCGTGCTGAGAAAAAGATTGTCAAGAAGTAATTCACAATCCGTAATTTGTAATTCGTAATTTGTAATTCGTAATTTGTAAATATACATCGTATGTTCAACGCAATTCTCCTCCAGGCTCCAGCCGCTCAGCAGCAGAGCCCATACAGCTCGCTGATTTTCATCGGCCTTATCATTCTCGTGTTCTATTTCTTCATGATCCGTCCTCAGTCGCAGCAGCAGAAAAAGCTTCGCGAGGAGCGTAACAAGATGCAGAAGGGTGACCATGTAATCACCAGCGGCGGCCTCTACGGCAAGATCGAGGGTGTCAAGATGGGTCCTGCAAACAAGAAGGGTGTAGCTGAACCAGAGAGCTTCATCATCAGCCTCAAGCCTGATTATAACGTCAGCATCCAGGTCAGCAAGGAATGTGTCTTCAAGGACATGAACGACGTTGTAGCTAACGCTAAGTAAGTAGCTGACAACAGAAATCATCGCACAATGGCAACAAAGCCAGACAATAAAAAAGGACAGCAACAGTCCACATTTCTCAGAAAAGTCAATATCTTCATCGGGCGAACCAACCGTAAGGAGGTGTTGACCTTTCTGCTATTTGTGTTGGTGTCTGGCTTCTTCTGGATTGTCCTGTCCTCTCGTGAAGAGACAGCGTCGGAGTTCATGGTCGAGTTCATCATTGAGGACCAGCCTCAAGACATGGTGTTCACCACACACGTGCCGACAAGTCTCAAGGTGACCATCACCGACACGAACGCCCGATTGCTCAACTACAGCGTCAATGACCGACTCACTTCCTTGACGGTCGACTTTGAGCGCTATGCTGATGCTATCGGCAACTTCCGAATCTCGGCAGCAGAGCTTCAGTCCCTGTTGCGCGAACGACTCTTCAGTAGTACGCAGATTACAGCGGTCTCGCCTTCGCTCATCGACGCTCGCTTTGCTCAGACAGAGGGTCGCAAGTACCCGGTCGTAGTTCCTGGCACATACATCCCTGCGGAGAACTATCGTCTTCGTCCGATGCTGATCAGTCCGGACTCCGTGGTTATCAATGCACCGAATGCAGTTCTCGACACGATGAAGTGCGTCTACACGGAAGCTAAGGCTTATTATGGTTTGCGCGACACGCTGACCGAGACCCTATCCCTTGAACTTCCTCTTGGTGTAAAGGCCACTCCTGCCAAGGTAGAGGTAACTGCACCGGTGGCTCAGTATGTAGAGAAAGTCTTTGACAATCTGGAAATCAAGACGACCGGACTGCCAAAAGGCAAGCGACTGCTGATATTCCCTTACAGCGTGCGACTGACTTGTCTCGTCGACTTCCATCACTACCGTCAGCTGACAGAAGAGGACTTCGACATCTCCGTCTCGTACGACAGTATCCCGACGTCCGATGGTCGTCATCTCCCTATCCTTTTTAAATATAAGGACGAACCTACCCTGGTGACCAATATCCAGGTCTATCCACAGAAAGTGGAATATATCCTCGAATGACACACTCACACAAGCTCATAGCCATCACAGGAGGTATCGGCTGCGGCAAGTCAGTCGTCTCTCAGCTCTTGCGCGTCATGGGCTATGAAGTCTATGACTGCGACTCTCGTGCCAAGTGGGTCATGACACACGACCAGCTGCTCCGTCAACAGCTTGTCGAACTCTTTGGCGAAGCAACCTACCTCCCTGACGGAAGCCTTAACAAACCTCATCTATCTGCTTCTATCTTTGGCAATAATGAAGCGCTGGCCAAGATGAACGCCTGCGTGCATCCTGCCGTGGAGCGCGACCTCAGGAAGCAATACGAGGCGTATAAAGAGATTACGAATTACAGATTACAAATTACAGATTACCGTCCTTTCTTCTTCGAATCCGCCATTCTCTTTGAGTCCGGTTTCGATAAGCTCTCCGTCCCTGACGAAGTCTGGACAGTTTCTGCACCTCTTGAACTCCGTATCTCACGTGCCATGCAGCGCGATCATGCGACACGCGAGCAGATTCTTAATCGCATCAATAGTCAGATGTCACAGGAGGAAAAAGAAATCCGAGCCAACCATGTGATATGGAATGACCCGGAACATTCTGTCATTGAGCAAGTCAGAAAATTCATGACTCATTGTAGCAGGGTGGGGATTATTTAGTATTTATTATTTATCATTTGCTGAGTCACAAGACTCAACATCGTATTTCTTCTTCCACTCCAGATAATACGGAGGTTCCTCCAGCATAAGCTGCTCATTCTCGTCGATGAAGAGCTGTGTAGTCGTTGCCCTGACACAGAGTGCATTATCTGACTCGCGACGGATCTCATAGCTATAATCCAATCGTGCACCCATCTTATAGACATAGCGTGTACGAATCACCGCCACATCGTTAAGTCCGAGAGGACCGTAATACTTGATATGCACATCGACGATAGGCGCATAGAGGCCAGAAGCAGAAATCTCTGCATAACCGATACCCGGATAATGACGACCGAAAGACTCTCGGCCATCCTCCAGATACTTTATATACGAACCATGCCAGGCTCTGCGCATCGAATCGATCTCGCTGAACCTGACAGGTACTTTGCAAATATCTTCCAGTTTTACCATATTACTTCTTAAACACAGCGTCATCAATCTTCACGTCGTGCTTGAAGTCGCTGAAGTCATACTGCTGGTAGTTCTTACCCTTTTCATTGAGACGGATGCTCTTGAGCTCACCAGCCTTCGAATCAACGGTAATCACGAACGACTGGAACATCAGCTTGCGCTTATCAGCAGCCGACTTGACGATAGGAACGATGGTCATGATCATCAGGTTACCTTGACGCTCCATATCCACGTCAGCTACGTCGCTCAGATCGGTATCTGTATTACCGCTGGTCATACCTTTGATGGCATTGACCAATGGAGTCAGCGCTGAGTTACCCTTGGCATTGGCAGTATTAGCCTTACCGTTATTGACAATGGTGAAGCTCTCGCCATCGGTCAGCAGCTTGTCCTTACCCTGATTGGTAGTAATCACCATCTTGGCTGGCTTCTTGAAATAGAAGTCGCCCTTAGTCACTACATCCTTAGTAACCATCTCGTTATGCACGGTCTTAGTCACCTTAGCCGAGAGAGTAGTCAAGTTCTTATATCCCTCCATCGCCTGCTTCATCACGTCTTCCTGAGCAAACACTGAAGTTGAGAAAGAGGTGCATAAGGTTAAGGCCATGATGGCAATAATAGCAAATAAATTCTTCATCTGGAAAAAACTGTAATAGTTTCAAATAGCATTACATTCTACTCCCCCTCCCTAATAACGGGAGGGGGTAAGGGGGGTGGGTCTCTTTAAGTGTATAATCCACCATTAATCGAAATCACATTACCCGTGATATAACCAGCCTGTGGAGAAGCGAGGAAGGCCACGAGCTCAGCCACCTCCTCAGGTTTACCGAAGCGGTTAGCAGGGATGGTCTTCTTCAAGGTAGCCTCATCGAGACCCTCTACCATATCGGTCTTGATAAAGCCAGGAGCAACAGCATTGACGGTGATGTTCTTGCGAGCCACCTCCTTGGCCAGAGCCTTGGTAGCAGCGATGATACCACCCTTAGCAGCCGAGTAATTGGTCTGACCCTGCATACCCATGATACCGCTCACAGAAGCCATGTTGATGATACGGCCGAACTTGTGGAACTGCATCTGTGGGATCAATGGCTGAGTCACATTGAAGAATGAGTTCAGGTTGGTGTTGATGACCGAGAGCCAGTCCTGAGCTGGCATGAGCGCCATCACATTATCACGACGGATACCTGCATTGTTGACTACGATCTCGATATACTCATCATTGTCGGTATGAGCGTTCTGCCAAGCCTCAAGCGCCTGCTTTACCTGCTCAGCATCGCTGACGTCAAACTTCAGCATCTCACCGTCACTGCCAGCTTCGCGAATGGCCTGAAGGGTCTCCTCTGCAGCAGTCGTATTGTTTACATAGTTGATCAAGACATGGTAGCCCAACTGAGCCAACTTGATGCTCACTGCACGGCCAATGCCGCGGCTACCACCTGTTACAAGTGCATATTTCATAATCTGAATTGTTTTATTGGTTAGACATCCGCCAGCTCCAAGGGTTTAAAGGAGCTCGCTATAGGTGCAAAGATAAGCAGAATCCCCCAAACTGCCAAAAAATGAGTTTCTATTTGGTCAAAAATACATCGGATTTCGAAAAAAGCGCTCTATTTATTTGGAGCATATTCCAAAATCGACTATCTTTGCACTCAGTATAATCGCTTACATGCAAAAAATAACTTGGTATTTTTGCATGTCATTCTGAGTGTAACGAAGAATCTCATACGTAAAAATGCTACGTGTGAGATGTTTCGCTTTGCTCAACATGACAAGCGCCCTGACAAGTGTTCTAATTATATTATGGAAATAAAAGACCTGGTGCTCCAGAAGCCCAGATTCAATGCTCTCATCAAGAAACTGCGTTCATTCGAAAACGCAGCCATTCCGTGTGTCAATACCATCCAGCTCAAGGGCCTCACTGGTTCGTCGGCTGCCACCTTTCTCTCGCCTGTCAAGAATGCCGTTGACCGTATCTTCCTCTGCATCCTCAACGACGAGGAGCAGGCAGGCTACTTCTACCACGACCTCTGCCAGGTAGGAGGCGAGGACGCTGTCTTCTTCTTCCCTTCCGGGTACAAGCGTAGTATCAAGTATGGTCAGATCGATTCGGCCAATGCCATTCTCCGCACTGAGGTTCTTTCAAACATCAACCGTTGGATAGAGAAGCAACAGGAGCAACAGCCACAGACAGCTGAGGCCGACGCTTCTGACGCCTGTGGTATGATCATCGTCACCCATCCTGAGGCTTTGGCCGAGAAGGTGGCCGTCAGCGAGGAGGTGCAAGAGTCCATCCTCACCCTTCATCGTGGCCAGCGCATCGACAGTAAGGACGTTAAGGACATGCTCAACCAGGAAGGCTTCCAGCGCGTCGACTATGTCTATGAACCTGGTCAATATGCTTTCCGTGGTTCTATCCTCGACGTCTTCAGCTACAGCAGCGAGTACCCTTATCGTATTGACTTCTTCGGCAATGAGATTGACTCGCTCCGCACCTTCGAGGTAGACACACAGCTCTCCAAAGACAACCTCGACGAACTCACCATCGCTCCGAATTTTGCACAGCATGAGGTCAACGGTATCTCGCTCCTGGAGTACCTCTCCCCTGCCACTACCCTGCTCGTCTGCCAGGACGCTGCATGGACTGCCGAGCGCGTCAGCCAGGTCTGCAATCAGGATCTGAGCGAGTCGCTCCTCTCCAGTGAGGAAGGCGATATGGATGCTATGAAGAAGCTCGTCTCTCCGGAGCTGTTTGCCGAGGTCATCGAGCAGTTCAGCCGCATCGAGCTGAGCAACCGTACGCTTGAAACCAAGGCTTCAAAATCGTCGAAGAATACTAAGGAGAAACTCTCTACCATCGAGTTCCACACCACCCCGCAGCCGGAGTGGCACAAAAACTTTGACCTCATCAGCCAGGACTTCCAGCGCTATCTGATGCAGGGCTATCGCCTCTATATCTTGTCCGACAGTCCTAAGCAGCTCGACCGTATCGAGGCCATCTTCCAGGACCGTGGCGAGTCATATAAGCTCTACCGCGTTCCTAAGGCCATCCACGCAGGCTTCGTCGATGATGACACCAAGATCTGCTACTTCACTGACCACCAGATCTTCGACCGATTCCACAAGTACAACCTCAAGTCTGAGCGTGCACGTTCGGGTAAGATTGCTTTGAGCATCAAGGAACTGATGGAGTTCAACATCGGTGACTACATCGTGCACGTCGATCATGGTATTGGCCAGTTCGGAGGCCTCGTCGACCTACCAATGGGACAGCCAGATCCTGTCACCGGCGAACAGCGCACCCAGGAAGTCGTCAAGCTGATGTACAAGAATGGCGACCTGCTCTTCGTCTCCATCCACCAGCTCGACAAGCTCAGCAAGTACCGTGGCAAGGACGCCGAGCCACCTTCATTGAGCAAACTTGGCAGCGGCAACTGGGAGAAACTGCGCGACAAGACCAAGGAGAAGATGAAGGACATGGCGCGTGACCTCATCGCCCTCTACGCTCTCCGCAAGCAGGAAGAAGGCTTCTGCTTCAGCCCTGACAGCCAGATGCAGCACGAGCTCGAAGCGTCGTTCATGTTCGAAGACACCCCTGACCAGCTCAAGGCTACCGTTGACATCAAGCGCGACATGGAGAGTACCCGTCCGATGGACAGACTCATCTGTGGCGACGTAGGCTTCGGCAAGACCGAGGTGGCCATCCGCGCCGCTCTCAAGGCCTGCAACGACTGCAAGCAGGTAGCCGTCCTCGTCCCTACTACCGTCCTCGCCTACCAGCATTTCCGCACATTCTCAGAGCGACTGAAGGACTTCCCTGTCCGCGTCGACTACCTCACACGAGCTCGTTCTTCCCGACAGACTACACAGATTCTCAAGGACCTGAAGGAAGGCAACATCAACATCATCATCGGTACGCATAAGCTCGTCGGCAAGCGTACACAGTTCGCCGACCTCGGTCTTTTGATCATCGACGAGGAGCAGAAGTTCGGCGTCAAGACCAAAGAGGCGCTCAAGGCGCTGCGCGTCAACGTCGACACGCTAACCATGACGGCCACACCTATCCCTCGCACGCTGCAGTTCAGCCTCATGGGAGCACGAGACCTCAGCATCATCTCCACCCCTCCGGCCAACCGTTACCCAATCCAGACAGAGGTGGTACGCGACGATGACGCCATCCTCAAAGAGGCTATCAACTTCGAGCTTTCGCGCAATGGTCAGGTCTTCGTCATCAACAACCGCATCTCGCAGCTCGTTGACATCCAGGCACGTATCGAGAAACTTATCCCCGATGCACGCGTCGCCTTTGGCCACGGCCAGATGGAACCAGAGATTGTGGAGCAGCTGATTCTCGACTTCGCCAACCACGAATATGACGTACTCGTCTGCACCACCATCATCGAAGCCGGCCTCGACATTCCGAATGCCAACACGATGATTGTGATGAATGCACAGAACTTCGGCCTCTCGGAGCTCCACCAGTTGCGTGGCCGTGTAGGACGTACCAACCGCAAAGCGTTCTGTTACCTCGTCACTCCATCGTACAGCCTCCTCACACAGGATGCACGTCGCCGTCTGCAAGCCATCGAGAACTTCTCCGGCCTCGGCTCTGGAATACATCTGGCCATGCAGGACCTCGACATCCGTGGTGCGGGCAACCTCCTCGGCGGCGAGCAATCCGGGTTCATCACCGAACTCGGTTACGAGACTTATCAGAAAATCCTCAAGCAGGCCATCAAGGACCTCAAGACACATGAGTTCCGCACCTTCTTCAGTAACGAGTTGCAGGATGGCGAGAACGTCACCGACGAATGTGCACTCGACACCGACCTTGACATCGGCTTCGGAGAGAGCTATGTACCTGAGAGTTCGGAGCGTATCGGACTTTATCAGGAACTCGACGCGCTCACCACCGAGCAGGAGATTGAGGCGTATCGCCAGCGTATGATTGACCGTTTCGGACCTATCCCTACCCAGGGCGAGGAACTCCTCCGTGTCGTCACCTTGCGCCAGCTTGGCCGTCAGATCGGCTTTGAGAAGATCATCATCAAGCGTGGACAGATGCGCTGTCTCTTCGTTTCCGATCAGGACGACACCTATTATGATTCAAAGCACTTCGACGGCGTCCTCGACTACTGCGGTGAACATCCGAAGACCTGCCGCCTCGAAGAGAAGAACGGCAAGCGCTCGCTCTTCTTCCACCATTGCTGCACGGTCAAGCAGGCGGTTGAGTACCTGAAGTGCATCAAATAAACTCAGGGCGTTACGAAAACAAAAGAACTAATCTGTATTATGGACGTATTTGAAATGAAATTTGCCAAAGTCTTTCCTCTTCTAATCGCAAAAGCAGAGAGGAAAGGGCGTACACGAGATGAGGTTTTTGAGGTTACCAGCTGGCTGCTGGGGTATTCCAAAGAGGAACTTGAGACGTTGCTTGAGAGCGATGCTTCGTATGGAGACTTCATCGATCATGCTCCCGCCAAGAATCCAGCACGAATGAACATCAAAGGCAGAATCTGTGGCATCAAGGTGGAGGAAATAGAAGATCCTCGGATGAGAGACCTCCGAATTCTTGACAAACTCGTGGACGATCTGGCAAAAGGTAAAGCCATAATCTTCCCTCAATAAAACTATGCTGAAACCGAACCAGGGACTCCCGATGCCGCTCATCCTGGCATTGGCCGTGATGGCTGGCATCTCGGTAGCCAACATCTACTATTGCCAGCCGTTGCTCAATATGATCAGCGAGGACACAGGCCTTTCTACCTTCGAGGTGAATCTCATGCCTGTGTTCACGCAGGTTGGCTATGCTCTTGGCTTGCTCATCATTATCCCGATGGGCGATCTCTACAACCGGCGCAGAACCATCCTGATCAGTTTCCTCGCCGTGGTGGCTGCATTGCTGGTCATCTATGTTTCTGGCAATACGGCAATGCTGCTGGGAGCCTCCTTCGTCACCGGTTTCTGCTCCGTCTCGCCGCAGGTCTTTATCCCTTTCGTCTCTCTTTATGCCAAGCCAGATCAGAAGGAGCGCAAAGTGGGGATCGTGTTGTCAGGATTGCTCGTGGGTATCCTTGCCTCGCGTGTCGTTAGCGGTTACGTCGGTCATCTGATGGGATGGCGCTCGATGTATCTCATCGCGGCTGTCATCATGGCGATCTCTGCCGTTATCATCCTACGTATCTTTCCAAACGTGGAGCCAACCTACCGTGGCACATTCGGATCTCTGATGAAGAGTATCCGACAGCTTGTGAAGGATCATCCTCGCTCGATGCTCTACTCCATCCGCTCGGCCTTTGCCTTTGGTTCGATGCTGGGACTTTGGGCATGTCTGGCTTTCAGGATGAAGGAAGCTCCATTCTTTGCAGACAGTGACACGGTGGGTATGCTCGCTCTCTGTGGAGTGGCGGGAGCGCTCACGGCTTCGAATGTCGGCAAGTACATTCCTCGTTATGGAGTGGAGCGAATCAATGGCCTAGGCGCATCGCTTATGGTGCTGGCGTGGTTGATCATGTTCCTATTTCAAAACACCTATGCTGGAATGATTGCCGGTATCGTCATCATCGACATCGGCATGCAGTGCATACAACTCAGCAACCAGAGCGCCACGATGCGACTGTGTCCCGAAGCTACGAGCCGCATGAATACCATCTATATGGTCACTTATTTCATAGGAGGCTCTTTCGGTACCTTCCTGGCAGGAACGATGTGGAGCCTTTATGGATGGATCGGCACGGTGGCCACGGGTCTTGGCTTGATGGCAGTGTCGATCCTAATCACATGGACACATTATCGGGTTAGGAGTAAGGCTATTGTGAGGAACGGCCACTAAGGTCCTTATCGACCATCGCACAGACACATGAGTCACTCCAGACATTCTCGGCTGTCTCGATCATATCAATGATGGTGAAGATAGGGAGGATGATACCCATGATGCCAATAGGGGCGCCTTGGCCGGCCATCAGAGAGAGGGTCAGGAAGTAGCATCCCATGGGGACACCTGCGTTGCCAATGGCAGAGAAGACGGCGATGCAGAGCCATAGGAGCATGGTCGGAAGGTCAATGATGGTGCCTCCATTCTGCATGACGAAGAGGGAGGTGACGAGAATGAAGGCGGCACAGCCATTCATATTGATGGTGGTACAGATAGGCAGGACGAAACGTGAGATGTGACGCTTGGCTCCCAATCGATCTTCGGCCGACTGCATAGTGACAGGAAGCGTTGCCGCTGAACTCTTGGTGAAGAGTGCCATCAGCACAGCTGGTGTCATGGCACGGAAGACGCGCCAAGGATTGAGTCCGCGAACCAACAGAAAAAGAGGTAATACGATGAAGAACTGCACACAGTTGCCACCCAGGATGACAGCCACATACTTACCCAACGAGCCGACGATGACGCCAGACTCTATCTGCGCCGAGAGTTGTGCAGCAAAGGCCACAATGCCAAGTGGCAAGGCCCAGATAAGCGCGCGAATCAATGTAAATAGCAACTCCTGAAGTCCGAAGATTCCTCGTACCAGTGTCTGCTTGTTGTCGGTCTCCGGCATCTTGGCCAACGCCAAGCCAACAGCGAAAGCAACAAGCAAGATGCTCAGCACATTGCCCGCAGCAAAAGGTGCCACGATGTTGTTAGGGATGACGCTGAGAATATGGTCATAGTAGCTAAGCGCCTCGAGGTTGTCGGGAACATCGACCTGACCAGCATTGACCACCTCTGCTGGCAGGTTACCAGGAGCAATGGCAATGAAGAGCAACAGGCCCACCACTGCCGAAGCGATGGTGGTAAGCAATGTATAGACCAGTGTGCGACGGAAGATGCTTCCTGAGTCCTTACTCAGTGTAGATAGCGTAGTGATTACCGCTAAAGCAATCGTCGGGACTGCCACGAACTGGAACAAACGGGTATAGACCGTAGCCACGAAATCAAAGAGTTCATTGAGCCAAGTAACGCCAAGATAACCCAATATGGCACCCACGATGAGCGCACCTATCCAAACAAAAAGTTGCTTATTCATAATTGATTCCTTACAAAAGTCATTTCATGCACTTAGAATGACTTGAATTAAGAAACTCCCAGCAGGATTCTGCCAGGAGTTATTTATTTTTATCTAATCTATACTGAAAAGATTAGTAGCTGATAATTGGCTCAAGCTCCTTAGCCTGTGCTACCATTGCCTCAATCTCAGGAAGGTTTGGTACACGGTTTACGAGATTCTTAGCCTCATTGCACTCGTCGAGCTTAGCCTTGAGGTTAGCAGGAACGCGATGACGGAGCTCCTTAACGGTGTCAACACCTGCAGCCTCGAGCAACTCTGCAAATTGACCAGCAACGCCCTTAATGCGCATAAGATCTGAGTGATTGGTCCACTTAAGGATGAGCTTTGGGCTGATACCAGTGGCCTCTGCTACTTCCTGACGACCCTTAGGAGCAGCACACTTCTCAAGGATATCATCTGTAGTCTTAATGCCAGCAGCCTTAAGCTTCTCCGCATAAACTTCACCTACGCCTTCGATAGTAATTACACTGTAAGCCATTTTCTTAGATTTTTTAAGAGTTAATATTATTTAATGTACTTTGTGGGATTGTATTAATTTGCGTTGCACTCATAAAGAGCACGCTGCAAATATAAGGTTATTTTTTCAAATAAAAACATATTTCCTCGAAAAAAATGTGTTTTCAGGGGAAAAAAAAGCTATTTCAGACCATCATAGTCTCGAGGAGACTCAAAATCGAGTTCTTTGCAACGAGTAACCATCGCTGGACAGTTGTATACTTTATACACATCGCTACCCTTCTGCTTGATGACCTCCACGCTACGCCATTGGGTATCGAAACCCTCAGAGAAGACCTCCAGATAAAGTAGATAGCCCTTGAGCGACTGTACCTTCTCATACTTGTGCACCTTGCTGGTTCGCACCTGAATGGTATAAGGCGACGTAGGGTTGTAGCCATTCATTGGGGTAGCACCTGCAAAGAAGATGGCAGGCTGATAAGGACGGCCTGACTGCTCCTCAGGTACGGCAAGGTCAGACATGCGACGCACCATGAAGTTCACATTGATCTCTGTATTGGCCAAAGTGAGACACTTCTTACCCAATTCTCGGTCACGATTAAACATCTCCATGGCCACAATCTCCATCATGATAGCACCTTCAGGCGTCTGTGCCACCTCATTCTGCAACGAGACAAACTCCTCATAAGAGGCAGGCATGCGATCAATGGAAAGCGAGGCTTCCTCGCCTGGTTTGTAAACGGTTGGATGGATGGTTCCCTCAGACACAACATTCACCTGCGCCTGCACCGACATGAATCCAACGGTACAAAACGCAATAACTGACAAAAACTTATTGAACATCTGCATTTGCTTGTTTTTTCTTTTCTCCCTTAGTTACGAAATAATAAACTACAGCACCGACTACTGCCAAGAGACAGACAGAGAGGATCGGACGATAGAACAGCCAAGCAATTGCTACGACGATGAGTGTCCAGGCAAAGGCGATAATGTTGCAGATCAGGCCAACACCACAAGACATAATCGACGAGAGGAATGGCAACACCTTGAGCAAGGTAGAGAGAATGTCGAACACCATCTTAAGACCAGCGCTAATAAGGATGAAGCCAAGGATACGGAGCACCCAAGTCAGCATGGTATTGCCGGCTTTCTCGCTCTCAAACATTTCCTCCATCGTCTTCTCGCCAGCCACAATCGAGCTGAACGACTTGCCGTTCTTGGCCGTATAACGGGTGAAGGTATCACCCTGCACCTTAGCAATGAGTGAAACGACGTTCTTGGCTGGTACGTATCTATACTCTACACGCACATCGCCCACTTCAGGAGCACTTGGATTCTTACCGTAATAGATGACGTTGTTGCTGACCTGACGGAGTGAGTCGCTCTGCAAGGCGAGTATCAATGGACGTGCACTGCTACGAGGGAAGCCTGAAATCATCTGCTCAGGGAGCTTATAGGCGCCGATGGTAGCATTCTGTGCGACGTACTGCTTGTTCTCCGCCTGAATACGAACGCCTGCATTGTTGACATTCTTGTACTCAGGATCTTTGAACTCCGAACTATTGACCGGTTTAGAAGTCCACTGCTTTGAATAAGTATAGGTAGTCGTAATCTCCTGTGAGCCGCCGAGCTTATCCTCCGTCTTTGAAGACTCTGACTCAACCCACTGATAATATTCCACATCACGGCTCATGAACATGCCGGTCACACCTACCTTGAAATCGGTATCGATCAACGAGTCGAGCGTGATGACCGTACCATTGGCATGGATCAACTTTCCTTCATACTCGGCATCATAAACATTAACGTCGGGCATGTGCACAGCCACGCCTTCTGCTTCATTGAGCATCTTGGCAGTCTTTACTGCACGACCTTCATTCCACCACAGCAATACGGTGGCAGCAATTAGCAAGATAAAGCCCGTGCCAATGCCTCCAAACGAACTCTTGACACGTGAACCATAGCTGATGGTTCTTTTTTCGGTGTAAGCCATATTAAAATAGGTATATAAATGTGATACAATAAACGCGAATTAATAGGAATAGATGTAGTAGCAGAGACCCACACAGGCAACTATTGCAGCAGTGAAGATCGAAAGTAACTGCCACCAGCGCATCGGGTCAGGCAAATAGGCAAAGTCTTTCCACTCCTTGCGTTTCCAGAGTCCTACATTGTCGCTGAGCCAGTCAGCCAGTGCTATCAGATTCAGGGGTTTGCCCTCCTGATCGCGAGCCCAACTTTCTAAGGCGAGTTCCATCACCGGTTCATCCATCCAGCTGAATGCATTGCACCAGCGAAGCAAGGTTCCTCCGTCGGTCTGTTCAACTCCCAAACAGATTGTGAACTCATTCTTGTTGCCGCCATGCCAGTAGGCTCGCTGTTCCTCTCCTATCGTCATACCCTTGGCAGCCTCATAGATCAGGACGAAGAAATGTACCTGATGCGACTTGCCAAGCATGGCATTAAGCAACTGAAAAGCTCGCTGCTCGGCATCATTGGCAATACCCAGGCCCTGAATAGGTTCCTGCTTCATGTTCTGAATGGCCGGATAGTCATAAAGACCCTTCTCTCGCGCCTGCTCGGGAGTGATCTCTTCATAGCGGAAGATGGAGTTAGAGTGGTCAAGCGGATTGGAATAGCGTTGCTCATAAGTCTCCGTCTCGACATGCTCCGTCACATTGTCCCAATCGACAGCATTGCCACCGCCTCCCGCCACACAATTCGGATGATAGGTCGGGAAGTAATAGGTACGTCCGCCCCATCGGCTGACAAGAGCCTGGAACATATATTCCGAGATGGCTGAAGTATGGCCCGTATTGAGCACCCACTCCCAGGTCTCAGGGTGATGGTCATAGCGAACTCGCTGCTCCTGACGCGTCTTGCCCTTGCCGTCCGAAACGGTGACATAATAGACGACGCGCTCCGTCCAGGCGTTATAATGCTTGGCCGTGATCACATAGCCACTCAGGAACTCGATATCCTTGCCTAAGTATCTTACCAATGCATGGACACCACCCACTATCGCCTCAGCCACGCCTACGATGACGAGGATCTCTGTCCAGTCCATGCGGAGCACCTGAGAAGGATCATAGACATAGAGTCCCCCCATCAGGAGCAACGGAAAGAGATAGGCCAGCCAGTGCATCAATCCTTCTTCTTAAAGAGGTCTACGTCATCATCAATACCGGTCTGCACCACGGTCTTGGTGTTGGTGCTGCTGATGATGGTATAGTCGATCTTTGACTTGTTAGAAATGAAGAACTTGGCAGGGATAAATTCAAGCAACGTCTCACGCTGACGAATAATGTCGAGCATACGAGTCTGAGCCTGGTTGAAGTACATACGCTGCACCTCGATGGCCTGCATCAAGTCCTTGTAGAGCGAAGTATCGAACTCAGGATTGCTCTCCTGAATCCACTTCATAGTCGAACCGTCACCCTGTGAATAACGGCCAGAGATGATCTCAGGGAAAACCTTCTCGAAGGTGTCGCGATACTCCTCGGTCACACCAGCCTTCTGCTTGATGACTTTCCACATAGTATCATGCACCGTCTCCACCTTACCCTTCTGGGCCTCGGCTTCCTTGCGCAGAGCCACCTCCTCGTTGTTGTACTTAATGTACATTCCTATGACGATCAGTGCCAACAGCACCAAAGCGCCCAAACCAATCATTGAAATCATATCAGTTATGAATTAAATAAATACTCTTTTGAAATATCGAATCTATTTCGGCACAAATGTAAAGATAAAATGCGAGATAACAAAATAAACGCGAAAAAAAACACATTCTTTGACGAGTAAAAGCATATTACTCTACATTATGGTCATTTTCTGTCATTACTTACCCGCTGCACGACAGGTATTGAGCACGCGGAAGAAGTTGCCGGCCCAGATCTTTCGGAGCTGTTCCTCAGTATAACCTTTCTCGAGAAGCTTGACAGTGATACGGATCATATCGTTGCTACCTTTGCAACCGAGGACGCCGCCACCACCATCGAAGTCACTGCCAATACCAACATGGTCAATGCCAGCCACCTTGACGCAATGGTCGATGTGTGCCACCACGTCGTCAATGCTGGTCTTGGTGCGATCAGGACTCATGTAGCTGGCAAAGATGCAGATCTGGATGACGCCACCGTTCTTAGCAAGGGCGCGGAGCTGATCGTCATTGAGGTTACGGTCGTGGAAGAAGAGGTCCTTAGCTCCGCTATGAGTGCAGACGACAGGCATCTTGCTCAACTTCATCACATCCCAGAAAGTACCCATGCTGGCGTGACTGAGGTCAATGACCATACCCACCTTGTTCATCTCCTTGACCACCTTACGGCCGAACTCGGTGAGACCCTTATTCTCGTCGGCAGTGCGGGTAGAACTGTTGCAGATAGCATTGTCAGAGCTATGGCAGAGGGTCATATAGTTGACACCCTGATCGTAGTATTTTTTGATATTACTAAGGTCATTGCCAATGCCATAGCCATTCTCAATGCCGATAAAGAAGGCCTTCTTGCCCTCAGACTTGAGACGGACAGCCTCCTCCTCCGTGCGGGCAATGCCACAGAACTCAGGATACTTGGCCACATCATTATATATATCGTCAATGATACTCTGGCACTTCTCGACAGCCGCCTTCATCGAAGCGTCATCAAGTTCCTTCTGTGAGAGGAAAGCAGCGAGGAACTGTGCATCGAGGAAGCCTTCGGTCATCTTAGGGATACTTACCTGCTGACGGTTACGAGCACCGACAGTACCTCCGCGAGAGAAGGCCATCGGAGTGTCGCAATGAGTATCGATAGAATAGATGCGACTGTGAATGTCCTTGGCCTCAGCAAAGATCGAAGCCTGTGCCACGAGGTGCTCGAAGATATGGAGGCAAGCCTCGTCTCCCTCCGAAGCGTTGATCTCTGGATGGAACTGCACGCCCATGATGGCACGGATCGGATAAGCCTCGATGGCCTCTGGCACACTGTCAGGAAGGCTCCATGCTGTGATCTTGAGCTCAGGAGCGAGCGTCTTAATACCCTGATGATGCTTGCTGTTGACTGCAAATTTCTCTACATCGAGCATCGAAGCAAGTACCGAACCTGGCTCAATACCAATCTCATGCACAGGTTCACCTCGGGTCTCAAAAACCGCATGCTTCACGTCCGATGGCTTCTCGGTCGGGAGGTCCTGATAGAGCTTGCCTCCCATTGCCACATTGATCAGCTGCAGGCCGCGGCAGATACCGAGGATTGGGATGTTACGATCCATCGCCTTCTTGACGAGGAGCAACTCATATTCGTCACGAGCGTCATTGCTCTTACCGCACTTCTCGGTTGGCTCTTCGCCATAAAATGCAGGATTGATGTCCTCTCCGCCCGACATGATCAAACCGTCAAGCATAGAGAGTGTTTCCTCGATGAGCGTGACATCCTTGGTCTCAGGAATGATGAAAGGGATACCACCAGCCAGCTCGATGGAGCGTGTACAGGTTCCCTTCATAGTGTTCGACACACTCACACCGATGACCGGTTTCTGAGCCTTGTGGAGTGTGGTCAGGCTATCAGCATCCTGATAGAACTGCTTCAGCTTAGGGCCGTAAATCTCCGGAGCCGCAGGACGCTGAGCAAAGACATTGCAAGTAGCAACAAAAGTCAGAATAAGTAAAAGATACTTTCGCATAATGGGGCGATATTTTGTTTTATGTTTTTTCTAATTGGGTGCAAAGTTATGTTTTTTCCATAAAAAAAGCAAGAGAAAATCAGGTTATTTTTGCTATATACAAAAAAATAGACTATATTTGCAGCAAAAATTCACTCTATAAGACAATGAAAAAAGTATTATTTTCTCTTCTCTTTGGCAGCATCGCGCTGACAAGTTGCTCTCAGAAGGCTGCTCAGCCAGCCGAAGAAACCACTCCACAAGCCTCTCTCAATGGCAATGTAGCCACCCTGAGCGACGGTACAGAAGTCACCTGGATCAAGGACAATGCTGGTGAGCGTAAGATGCCTCGCGACCTCTTCCCTGAGGCTCCTGATTCGCTCTTCGAAGCACTTGGATTGCAAGAAGGTGTCCCTGCTTCAATGAGTACATTTGTAATGAAGGCCGACGGCGCATGGATCCTCTTCGACACTGGCCTTGGTGCCGACAAAGGCGGCCAGTTGCTCAACGGTTTGGCTTCGCTCGGACTTACTCCAGACAGCATCAGCGAGCTCTACATCACCCACTACCACGGTGACCACATCGGTGGTATGGCGCTCGAAGGCAAGCCAGTCTTCCCTAACGCTGAGGTCTATACCAACGAGCTCGAATACAATGCCAATGCAGAGAATCCTCAGGCAAGTGCAGCTCTCGGCGCTTACAAGGAGCATCTGCATCTCTTCAACTATGGCGACGCTCTGCCACACGGTATCGTTGCACTTGACGCTGCAGGCCATACCCCTGGTCATACCGCTTTCGAGAAAGCTGAACTCCTCATCATCGGCGACCTGATGCACGGTGCAGCGCTCCAGCTCGAGAATCCTCAGTACAGCGGCAACTACGACCAGGACAAGGCCAAGGCTGCAGAGAGCCGTGAGCGCCTCATCAAGTACGCTCAGGAGAAGCATCTCATCATGGCAGGTATGCACTTGCCAGAACCCGGATTTATTCAATAAAAGTAATTAAGGGAAGTGAAAAAGAAGTGATAAGGGAGTGATAAGGACGTTACTATCAGCAGTCCGATTCTCGAGAGACCCATACTATCGTCCCTTTCACTCCCTTTTCACTCCCCTTTCACTCCCCTTTACAACCCTTACAATTATGAAACTTTATCTCCTCCCCCTCGCAGCCCTCGCCCTGACGGCCTGCAGCACACAGGAACCACAGCCACCAGTGGCTAAGCAGGTTCCTTTCACGCTCGAAGAGTTTGGCAATCAGCGACTCGACCCTTATTTCTGGATGCGTCTGAGCGACGATCAGAAGAACAGTCAGGCCAATCCTGATCAGCAGACCAAGGATGTGATTGATTACATCGCTGAGGAGAATGCATACTCTGATCACTACTTCGCTCCTCTCAAGTCGCTGCAGGACCAGCTCTATGCTGAGCTCACCAGCCGCCTGGCTCCAGATGACGTGAGCGTACCTTACAGCAAGGGAGGTTACACCTACACCACCCGTTATGAGGCAGGCAAGGACTATCCAATCTACGTCCGCACCGCCGAGGGTCAGACCCAGGAGCAGCTCCTTCTCGACGTCAACGTCCTGGCAGAAGGCAAGAAGTACTGTGGAGTCAATGCACCGATGGTAAGTCCAGACAACAAGCTCGTTGCATTCGGCACCGACTTCGTGAGCCGCCGTATCTACACCATCGTGTTCAAGAGCCTTGAGACCGGCGAGATGCTCGCTGATACCCTCACCGAGACTGGTGGTGGCATGGCTTGGGCAGCCGACAGCCGTCATATATATTATGTAGGCCGCGACGTGCCAACCCTCCGCAACAACCGCATCTATCGTCACACCCTCGGCCAGCCACAGAGCCAGGACGAACTCCTCTGGGATGAGACCGACGAGACCTTTGCTGTACACATCAGCAAGACCGTCGACGATAAGTACATTCTCGCAGGTAGCAGCCAGACCTTGACCACCGAGACACGCTACATCGACGCTTCCGACGTTACCGGTCAGCTCCGTCAGTTCGCGCCTCGCACCAAGGGTCATCGCTACTCAGTGGATCATATCGGCGACAACTTCTTCGTCCGCACCAACCTCAACAACTGCATCAACAACCGCCTGATGACCATCAGCGACAAGGAGCTCGCAGCCGGCAAGGCTTGGAAGGACTATCTGCCATACCGTCCTGAGGTTATGATCGACGACTTCACACTCATGGGCGATTACGTCATCACCAACGAGCGCAAGGAAGGACTCCTCACCCTCCACGTCATCAACGTTAAGAAGCAGCAGGATTACTATCTGGAGTTCGATGAGCCATGTTTCACCGCACGTCTCGGCCAGAACGTCGACCCTGCGTCGCACACCCTCCGCTACAGCTACCAGAGCATGCTCACCCCTCAGCAGACCATCGACCTCGACCTCGAGAGTGGCGAGAAGACCATCCTCAAGCAGCAGGAAGTACCTGGCTATGACGCCAGCAAGTATCAGGAGCAGCGCGTATGGGTAACCGCTACCGATGGCACGCAGGTTCCAATGGACATCATCACCCCAGTAGGCTTCGAGCAGAACGGCCAGGCTCCTTTCTTCATCTACGCTTACGGTTCATACGGTTCGTCATCTGACCCTACCTTCAATACCGACAACTTCTCGCTCCTCGACCGTGGCTTCGGTTACGCTCTGGCTCACATCCGTGGCGGTGGCGAGATGGGTCGTCAGTGGTATGAGGACGGCAAGCTCTTCAAGAAGATGAATACCTTCACCGACTTCAACGACTGTGCACGCTACCTCATCCAGCAGAACTTCACCACCAACGAGCGCCTCTTCGCAGCAGGCCGCAGCGCCGGTGGACTCCTCATGGGTGCATGTATCAACCTCGAACCACAGCTCTATAAGGGTATCATCGCAGGCGTACCATTCGTCGACGTAGTTTCTACCATGCTCGATGAGACCATCCCTCTCACCACTTTCGAGTGGGACGAGTGGGGTGACCCTCGCCAGGAGGATTACTATCGCTACATGCTCTCGTATTCTCCGTACGATAACATCAGCGCGCAGAACTATCCTAACATCCTCTGCACCACCGGTTTCTGGGACAGCCAGGTACAGTACTGGGAGCCACTCAAGTGGGTCGCTAAGCTCCGTGCCACCAAGACCGACCAGAACAAGCTCCTCCTCCGCTGCGACATGGCATCAGGCCACGGTGGCGCTTCTGGCCGCTTCCGTCGCTTGGAGCTCCGCGCTCTCGAGTTTGCTTTCTTCCTCTCATTGCTCGAAAAGTAAACACCCGATCTCTGATAGTTTTATATCCACCCTCACTACAACGCTCTGTAACGGGGGTGGATATTGTTTATTATATGTTCTCAAGTATGAATCTCCATAAGCTCACCCTCCTTCTCTGCTTCCTCACCTTCACCGCCTCAGCGCAGAAGATCCGTGTGGCATGTATCGGCAATAGCATCACTTACGGTTTTGCCATCGAAGATCGCGAACATGACTCCTATCCTGCACAGTTGCAGCAGTTGTTAGGCGAAGACTATGAAGTCGGCAACTTCGGACTCAGTGGAGCCACTGCACAGAAAGAAGGTGACCTACCTTGGACCTCCACCCAGCAGTATCAGGACGCAAAGGCCTTTGCTCCACACATTGCCGTCATCAAGTTAGGCACCAACGACAGCAAAGCACGTAACTGGCTCGATGCCAACCGTCTGATCAACAGCCTTGAAGCCATAGCCGAAGAGTTTGAAGCTCTTCCCTCTCACCCTCGCATCATCATTGCCCTGCCTGCCAAAGCGTACAAATTCATGTTCAGCATCCGCGACAGCATCATCTATAATTACGAACTCCCTGCTATCAAGCAGATGGCCAAGAAACACCACTGGCACCTCATCGATCTCTACAAAGCCACCGATAAGATGCCAGAATGTTTCCCCGACGGCATCCACCCTAATCCCCAAGGCGCAGCCGTCATAGCCAAGAAGGTGAAAAAAGCGGTAAAGAAAGAGGCGAAGAAAGTGAGATAGAGGCTATTTCTTCTTTGATCTGATTCGGGAAGCTAAGCGAGAAGGTTCGCGGCGCATGTCCCAGAGATCAACGATATAGATTGTATTGCCTTTGACGCAATAAATCATCTTGTTATGTTTACCGACGTGCAGATATCGATATTGTATGACTCGATCGGCAAGTAAAGGTTCTAATCGTCCAATGGTCGGAGAATCTTCTAGCCAGTGTCTTTTTTCTATAGTATCAAAGAAAAAATTTTTAGCCGCCTTAACTCCAAAGTTTTGCTGAATGTACTCAATAACTAATACACGTTCTTTTTGAGCGCGTTTAGTCATAATGACTTTCAAGCCCATAGTGCGAACATCTTTTCGATTTCACGATCAGCCTCATCCGCATCGATAACCTCGCCTCGTGCAATCTGCTCCTCCGCCTCATCTATACGGGCATTGAGTTCCTCCATAGTATATGGCGGCAACTCTGGTGTATCAGCGATACTTACCTTCTCTCCCAAAGTAGTGAACCTTGAGCGAGTAACGTATGCGAGCTCCGTATCGTCATGCACTGATGCTGAAGTCTCTTCTATTTCTTCGTACTTAACAGAATTGTCTGCCATATAGTTTTAGTTTTGCGCGACAAAGATACGCACATTTCTCTACATCTCCAAATAAATGAAAGACTTTTTGCAGATGATATGTCTTAAAACATTTTCTTGCCTTTTTTTCGAAAAACTTGCCACTTGCCACGCCGTCCTCATAACAAGCTGATTATCGAAGAATAAAAAGCATGGCAAGTTAGTGGAGACTTGCCACAACTTGCCACGGATTCATCTATACATTTATACTTTGACATTTCAAGAATCTGCGCATTTCATAAATTACCAATTCGCAAGACCCGAACAAATATCCTTTTCATCTTGTTCCCCATCCCGGGTTTTGAGTAAGGCCAGGGGTCAAAAGAATTTCATCAAAAGGTATTGGCATAAGCAGCATGTAGGATGGAATATTTGCGACCTTCTCAGCCTCTCCGAGCCTTTTCAATGCTGCCCAATAACCATATACGAAATGACAATTTGAACAATATTCATCCCATGAATCGACAAGAGGTTCCGTACTACCATCGTTTTCCTGTTGTAAAAGATCTACCATTAAAGAGGAAAAAATACAAACACTCATTCTATTGCCTAGCATTTGATTGCGATACCCCCAAAAGATGTATTCATTGCTTACATTGTTCAAATTCAATTCAAAGATTGTTGAACTAGTAGTCATTTTTTGAAGAACTCTATTTGCTTGTGCTTTATTACCTCGCAACATTTCCACCTCTGCGAGCAATACTATTGCAGCATCTTTTCCTAACTGAAGTTTCCCACACCCCCAGAAGCAGCTGGGAGCAGGAAATAACTTCGAAATAATGATTGTTAAACCAATACCTATAGGCTTTTATGCTCTTTCTGCTTAAAAAGTGTAAAACCTAGGCACGATCTTTGAAATCT